>JBAWFD010000103.1:0-1933 GCA_049591615.1 Gammaproteobacteria bacterium | reverse complement strand
GTTGGTGTCGTTGCATGCCTGGTAGTCGTGGGCGTTTTTCTGCCGCTGCTTGCGGGCCTTGGCCCGTTGTTGCTTCTGGTGGCGGGCTTTGCGGCGCTTGAAGTCGGAGCGGGGGTGGCAGGTGTGGGTCAGCGGGTTGCCCTGCGGTTTGCGGCACCGCGGGCAGGTGCCGAAGCCGACCTTTACCTTGACCGTGGCTTTGCGGTTGCGGGAGGAGATGCACACGTGGCGCAGGCCGCGGGGCTTGCCGCACCGCCCGCAGACGGCGTTTAGTTGCGGGCGCCAGGTCACCGCCGCGCACCCCCATCCCCCCGCCCGAAGCCCGGAGCGGCGCCGCGGGCCGTTACAGCGCAACAGTTCAGGTCAGCGGGGGTGAGTCGTGTTACGGCTGTAACGGCCGCGCGCTGGTTGCGCTGGTCAGCGGCTGTTGCGCTGGCGTTACGCATGCCGGGGCTCGCGTTACGCATCGCCGTGCTCCATGGCCGCAGCGACGGCGGTCTTCTCGCATCCGCGCAGCGGCTGCTTGCCGCGCTCGCGCACCGGCTTGACCTCAACCCCGACCGCGCGCAACTGGCTGGCGACCGCATCGGCGGTGATGTCGGCGTACACCGCGGGCAGCGCGCCGCGGAGCCGGTCGGCGATCGTCTCGCGCCACAGCTTGTCGTCCTCGCCGAAGATGGCGAGCACGTCGGCGGCGAACGAGCGGGCCGGTTCGTCGTTGTCGTGACCGAGCGCGTAGCCGGTCAGCCGCCCGGCGGCCTGGCGCATGACGCGGGCGCGGGCGGCCACGGCGGTGGCAGCGGGGGTGTCGAACTTCTGGCCGCGCATGATGCGGGGGGCCTGGCCTTCGCCGGAGAAGTAGAACACGCCCTTGTCCTCGAAGGAGAACATCGTGGCCCGCACCCCGTTGCGGTAGGCCGACGTGCCGAGCACCATGTCGTTTTCGACCTGGCCCATGACCTTCAGGCAGCACCGCAGCACGGCGTTCGCGCTAATGCCGGTGGGGATGGACTTGGCGTCCGGGCGCTGCGTGGCCAAGATGAGCAAGATGCCGAGCGCCGGGCCGCGTTTAACCAGGTCGGTGCAGATGTCCTCCAGCTCGGGGCCATAGACAGGATGCTCAAACATCACCTGGCACTCATCGACCGCGGCAGCGATCGGGTGCAGTCCGTACCGCCGGTCAGCGGCCAGGTGCGGGGTGACCTTGTTCTCGGGGCACAGCTCGGGGTGCTCGTCCGCGAGCTGGCGGATGACTTTGGTGCGGCGGCGCATCTCGGTGCGCAGCTTGCGGAAGTCGGCCACCAGGTACTCGATGTCTTCGGGGTCGTCCCCGGCCCGGTAGCGGTGCGCGACCTGCCGCAGCGGCGCCAGGTCCCCGGTGCCCTTCAGGTCGTAAACGTGCAGCTCGGCGCGCACGTCCAGGGCGGCGATGAGCAGGAGCAAGCGCAGCAGGAACGTCTTGCCCATCCGCGGGATGGACCCGATGATGATCGAGACGAACATCAGCGTGATGGTGACCACGCGGCCCCGAGGGTCGGTGCCGAACGCCACGGGGGCGAACATGTCGGCGGCGCCGCGGCGGGTCAGCGGCCAGGGCGGCTGGTCAGCGGTGGTCATGTCTTCATCGGCGACGAACAGGTTCAGCGCCCCGGGGTGGCGCTTGTGGTCGGTTTCGGGCCACACGCAGCCGAGCTGGCGCCGCAAACCGGAGGCGAGCTTTTCCCGCTTCTCGCTGACCTCCCCGGCGGTGACGCCGTAGGGCAGGTCCAGGCGCCCCAGCCAGCCGGGGCCATCGCGGCTGATGGGGTCTACCAGCACGACGGCCGTGTCGGGGTATTCGCGCAGGGCCTTGTTCATCTCCCCGATGCCCAGCCCGCCCAGCGCCCGCACGATCACTTCGCGGGTCAGCAGTTCGTAGGCCACCGGCACGACG
>JBAWFD010000102.1:0-1599 GCA_049591615.1 Gammaproteobacteria bacterium | reverse complement strand
GATCAGTGTCGAGGGGAACCGGGTAATCCGGGCGAGTACCGGAGAGACGAGGGGGTCGTGAGCGTCCCAGCCTTGGAGGTACAGAGCTGCCGCTTCGGTGGCAGACGCGGCAGAGAAGAGCGGATCTGTCGAGGCGTTTACGGTGTAGCTGGGGGCAGACACCGTGAGGTCGCACCAGGGTGAGAGGAGTACCACCCCGCCCGAAGACTCACTGCCGGCCCCCTCCATGGCCACAGTCAATGCAGTAGCCAGGCCACCGCCAGCTGAGTCTCCTCCCAGGATGAAGGCACCAGGCCAACGGGCTCGAGCCCCTTTGAATGCAGCGAAGGCGTCGTGCAGCGCCGCTGGAAAGGGTCGTTCTGGCGCCAGTGCGTAATCGACGAGGACGACGCGTGCGGCGGTTGCTCTTGCCAGTCGCTCCCCGAACGCCTTCGACTGGCGAGCCGAGCCCAGCCGGAACCCGCCCCCGTGGAACCACAGAAGGGTTGCCTGCGGATCCGCCACCTCGCAGATCACGCACGGCACCTGGCCCAACGTCAGCTCGTCTTCGGCGGCCCCGGAAGGGGAGGGGTCGAGTGCGGCCGCAATCATGGAGCGAAGCGCCTGAAGTTCCCTCGCGGCAGGGGTGCCGGGACGACGTGGCGGAAGGTCCGGTATGAGTAGGGGATCGCGCTGATCTTCCACTGTGCCTCCTCAGTCGTCGTGGTTCGTCTGCGTCACGCGCTGTGCACGCAGTTCCGATATCGGAATGGCGGGAGGTTCCCCTCGAGTCGCCCGCGTGATACCTAATCCCACGTCTCGGAGTCGAGCACCCCATTCAGCAACCTTCGTCGCGCTGAGCGGGGCGGGGAGATCAAACAGGGAAATGGCGAGAAGCGTCCGGCCTTCGGCGTCAAAAACCGGCGCCGCAATCATGAGGACCCGGTACGGCCCTTCGCCCTCGAGACCCTCGAGGTGGTAGTTCACGCGGGCGAGCCCGGAAGCCGCACGCCGGAATTCACCTCGGCTCGCCGGGTGGTCGGCGACAGCGGCGATCGCGTCACTCACGATGTTGTCGGCCTCCGGGACCCGCAACGCGACCGAATATCCACGGTTGGCTGTCGATTCGAGGATTCTCCTATATCGCCCGGTCTCAGCTGGGTCACCTTCTCCGGCACGCGCGGCCCACGTCTCAATCTCCTCTTGGGAACTCCAAGCGGTGAAGACTGCCCCGAGCGGGGGAACCAGCGGCACGCGGCGGCCGACGTCGATGCCATGCGGGTGCGCTCGCCCCGCTCTCGCTACGGCCACGATGTCGTCTCCCGCCGCCACTGTGAGGAGGAGTTCGACGCCGAACTCGCGGCTCACCCGCTTGATCTCTTCACGGGCCACTTCCACCGCGGGGTAGCGCTCGAGAGCGGCGCTCCCGGCCGCAACCAAGAGGGGGCCGAGCGCAAATGTTCTGTTCGAATCCTGACGGACCACGTAGCCGGCGTCGGTCAGTACCGCCAAGACAGTGCGAGCGGTCGCCACGTTGATGTCGTTTGCTCGAGCGATTTGGGAGAGCGTGAAACCCTGTGTCGGATGGGCGATGAGAAAGTCCAGGATTTGGGTTGCTCT
>JBAWFD010000101.1:0-92722 GCA_049591615.1 Gammaproteobacteria bacterium | reverse complement strand
CCCTGCAAGCTCATACCAAATTGGTGGCGGCACTCGCAGCCCGCCAGTTCGAACGCGAATACGAAGCCGTCGTGAACGGCCTCATGACCGGCGGCGGCACCGTGGATGCTCCCATCGCACGTCACGGTATCGACCGCAAGCGCATGAGCGTGCGCGCAGGCGGGCGTCTAGCCGTGACCCACTATCGCGTCATCAAGCGCTACCGCGCGCATACGCATATATCAGTACAGCTTGAAACTGGGCGCACCCATCAGATTCGCGTGCATTTGACCCACATCCATTATCCGTTGGTGGGTGATCCAGTCTACGGACGGCGGTTGATGATTCCTGCGGATGCAACCGTCAGCCTGAGTGAAGAGTTACGCGGCTTCAAGCGCCAGGCTTTGCACGCGCGCCAGCTTGGGCTCGCGCATCCGGCGACCGGCAAATTCATGCGCTGGGAAGCGCCGCTACCTGATGATATGCAGCGTCTGCTGCATGCGCTGGCTCTGGATTTACGCCGGCATCCCAGCCATGCGCGCTGAATGGATTGTTCCCGATTGGCCAGCGCCAGCAGCGGTACGCGCCGCGAGTACCACCCGTCAGGGCGGCGTGAGCACCGGCGTATACGCTTCACTGAATCTGGGTACGCATGTGGGTGATGCACCCGATTCAGTTGCCGAAAACCGGCGGCGTTTGTGTGCCGCGCTTAATCTACATAAACAACCACACTGGTTAAAACAAACACATAGCGCGCATGTAGCGCATTTGAATGATGATGATCCTAAGCAGTCGCTCACAGCGGATGCGGCCATCACACAATCCACTGATGAATGCTGTGTCGTCATGACCGCCGATTGCCTGCCGGTATTATTCTGCGAGCGCACCGGCCAGACCGTAGCTGCTGCACATGCAGGCTGGCGCGGCATGGTTGCCGGCGTACTGGAAGCCACAGTCGCGGCCATGCGTACACCCGTGGACGATATCTTCGCTTGGCTGGGCCCAGCCATTGGACCATCAGTATATGAAGTGGGTGAGGAAGTGCGTGTTGCGCTTTTGCAAGATCAGCCACAGGCGGAGCAGGCCTTTGAACCCGTAACCACCGGCAAATGGCGGTGCGACCTGTACCTGCTGGCCAGCCAGCGGCTGAGGCAAGCGGGTATCCGGCATATCTACGGCGGCGGATTTTGCACCTACACAGAGCGTGAGCGTTTCTTTTCCTACCGGCGGGACGGCGAATGTGGTCGCATGGCCACCTTGATCTGGCTCGTTTCCTGATTCAATGATCAGAACAAATCGGGAAAGCTTCGGGTAACAGCCGATCAAGTGAATTTTTCCAGCTGTGCCTGCGTTTCCATCCAAAGTGTTTCCACGTCTTCAAGCTCGGCAACAACCTGAGCATGTCTTTTCAGGCTTTCAGCCAGTAATGGACTATTCGACTCGCTATAGGTAAGCGCATCTGCCAGTACGGCATCCAACCGTGCCTTTTCCGCAGTCAATTTCTCCAATGCCTGTTCCTGACGCACGAGCTCTTTGAGCAGCGGCTTGCGCTGGTGCGCGAGCTGCTGGCGTTCTTCGGCTTCGGCACGCCGTTGTTGCTTGCGGTTTGTGCTGGACGTGTCACCTCTATTATTGCCTTGTACTGCTGCACGTTTCTCTGTGGTCTGCGTGATGAGCCAGCCACGGTAATCATCCAGATCACCATCGAAGGCTTGTAGCCCGCCATGCGCCACCAGCATGAACTGCTCGGTCGTGGCGCGTAGCAGGAAACGGTCGTGGGATACCAATATAAGAGTGCCTTCAAACTCCGCCAGTGCCAGGGTCAGGGCATGGCGGGTCTCCAGGTCGAGATTGTTGGTGGGCTCATCCAGCAGCAGCAGGTTGGGTTGCCGCCAGATGATGAGCGCCAGCGCCAGGCGCGCCTTCTCGCCACCCGAGAACGGCCCCACCGGCGAGGTCGCCATCTCACCGCGGAAGTTGAAGGATCCGAGGAAATCGCGCAGTTCCTGCTCGCGCACCCTGGGCGCCATGCGTTGCAGATGCAGCAGTGGTGAGGCTTCAGGATGCAAGGTCTCCAGTTGGTGCTGGGCGAAATAGCCGATCTGCAGGCCTTTGCCCGAGCGCATCTCGCCGGTGAGTGGCGCAAGCACGCCGGCCAGCGTCTTGACCAGCGTGGACTTACCCTGGCCGTTGGCGCCCAACAGGCCGATGCGCTGGCCGTTCTGGATGGACAGGTTCACATCACTGAGTACGGTGTGCTCGCCGCTATGGGTGTGGTATCCGCAGGCCACATCCTCCAGTGCCAGCATCGGATCGGGTGCTGCCTTGGGTGCACGGAAACTGAAGCTGAATTCGGATGCGGCATGTACCGGTGCGATGCGCTCCATCTTTTCCAGCGCCTTGATGCGGCTCTGGGCCTGGCGTGATTTGCTGGCTTTGTAACGGAAACGGTCGATGTAGCTCTGCAGATGATCGATGTGCTTCTGCTTTTTCTCGAAGGCCGCCTGCTGCAATGTCAGTTGTGCGGCACGTTGTATCTCGAACTGACTGTAGTTACCGCTGTAGCGTTGCAGTCTGTGATCGTGGATGTGCAGGGTGACATCGCAGATAGCATCCAAGAACTCGCGGTCGTGGGAGATGGTGATGAGTGTGCCGGCATAGCGCTGCAGCCAGGTTTCTAGCCAGACGATGGCGTCCAGATCCAGATGGTTGGTGGGCTCATCCAGCAACAGCAGGTCCGAAGGACACATGAGCGCCTGCGCCAGGTTCAGGCGCATGCGCCAGCCGCCGGAGAAACTCGCTACCGGTAGCCGCGTCTGCTCGAGCGTGAAGCCCAGACCCAGCAACAGCGCTTCGGTACGTGCCGGTGCCGTGTAGCCATCCGCATCGGCAAATTCGATATGCGCCTGCGCTTCGGCCAACCCGTCGTGGTTGCGGTGTGCAGCCGCGATGCGTGCTTCGATGCTGCGCAGACGGGTATCACCGTCCAGCGCATAGTCGAGTGCCGAGCGATCGACTGCCGGTACCTCTTGCATCACGTGCGCGATGCGCCAGTTCTGCGGCACCGACAGCTCACCGCCGTCTGCATGTAACACGCCGCGCAGCAGATCGAAGAGTGTGGATTTACCCGCGCCGTTCACACCGATCAAGCCGATCTTCTCACCGGGGTTAAGAGTGACGCTGGCCTGTATGAACAGGGCCTTGGCGCCGCGTTGCAGGGAGAGTGATTCGATGCGTATCACGGTCTTGGGCTTTACCAGTTGAGTGGACGGTTATCAGCGCGAGGCGCGGGATTGTACGCTGCCGGAATCGACGCAGGCACTGAATGGACTATGAAAGGGTGCGCCGGTCTGCAAGAATTAAGGCCTCGCGTCAGCCAAATGGATGTCCACTATGCATGCTCAAATCCTGCTGTGGATCGTACCAGCGACACTCGTCGGCGCTGTGCTGAGCGCAATAGTGGCATCCTTACTGCTGGTATTTCCCGACCACACTCGCCGGTTGCTGATACCGAAACTCGTCAGCTTTGCGATCGGTGCATTGCTGGGCGCGGCGTTCCTCGACCTTTTGCCGGAAGCGATCAAAGAGGGCGGCTCGACCCAGGTTCAGAACGTCGGGTTGGCAGTAGCATTGGGCGTGCTGGGCTTTTTCCTGTTGGAGAAACTGGCCTTCTGGCATCATAGTCACGAAGGCAGCCCCGATCACGATCACTTGCGTACCCAGGCAGCCGGTACTCTGATCCTGATCGGTACCACGTTGCACAACCTGCTGGCCGGAATTCTGGTGGCTGCCACGTTCCTCACGGATGTGCGGCTCGGCATCGTGCTGACCGTTGCCGTCACCGCGCACCATGTGCCCCAGCAGGTGGGTGACATCGCGGTGCTGTTGCACGGCGGTATGGCCCGCGGCCGGGCGCTGCTGTTGACTGCACTATCCGGCGCCGCCATGGTCGTCGGCGGGCTGCTGGCTTGGAGTCTGTTCGGCGCGAACGAGAGCTACATGCCTTATGTATTGGCGGTCGCCGCGGCCAGCCTGATCTATGTGGCCGTGGCTGACTTGATCCCTGGACTGCACCGCCATGAAGGTGCCCGCTTGTCCCTGCTGACCGTCACCCTGATTGCTGCCGGTATCGGCCTGATCTATATCATCCAGATCGCCATCGGTGGTTGAAAAGCCACAACTTTCCCCCATCTCAGGCGTAAGATTTATCGTCAGCGACGAAATTTTCACATGCGACTCGACAAGTTAACCAGTAAGTTCCAGATGGCGTTGGCCGACGCCCAGTCGCTGGCCGTGGGACGTGACCATCAATATATAGAGCCTTTACACCTGATGCTGGCGCTGCTGGACCAGGAGGGCGGCAGCGTGCGCCCGTTGCTGGCCAAGGCCGGCGCCAATATCAACCGCCTGCGCTCGCAAATCGAGACCGGGTTGGATCGTTTACCTGAAGTCCACGGCGGCGAGGCCGGCGACGTACATATATCCAACGATCTCAACCGGCTGCTGAATGCTACCGACAAGCTGGCGCAGAAACGCAAAGACCAGTTCATCTCCAGCGAGCTGTTTCTGTTAGCGGCGATGGAGGACAAGGGTGCCTTGGGCGATGCGTTGCGCGATGCGGGCGCCACCAAGGCCGTGATCGAGAAGGCCATCGAGGAGATGCGGGGTGGCCAGAACGTCAACGACGCGGCCGCCGAGGACCAGCGCCAGGCACTGGAGAAATACACCATCGACCTCACCGCGCGCGCCGAATCCGGCAAGCTCGATCCGGTCATCGGCCGCGACGACGAGATCCGCCGTACCATCCAGGTGCTGCAGCGGCGCACCAAGAACAACCCGGTGCTCATCGGCGAGCCGGGCGTGGGCAAGACCGCCATCGTGGAAGGTCTGGCGCAGCGCATCATCAACGGCGAAGTACCGGAAGGTCTGAAGGACAAGCGCGTATTAACTCTCGACATGGGCACGCTCATCGCCGGCACCAAGTTCCGCGGCGAATTCGAGGAGCGCCTGAAAGCCGTGCTCAAGGACATCGGCAAGGAAGAAGGCCGCATCATCCTGTTCATCGACGAGATCCACATGGTGGTGGGCGCCGGCAAGGCCGAAGGTTCCATGGACGCGGGCAACATGCTGAAACCGGCGCTGGCACGCGGTGAACTGCACTGCGTGGGCGCTACCACCCTCGACGAATACCGCCAGTACATCGAGAAGGACGCGGCCCTGGAACGCCGTTTCCAGAAGGTATTGGTGGATGAGCCTTCCGTGGAAGACACTATCGCCATATTGCGCGGACTGAAAGAGCGCTATGAAGTGCATCACGGTGTGGAGATTACCGATCCCGCCATCGTGGCTGCCGCCATCCTTTCACACCGTTACATCTCCGACCGGCAATTGCCAGACAAGGCGATCGACTTGATTGACGAGGCGGCCTCGCGCATCCGCATGGAGATCGATTCCAAGCCGGAAGAGATGGACAAGCTGGACCGGCGCCTGATCCAGCTCAAAATCGAACGCGAAGCCCTCAAAAAAGAGAAGGATGAAGCCTCCAAACGGCGCCTCGCTACGCTGGAAGCCGACATCAAGAAGCTGGAACGCGAATATTCCGATCTGGAAGAGATCTGGAAAGCCGAGAAAGCCTCGGTGCAGGATGCGGCGCATATCAAGGAATCTCTGGAGAAGGCGCGCACCGACCTGGAATCCGCGCGCCGCGCCGGCGACCTGTCGCGCATGTCGGAACTGCAGTACGGCCGCATCCCGGAGCTGGAGAAGAAACTCGCCCAGGCCACCGCCAGCGAAGACCAGCCCATGCAGCTGATGCGCAACAAGGTCACCGAGGAGGAGATCGCAGAAGTGGTGTCCCGCTGGACCGGCATCCCGGTCTCCAAGATGCTGGAGGGCGAGAAGGAAAAACTGCTGCGCATGGAAGATGCGCTCATGACCCGCGTGGTCGGCCAGGATGAAGCGGTGCGCGCCGTCTCCAATGCCATCCGCCGTTCGCGCGCGGGACTCTCTGACCCCAACCGGCCGTCCGGTTCATTCCTGTTCCTAGGGCCCACCGGCGTCGGCAAGACCGAACTCACCAAGGCACTCGCCTGGTTCCTGTTCGATACCGAAGACGCCATGGTGCGCATCGACATGTCGGAATTTATGGAGAAGCATTCCGTAGCGCGACTCATCGGTGCACCGCCTGGCTACGTGGGTTACGAGGAGGGCGGTTATCTTACGGAAGCGGTGCGCCGCAAGCCCTATTCCGTAATCCTGCTGGATGAGATCGAAAAGGCCCACCCGGATGTATTCAACGTGTTGTTGCAGGTGCTGGACGATGGCCGTCTCACGGACGGCCAGGGACGCAGCGTGAACTTCAAGAACACGGTGGTGGTGATGACCTCCAATCTGGGCTCGCAGGTCATCATGGAGATGGCTGGCGAGGAGAATTACCAGAAGATGAAAGATGCAGTGATGGAGATCGTGGCCCAGCACTTCCGTCCCGAGTTCATCAACCGGGTGGACGAGACTGTGGTATTCCATCCGCTCGGCAAGGACCAGATCCGCGCCATCGCCCGCATCCAGGTGGAGCAGCTGCAGAAACGGCTGGCCGATCGCGATATCGGTCTCGAAATCAGTGAGTCGGCGCTCGATAAGTTAGGACGCGCTGGCTACGACCCGGTCTATGGCGCACGTCCACTGAAGCGCGCCATCCAGCAGCAACTGGAGAATCCACTGGCCCAGAAGATACTCGCTGGAGAGTTCGGACCCGGCGATACCATCAAGGTGGATGCCCGGGATATCGGCTTCGAGTTCAGCAAGGCGAAACCCAGGAAAGCCAAAGCTGCAAACGCCTGAAGCTCCCTTCTGTCGAGAGCCGTCAACAGCAGGCGTCAGAAAAAGGTAAGCTAGGGTCGCAATCGAGGAGCAAAACCATGACTCATGCTACCGACATCCTGATCGGGCTGGTCGCCGTTCTGCATATCTATTTCCTGGTGCTTGAGATGTTTCTCTGGGACAAACCCTACGGCCTCAAGATTTTTCGGCTGACGCCCGAATTCGCCAAAGCATCAAAATCTCTGGCGGCAAATCAGGGCTTATATAATGGATTCCTCGCCGCAGGCTTGATTTGGGGATTGTGGTTGGGCGCCGCCGGCCAGGATGTAAAACTGTTTTTCCTGTTGTGCGTGGTAGCGGCGGGGCTATATGGTGGATTGAGTGTGAGTCGCAAGATCCTGCTGGTACAGGCGCTCCCGGCCATCGTGGCCGTGCTGATGCTTCTGATTATTTAAATCTATCTGTCAAATATCCGAGACCATAGCTGAAACCCATGCGATTGGGGAGGCCGCAATATCTGTGACTAAGGCTAAACTTTCGAGATTCGATCGCGGCCTCGCGGTTGGCTTGGCAGTGATCTTCATCGCAGCCGGGATAATCAGCATGCTCGTGGGAATGGCAAGATATCAATGGCTGTGGGTGTTGATTGGATTGGCATCGATCTGGTGGGGATCAGTCTGGGTGAATGTCGCAGTCAAGGGTCGTCGCCTGCAATCCGGTGAACTGCTCTGGCCATTTCTCCGGAGGTGACTCATGACTTATGAATTGTATTACTGGCCCGGCATCCAGGGGCGTGGTGAATTCATCCGGCTGGCTCTCGAGGAGGCTGGCGTCCCTTATCTGGATATTGCTAAAGATCCCGCAGGTGAGGAGCAGGCTGTCAGCAAACTGCAGGCCCTACTCGGCGATACCAAAGCAGCACATCCATCCTTCGCAGTCCCAGTACTGAAAGCCGGCGATTTGTTTATCTCGCATACTGCCAACATTCTCATGTACTTGGGCACACATCATGGGCTTGCGCCGGCAAATGAAGCGGGTCGTATATGGACAAATCAGCTGCAACTCACGATGACCGATTGGATTGTAGAGATCCACGATACCCATCATCCACTCGGACCCACCGAGTACTACCAGGACCAGAAGCTGGAGGCGCGTAAACGCACGGTCTCGTTTCTTAAGCAAAGATTGCCCAAGTATCTGGGTTATTTCGAGAGAGTGCTTAAACAGAATCCATCTGGCGACCAGTTTCTGGTTGGATCTGCACTTACTTATCCGGATCTGTCGCTGTTCCAGATCATTGAAGGATTGCGCTATGCGTTCCCCCGCAACCAATCCCGCATCGAAGTGAAATATCCCAAAGTCATCGGCTTGCATGATCGCGTGTTGAAGCGTCCGCGAATCGCGGCGTATCTCGCATCCGGGCAGCGCATATCATTCAATGAAGATGGATTATTCCGTCACTATCCAGAATTGGACAAGTGATCCAGAGTCAGGCAGCCGCTCCGCCGGATAGCAACACCTCTACGGCATCGGCCACTGCCCTGAACCTGGCCGGCGAAGCCACGGCGATGAACACCGTGTCATCACCTGCTAGCGTGCCCCCGACACCTTCGATCTTCTGCTGATCAAGTTTGACCGCCAATGGCTGGGCATAACCGGGGCGCGTACGGATGATCACCAGATTGGGCGGCACCTGGGTGAGGGAGAAGACTGGCAGTTTCTCCGGCAACGGTTCGACCTGCTGGTAACGGCCGGTCACCTTATGGACGCCCAATTTCTTCATGTGTCGTGACAGGGTCGGCTGGGTGACCGCATGGCCGATGTGTTTCAACAGGCCCAAAAAAACCGATTGATCGGTGATTTCACGCTGTTCCACCAACTGTAGGATGGCTTCATCGAGTGTCATTTTTTCCCGAACCCGGCATTTGTGTGCTGTAAAGACCTGGGCCTCTGACTGAATAAATAAACGCGAACCCTTGCATTATTTCGCATTAGTTTGTATAAAGTCGCATTATATACGAACTGCCACCATTTTATTCATCCATGCATGCATATTTATTTGGGGGGACCCGGTGAAAACCGCTGTTTCACCGTTACTCCCCACCTATGCGCCATACC
This sequence comes from Gammaproteobacteria bacterium, assembly GCA_049591615.1. GTDB lineage: Bacteria > Pseudomonadota > Gammaproteobacteria > Natronospirales > REEB76 > REEB76. The sequence continues at coordinate 83,806 of JBAWFD010000101.1, read as the reverse complement.
CATTTCCGCTGGTCTCAGGACAAGGCGAGCGGGTTTTCGATGACCAGGGTATGGCCTACCTGGATTTCTACGGTGGCCATTGCGTGGCCAGCACCGGCCATTGCCATCCGGCGGTAGCCGCGGCCATCACCGAGCAGGCCCGCAAGCTGATCTTCTATTCGGCGGCCGCACAGTTGCCGGTGCGTGACCGGGCTGCGCAAGCGTTGGTGGAATTCGGTGGCGCTGGCATGGCAGCGGTGTTCTTCTGCAACTCCGGCGCCGAAGCCAATGAGAGCGCTCTCAAGGTCGCCATCAAGCTCACCAGACGCAGCCACTTGGTCGCGTTTCAGGGCGCGTTCCACGGGCGCTCGTTACTGGCGCTGTCGGTCACCGATTCGTCGGCCTTGAGAAAGGATTACCAGACGTTATTGGCGCCGACCCAATTCCTGCCGTTCGCGGACCCTGCGGCACTCGAATCCGCTGATTTCTCGCAGGTAGCGGCGGTGATCGTGGAACCGATCCAGTCCATGGCCGGCGTGAAAACTGCGAACGCGAAATGGTTTTCTGCGCTGCGGCAGAAATGCACGCAAGCCGGCGCACTGCTGATTTTTGATGAGGTGCAAACCGGCATAGGCCGATTGGGCATGCCGTTTGCGGCGAATTTCTATGGCGTTACGCCCGACATGATTACCTGCGCGAAAGGTATGGCCTCGGGCGTGCCCATGGGCGGCCTGCTTATGAACGATGGGGTGGCCTCAGCCCTCAAACCCGGCGATCTCGGTAGCACTTTTGGTGGCGGTCCCTTGGCTTGTGCAGCGCTGATCGCGACACTCAAGGTGATCGTCGACGAGAATCTGATGGAGCGTGCCAATAATCTGGCGAAAACTATTCGCAGCGGCCTGAGCAATGGGGTCGTACTCAAAGTACGCGGCGAAGGTCTGTTGCTGGGGCTGGATGCGGCCACACAAGCCAAGGCACTCAAAACCCATTTATTGAAACACCAAATTCTGGTGGGCGGTTCCGACGACCCAGGGATATTACGACTCATGCCGCCGCTGACTGTCACTGATCAAGCCGTGGAAAAATTACTGGCGAGCATTGCAGCTTTTCAGACTGAAGGCATGGCGGCATGAAGCATTTCACCCGCATCGCCGATCTGGGTGTGGCCGGCGTCGCAAATGTTTTCGCCGAAGCACTGGCCTGGAAAAACCAAACGCCCGGTGCGCATCTGGCCCACAAGATTCTCGGCATGGTGTTCTTCAATCCCTCGCTGCGCACACGTGCTTCATTCGAAGCCGCCATGTTGCGCGGCGGCGGCCATGCCATCGTGCTGGAGGTGGGCAGCGGCATTTGGAAACTGGAAGACCGCACAGGTGTGGTCATGGACGGCGACCGGCCGGAGCATATCCGCGAAGCCATCCCGGTACTGGGCCGTTATGTGGACGCGTTGGCGGTGCGCACGTTCGGCGCGCTCCAGGACGATGATGCGGACGCAGCTGATCCGGTGATGAACGCTTTCTGTGAGCTGGCGGGCGTGCCGGTCATCAGCATGGAGTCAGCACGCGAACATCCCTGCCAGGGGTTGGCGGATCTGTTGACAGTGCGTGAAAGTTTCGGGACAACGAAGAAACTGCCGGTGACGCTTACTTGGGCGCCGCATATCAAATCGCTGCCGAAAGCCGTACCGCATTCGTTTTTACTCACGGCTGCGGCTGCTGGCTGCGAAGTGCGGGTCGCGCATCCACCGGGTTTCGATCTGCATCCTGCGGTGCTGGCTGAGGCGCAGACCTATGCACGGCAAAGCGGTGGTTTGGTGACGGTCACTACGGATCAACAGCATGCTGTGAGCGGTAGCCAGGTCATCTATGCAAAGGCCTGGGGTCCGGCGACCAAACCGGTGGCAGCGGATGGCGCGACGGCGCGCATCGCCGCCCACAAAGACTGGCTGATCACCGATAAAACATTATCCCGTGCGAGCAGCGATGCGATCTTCCTGCATTGCCTACCGGTGCGGCGCAATGTGGAAGTGGCCGATGAAGTGCTGGACGGCACCCACAGCCGCGTCATCGACGAGGCCGAGAACCGTTTCCATGTACAGCGGGTGCTGCTGCACCGGCTGTTGAACTGATGAGGGAGATTAACCATGTCCATGTCACCTGACAGTTATGCGTCGCTACGCTCCGCGGCCCAGTACGTGCGCGCCTTCCGCGGCAAGATCTTCGTCTTTAAGCTAGGCGGCGAGGTGCTGGAGAACGCCGCCACGCGCCGCGCCGTGTGCGAAGAACTCAACGTGTTGTGGAGCTTCTCCATCAAGCTGGTGATCGTGCACGGTGGCGGCAGCGGACTGGACGCCCTGTGTGAATCCCTGGATCTGCCGGTGGAGAAGATCGCGGGCCGGCGCGTGACCACCAAGCAGGTATTGGAAGCCGCCAAGATGGTGCTGGCTGGTTCGGTGCATACCGATCTGCTGGCGGACCTGCGCGCGGCCGGCCTGCCGGTGAGCGGCGTCAGCGGCGTGGACGGCGATATCCTCTCCGCCCACAAGCGCCAGCCGGTGCAGATCAAGAATGACGCCGGCCAGATCGAGTTCGTGGATTTTGGCTTGGTCGGGGACATCGACCGGGTGAATCCGGCGCTGCTCACGCATCTACTGGACGGCGGCTATGTGCCGGTGATCACACCGCTGTCGGCGAACGACAAGGGCGAGGTGTTCAACACCAACGCCGATACGGTAGCCGCCGAGATCGCAGTGGCACTCAAAGCGGAGAAACTGTTCTTTCTGCTGAAGGTGCCGGGACTGCTGGAGGATTTGGCAAGGCCCTCGAGCCTGGTGCCGTATACGACGCTGTCAGGGACGGAGCAGCTGGAGAAGAGCGGCAAGGTCAGCGGCGGCATGCGCCCCAAACTGGCAGCGGCGCGCCGCGCCCTCAGTGGCGGCGTGCACAGCGCGCATCTGGTGAGCGGCATCCAGCCGGACGCGGTGCTCACGGAAGTCTTCACCAACCAGGGTAGCGGCACCATGATCGTGGCGCGCGAGACCGGCAGCAAAGTGCAGGCCGCATGAACGACGCAAAAGGTCCATCGCGTCTCTGGGAAAAGGGTCTACCGCTGGACGCAGCCATGCATCGCCTCAGCGTGGGCGATGATCCGGAACTGGATAAGCGCCTGTTGAGTTTCGATGCGCTCGGCAGCGCCGCGCATGCACGCATGCTGGCGCACGCGGGTCTGATAGCGTTGAAAGATGCTCAGGTGCTGGTGGATGCCTTGGCCAAGATCGCGTTACACGCGCGCCTTGGCGAACTCGGTATCGACCCGGCTCAGGAAGACTGCCACACCGCCATCGAGCAGTTGCTCACGCAACAACTGGGTGATGCGGGCAAACGCATCCATCTGGGCCGCTCGCGCAACGACCAGGTAATCTTGGCGCTGCGCCTGTACATGCGCGAGGCTTTGCTCAGTATCGCAAAACAGACTGCACAGCTAGCGGATGCATTCATCCAATTCGCGCATGCACATGCAGATGAGAGCCTGCCGGGTTACACGCATCTGCGCCGCGCCATGCCTTCGAGTTTTGGATTGTGGGCGGGTGCGTTCGCTGCGGGACTCGGGGAAGAACTGCAGGCGATGCAGGCAGTATACGCACGCCTGGACCGCTGCCCTCTGGGCGCTGCCGCCGGTTTCGGTGTGCCCCTACCGCTTGATCGGGAGTATCTCGCCGGGCTACTGGGATTCTCCGGCGTTCAGATCAGCCCCGCCGATGTGATGAATTCCCGCGGCCGCCATGAACTGGCTCTGGTGAATGGGATGGCATCCATCGGCTTGGTATTGGAGAAGTTTCTCTGGGATGTGGCGCTGTATTCGATGCCTGAATTCGGATACCTGGAGTTACCAGAGGCCTTCACCACCGGCTCGTCCATCATGCCCCAGAAACGCAACCCGGACGTGGTGGAGCTGGCGCGTGCCCGCTGCCGCGAACTGCGCGGGCATGTGGCGATGCTGCAGGAGCTGGCCGGCGGCCTGCCATCCAATTACCACCGCGACTTCCAGTTGTTGAAAAAACCGCTGTTCGAAGCCCTGGATACGGCGCACGCGTTGTTGGCCACGCTCGTGCAACTGGTGCCGGGTCTTAAAGTAAATGCCGAGCGCGCACGCGCTGCCTGTGGCGATGAGCTGTATGCCGCCCATGAAGCCACCCGTTTGGCTCAGCAGGGTGTCCCGTTCCGCGATGCATACCAGCGAGTCGCGCAGCAGCTGCAGGATGGAACGTTCAAGCCGGATCGCCAAGCATTGAAGTCTATCCATATTGGTGGCCTAGACAACCTGGGGCTGGGCTCCATCGCGGAAGAATGCAAACACGCAGAACGCTGGATCTCGGCGACTCGAAGCCGTATTGAAAAATGTGAAAAAGACATCTGGCATAAGAAGATCGGTGGTGAGTGGCATGACTAAACATGTAGTGCTGGCTTTCTCCGGCGGACTGGATACCTCCTTCTGCGTCATCCATCTTCGGGAGCAGGGTTACCAGGTCACCACCGTCACGGTGAATACTGGTGGCTTCAGTACCGGGGAACTGCGGCGCATCGAAGACCTGTCTCCGAAACTGGGCGCGCAAGCCCATCACACCATCGACGCGCGCGCGGATCTCTTCGACCGTTATCTTCGCTATCTCATCTATGGCAACGTGCTGCGCGGCAATCTGTATCCACTGAGTGTATCGGCGGAGCGCGTGGCCCAGGCGGCGGAAGTGGTGGCGCTTGCAAAGAGACTCGGCGCCACCGCACTGGCGCACGGCTCCACCGGCGCCGGCAACGACCAGGTGCGTTTCGACGTGGCATTCCGCGCCCTGGCTCCCGAACTGGAACTCATCACCCCGATCCGCACGCTGGCATTGAGCCGTGCCGAGGAGCGTGCCTATCTGAAGAAGCACGGCTTCGAGCTTCCTGAAAAGACCGAACATTATTCCGTGAACGAAGGCATGTGGGGCACCTCCGTGGGTGGACGCGAGACGCTGGATTCCTGGAGTGTGCTACCGGAAGCGGTGTTTCCCGGCGGTGAGATCGATGCCGCGAAACTCACATCCAGGCCCATGACATTGGGCTACAAGCAGGGCGTGCCTGCTGCTGTAGATGGTCAATCGTTGGATCCGGTAGCGCTCATCGCAGAACTGAATTCTATCGGCCGCCCATACGGAATCGGCCGCGGCGTGCATCTGGGCGACACCATCCTGGGCATCAAGGGACGCGTCGGCTTCGAGGCGCCGGCGGCGCATCTGCTGATCGGTGCACATCGTGAGCTGGAAAAACTTACCCTCACCGGCAAGCAGCAATTCTGGAAGGACAACCTGGGCAATCTCTACGGTCAATTGCTGCATGAAGGCCATTTCTTTGATCCTCTGGCGCGGGATCTGGAAGCCTTCCTGAAGTCCAGCCAAAAACCGGTGACGGGCGAGGTGAAACTCACGCTGTATCCGCGCACGTTTGCTGTGGATGGCGTGCGCTCGCCGCGTTCACTTATGGATGCCAAAGTTGCAAGTTATGGTGAAGCCAACCGTCTGTGGAGCGGCGCGGAGGCCGCGGGTTTCGCCAAACTCTATGGCGTGCAGCAGATACTTGCGTTACGTGCAGGAGAAAACAAATGAGGATCAGCGCGGACAAGATCGCATCAGTTACGCGCAACCTGAAGCTGGATCGCATGCTCACCCTGTCAGCCGAGGTGCGCGCGGAACACGGCGCGGTGCTGGCGGGCCGCATCCTTGGCGACAAGTCCGGCTATAACCAGCTGGAGGATGTACACGGCCGCCTGAACGTGCTGCACGGCGACGACATCGTGGTGGGCGCTTTGGGTCATCGCAACGCCCTGCATGGTTACGAAGGTGTGCTGCCGAAAAGCGTTGCGCCCGGCCAGAAGCTGCACATCCTGAATATGGGCGGCGTCATCGGCGAATGCATATCCCACAACCCGGATGTGGGCCAACCTTTCGAGTTCGAGGTGCTGGGCCAGGTGCTGGTGTACCCGGAGTTCCAGTCGCGGCTCGGGGAACCCGCGAATATCCGCATGGGCGCGCTCAAAGCGGATGGCAAGGTGCCTAACTGCAAAGTCATCTACGTGGCCGGCACCTGCATGAACGCCGGTAAGACAGCCGCCGCTTGCGCAATCGTGCGCAGGCTCAGTCAGGCGGGTTACCGCGTGGGCGGTGCCAAGCTCACCGGCGTCTCCCTGATGCGCGATACACTGAGCATGCGCGACTATGGTGCCGAAGTGACGCTGGATTTCACCGACGCGGGCATTGCATGCACCGGACCGGAGAGCGCGGCGCAGGTGGCCAAGACCATCTTCGCGGAACTCTCCACACGCCGTTTCGATGTCATCGTAGCGGAGACCGGCGACGGCATCATGGGCGAATATGGCGTGCAGGCGATACTTGCGGATGCGGAACTGCGCGCGCTGACCGCGGCCTTCGTGTTCTGCGCCAATGATCCGGTGGGCGTGGCCGGTGGCGTGGAGCATCTGCGGAGTGAGTACGACATCGATGTGGATTTGGTCACCGGTCCGTGTACCGACAATAATGTGGGCGTACGTTTTGTAGAACGTGCTGTAGACAAGCCTGCGATCAATGCGCTTACCCATGCAAAGGCGCTCGGCAATCATCTGCTGGATGTAATTGCCAAGCGTGGGGTTGTGAACACTACGAAAGTCTCTCTTTCACCCTCTCCCCTTGTGGGAGAGGGTAGGGTGAGGGGTGAATAATTCCCCCTCATCTTAACCTTCTTCCGCAGGGAGAAGGAGCAACACAAGCATGACAACGACAACAATCAGTGTTTATATTTTGGGTGGCTCTGGTTACGGCGGCGGCGAACTACTGCGGCTGCTGTCGCAGCATCCGCAGGTGGAGAGTATCCGCGCCGTCTCGCGCAAATACGCGGACCAACCGTTCTGGAAAGTACATCCAAACCTTCGCAGCCTGGTGGACGGCAACTTCGAGGCACAGCCCGACTGGTCTGCGTTCGCGGAATCGGACAATCCCATAGTGTTTTCCGCCATGCCGCATTTCGAACTGGCGCAACAGTTGGCTGGTCTGGAAGCGGATTGGTCGAAGCACAAACTATCGGACAGACTCACGCTCATCGATCTATCCGGTGATTTCCGGCTGGATGATGCGGAAGCCTTCGAGCGTGCCTACGGAAAACCACATCCGTACCCACAGGCGCTTGGCAGTTTTGTTTATGGTCTGCCGGAATGGCAAACAGAAAAGATCAAAGGCGCCAGGCGCATCGCCAGCCCCGGCTGTTTCGCCACCGCCATCCAGCTCGCCCTGCTGCCGCTGGCAGGACTGAAAGACCTGGGATTCATCGCGGTGAGCGCGACCACCGGTTCATCCGGCGCCGGCGCCACGCCCACCGAGACTACGCACCACCCGACGCGTGCCAATGACTTTCGTGCTTATAAAGTGCTGAATCATCAACACGAAGCGGAAGTTACACGCCTGCTGGATGCAGAAAAAACCAATGGTTATAGCTTGGCCTTCGTACCGCACTCAGCGCCGCTGGTGCGAGGAATATTTGCCACTGTACAACTACACCCACCGACCGCTATCGGATTGAACGCGAAGTCACTCAGGAAAAAATGTATGGACTTCTACCGGGATGCGCCGTTCGTGCGGCTGGTGGAAGACACACCGCGTGTCGCTGCTGTTGTGGGCAGCAATTTCTGCGACCTCGCCGTACATGAGAAAGACGGAAACGTGGTGCTCATGGCTGCGCTGGATAATCTGGTGAAGGGCATGGCGGGACAGGCAGTGCAGAATATGAATATCGCGCAAGGGTTTGATGAAGCGGTTGGATTATTAAACAGTGTCGGAGCTTACCCGGTGTAAATCTGTGCAACCAAAAGCTAAATTGGTGATGCAGGAATCTAAATTCTGGCGAGTAATGCATCCATCCAGCGTGTTGGCAGCACACAGCGCAGGAGGGCGAGGGCGTAGGCCGGGACGGTAACGTAATAGCGAGCTTTTGGATGCGCGCTTTCCAGTGCGCTGGCGATTTTCCTGGCCACGTTCTCTGGCGGTACCGTAAACGGCGTATTGTCCTTCTCCACTCCGGTCTGGGCTTTGAGGCGCGCGTAACGGTCACGGTACGGGCTCGAGGCCGCATCCAAGTATGCATCGAAGTTGGCGAGGGTGTTGTCCCGGAAACGGCTTTTCACCGGGCCGGGACAGATGAGCGAAATTCTTATAGCCGTGCTGCGCAATTCCAGCCGCAGGCTGTCGGTGATGCCCTCCAGCGCGAATTTGCTGGCGTTGTAGGCACCCCGCCAGGGCATGGCCACGCGACCGAGAATGGAGCTGAGCATCACGATGCGGCCATGGCCTTGCCGGCGCATGATGGGCAGCACCGCATTCGTAAGTTCCAGGGTGCCGAAGAAATTGGTGTCAAACTGGCGCTGTAATATCTCGCTGGACAGATCCTCGACTGCGCCGGGGATGGCGATGCCGGCGTTGTTCACCAGCGCGTCCAGTCGGCCGCCCGTCAGGGTCAGGGTTTCGTTCAGCGCGTCTTCGATGGAAACCGGGTCGGCGATATTGAGGCGGATGGCCTGCAAGCCCATCTGCTTGAGGCGCTGGATATCCTCGGTCTTGCGGGCACTGGCGATGACATCCCAACCGCGTGCCTTAAGCACTTGCGCGGTGGCCAGACCGATGCCGCTGGAGCAACCCGTTATAAGGACAGAATGGCTGATTTTAATTTTTTCCATCACTTGTTACCGTGAAATACGCGTTCACGCCTTGCCGACCACTCATTATTCCCTCTCCCCCTTGTGGGAGAGGGAGTGAGAACAGATGACGCATTAGCCATTCAGGGCGAACGCGGGTGGGATGGGTTGTTCGGCGGCTTTCTTCTGTTTCTCTTCCGCTTCACGCTGCTGCAGGGCCCACATCTGCGCATACAATCCGCCGACGCGCAGTAGTTCATGATGGGTGCCGCGTTCCACCACCGCGCCCTGATCCAGCACCACGATCTCGTCCGCATCCACGATGGTTGAGAGGCGGTGCGCAATCACCAGGCTGGTGCGGTGTTCCGCCAGTTCGCGCATAGCCACCAGGATCGCCTGCTCGGCGTTGGAGTCAAGACTGGACGTGGCTTCGTCGAATACCAGGATTGGCGGATTTTTGAGAATCGCGCGAGCGATGGCCACGCGCTGCTTTTCGCCGCCGGATAATTTTAGGCCGCGCTCACCCACGAGTGTTTCATAACCTTGTGGCAGCACCTCAATGAATTGTTTGAGATTCGCCATGGCCGCGGCCTGTTCAACTTCCGATCGGTTTGCATCCGGCCGGCCATAGATGATGTTGTAATAGATGGTGTCATTGAACAGCACCGTGTCCTGGGGGACGATGCCAATGTTGCGCCGCAGACTGTCGCGGGTCACATCGCGGATGTCCTGGCCATCGACCAGGATGCGTCCACCGGTGGCGTCGTAGAAACGGAACAGCAGACGCGCGAGCGTAGATTTGCCTGCGCCGCTCGGCCCCACCACCGCCACTTTCGAGCCGGCCGGCACCGCAAAACTCACGCCGTGCAATATCTCACGGTCCTTGTTATAGCCGAAGCGTATGTTCTCGAAACGGATTTCACCCTGGCTAACCTTGAGTGCCGTCGCGCCAGGTTTATCCGCCACCTGGGTATTGCGGTCCAGCAGCGCGAACATGCGTTCCATGTCGACAACCGAGCGCTTCATCTCACGGTATACGAACCCCAGAAAATTCAGCGGCATGAACAGTTGCACGATGTAGGCGTTGACCATGACGAAATCGCCCAGCGTCATGCGGCCATGCACCACTTCGTAACCGGCCAGTAGCATCATGGCAATGACGCCCACGGAGATGATCAGCGCTTGGCCACTGTTCAGGGTGGACAGGGAATACTGGGTCTTGAGGGCTTCCCGCTCCCAAGAAGCCATCTCCTTGTCGTATCGTTGGGCTTCGAAATCCTCATTGGTGAAATACTTCACCGTCTCGTAATTCAGCAGACTGTCGACGGCGCGCGTGTTGGCTTTCGAATCCAGCTCGTTCATGCGCCGCATGTGCTGGATGCGCCACTCAGTCACCAGGATTGAGAAGGCGATATAAAGTACGACCGACAGTACGATGATGAGCGCGAACCAGGCGGAAAAATTCCACAGGAAGATGCCCAGCACCAGTCCGATTTCCAGCAACGTCGGCAGGATGTTGAACAACATGAAGCTCAGTACGAAGCTGATGCCGCGGGTGCCGCGCTCGATGTCCCGGGACAGTCCGCCGGTCTGGCGTTCCAGGTGGAAAGCCAGGTCCAGGTCGTGCAGATGCCGGAATACGCGTAGGGCGATACGGCGCACGGCGCGCAGGGCGGCGAATTCGAACACCAGGTCGCGTAATTCCCCGAACAGGGTGCTGGCAAAGCGCAGCACGCCGTAGCCGATGAGCAGCGCGACTGGTAGCACCAGCGCGGCGTGATGCACCGGGTTGAGGTCGTCCACCAGATGCTTGAGGGCCACCGGGATCATCACGGTGGCGATCTTGGCGATTATCAGGAAAGCGAGCGCCAGCATGGCACGGCCGCGGAATTCCCAGATAAACGGCAATAGTGAACGGAGTGTGTGACTACGATTTAGCGCTGGGGGCATGGGGTTTCCTGGTGAAGCGACCGGCAAGGTTATAATGGCACGCGTCGGCTGCCACGGGGAGACAGCGTGAGGTCGGATTGTCAGGCCCCATACATGGGGCAATCAACTGGGTTTTTCAATGAGGCGGATCGGCATGCCTATCTATGAATACGAGTGTGAAGCCTGTGGCCATCGTCTGGAGGCTTTGCAGAAACTCAGCGACGTACCCCTGAAGAAGTGCCCGGAGTGCGGCAAACCGGCACTACATAAGCTAATGTCAGCGGCCGGTTTCCGGCTCAAGGGCGGCGGCTGGTACGAGACTGATTTCAAATCTGGCAATAAACGCAACGTGCTCGGTGAAGGCGATAAGCCCGCCGCAGAAACCAAGGACAAGAAGGAGAGCAAGGATAAGAAAGCCGCGGAACCGGCCAAGGAGACCACGGCTAAAAAGAGCGAGAGCAAGTCCGAGAGCAAACCCAAACCGGCTAAAGCCGCAAAAGCCGAGTAATGGCCACTACTACAGCCAAACCTGTCCAGAGCCGTATCCGGCGCTATCTGATTACCGGTATCGTCATCTGGCTGCCGATCGTGGCGACGCTTTTTGTCCTGAGTATCTTCGTTGGTTACCTGGACAACCTGGTGCTGCTGCTGCCTGAAAAGTGGCAGCCCATCCATCTCATCGGTTTTCACATCCCCGGGCTCGGCGTCATCATGGCGTTCCTGATCCTGTTCATCACCGGTTTCATCGCCAGCAATTTCCTCGGCAAGCAACTAGTGCAACTGGGCGAGGAGATCCTCGAGCATATCCCGCTGGTGCGCTCAGTGTATTCGACCGCCAAGCAGATCTCCGACACCATGTTTTCCAATAAGGGCAAGTCGTTCCGTAAAGTGGTTTTGATCCGCTACCCGCACAAGGATACCTGGAGCCTGGCGTTCGTCACCAACGATTCTCTGGGTGAGCTGGACGTGAAAGCCCCCAGCAAGCTCATCAGTGTCTTTATCCCCACCACCCCCAACCCGACGTCCGGGTTCCTGATCATGGTGCCGCCGGAAGACGTAATCGAATTGGAAATGAGCGTGGACGAGGCCTTGAGGATGATCATCTCCCTGGGCGTGATCGTGCCAACCTATCCGCGCACCGCATACGGTAAGACCACGCCCGGTATTGCACACAGGAAGCATGAACCGTAACATCGCGCGCCTGCCTCGACCCCAGTTTCTCCCGATTTTATGACAACGTCATCTCAGGAATTTTTCATGCGTACTCACTATTGCGGCCAGGTCAACGAAACCCTACTGGAAAAGGAGATCCGCATCGCTGGCTGGGTACACCGGCGTCGCGACCACGGTGGCGTGATCTTCGTCGATCTGCGCGACCGGGAAGGCCTGGTGCAAGTGGTTTTCGATCCGGAGCGTGCGGAGCTGTTCGTCGATGCGGAGCGCCTGCGCAGCGAATTCGTGGTGAGCGTGAAAGGCAAGGTCCGCCACCGCCCCCAGGGCACGGAAAACCCGAACCTGCCCAGCGGTAAGGTGGAAGTGCTGGCGCAGGAGATGCAATTGCTCAATCGTGCCGAAACCCCGCCCTTCATGCTCGATGAAGACGATGTGAACGAAGAGCGCCGGCTCCAGTATCGTTATATCGATCTGCGCCGGCCGGTGATGCAGCAGCGACTGCGGCTGCGCCACCGCATCATCAACGCACTGCGCCGCCATCTGGACCAGCAGGGTTTCATCGATGTGGAGACCCCGATCCTCACCAAGCCCACGCCGGAAGGCGCGCGCGATTATCTGGTGCCGAGCCGTACCCATCCCGGCAAGTTCTTCGCACTGCCGCAGTCGCCGCAGCTGTTCAAACAGTTGCTGATGATGTCGGGTTTCGACCGCTACTACCAGATCGCGCGCTGTTTCCGCGATGAGGACCTGCGTGCCGACCGCCAGCCGGAATTTACCCAGCTCGACATCGAGACCTCGTTCCTGAACGAGAGCCAGGTCATGGACATCACCGAGGGCATGATCCGGCACACCTTCAAGGAAGTGCTGGGCGTCGAGCTGACCGATCCGTTTTTGCGCATGCCGTACGACGAAGCCATGCGCCGTTACGGCTCCGACAAGCCGGACCTGCGCATCCGGCTGGAACTGGTGGACGTGGCCGACCTGGTGAAGGATTGTGAGTTCAAGGTGTTTGCCGGACCGGCGAACGCCAAAGATGGCCGGGTCGCCGCCCTGCGCCTGCCCAAGGGCGGCGAACTGCCGCGCAGCGAGATTGACGACTGCACCGCGTTTGTGGCGCGCTATGGCGCCAAAGGTCTCGCCTATATAAAGGTGAACGACCTCGCTAAGGGGCGCGAGGGTCTGCAGTCGCCCATCATCAAGTTCCTGTCGGATGCCGCCCTGCAAGGCATCCTCAAGCGCTGCGGCGCTGCCAACAACGACGTGATCTTTTTCGGTGCCGATAAGGCCCGCATCGTGAACGACTCGATGGGTGCGTTGCGTCTGAAGCTCGGCCAGGACCGAGGCCTGATGCAAGGCGAGTGGGCGCCGCTGTGGGTAGTGGAATTCCCCATGTTCGAGTGGGACGAGAAGGACAAGCGCTGGATCTTCCTGCACCATCCGTTCACTTCACCCAAAGTGGATGATGTCTCCGCGATGGAGAAGGACCCGGGTGGCATCCGCTCGCGCGCCTACGACCTGGTGCTGAACGGCACCGAGCTGGGTGGCGGCTCCATCCGCATCCACAACCAGGACATGCAGTCGGCCGTGTTCCGCATGCTCGGCATCAGCGATGAGCAGGCGCGTAGGAAGTTTGGCTTCCTGCTGGACGCACTCAAGTCCGGTTGTCCACCCCACGGCGGCATCGCCCTGGGGATGGACCGGCTGGTGATGCACATGGCCGGCGCCCCCAACATCCGCGAGGTCATCGCCTTCCCCAAGACCCAGACGGCCTGGGATCCGCTCACTGACGCGCCCGCGGATGTCAATGATGCGGAGCTCAAGGAATTGCATATCTGCTTGCATTTGCCGCCGGCACACAAAGAACCGTAAACATTTCATAAGGAGCGATGTGTGGCTGGACGCAATAGAGCATTACTGACAGAGCAACATGCACTCGCCGCCAAAGCAGGTAATGCCGGATCCTGCATCTACATATCCCATTTCCAGATCGACAGGAACGTGGTGCATGCGATCGCAAATTACATCATGGAGCATGGAGGCCTGGATGTTTATTTCGATGAGACCGATGCCGACATCGAGATGGATGCATTGCTGAAAGAGCCAGCGCGCGTCACCAAATGCATAGAACGTGGGATACTGCTTTCGACCCATATCTTGAGTTTGGTGAGCAAAGAGACTTGCAAATCCTGGTGGATTCCCTATGCGATCGGCTTTGCGAAGAGCTCCAATAAAGGCGTGGCTATCCTGAAACTCAAAGGCTCTGTTGAATTGCCTGAATATCTGAAGATCGCGACTGTGTTACGCAGTACTAAAAGCCTGAACGTATACCTCGAAGCAGTGCGCGGGACTGGAACCAAAAAAGATGCCATCAGCGAATCGCTTCTTGAGCATAAGGTGATGAATCATCCGTTAGACAATATCCTTGATTGGCAGGAGTTAGCATAAAATAAATTAACAGCGATGCACAGGTGTTTAAAGGCATAGAAGACGTAGAATTATTGCCCCGTCTTCGTATTGAATAAAGCGGTATGTGCGCTCCGTAAAAGTGACGTGGGGCTGTTAATTGGCATGTCTTCCCCAATTTCCCACATCATCATCCCCGCAAGACGCCTGGAAAGTACGTACTTAGCTTTAGAGGTAATCGACACCTGATCATCGTAACTTATCCATTGCTGAGTCGATTCGTTATACGCGTAGACGGCACTGATCTTGTCGTTAACTAGGAGGTAATGTTGTGTGAATCCCGATTTCAAAAGTCTTCTCGCAACCCGATAAGAGCCTTTTCCCTTCGTGCCTAGATCATAAGCTGGTGTTTTTGATTTATCGAATGGCTGATACAGACCATAACTGCCTGGCGCAACCTCGACACCACCATAGGCCCTGAAATAAGCCGGGAAACCCAAAATAATCTTTTTGGCTGGTACTTTGTTAAAAGTCAGATATCCGATCGCTTGATTGACACTGGCATGATAATAATTTGAAAGTAAGGGTTCATCTGGATCACAATAAAGGTTCGAGTCATTGCTGGTAACCATCCCTGGGTAATATGGACCATGAAAGTCAAAGCCCATGAGCGAGACATAAGCATTATCGGCAATAATGCCGAGGTTGTTACTACATGAATTATTGGTTGGACAATTGACACTGCGCAACGTTTCCCAGTCGCCGGGCACCTCAATACTGATGAATGCTTCCTTGCCAAGCGCTCTCCTTAAGTCCAGGACTAGCTGCGCATATGATTGACCTTCATGCAAATAAAAAAACGCATCTGGTTCGAAGTCGAGATCAATCCCATTCAAGTGGTATGCATGAATAAGATAGGTTGCAGACTGAATGAATGTTTCTGGATTGTGAATCGCATTTTCAAAGGTTTTCTGACTCCCAGCGCCTCCTATGGAGATTACCTTTTGTAGCGAATGATCCCTGTTGTCTAGCCTTGCAAAGGCGGAAAAGTTGCCTGACCATGCGTTAACCACGTGTGGACAACTTGAAGGCTGTTTAACGCAAAAGCCTGTGATGTCGCTCTCAGACAGGTCAACAGATGGACGACTAAAATATACATGACCGGACCCGTCGACCTGCAAAAAGGCATAGCCAAGGACATTAACTGCATTCAATTGTTGCAATAGCGCTTCATTGTGCTGAAGGGTTCCACTTTGATTTAAACTGCCAGGGATGGGATAAGACGCATATTTTGTTGTATCGTTAGACCAGTATGTCATAAGGATTATGTGCTTATGTGCCTGAGTGGCATTGACTGCATGCGCCAGCAACAGGAATACGATCACCAGAAAAGAATGTGATCTAATGATCGCAAATATGGCTTTCATTTAAATATTCCTGAATGCATCTCGCAACGACTGAGTATAACCCCAAGTTTCCTAACTTTTTGTTGTGTTGATTCGTATGGCGGTTGCACTTTCGGATTATTTACCATGGCAAGCGGTCAGCTTAACGGATACCAATTGTCGGAAACAAACTGTTGAGAATAAAATTCAAGGATTGGGAAAAGGTTGCTTCCAACAGATGCGGTTATTCAGCCTATAATTAAATAGGCAAGATTCGCGCATATTAATAATCGCTTATGAGTGAATTCAAGCGCCCCGATTCCGTATTGGTCGTCATTTTCACCGATCATGGAGAAGTATTGCGCTTGCGTCGCTGTGACCCGCTTGATTTCTGGCAGTCAGTTACCGGCAGCCTGGAGCAAGGTGAAACACCTCGGCAGGCGGCTATTCGGGAAGTGCGTGAAGAAACTGGATTAGACGTTGATGAAGGCCTTACCGACAGCGGCATAGTTAATCGCTATCCCATCCATCCTGCCTGGCGCGCCAGGTTCGCGCCAGACGTGATGGAAAATATCGAGCACATATTTTCATTATGCTTGCCGTCAGTCATCGCTGTCCAACTTGATCCCGAGGAACATAAGGAATACTGCTGGCTGCTACATGACGAAGCCGCGAGGCAAGCCAGTTCCCGTACTGACAGAGAGGCCATATTGAAGCTCGTCCCTAATTCTTAATTCCTTCTCACCTTGCGGGAGAAAGGTCGGATGAGGGGTATTTCTATATTTGCCTAATCCCGCTAACCCTTGCCCTCTCCCACGAAGGGCAGAGGGTAGGCCTAATTCAATACCTCGGTAATCAAAAACCGTATCGTCTGCACAGGAGTAAAATATCTGGCTACAGTTGGTACTTTCCGAGGTAAGTGAGCGTGGCAGTTCCTGCGTTGGCATTCGATCTGTATACGTCGCTCGAAGAAGAAACCTGCGACGCACGCATTCATGCGGCCAAAGCCAAACTCAGGGGCCGCGCGGTGATCCTCGGCCATCATTACCAGCGCGAAGAAGTCTATCGCCACGCCGATCTCACCGGCGATTCGCTTAAGCTCTCGCGCCTCGCTTCCCAGGTGGATGCCGAGACCATCGTGTTCTGCGGCGTGCATTTCATGGCAGAGGTGGCGGATATCCTCTCGCGCCCTGAACAGACGGTGTTGTTGCCGGATCTGGCCGCCGGCTGTTCCATGGCCGACATGGCGAATCTCGCCAAGGTGGAGAAGGCCTGGCGTGAACTAGCGACTGCGCTGGAGCCGGATGAAGAGATCACGCCCATCACCTATATCAATTCGGCTGCGGACCTGAAGGCTTTCTGCGGCCGACATGGCGGCATCGTCTGCACCAGCACCAACGCCCGCGGGATTCTGGAGTGGGCGCTCAAGCAGCGGGGCAAAGTGCTGTTCTTCCCCGACCAGCATCTGGGCCGCTGGAGCGCTTACAAACTGGGCGTGCCGATGGACGAGATGGACGTGTGGGATTTCAACCAGCCCATGGGCGGACTCACGAAAGAACAAATTATCAAGGCAAAAATCCTGCTATGGAATGGACACTGTTCAGTACACCAGATGTTCCGTCCGGAACACATAGACAACTTTAAGCAGAAATATCCCGCTGCCAAAATCATCTGCCACCCGGAATGCACTTTCGAGGTGTGTCTGAAGTCCGATTATGTAGGCTCCACCGAATTCATCCAGACGACTGTGCATGCTGCCGAAGCCGGTTCCCGCTGGCTGGTGGGCACGGAACTCAACCTGGTCAACCGCCTGCATGAGGAAGTGAAGCACAAGGGCGTCAGTGTGCATTTCATGTCGCCCATGGTATGCATGTGCTCTACTATGTTCCGTATCGATCCGCAGCATCTCGCCTGGACCTTAGAGAATCTGGCCGAAGGCAACCTAGTCAATCGGATCAAGGTACCGGAAACCGATGCAAGACTGGCAAAGACCGCATTGGAGCGGATGCTTGCAATTACTGCTTAAATTCCCAACAACGACCTAATTAAACCGGTGAATCGTCGGACACTCGTGGTGATATCCAGTCTTTCACTGGCCGGCTATGTAGCCGTAGTTTTCACCTGGCATCCACATCAGCATACGAAATTTGATCTTTTGGGCTGGTTGTTATGCGCACTGTTCGTGACGGGAGCCTTGGGACTAGCCGCAGGCAAGCCCTGGGCGCGCTGGATGAGTCTAGGGTTAACCATTTTCTTTGTTTGTATCGTATGCCTGGCATCAATCGGAGTGTTATTCTTTTCCGCGTTTGCTGCTCCAGCTAAAGACCTGGTTTACTTTTTGCTGGTTCTCCTGTCGCCCCAGGCGAGACGCTTATTATTGAAATATTTGGTATCACCTGCATCCATCCGGATGATCCACACCGTGCCATACAACTGGAGTATTCAGAACGCTCAAAGTCCGGTTTTATAACAGGAACAGAATTTCAAGAGGGCATAGCATTCTTGTCCAGTTTGAAATTCATTCCGATAGTAAATAAGAATAGCTCACAGCCCTAAATAAACACATGGAGTTAGAAATCAAACCTGTAACCAGTATCGTGGAGATTATGTAATGAAAAAATGCCTACCTGTTATAATTGTGCTGACGATCTCTTTTTTTATAACAATTCCAAGCTGGGCAGCCGATAGCCAGTCTGCTGACAATCAAGCGGTCGTTGCATTACACTCACTCGTCGATTCTGCCTGGCAACGGGAGATGCGTGAACATCCGCTCGAGGCTTCAGCTGATGGTTTTCATGAATACGATGGTGAGTGGCCGAATGTGAGCCTCGCGGCCATCGCCCGGGAACACGATGAGAATCTGCAAACGCTCAAAGATCTGGCAGCCATTGATCGCAGCCAGCTGATCGGTGAAGACCAAGTCACTTACGACCTGTTTAAATACCGTTACCAGGATCAGGCCGAGGGCTACAGTTTCGGTGATTACCTGATGCCCATGAACCAGCTGGATGGCATCCAGACCCTGAGCACCCTGACCCAAACTTTGCGTTTCGAGAACCCCAAGGATTACGAGAACTACATCAAGCGCCTGCAGACCATCAATGTCTATATGGATCAAACCATTGACCTGCTAAAGGAAGGCGTCAAACGCGGCATGACGGAGCCCAAGGTAGTGATGCAGCGCATCCCGCACCAGATTGCCGCCAACGTCGTGGCCAACCCGGTAGACAGCGCTTTCTATGCGCCTTTTAACAAGATGCCCGAGATCATCCCCGCAGCTGAACAGGATCGGATGCGTGCTGCCGCTAAGGCAGCCATCATGGATGTCGTAGTTCCCGCCTACCAAAAACTCCAGAAATACTACGACACGGATTATCTGCCTCATTGCCGTACCAGCATTGCTGCTGAGGCGCTGCCTGATGGCAAGGCGTATTACGCCTTTCAGGTGCGGCGCTATACCACTACCGACATGACGCCGGAGCAGATCCACCAGTTGGGATTGCAGAAGGTGGCGCAGATTCATGCGGAGATGGAAAAGATATTCGAGCAGGTGGGATTCAAGGGCAGTTACCAGGACTTCCTGCATTACCTGCGCACCGATCCGCGCTTCTATTACAAGAATCCGCAGGATCTCCTGGAAGCCTATCGTGCTGCGGCCAAGACCGTGGATCCGCACCTGGTGCAATATTTCCCCATATGGCTGCTGCCGCGTGTGCCTTACGGCGTCTATCCCATCCCAGCATCGCTCGCGCCGGATACTTATCCGGCCTACTCGGTGCCGCCCGCCGGCGATTTCAGCGTAGCGGGCTATATGGCGGTGAACTTATATAAACCCGAAAGCCGCCCGAAATACGATATCCAGGTGCTCACCTGCCACGAAGGCCGACCGGGCCATCAGTTGCAGATTCCGATCGCCATGGGATTGAAAAACCTCCCGGACTTCCGACGTTTCGATTATTACAGCTCCTATGGGGAAGGCTGGGCGTTGTATACCGAAACCCTATGCAACGAGATGGGGCTTTACGACAATCCATATTCGAAATTTGGCTACTTGGATTACCAGATGTGGCGCGCGGTGCGGCTGGTGGTAGACACTGGTATACATTCCGAGGGCTGGACGCGCGCGCAGGCCGTCAAGTATTTCGAGGACAACACCGCCCTGAGTGTGCAGAACATCAACACCGAGGTGGACCGCTACATCGCCTGGCCCGGACAAGCCTTGTCCTACATGATCGGCGAGATCGAGATCCAGAATCTGCGCAAACAGGCGGAAAAAACTCTGGGAGCCAAGTTCGACATCAAGGCTTTTCATGCAGCAGTGCTGGAGCATGGCAACCTGCCACTCACAGTCCTGAAGAAAGTGGTGGATCAATGGATCCAGGACAGTCTGGCAGGCAAACCTGAGCCGGCGCATACCTGAAGCGGACGGCCTGCGTGGTGTAGGCCAGAGCTTTCCGGTATCATTTTGCTGCTCCCGCAGGCTCTATTTAACCTGCGGGACAGCCCTTTCACCGGATAAGTGTCCGTGGGCGGTGGGATTACCCGCCGCCTTTTGTTTTCAGCCACTTGGGTTTCCGTCCACATGGGCAAGCACACAGTTTTGTATGAAACGCACGTAGCCGCCGGCGCTCGCATGGTGGATTTTGGCGGCTGGGACATGCCGGTCAATTACGGTTCACAGATCGAGGAGCATCATGCAGTGCGGCGCGATGCCGGCATGTTCGATGTCTCGCACATGACGGTGGTGGATCTGGAAGGCCCGAAGACGCGCGAGTTTCTGCGCATGCTGTTGGCCAACGATGTGGACAAGCTGCGCGTACCGGGCAAGGCACTGTACAGCTGCATGCTCAACGAGCAAGGCGGCATCATCGACGACCTGATCGTGTACTACCTACGCAACGACTGGTTCCGCATGGTGGTGAACGCCGCCACTCACGACAAGGATATGGCGTGGATCGGCGAACAAGCGCAGGCATTCGACGTGCAGATCAGCGAACGGGATCTGGTCATGATAGCGGTCCAGGGACCGAAGGCGCGTGAGAAAGCCGTGCGGGCATTGCCCGACGCTGCGCGCGAGCCGGCGCTGGCACTCAAACCGTTTATGGCGCTCAAGTTCGGCGGTTTCTTTATCGCACGCACCGGCTACACCGGCGAGGACGGTTTCGAGATCATGCTGCCGCCTGGGCAGGCTGTGGCATTTTGGCAGGCGCTGATCGCTCAAGGTGTAGTGCCCTGTGGGCTCGGCGCACGTGACACACTGCGCCTGGAAGCCGCCATGAATCTCTACGGCCAGGATATGGACGAGAATGTGACGCCCTTGGAATCCGGTCTTGACTGGACCGTCGCCTGGGAACCGGTGGAGCGGGTTTTTATCGGGCGCTACGCCCTCGAAGCCCAGCGCGATGCCGGCATCAAACGTAAGTTTGTGGGATTAGTGCTCGAAGATAAAGGCGTCATGCGCAGCCACCAGACCGTGATTGTGGATGGTGCCGGTGTAGGTGAGATCACCAGCGGCACGTTCTCGCCCACGCTGGAGCGCTCCATCGCCTTGGCGCGCGTGCCGGTGAACACCGGCGATGCGGTACAGGTGGATATACGCGGCAAGCTCAGTAGAGCACGGGTGGTGAAGCCGCCATTCGCCCGTAATGGCAAGGCATTAATAAAGTAACTGTATTCAAAGTATCTCGGAGAAGCCCATGAGCAAAGTTCCAGCCGATCTTAAGTACACCAAGAGCCACGAATGGGTGAACAGCACCAGTGACGGCAGCGTCACCATCGGCATCACCGACCATGCCCAGGAAGCGCTCGGCGACATCGTGTTTGTGGAGGTGCCGCAATCCGGTCGCAAGCTGGCGGCCGGTGAAGCTTGTGCGGTGGTGGAATCCGTCAAGGCGGCCTCCGATATATACAGCCCGATAGCGGGTGAGGTGCTCGAAGGCAACTCCGGGCTCTCGGATGCGCCCGAGAAGATCAATGCGGATCCCTATGGCAACTGGATACTGCGCGTCAAACCCGCGAACCCGGCAGATTTGAAAGCGCTGCTGGATGCCAGGGCTTACGAACAGGTACTGAAGGACGAGGACTGAGAGCCTAGAATCAGGTCTTGGTTTCCAAGCGTGTGGACGCATATATCGCATGTGTCGCGGTTTTGTGAGATTTTCCAGGCATGAATGCAGTGACTGAACTTTCGAAGGTTTCCCACGGCTCCCTCAACGAGCTGGAGCAGCATGGTGCGTTCATTGGCCGGCATATAGGATCGGACGCCGCCGAACAGCAGCGGATGCTGAACGAATTGGGCTATGCCACCCGCAAGGCACTCATGGAAGCGGTGGTGCCGGCCAGCATCCGGCTGCCAAGCGCCATGCCACTGGGCAGCTTCTCGCAGCCGAAATCTGAACAGGAAGCGCTGGTGGAGCTCAGGATTCTGGCCGACAAGAACCAGGTTTACAAATCATTCATCGGCCAGGGCTATTACGGCACCTATACGCCCGGCGTAATCTTGCGCAACGTGTTCGAGAATCCCGCCTGGTATACCTCTTACACACCCTACCAACCGGAAATCTCCCAGGGGCGTCTCGAAGCGCTCGTCAATTTCCAGCAGATGGTCATCGATCTCACGGCCCTCGACATTGCCAATGCCTCCCTGCTGGACGAGGCCAGTGCTGCCGCCGAAGCCATGACCCTGGTGAAACGGGCCGGCAAATCCAGTTCCGATGTATTTTTCGTGGCAGACGATGTGCTGCCCCAGACCATCGAGGTGGTACAGACCCGCGCCAGATCACTTGGAATCATCGTGAAGACTGGCAAAGCCAGTGACGCTGCCAACGCCGATTGCTTCGGCGTGCTCTTGCAGTATCCAGGCGTGAATGGTGAGGTGCGCGATTACCGCGCGCTCACGGAGAAGATGCATGCTAAAGGTGCGGGCGTTGTGGTGGCCGCCGACCTCTTGGCGCTCACGCTGCTCACGCCGCCGGGTGAATGGGGTGCGGATGTAGCTGTGGGCAACAGCCAGCGTTTCGGCGTACCCATGGGATTCGGCGGGCCGCATGCCGCGTATCTGGCTACCCGCGATGCCTACAAACGATCGATGCCGGGGCGCCTGGTGGGTGTGACCGTGGACGCCCAAGGCAAGCAGGCCTATCGACTCGCATTGCAAACTCGCGAGCAACACATCCGCCGCGAGAAAGCCACCTCCAACATCTGCACGGCCCAAGCACTGCTGGCCATCATGGCGGGCATGTATGCGGTCTATCACGGCCCCAAAGGTTTGCGCACTATGGCTGAGCGAGTGCAGCGTCTGACAGCGATGCTTGCGGTTGGCCTGAAGCAGCTGGGTTTGGAGGTGGTGAATGCATCCTTCTTCGATACCCTGACCATCACTACCGGCAAGCACACGGCTGCCGTGCATGCGTTAGTGCATGGCCACCGCATGAATCTGCGTGTGGTCGATGAACGGCATGTAGGTATCTCACTGGATGAGACCACGTCGCGTGAGGATGTGCTGGTACTCCTATCGGTATTCGCTGAAGCGCAGGGTAATGATGCCGATATGTACTCCCTGACACTGACTGAGGACCCTGCACTAGGCGGCATTCCCAACAAGTTGTTGCGCACCAGCGCCTATCTCACGCATCCGGTCTTCAACCAGCATCACTCGGAGCACGAGATGCTGCGCTATCTGCGCAGCCTGGCCGACAAGGACCTGGCCTTGGACCGCAGCATGATCCCGCTGGGATCCTGCACCATGAAACTGAATGCCACCAGTGAGATGCTGCCGGTCACTTGGCCGGAGTTCGGTGCCATGCATCCGTTCGCGCCCATGGAGCAGACTGCCGGCTACCGGGTCATGATCGCGCAACTCGAACAAATGCTGGTAGCCATCACCGGCTATGCGGCGGTTTCCCTGCAGCCCAATGCCGGCTCCCAGGGCGAATATGCTGGCCTGCTGATCATCAAGGCCTACCATGCATCGCATGGTGATGCGCGGCGCACGGTTTGCTTGATTCCTTCTTCGGCTCACGGTACCAATCCGGCCTCGGCCATGATGGCAGGCATGCGCGTCGTAGTGGTGGCCTGTGACGAGTATGGCAACATCGATCTCGGGGACCTCAAGGCCAAGGCCGAGGAATACAAGCGCGATCTGGCCGCCATCATGATCACTTATCCTTCGACCCATGGGGTGTTCGAAACGGATGTACGCCAGGTGTGCGAGATCGTGCACCAGCACGG
Source organism: Gammaproteobacteria bacterium (assembly GCA_049591615.1). Lineage (GTDB taxonomy): Bacteria > Pseudomonadota > Gammaproteobacteria > Natronospirales > REEB76 > REEB76. The sequence continues at coordinate 59,999 of JBAWFD010000101.1, read as the reverse complement.
CGGCCAGGTGTACGTGGACGGCGCCAACCTGAATGCCATGGTGGGTCTGGCGGCACCCGGCCAATTCGGCGGTGATGTCTCACACCTGAATCTGCACAAGACCTTTTGTATCCCGCATGGCGGCGGCGGACCCGGCGTGGGTCCGGTGGCAGTGGCCGCGCACCTGGCGAAATTCCTGCCGAATCTACGGGCCGTGGGTTACGAGCGCGGCCGCGACGGCATCGGCGGCATCACCGGCGCGCCCTATGGATCCGCTTCCATATTGCCCATCTCCTGGATGTACATCGCCATGATGGGCGCAGCCGGGCTCACGGCGGCCAGCGAAGTGGCGATCCTGAACGCCAATTATCTGGCGAAGAAGCTCGCGCCCCATTACCCGGTGCTGTACACCGGGCCTGGGGGTCTGGTGGCGCATGAATGCATCCTCGATCTGCGGCCTTTGAAGGAGAGCAGCGGCATCAGCGTGGAGGACGTGGCCAAGCGCCTCATGGATTATGGCTTCCACGCACCTACCATGAGTTTCCCGGTGCCAGGCACGCTCATGGTGGAACCCACTGAATCGGAATCCAAGGCTGAGCTGGATCGTTTCGTAGAGGCCATGATTGCTATCCGCGAGGAAATCCGTGCGGTTGAGCAGGGCAAACTGGACCGGGAGGATAATCCGCTCAAGCACGCCCCGCATACCGCCGAGATGGTCACCGCCGACAAGTGGACGCATGCATACTCACGTGAGCAGGCGGCTTACCCGCTGGTATCTCTGCGTAGACAGAAATACTGGCCGCCGGTGAGCCGTGCCGACAATGTTTATGGCGATAAGAACCTGATGTGCGGTTGTCCACCCGTGAGTGCATATGAATGATCGTGTGGCCATTCGGTCGCACACTCTGACCTCTGCCCCTGTGGGCGAGAGGGTAGAGTGAGGGGCGGGTACCCCGCACTGCTTTACTTTTGCAATTGAAGGAGATTCATCATGGCCAAGATCGCATTACGTGGAAATCCCGTGCATACCAGTGGCGAGCTGCCGAAAACCGGCAGTCAAGCGCCGGATTTCAAGCTCACTTCCAAGGACCTGAAAGACGTGTCGCTGGCTGATTACAAGGGCAAGAAGAAGCTCCTCAACATCGTTCCAAGCCTGGATACGCCGGTATGTGCCCTGTCCACCAAGAAATTCAATGATCATGCCAAGGCACACAAAGACACCGTGATCCTGATCGTGTCCGCCGATCTGCCGTTCGCCATGGGTCGTTTCTGTGGCGTGGAGCATCTGGAAAACGTGGTACCTCTGTCGCTCATGCGCGATAAAAAATTCGCGCAAGACTATGGCGTGCTTATCCAGGACGGTCCATTGGCGGGCGTCACTGCGCGTGCGGTGGTGGTGCTGGATGCCAACGACAAGGTTGTCTATACACAGATGGTCCCGGACATCTCCAATGAACCGGATTACCAAGCCGCCCTACAAGCCCTCGGTGGATAATCACCCACGATGAATGTGGTACGCAGCACGGATGGGATCACTGGTATCCAGCGATTGCTGCGTGCCACGCGTGTGGGTGTGAGTGCACTGCGCTGGGGCATGCGGAACGAGGAAGCGCTGCGGCTGGAGCTATTGGCCCTGATCCCCGGTATACCACTGGCAATATGGCTTGGAAATTCAGGTGTAGCACGTGCGCTGCTTATCAGCAGCCTCTTGCTGGTATTGGTGACCGAATTGCTCAACACCGGCATCGAGATCGCAGTGGACCGAATCGGTAAGGAACGGCATGAACTCTCCGGCTTGGCCAAGGATATCGGCTCGGCAGCCGTGATGATCGCGTTGCTGAACGCCGTGCTGGTCTGGTGTTTTGTCCTGATCTGAATCGGAGTCCACCTGCATGTCAGCACTCATTTGCGGCTCCATGGCCTACGACACCATCATGGCGTACACGGAGCCGTTCAAGAATCACATCCTGCCGGACAAGATCCATATCTTGAATGTATGTTTTGAGGTGCCAGAGCTGCGCCGCGAATTCGGCGGTACCGCCGGCAATATCGCCTATAACCTGAAACTGTTGGGCGGCAATGGCTACCCCATGGCGACTGTCGGCACGGATTTCAAACCGTACGCCGACTGGATGGACAAGCATGGCGTGAGCAGGGAATACATCAAAGGAGTCCCGGGTACCTACACCGCACAGGCCTTTATCACCACCGATACGGATAACAACCAGATCACGGCTTTCCATCCGGGCGCCATGCAGCATGCCCATGAACAAAGCGTGCCCGCGGACAAAGGCATGAACTTCGGCGTCATCGCGCCGGACGGCAAGTTCGGTATGCTGCAACACGCGCACCAGTTCTATGATGCCGGTATCCCATTCCTGTTCGACCCCGGTCAAGGCCTGCCGCTGTTCTCCGGCAAGGAACTCAAGGAATTCATCGAGATGGCCACCTGGGTGGCGCTCAACGATTACGAATCCCAGATGCTGGAACAGAAAACCGGTCTCAGCGCCTACGCGATCGCCGACCAGGTGGCGGCATTGGTTGTTACCTGGGGCGCCAAGGGTTCGGTGATCTATAGCAAACAGCGCCGCATCGACGTACCAGCAGTAGTTACCAAAGAGGTACGCGATCCCACCGGCTGTGGGGACGCTTATCGGGCAGGTCTCATATACGGCCTGATGCATGACAAGGACCTGGAGACCACCGGTAACATCGCCTCGCTCATGGGATCGATCAAGATCGCGTCTCGCGGTACCCAGAACCATCACTTCAGCCGTGAGGAATTCGCACAGCGCTTCGAACAGGTTTTCGGTTACAAATTGTAGATATCCTGGAGCAACACTCCGGACATATCAGTTATTACTCACTGACGGATTCACCATATGCCATCTACGCGCCGCTTCTCAGTCCTGTTGCTGCTGTTATGCAGTGCTTCGGCGTTTGCCGCCAACAGCGGCAACGACCAGCAGTGGACTGATACCATCGCACGCGTGTCCCCCGGCATCGTGTCCATCCGCGTGGATGCCACCCGCGCCTTCGACACCGAATGGAATCTGAGTGGCCAGGCCACGGGTTTCGTGGTGGACGCAGCACGCGGCATCATCCTAACTAACCGTCACGTGGTCACCTCCGGGCCGGTGGTGGCTGAGGCCGTATTCCAGGATCATGAAGTCGTGCCGCTGACACCCATCTACCGGGATCCAGTGCATGATTTCGGCTTCTACCGCTACGATCCCAAGGCGCTCAAGTACATGCATCCAAGCGCGCTGGTGCTCGCACCACGGTCCGCGCGCGTAGGCGAGGAGATCCGCGTCATCGGCAATGATGCGGGCGAACAGTTGTCCATCCTCAGCGGCACGCTGGCTCGCACCGACCGCGCGGCACCTGAATATGGCCCGGGCGGCTACAATGATTTCAATACTTTCTATATGCAGGCAGTGTCCGGTACCAGCGGCGGTTCCTCCGGCTCACCAGTCATCGATATCAACGGGGATGTGATCGCACTCAATGCCGGTGCGCGCGCCGATGCGGCTTCCAGTTATTTCCTGCCACTGGGCCCGGTGGTACGCGCACTGAATCTCATCGAAGCCGGCAAACCTGTGACCCGCGGCACCATTCAAACAGTATTCGATTTCCAGTATTACGATGAACTGGAACGCCTGGGCCTTCCGGCCGCTGATGAGACACGCTTGCGCAAGCGTGATCCGCAAGCCAGCGGCCTGTTGGTAGCGTATCAGGTTCAGCCGGGCGGACCGGCAGATGGCATTCTGCAAACGGGCGATATTCTGCTGGGCGTGAATGGTCAAACCATTACCAGTTTCATGCCATTGGAAGAGATCCTCGACAGCTCCATTGGTAAAACCCTGACGCTCGAACTTAACCGCGGCGGCGTGCCGGTGACTGCGCAGGTCAAGGTACAGAATCTGGACAGCATCATGCCGGATGATTATCTGGAGTTTGGCGGCGCGGTATTGAACGATCTTTCCTATCAGCAGGCCCATAGTTTCAACGTACCGGTCAGCGGCGTGTACGTGGCCAACCCCGGTTACGTATTCAGCACCGCTGGCATCGGGCGCGGCAGCGTCATCATGGACTTTAACGGCGTAGCGGTAAGGGATCTGGATGAATTCCAGAAAGTCCTGATAACGCTACCGGACCTGGCGCAGGTGACCGTGCGTTATTTCAGCCTCACGGACCCCAGCCATTCCATTTTGGGCATCATCAGCATCGATCGGCGCTGGTACCCGGCGGACCGTTGCCCGCGCGACGATGCGACTGGCAACTGGCCGTGTACGGTTTTACTGCCGCCGCCCGCGCCGCCGCCATTGCTGCCGGCGACAGTCAGCTTTCCACATTACGATGACGTCCGCATGCAGCGCTTGGCGCCATCGCTGGTATTCGTGAATTTCGATATGCCTTACCCCATCGACGGCGTTGGCGATACCCATTACATCGGTACTGGTGTCATCGTGGACGCGGCGCGTGGTCTGGTGGTGGTGGACCGGGATACGGTACCGGTGGCCATGGGTGATGTGCGCTTGACGTTTGCAGGTTCTCTGGAAATTCCCGCCAAGGTCATCTACGTCGATCCTTTGCATGATCTGGCAGTGATTCGGTATGACACCACACTTATCGGCAAAACGCCGGTGCGCGCTATCCGCTTCAGTAACCGGGCCGCGCGCGTCGGCGATACCGGCTGGGTTGTGGGATTGCAGTCTAATCAGGTGCTTGCCAGTCAGGAAACTCGTGTGGCTTCCCTTGATCCAGTCATGTTTCCGCCCTCACGCGACTTTCGCTTCCGCGATACCAACCTGGAAGTGCTGAGCTTGGTGAATCCACCCGCGAATATCACCGGGGTGCTCACGGATCGCGACGGCCTCGTCACTGCGTTGTGGGCGAGTTTCGCCTACGATGATGGAGGCCACACACGCGAGATGCAGCGCGGCATCCCCGCCGAAGTACTGCAGGATATGCTGCGCACCGTGGAAGGCACCGGTCTGGTGCATACATTGGATGTGGAGTTATACCCGATACCACTTGCCCAGGCACGCAAACTGGGACTGCCGGCGGATTGGGCCCAGCGTCTGGAAGCCGCCGAACCGCAACGCCGTCAGGTATTGGCGGTTTGGCGGCTGACGGCCGGCACGCCGGCCGCGAAGCTGTTGCAGACAGGCGATCTGCTGCTGACGGTGGAGGGCAAGCCCGCAATCGGCTACCGGGAAGTTGCAGCCGCCAGCCAACGGCCACAGGTAGCGCTCACACTGTTGCGCAACGGCCATATCATGACTGTGACGGTGCCCACCGTGAGCCTGAATGGCGATGGTACCCAACGCATCCTCATGTGGGCCGGCGCGCTCTTGCAGAAGCCACAACATACTGCAGCACAGAGCGATGTGCCGACCACAGGCGTGCTGGTGGATTATTACAATTTCGGATCACCCGCTAGCCGTTACGGACTGACACCGGGCCAGAGCATTCTGGCTGTGGATGGTCGCAGTACGTCAGACATGGGCAGCTTCATCGCCGCGGTGAAAGACAAGCACGACGGCGATACTGTGCGCCTGAGCGTGCGCACTTGGGATGGCGGCCGCCAGATCATCACTCTGAAACTTGATCTGCGTTACTGGCCGACCTACGAAGTCGTGCATACGCAGCAGGGCTGGCAGCGCATAGTACTGTAGATATCCAGTAGCTGTCAGATGCGGCGAATACCAGCGTCTATCACACGATGCAAAATATAACTCCCAACCTCATTGTATGGGGCTGGGAGTTAGCACGGAATCTTCAAGGTGTGCGCAGGGAGATATTACCGCTCAGGGTGCGGGCGTTGACTTGGGCGCTGCCGCTGCCGCTCACGAAGTGCAGTTCTTCACCCGGTGCGTAGTATTCACTGGTGCGTTGCGCCTTGGGGCCAAACGCGTTGTTGATGTCGCCACTGAAGCTGGAAATATCGAAGCGCGCATCGGGGGTGACTAGCAATACCAGCGTCAGATTGCCGCTGATGCTGTTGAAGGAATAGCTGCCATTCTTCTGCAGTGCACCGGTGAAGTCCACGTTGCCTGAAGTGGAGCTCAATTGTGCGCGGCTCAGGCGACTCTGGATAACTTTAGCAGTACCGCTGACACTCTCGGCCTGCAGGTCACCACCCACTCCATCGATTTTGACATCACCGCTAACGCTATGGGCGCGCACATAGGCGTCGTTGGTGGAACCCAGGATATTCACCGCACCGCTCACGGATCTGGCGGAGATATCACTGTCATTGGACTTAAGCGTCACGTTGCCGCTCACACTTACAAGTTGTGCGGTTCCGTTGAGAGCATCAGCATCGATGCCGGCACTCACTGTATTCACCGACAAGCGGCTGGCAATGGGCACATTGATCACCAAGTCCGAGCCCTCAACATTATCATCGGAATCTCTGGGCAGAATCACGCGGATGCTGTAGCCATCGCCGGAGGTCGTGATATCGAGACGCTCTGTACCTCGGCCGAGCATCCCGCCCACATGAATCTCGTTCTTGTTCCAGCCCTGGACTTTCACGGAGCCAGCCACGTTAGAGATCGCCACGCTGCCATTGGCCTTGGCGCTGCGAGTCTCATTGATGGGTGTGCCATCGTTGACCGGGTGCGCATAGGCGGAATTGGCGGTGAGCATCACAGCTGAAGCCAGGATACCGATCCCTACCAGTGACAGTAGCAAATAGGAAATGATGATGAGTGCGCGTTTCATAGTGTAGTCCTCATAGTAGTTTGGATCTGGGCCTGCTGGGCTTCGGCCATCAGCCGGGCCTCCTGCTGATATAAATCAAGTAACAGTGATTGCAGGTTTACATCACTGGGATATTTCTTCACCGCTGCCTGAGTGCGGAGGATAGCGTCATGGATAATACGCAAATTATCCACCAGCGCCATGCGCGCCGCTGATGGCAGGCCTTTATCGCTGGCAAGTTGTGCTGCAAATTGAAGATTTAGATCATTAGGCATGGCCTGTGTGGATTTTGTGTGCGGCACAACCTCAGCTAAATTTTTGTCTGGTGCAGGTGCGTGTAGGTTGAGGCTGATCCAGACAGCGGCTACACCGACCACCAGCAGCGCTGCGGCTGCGAGACCGTAGCTCCCGCTACGGCGCGAACGCAGCGACTGGTGTTGCGTGATGCGTGCATAGATTCCAGGCCACAGGTCCTGTTGAGGTTCGATGCTGCGCGGCAGTTTTGCCAGGCCAGCGTCCAGTCGCTTTTCATCATGTATATTCATATCTGCATCCTCGCTTGCAATATTTGCCGTGCTCGGTGCACGTGCGCCTTGCAGGTACCGATAGACCTGCCGGTCAACTCCGCAATTTCCTCATGGCTATAGCCCTCGATGGCGTGCAGCACGAATACCATGCGCGCAGCAGGGGGCAACGACGCGATCAGACGTTCAAGATCCATATCTGCCTCGGGTGTATCTGAAGCCCCCGGCAAGCTCTCCAATATCTTTTCGCCGTCGGGTTGAATCAGGCGCAGGTGCCGCCGGTCGAGCTTCAGTCGCTGCAGTGCCACGTTGATGGCGATGCGCGTCAGCCAAGTGCCAAAACTGCTATCACCGCGGAATTTGTCGAGCGCGCCCCAGGCACGGACGAAGGCATCCTGGGTACATTCCTCGGCCGCGGGCCGATCGGCGATGATGCGCAGGCACACGGCATACATGCGGCCTGCATGCTGCCGGTAGAGCCGCTCGAATGCAGCCGTATCGCCGGCCTGGGCGCGGCTCACCAGCCCGGCCGCCTCCTCGGGGCTTTCCTTCCAGGCCTCTATAGGGGTCATGGATACAAGGGCGGTTCCCATATCCTTAGTAGATGACATCGGGGTAGAAAGGGTTTACTGGGGAAGGAAATATAGCTGATATTGATTTGACGTTTTAGACCATCCATCTCTGCTTAAGCACGCTTAAAAGCTTGTACAAGCTCAAGCATAAATTGGTGCAGATGAATCAGGTACTTGCAGCAGATCACTCCGATTAGGCACTCCCTGTGCATTAGCCAAGTCTTACCAGTTGCTTTAGGGTCAGGCACCAGGCGATGCGAGCTTCGCCTGGCTGGCAATGATCAGGCATGTCCAGGCGGCAGACGCTACCTTTTTTCATGTGCACCAAGCCGCGGGAAATGCCGATAGTCATGTAGCCGATCCACAAGCTGAGATCAGGTTCGTGGCCCACTAGTGCGATCCCGCTGGTTTGGCGTGCGACCCATGCCAGCAGTTTGCCGGCATCGAAACCCGGCGCCAGGCGCGCATGTTGCAGACGCTCTGCTTTCGGGAATGCCGTCGAGAGAATTTCGGCGGTCTGGATTGCGCGCACGAGGGGACTGGAGAGGATCACGTGTATGTCATCCGCCAGGGTGGCGAGACCCGCAACACCATTGCGCATCTGATGTACGCCGGCACTGGTGAGCCGGCGTTGTGCATCGCTGCGACCGGCGAGCATGGCGTCCGCTGGTACTTCCGCCTCAGCATGCCGTATTAGCAACACCTGTTTCATGGTGGCAGAGCCTTGAGCAGTTCAGCCAATGAAGTTATCGGCAGGGAACAGCTTGTACCCTGACAAACATAGGCGCAGATATTGCCCCGCGGCGCGCAATAGGCCAGCAGGCCGGTCAAACCTGAAACATCATTCGGGATGGCCAGAGCCACCCGCTGTGTATCGTACTTTTTGTCTAATTCTGACTGCCATTCGCGAAGCCTGTCTTTTTGTCCCCGCAGAATAACCATCGTAGGTGGCTGTAGCGCTGAACACAGGGCCATAAAGGTTGAGAGATGTCCGTCGGGATATCGATTCGCGGAAGGCAGCGCCGCTTTGAGCGCGCGCTCAGCAGCATAGATATATCGGGGTTCGGCACACAGGTGGCCGAGACTTAACAACGCGCGGGCGGCCATGGCATTTCCCGCCGGCATGGACTCATCACCAAAGGTTTTGGGACGCTGCAGCGGTGTTGGCTGGTCGTGGGCCGTGAACCAGAAACCGCCATGGGTCGGGTCTTCAAACTGCGCGAGCAGTGTGTCTGCCAGAGCTTGTATCCAAGCGAACCATCCCGCATTCCACCGAACCTGCAGCAGTTGCAAGAGCCCATCCAGCAGGAAGGCATAGTCGTCCAGGTAGGCGGGCAGGTCTGCGCGCTCCGCACAGAAGCTAGCCCGCAAATGTTGTTCATGCCACAGACGCGTATAGATAAACTGCGCAGCACGTTTAGCCGAATCGATCCAGTCTTGACGGTCAAGCAGGCGGCCGGCACTGGCCATGCCGGCGATCATGAGGCCGTTCCAGGCGGTGAGCACCTTGTCATCGAGGGCCGGACGTAGACGCTGAACACGTACCGCTAGCAGTTTTGCACGCGCGGAATGCAGTAAGGTCTCGGCCTGCGCATCGGTCAGACCCTCGGCACGCGCCACATCGGACAGGGATCGGCGCACACGCAGGTGCCAGTGGCCTTCGAAGTTGGGTGCGCTATCGAGTGCGTAATGCGGCGCGCATACGGCATATTCCTGCTGCGTGAGCAGAGCACGGATCTCCTCCCGGTCCCATACGTAGTACTGACCTTCATGGCCCTCGGAGTCCGCATCCAGGCTGGCGTAGTAACCACCGGCCGGCGACTGCATCTCATTCATCACCCAGTCGGCGATGCCTTCAGACACCCGCTTATATAAGACGTCGCCGGTGAGCGCCCAGGCTTGCGCATACAGCGTCAGCAAGGGGCCGTTGTCGTAGAGCATTTTCTCGAAATGCGGGATGTTCCATTCCGCGTCTACGGAATAGCGGCTAAAACCGCCTCCCAACTGATCATGAATGCCGCCCCTAGCCATGCCTACGAGAGTGGTGGTCAACATGCTTCGTGCCTGATTCCGTGATTCCGTATCCAGAGCGGCATCTCCAGTACGCCGCAGCAGGAATTCGAGGGCCGGCGTATGGGGGAATTTCGGAGCGCGGCCGAAGCCACCGAAATGCGCATCGAAACTCTGTGCCAGCGTGTGCTGGGCAGTTTCTATGGGTGTGGAGTCCAAGGTGTTTGCCGGCCCGGTGTTTTCATCCTGCATACGCAGAAAGATTTGCTGCAACGTTGTGTTTTGCTGCCGCAGCTGCTCCTGATGGTCACGGTAGAAGGCGCTCACGCGCGTGAGCACCTCCTTGAAGGACGGCATGCCGTAGCGCGGTACCAGAGGGAAATAGGTGCCGGCGAAGAACGGCGTCAGGTCGTCCGGAGTGAGAAATACAGTCAAGGGCCAGCCACCGCCACGCTGCGCCAGGATCTGATGCGCCAGCTGGTACACCCGATCCAGGTCCGGGCGCTCTTCCCGGTCCACCTTGATGTTCACAAACGAACTATTCATGAGCGCGGCGGTATCCGGATCCTCGAAAGATTCGTGGGCCATCACGTGGCACCAATGGCAGGCGGAATAACCGATGGACAGCAGGATGGGTTTATTCTGTTCACGCGCCAGTGCCAGTGCTGAGTCATTCCATGCATGCCAGTCCACCGGATTATGGGCGTGTTGCAGCAGGTAGGGACTGGTCTCGTGGAATAGATTATTGGTATGTGAGTGGTCACTCATGGGAGTATGAGATTGGTAGAATGCAGCACACTATAGACCTTTGATGATCCACCCCTCACCCCATCCCTCTCCCCGCAAACGGGGCGAGGGGGATAATGCAATGTCATTGCCACCGCTGATTTTGAAAAAGAACGAAGATCGGCGCCTGCGTGCCGGCCACTTGTGGGTCTTCAGCAATGAGGTGGATATCGCGCGCACGCCCCTGAAAGCCTTTGTGCCGGGTGAGCTGATCGAGATCCAGGCTTCCAACGGCCGCACCATCGGCAGCGGCTATGTCAATCCAAACTCATTGATCTGCGCGCGCCTGCTGTCGCGAGATGCGGAGCATGTGCCGGATCGCTCCCTGTTGGTGCATCGGCTGAATATCGCCTTGTCGCTGCGTGCCCGGCTGTATGCCAAGCCGTTTTACCGCCTGGTGTTTGGCGAATCCGACAATCTTCCCGGATTGGTGGTGGACCGTTATGGCGATGTGCTGGTGATGCAGATCACCACCGCCGGCATGGAGACGATGAAGCCCGACATCGTGGCCGCGCTCACGAAGGTTATGAAACCTTCCGGAATCCTGGTGCGTAATGATGTGGGTATCCGTGAACTGGAAGGCCTGCCGCTGTATACGGAAGTAGTGCAGGGCGAGGTACCCGATGTGGTGAGTATCGAAGAGCATGCCTGCCGATTCGAAGTGCCGCTGACAGGCGGCCAGAAGACCGGCTGGTTCTTCGACCAGCATGACAATCGCGGACGCATGCTGCGTTACATCCCCGGCAAGCGGGTGCTGGATGTCTTCAGCTATGTGGGTGCCTGGGGCATCCAGGCGGTCGCCCAACAGGCGCGCGAGTCCCTATGTGTGGATAGCTCCAATGCGGCTCTGACGCGAGCCACGCGTAATGCGCTGCTCAACGACGTACAGATCGAGGTGCGCGTAGCCGATGCCTTCGATGCGCTGCGGGAATTGCACGCCGTCGGTGAAAAGTTCGACGTGGTGATCCTGGATCCGCCCGCGTTCGTGAAACGCAAGAAAGACCTCATGGCCGGCCGCGAAGCCTACCAGCGACTTAACCAGCTCGGTATGCAGGTGTTGGAGCGGGACGGTCTGCTGATCACCTGCTCATGTTCCTACCATATGCCAGCCGAGGCCTTGCTCGCCGGCATTCAGTCGGCTGCCCGCCACCTGGACCGTCACGTGCAGGTGCTGGAGCAGGGCGGCCAGTCGGCCGATCATCCTATACACCCGGCGATTCCCGAAACCAGTTATCTCAAGGCATTTTTCGTGCGCGTTGTGGACGCCTGAAGGTCCAGCCGATAAACTGCGAGCCCATGCTGACTTACCCAGATTTTGATCCTGTAGCACTCAGTCTTGGAACCTGGCATCTCTTCGGCCATGTGTTCCAGCCCGCCATCCACTGGTACGGGATCACCTACCTGCTGGGGTTCCTCGGCTGCTATCTGGCCGCCTACCTGCGCGCGCGCAGGCCCGGCAGCGGCTGGAGTAAGGAGCAACTCGCAGATCTGCTGTTCTATGTGGCTCTGGGCGTGGTGCTGGGTGGACGCATCGGCTACACGCTGTTCTATGCCTACGACAATCAGGGCCATTGGCTCGAATGGCAGAACCCTCTGTATATCTTTCAGGTTTGGGACGGCGGCATGAGCTTTCATGGAGGCCTATTGGGGGTGATGGCGGCCTTCGGGTTGTTCGCGCGCAAATACCACAAACGCTATTTCGAGGTAGCGGACTTCGCCGCGGTGGTGGTGCCCATTGGGCTGGCAGCCGGGCGCATCGGTAATTTCATCAATGGTGAATTGTGGGGCAAGCCTTCGACTCTTCCATGGGCTATGCGCATCCCCTGTATCAACACACGCTTCTCTGGTGGTGAATACTGCCAACACCTGGTGAACGGCTACAGCCAGCCGCGCCAACCATCGCAACTCTACGAGTTCCTGCTGGAAGGCGTGGTGCTGTTTGTGGTGCTGTGGGTGTTCTCACTCAAACCGCGACCGCGCATGGCGGTCTCCGCCTTGTTCGCACTGCTGTACGGCATCTTCCGTTTCCTGGTGGAGTTCGTGCGCCTGCCGGATCCGCAGTTCGGTTATCTGGCTTTCGGCTGGCTCACCATGGGACAGGTTCTCTCGCTACCGCTGATTATCCTTGGCATCGTGTTACTGATTCTTGCCTACCGCCACAAACAACCTACTGGAGTCGCCTGATGCGACAGTACCTGGAACTCATGCGGCATGTGCGTGACCATGGTACGCGCAAGAGTGACCGTACCGGCACCGGTACGCTTTCGGTATTCGGTTACCAGATGCGGTTCGACCTGAATGCAGGATTTCCGGCGGTCACCACCAAGAAACTGCATTTCCGCTCCATCATCCATGAACTCCTGTGGTTCTTGCGTGGCGATACCAATACCCGATATCTGCATGAGCATGGCGTCAGCATCTGGGATGAATGGGCAGACGAGAATGGCGATCTCGGGCCGGTGTACGGTTATCAATGGCGTTCCTGGCCGGCGCCGGATGGGCGCCATATCGACCAGGTAAAGAAGGTGCTCGAGCAACTGCGTAACACCCCCGATTCGCGCCGCATCATCGTCAGCGCCTGGAACGTGGCCGATCTGCAGGAGATGGCGTTGCAACCCTGTCATGCGTTCTTCCAGTTCTATGTAGCCGAAGGCCGGTTATCCTGCCAGCTCTACCAACGCAGCGCCGATATCTTCCTAGGCGTGCCATTCAATATCTGTTCCTACGCACTGCTCACGCATATGCTCGCGCAACAGACTGGCCTCAAGCCGGGAGAGTTCATCTGGACCGGGGGCGACTGCCATCTGTATCTGAATCATCTGCAGCAGGTGGATGAACAATTATCACGCGAACCGCATCGATTACCGAGCCTGCATATCAAGCGCAAACCGCCGAGCCTGTTCGATTATCAGTATGAAGATTTCGAGATTACCGGTTACCAGAGCCACTCCGCCATCAAAGCGCAGATCGCTGTTTGAACGCATTGCATGTTCGCTATTAATACAGCACCGATCGGTGCCAAGTCGGATTAATGCTTTCTCTGGTTGTTGCCGCTGGTGAAAACAACGAGATCGGCAAGGCCGGCCGCATGCCATGGCATCTGCCGGCTGATCTCAAGCATTTCAAATCAATAACACTTGGCAAACCGGTCATCATGGGGCGCAAGACGTTCGAGGCCATCGGCAAGCCCTTGCCAGAGCGACGCAACATCGTGGTTTCCCGTAGACCTGGCTACAGCCCTCCTGGCTGCGAAGTCACGCAGTCATTCACAGATGCTTTAGTGCTGGCCGCTGGGTCTGCAGAAAGTATGGTCATCGGCGGCGGCGAGATCTACCACGAGGCCTTGCCGCGGACACAGCGGATATACCTGACGCGTGTGCACGCGCATTTCGATGCAGATACCTTCTTCCCGGCGATTGATACCTCAAGCTGGCGTGAGATAGCACGCGAGGATCATGCAGCTGACATGCTTAATGCCCACCCGTATTCCTTCATCACGCTGGAGCGCAAGCTACCTCGCAATGTGGCCTAAGCTTGGCGATACAAGCAGTATTTAACCGAGATAAGCGGCCACAGACGCAAGTGCGGGTATTTCGCGACATAGCGTCTCTGCCCACTTGAGGCCAGCATTAATCTCAGGCTGGAATTTCTGACGCGCGTCCCGCAGTTCGCTATTGCGTTGCGTGTGATTGAAGCTCTGCGTTGGAATCTTGGAATATCTCTGCATCATAGGCCCATCAAGCAGCTGTCGAGCTTTTTCCATGTCGCATTCAAGTTTAAATAATCCGGTTATCTGCATGAATCGCTCCAGAGGATTCATGAGGAATTTGTCGAAGTTGAGCAATTGTGACTCAGACTGTGATGATGTTCCCGCCCGCACGAACAGCATCAAGATAACAAGCCATTTAAGAGTGATTTGTTGTGCATCGCCGAGTTCAGCTAAACACAGATCAGTTCTTCCCGTCAGACGGCAGAAATCTGTCATCCATACAGGTGAAAAAGCATGGATGCTGGCGCGAAGATCCTGAGTCCGCAACATAACCGCCAGATAGGATTCCAGACTGATATACATCATCAAGATATGCGAGTCCCCTTCCGATACTGGTAGTAGGGATTCCAGCAGGTTGCCTGCATTACTGGTGACCTTAATCAGGGATTTATCAGATTTCCGGTAAGTCCTGGCGAGCGAGCTGATGGCAGTCTGTAGCAGCTGGTTCCATTGCGCAGTCGTCAACCAGGAAGAAACACGGCCCAGTTCGCGTCTGGCAACTGCAAGAGTTAAAAGCGACATCGGTTCCCGCAACGGTAGACAATGAGGCAGTTCCGCGAGCAGACGCGAAATGAGTGTGGAACCGCAATGCCCAACATGGAAAATATAGTGCGGCTTAGCGGGTGTAAGCTGGCCCGTCTGCTGCAACACAGATTCCAGCGGCAGCCAGAATCCTTCCGTCTGGGGATTTAATATGCGGTCATCCAGGAAGGATGCTTCCCGGTAAACACTCTCGTTGACCCGCACCACCAGTGCACGACGATTTGCCAGGTCAAAATTCTGCAGTAGGAAATCGGGGTTGCTGCCCAGGCCCTGAAGGAAAGGATGAGTGTTCATGCCTCTATCCTGCTGGTTCCGAGAGTTTCATCGATCAGCGCATCGGCGCGCTCAAAATCCACCTGCTCGAGGGACGTAGTATCAGCGGTCAGATCGTCAAGTATCCGTTGCTGAATCGCACCGCGGCGCCTGGCCTCGGAATAAGGTAAGTGATGGAACATCACCATGGAGTAGCGTGGCACGAATATGCCTGGGTGACGCTCTTCCAGCAGGAAGCCAAGTTGCTTTTGCAGCTGGAACCTGGAATTGCGTACCATAGCACGCATCTCCACGTAGTTTTCCAGTGCCATCTCGGCGATGGCTTCGGTATCCGGGCGACGCAAGGTCTCGAACTCGCTGAATATGCTTTGCCAATCATCGCCGTATTTATCCAGACATCGGTCCAGGAGCAGGCAATCCTCGAAGGCGCAGTTCATGCCCTGACCGTGGAAAGGCACGATGGCGTGGGCGGCATCTCCCAGCAACAGAAGCTTGCCATCCGCATGCCAGCGCGCGCAATGCACCGTGCCCATGAATCCGATGGGATGTGCAAAGAATTCATTTTCCAGATTGGGTAATAGCTGCAGAGCGTCGGGGAAATTCTTCTCAAAGAATTTCAGCACGGCCCTGGGCTTATCCAGGGAAGCAAAACTGGGGTCGCCTTGCATGGGCAAAAACAAGGTCACCGTGAAGCTGCCGTCCAGGTTCGGCAGGGCGATGAGCATGTAACCGCCGCGTGGCCAGATGTGCAAGGCTTCGCGATCCAAACGATGGTGGCCGTCTGCACCAGCGTTGATGGCGAGTTCCTTGTAACCGTGGGGCAGGATATCTTCCACCACGTTGACGCCAAGCCGTTTCACCAGGGCCTGGCGTAGCGTCGATCCGCCGCCATCCGTGGCGATCACGCTGTGGGCATTGATGGAATATTGTTTGCCGGATTGATCACTGAGTGTCAGTGTAGAATTTTCGAAATCCATGTCCTCGCAACGCTGCTGGAACAGTATGTTGGCACCCGCGGCCTGCGCGGCATTCATGAGCAATCTGTTCAGACCAGGCCGCGAGATCGAATGAATAACTTCGGTGGATTTACGGCCGTAAGGTGTCAGTGTCGTGTGGCCCTGCTCATCGTGCAGCATGCGTCCGCGCATGGGGATCAGGAGCTTCGAGACCTGTTCGAATATGCCAGCCTCTTTGAGTGGCCGGATGCCACGCTGGGCCAGGGCCAGATTGATGGATCGGCCGGCAGCGATGTCGTGATGCCGCATGTCGGGCTGGCGTTCGTAGACCGTCACTTGGAGACCACGGCGCGCCAGGAAGATGGACAGCAGGCTGCCGGCCAGGCCGGCGCCAATCAATGTAATCTCTTTATCAGTATGCATAATGACAAAAGCGATTTTTTAATTATCTTTGTGCGGGGTTAATGTACGCGTTTTATAACGCGTCACTGACCACCTTATCAAGGATGTCCACGAAGCGGTACACGTCGGCATAAGTGTTGTAGAGCGGCACCGGAGCAATACGCAGGACATCCGGTTCGCGCCAGTCGGCGGTCACGCCGGCCTGCTCCAGGCGCGTAAAGATCTCCCTGGCACGACTGTGGCTGCCTGAGATCCGCAGCGATAGCTGGCAACCGCGTTCGGTAGGATTACGCGGCGTGAGTATCTCAACTGCTTCTGGCAGTCGCTGGTCCAGCAGGAATTCAAGATAACCGCTGAGCTGCAGGGATTTCTCCCGCAGTTTAGGCATGCCTACGTCATCGAAGATCTCCAAGGACGCCAGCAAGGGTGCCAGCGCCAGGATTGGTGGGTTGCTGATCTGCCAGCCTTCCGCGCCGGGCATGGGCACGAACTCCGGACCCATACGGAAGCGCGTAGCCTTGTCGTGACCCCACCAGCCGGCAAAGCGCGGCAGCTCAAGCGCGCGGGCGTGGCGCGCGTGCACGAAGCAGCCGGCTACCGCACCAGGACCGGCATTCATATATTTGTAGTTGCACCATACGGCAAAATCCACGTCCCAATCGTGGAGCTGCAGCGGCAAGTTGCCGGCGGCATGCGCCAGGTCGAAACCGGCTACCGCGCCCACCGCATGGGCCGCGCGCGTGATGCGTGCCATATCAAATACCTGGCCGCTGGCGTACTGCACCCCCGGTAGCATCACCAGCGCAAGACGCTCACCTTCGGCACGGATGAGGGCCTCCACCTCATCTATATCCAGTGTCCGCAGGGCTCCGGCAGATGCGAGTTCCACCAGGCTGGTGTCCGGGTCGAAGCCGTGGAAACGGATCTGGGATGCCACCGCGTATCGATCGGAGGGAAAGGCGCTGCGCTCGATGAGTATGCGGTTGCGTGCTGCCGTAGGCCGGTAGAAACTCACCAGCATCAGGTGCAGGTTGACGGTGAGTGAATTCATGTTGATGACTTCCAGCGGTTCGGCGCCCACCAGGCGCGCGCTGCGCTCGCTGAACAGTTCGTGATAAGGCATCCATGGGCGGCGTCCGGCGAAATGGCCCTTCACACCCAGACGCGCCCAGTCCTCCAGTTCCTCATGTAGGTAACGTTCGGTGGCTTTCGGCTGTAACCCGAGAGAGTTGCCGCATAGATATATTTCTTCGCCATCCTCGTAGGTTGGAATGTGAAATTTGTAGCGATAATCGGCCAACGGGTCAGACCGGTCCATCTCAGCGGCGAACTTGGCATCGGTGCGGAAGATCATTTCATTTCTACCGGATAGATTACAGGTCGGCTGGGTGCAGCGTCACTCATGAACGCCGGGATCTGCAGGTCCAGCAGGTAGTAGCCGTCCTTGACCTGATCGGGCACATAGATCATCTCGGTGATGGTGGCGCGCGGCCGCTTGGCATCGGCTAGGCGTCGGCTGCTGGCGGGCAAGCCCCAGAAAGCGCGGTGTGCCGCCAGCCGTCCCTCGTCGTGCATGGGATCGAGGGATGGCAGATCCACCAGCAGGTGTTCGACGCCGGCAGCCACCAGCAAGCCTACGGCTTCTTCAGCCAGATACGCCGGCGGCACAACATCGTACCGGTGTGAGAGCTTTTCCCGGGTGTTGGGCAGGGTGCGGATGATGAAGGCCGTATGCAGTTCGGGCATCGGATGATGCTGCAGGCTCATCTTGATCAGCGCCGCATCGATGAGGTTATGACGCGGCGCAAGCGTGACCAGGGTGGCCGGCAGCAGTGATTGACGCAGCTGCTCGGTCACGGTGGCGGCATCGTCCACCACGTGACCGATGCATTCCGTGTGCGTGCCATTGCAGTGGGGGACCAGGTGGTAATGGCTGACATTGCAGCTGCCACCCTGATGGGTATCGCCGATGAAGTCATCCGTCTGCAGCGCTTCGGCACTGGCGGTGGGTGCCGCGAAAAAGTTGGGCTGTGGACCGTCGAACTGCAGGGGTATCGCCAGCGATACACCACGCGCCGTGTCCACGCTGCAATGATGGTTGCCGATTTCAAAACGCAGGATATTCACAGGTACTGCGCCTTATCGAGCCGCAACCACTCCAGAGCGGTACCATGCAAAAGCCGCTGTTTGGTCTCGGTGTCAAGCGGCATGGATTCGATGAGCTGGCCCGGCATATGTTCACCCAGGGGAAATGGATAGTCGCTGCCGAGTGCGATGCTGTTCGCACCCAGGAGATCGATCATATAGTTCAACATGCCCGCGTGATGCACCAATGAATCCACATAAAACTTGCCGAGATAATTTGCGGGATTGATGCTGTTGTCCACGGCGCACAAATCGGGACGCACCTGGAAGCCATGCTCGATGCGCCCCAGGGTGGCAGGAAATGCACCACCCCCATGGGCGAAACACACACGCAGTTTGGGCAGACGTTCGAATATGCCACCGAAGATCATCGAGCACACGGCCAATGAGGTCTCCGCCGGCATGGCCACCAGCCACGGTGTCCAGTATTTGCGCATACGCTCCTTGCCGAGCATGTCCCAGGGATGCACGAAGACTGCAGCACCCAGTTCCTGGGCGGCTTCGAACACCGGAAACAGCTGCGGATCGTCCAGGTTCATGCCGTTCACATGCGTGCCGATCTGTACACCAGGAAATCCCAGCTCTTGGATGCAACGTTGCAGTTCGCGGATGGCCAGCTCCGGTGATTGCAGTGGCAGTGTGCCGAGGCCGACGAAGCGGCGCGGGTGTTCTGCCACCAGGCCGGCGATGTGATCGTTCAACAGGCGGGACAGGTCCAAGGTATCTTTGGGCTTTGCCCAATAGCTGAACATCACCGGTACGGTGGACAATACCTGCACGCCCACTCCATGGGCAGCGCATTCGCGCAGCCGGACCTCGCCATCCCAGCAATTGGCTTGCACCTCCCGGAAAAATTCACCGTCTTTCAGCAGGCGTGCGCAACCTGGACCGTGGTGATGCAGCTGCACGAAACCGCCGTAGCCGTATTTTTCCTTCAGGTCCGGCCAGTTGCTGGGCAGGATGTGGGTGTGGATGTCTATCTTCAGCATGTGTTATTTTTTCTTGTCCGGCGCATCCATCACGGCACCGCATTTTTTGCAGGTGCGATACTCCAGGTTGCCGAAGAACCGGTCAAACACCGGCGGGAAATCCTTCTCGATGTTCAGCAGTCTGAAGTATTCCTCATAGAGTTTGCTGTGGCATCGTTCGCAGAACCACAGCAGCCCATCCTGTTCGTCAGGCAGACGCTTGCGCTCGATTACGAGGCCAACGGAGTTGGCGAAACGCTGTGGTGAATGCGGCACGCGTGGCGGCAGCAGGAATATCTCGCCGGCGCGGATAGGGTAATCGACCGGCCTGCCACCCTGCATGGTCTTCAGCAGCATCTCACCTTCGATCTGATGAAAGAATTCCGGACCTTCGTCGTAGTGATAGTCCTTGCGGGAATTGGGCCCACCCACCACCATGACGATGAAGTCGCCGTCATAGACGCATTTGTTGCCGACTGGCGGCTTTAGCAGATGACGGTTGTCGTCGATCCATTTATGGAAATTGAGTACGTTCATGGCGCTCATGGCGTCCTCCCCAAATCTCAGTCAATCGTGGCAATGCATTTGAGTTCGATGGCGATGGGCGTCGGCAGCGCTGTCACTTCCACCGTGGTGCGACAGGGCTGGTTATCTTTGAAGTATTCGGCGTAGATTCGGTTGTAGGTGACGAAGTCGCGCCGCATGTCGGTGAGGAATACGCACACGTCCACCAGCCGGTCCCAGCCAGAACCGGCATCTTCCAGTATCAGGCGCACATTCTCGAACACCGAATGGCACTGGGCCTCGATTTCATAACTGAGGACATTTCCATGGGCGTCGAGCTTCACACCGGGGATATCTTTGCTGCCGCGCTTGCGCGGGCCTACACCGGAGAGGAACAGCAGATCACCGACGCGCCGCGCATGCGGATAAAGCCCGACCGGCTCTGGTGCGTTGGTGGATGCTATCTTGCTGCGCTTATTCATACTTGATGCAGATGTTGCGCGCTTCTGTGAAGAAGCGCATGGCTTCCCAGCCGCCTTCACGACCGGTACCGGACTGCTTCACGCCGCCCATAGGCACGCGCAGGTCGCGCAGCATCCAGCAGTTGATCCAGATGAGACCAGCTTCCAGCCTCGCGGCTACGCGGTGGCAGCGCGCTATATCGCGGCTCCAGAGAGAGGCAGCGAGGCCGTAAGGCGTCCCATTGGCGTAAGCAACGGCTTGGTCTTCGGTGTCGAAAGGAATCAGCGTGACCACCGGGCCGAAGATTTCTTCCTGGTTAGTGCGGCAATCTGACGCCAGGTTTTCGATGACTGTCGGCTCCACGAACCAACCGTCGGCGCAGCGGCCGCCGAGTTTTGCACGCCGACCTCCGCACAGGATCTTTCCACCCTCTTTCTGGGCGAGCTCGACGTATCCCATGACTTTTTGCAGATGTGCCGCGGAGATCAACGCGCCTTGTTCAGTACGCTCATCTTTTGGATCGCCCTGACGCAAGCTACGGGCGCGCGCCACGAATGCGTCGCGAAAGCGCGCATACAGGCTGCGTTCGATAAGTATGCGTGAGCCGCACAGGCAGATCTCACCCTGATTGGAGAACGCTGCTCGCACAGTTTCCGACACCGTGGTTTCGAAATCACAGTCGGCGAACACCAGGGTCGGGTTCTTGCCGCCCAGTTCCAGTGACAACTTCTTGAACTTGGGTCCCGCACGAGCGGCGATGTCGGCGCCGGTCCGGGTGCCACCAGTGAAGGAGATAGCCTTCACCTGCGGATGTTCAACCAGGGCCGTACCGGCTTTTGACCCGAGGCCGTGCACAACATTGAGCACGCCGGGCGGCAGATCGGCTTCGATGCAGAGTTCCGAGAACAGATAGGCGGTCATAGGCGTAAGTTCAGAAGGTTTCGCCACTACGCAGTTACCGGCCGCGAGTGCCGGAGCAATCTTCCAGGTGAACAGGTACAGCGGCAGGTTCCAGGGCGAGATGCAGCCGACCACGCCCAGGGGTGGGCGCAGCGTATAGTTGATGGCGCCGGATTCCATGGCATGCGATTCGCTGGCGAACTGGCTGGCGGCGGCGGCAAAGAAACGCAGGTTGGTTACGGCCCGGGGGATATCCAGGCTGCGGGCGAGGGCGATGGGTTTGCCAGAGTCCTTGCTCTCAGCATGCGACAGCTTTTCGAGATCGCGTTCGATTAACGCCGCGAGTCTGTGCAGCCTCTCGCCGCGCTCGGCCGCAGGCGTGGCTGACCAGGCCGGGAAGGTATGCTGGGCAGCGGCGACAGCATTGTCTATATCGGCCTTTTCGGAATCAGGGCAATGCGCATACACCTGGCCGGTGGCTGGTTCAAAATCTTCAAGCCAGCCGCCCGAAGCCGCTGGGGGGGTTTTACCATCTATATAGTTGGCAAGTTTCTGCATGCTAGAGGCTTTGGAGACGACCACCATCCACCGGCAGGTTGATGCCATTGATATAGCTCGCGGCAGGTGAGGCCAGGAAGGCGATGGCGGCGGCGATCTCCTCAGGCTCTGCGAACCGCCTCAGCGGGATCAGTGACATGGCTTCCTTTTCGATATCAGAGACGGTGCGTTGTTCTTTTTCCGCACGCGCCTTGAACAAGCTGGCGATTCGGGGTGTACGGGTGAAGCCGGGCAGGATGTTGTTGACCGTGATGCCGTGAGGTCCGAGCTCGCTGGCCAGGGTCTTGGCCCAACCTGCCACTGCCCAGCGGATGGTGTTCGACACACCCAGTCCCTTGATAGGTTCCTTCACCGATGTAGAAATCACATTGATGATGCGACCATAGCCTGATTTTTGCATACCGGGCAGCACCGCTTGCACTAGCATCTGACCGCAGAGCATGAAACGCATGAAGGCTTTTTGATATTCTTCGATACTCGCGGCATGGGCGGATCCGCCGGGTGGGCCGCCGGAATTATTGATGAGGATATGTGCCTGCGCGTGATTCTTCAGCCACAGGCCAAGCGCCGTCTTGAGCGTCTCCGGCTGGTCGAAATCGGCAATGAAATAGTCATGCCGCTGGCCGCTGCCGGTGGTGAGTTGCGCCAGGATTGCTTCCAGCTTGTCTCGCGAACGCGCCACCAGTGTGACGTTGACGCCCAGTTCCGCCAGGGCGCGACCGGCAGCTGCACCGATGCCCTGACTCGCACCGCAGACCAGTGCCTGTTTGCCGTCGAGGCGCAGATTCATGATGGAGGTACTGCTGGCCATAATCAGATTCTAAAGTACTGCGTTTCAGCCTGCTCCCGGGCGCCGGGACAGTCCACGCAATACCAGCTACCACTGTCGTCACCATCGAGCCGCAGGGCGGATAGTTTTCCACCCCAGACACAGCCGGTATCCAACGGATAGACATTATGACCCTTGATCTCGCCTAAGGCTGACCAGTGACCGAAGAGGATGTGCAATTCGGCACTGGCGCGCTCCGGAACCATGAACCAGGGCAGGTAGCCCTGAGGTTGTGTTCCGGGGGCACCTTTGGATGCCAGATCCAGTGCGCCTTGCGGCGTGCAGTAACGCAAGCGCGTGAAGCAGTTCACGATGAAGCGCAACCGTTCCATACCTTGCAATGCATCAGACCAGCGATTTGGACGGTTACCATACATGTGCCTGAAGAATTCCAGGTAATCATGGCCACGCAGCACGTACTCAAGTTCGTTCGCACAGGCTTGCGCAATCGCAGAATCCCATTGGGGCGGCAGTCCCGCATGGATCAGCGTGTAACCCAAGGCTTGGTCCTGGTGTAACAATGGCCGGTGGCGCAGCCAGTCCAGCAATTCATCTCGGTCAGAAGCAGTCAGCACCGCATCCAGACTGTCGGTGGGCTTGGGTTTATCGATACCGGCCGCAAGCGCCAGCAAGTGCAGATCATGATTGCCGAGCACCGAGACGGCGCCTTTGCCCAGGCTCTTAACGAAGCGCAAAACCTCCAGAGATTGCGGTCCGCGGTTGACCAGATCACCGGTTAACCACAGCGTATCATCCTCCGGATTGAAGTTAAGACGCTCCAGCAACCGTTGCAGATCGTCGTAACAGCCCTGGACGTCACCGACGGCGAAAACTGCCATCAGTGCAGTAAGCCTGGCACCGCGAGCCGGAAGGGTGCTATGGGGGCATCGAAATGTTCGCCTTGGTCGTTCACCAGTTGGTAGGCACCCTGCATGGCTCCCACCGGAGTCTCCAGTATCGCGCCACTGGAATAACGAAAACCTTCTCCGGGCTTCAAATGCGGTTGTTCGCCCACGACACCTTCACCGCGTACCTCCTGCACCTTGCCGTTGGCATCGGTGATTAGCCAGTGGCGGGTCAGGAGTTTGGCCGGTAATGAGCCCTGATTACGGATAGTGATGGTATAGGCGAATACAAAGCGGTTCTGGCCAGGGTCCGATTGGGCCGGCACAAAAGCTGTTTCTACATCCACATGGATATTATTGATGGACATCTCGATCATGGATAGGGCATGAGATTTGATTGGCAAGCCTTATTTTATCGAAAACCAACGGCTTGCTGTCAGTAAATTAATGACAGATGGGTGTGTGCTCAGCTCAAACGCACCGCCAGTACATCGCAAGGAGCCTTATGCAGCAGGGATTTCTCCGTGGAGCCGAGCAGTAGTGCCAGACCGTGGCGCCCATGGCTGCCCAGCACCAGACAATCGGCCCGTTCCTCAGTTGCAACCCGCAGGATCTCGGCCTTGATGTTGCCTACTTCCACCCGACGGCGCGTCTTTTGCAGGCCCAGGTTGTCGCAAAGGGCATCCAACCGTTGGCGGGCGCCTTGTACCAGCTCACCTTCCAAGTCCACGGGCGGCGGCAGCAGGGCTTCACCGGCCGGATCCACCGGTATGAATTCCACCACATGTACAAAGCTCAGGTTGGCTTCACAAAGGGTGGCCAACGCGTGCCCACGGCGGGCCACAGCAGTACTGTCTTCGGTCAGGTCCACGGCAACCATGACTTGGCTATAGACGCTCATACGGCACTTCCTGATTTTCTGGATAGGACGTTTTAAGCTCTGACAGCGCCTATTGCAAGCATCTCAGTCTCGGGAGTTATATACCATCAGCCAGATGCGCGTAATCGGCGGCGCTCAAGGTTTCGGGTCGTACCGCAGGGTCCAAGCCAGCTCGGCGGATGGCGGATTCGTCCACCAGACCCAAGAGAGCATTGCGCAAGGTCTTGCGCCGCCGGCTGAAAGCTTGATTGACCAGGGTTTTAAAGCGTGCAGTATCGCCCAAAGGGAACGGTGCTTGTGCATAGGGTATCAGGCGTACGAAGGCGGATTCCACCCTGGGTGGCGGCTTAAATGCACCCGCGCCAATGTTGAGCAGTGGTTCCACCCGGCAGCGCACTGCCAGCATGACCGTGAGCCGTCCATAATCCTTGCTGCCCGGCTGTGCCGCCATGCGCTGCACGACCTCCTTCTGCAGCATGAAATGCATATCAGCAATCACATCTATCTGGTCTAGGCAGTGAAACAGCAGAGGCGTGGAGATATTGTAGGGCAGGTTACCCACCAGCCGGAGTTTGCATCCTTCTGGCGTGAGAGTATGAAAGTCGGTTTTCAATGCGTCGGCCTGAATGAGACGCAAATCACCCTTGTCTTTGGCGGCTGCTTGTAGCGCAGGGATCACGTCGCGATCCAGTTCTACGGCGGTCAATGCCCCGCAACGTTCCAGCAGCGGCAGGGTAATGGCGCCCATGCCGGGGCCGATTTCCACGAGTACATCGTGCGGCTGTGGATCGATGGCCAGCAGGATTTTGTTGATGACGTTGCGATCATGCAGGAAATGCTGACCGAAACGTTTGCGCGCTTGAAATGGTCTTGACCTGTCGCGTTGTATCACTTTCGCTGGCTCAATTCGACGGCCATGCGGAGGGCGGCTTCGAGACTGGTGTGTTTCGCCCGACCGGTACCTGCCAGCTCCAGTGCTGTACCGTGATCGACCGAGGTGCGGATGATGGGCAGGCCGAGGGTGATGTTCACCGCCTGGCCAAAGCCGGCTTGTTTCAGTACCGGCAATCCCTGGTCGTGGTACATAGCAAGCACAGCATCCACACCCATCAGATGCTCGGTACTGAATGCAGTATCAGCAGCCACCGGACCGGTAAGATGCATATTTTGCGTACGCAGAGCCTCCAGGGCTGGCGTGATAATTTCGATTTCTTCGCGACCCAGATGACCGCCTTCACCGGCATGCGGATTGAGCCCCAATACCAGAATATGCGGCTGTTGAATATCAAAGCGTTTTTGCAGATCGGCATGCAGTGTGCGCAGAGTACGCATCAGCATCGCTTGGCTTATCGCACTTGGCACTTGCGATAAAGGCAGGTGTGTCGTAGCCAGTGCGACGCGCAAGCTATTGGTAGCAAGCAGCATGACTGGGGCCCGGGATTTGCAGCGTGCTGCCAAGTATTCTGTATGGCCAGTGAATGGAATGCCGGCTTCATTGATAACGCCCTTGTGCACCGGCGCAGTGACCATGGCATCAAATTCGCCACTTAGGCAGCCATCCACGGCGCGATCCAGGCTATCCAGAACATAGCGGCTATTGGCGGGATCAGGTGAGCCAGTTCTTACTGGCGCCGATGCTTTTAACGACAATACCCGCAGTTGGCCGGCCTGTTGTAGATTGCTTTCAGACCGGTTGTAGGGCGTGACTATCAGCGGCATCTGCAGGGCGCGCGCGCGCGCCAGTAGCAACTCTGCATCACCGATGGCGATGAGGTCGACAGCATGCGCGGATTGCGCAAGTTGAATGCAGATATCCGGACCAATGCCAGCCGGTTCACCGGTAGTGAGTGCAATGCGTTGCCGCTGAGCTGACATTTTTATTTGGCAGGGCCTGGCTATTTATCCAGGAAGGTTTCGATATACGCCGACCCCCTGAGCGCAGTAGTCCAATTCTGAATGATTTCCTCGGATTTACGCGCATAGATGGCCTCATAGGCCTTGTTGCGTGTGTATTCCTGAGTCTGGTCTACTTGGCGTCGGCCTAGTACCTGCACGATGTGCCAGCCGAACTGGGTCTTGAATGGCTCGCTGATCTCGCCTACCTGGAGTTTGTCCATCTGCGACTGGAATTCCGGTACTGTGGCACCCGGATCCAGCCAGCCCAAATCACCGCCATTGCTGGCGGAGCCTGGGTCCTCAGAATATTTCTCGGCCAGCTTGGCAAAATCCGCGCCATTCAGAATTTCCTTGCGCAGGTCCTCCAGTTTCGCTTGCGCTTGTGCATCCGTCATGATGGCGCTGGGTCTGAGGAGGATGTGGCGGGCATGTGTTTGGTTAACCAGCACTTTATTATCGGCGCGTTTCACATCATCCAGTTTCAAGATATGAAAGCCGCTGGGGCTAGATAGGGGTTCGGTGACGTCACCCGGTTTCATCTGGCGGATGACATCTGCAAAAATTGTTGGCAGCTCGGAGCCTTTACGCCAGCCCAGATCACCACCCTTGAGTGCCTGTTGACCTTGTGAGTACTCTACCGCCATGGCGGCGAAATCCGCTCCCTTCTTAATCTGCTGATAGATATCCTGGGCTTTCTTGCGGGCCTCAGCAACTTGTGCGGCACTCGGATCCAATGGCAGGGTGACCAAAATCTGCGAGATATGATATTGGCTATTGGCATTGCCGTTGGCCGCATCCATCGCAATTTGGGCCTGGATCTCGCGTGGCGTGATGTGCATTTGGTCGTTCACCAGTTGCTGCTGCAGGTTATGGATGATGAGCTGGTTGCGCAGCTCCTGGCGGAAATCCGCGTAGTTAATCCCCGACTGCTGCAGTTTTTCCGGCAGCTGATTGAAGGTGATGCCGTTGCGTTCTGCGATACGATTGACGGTCTGATTGAGAGCATCGTCACTCACGCTAATCCCTTTGATGGCGGCCTGCTGCAATTCCAGCTTGGTTATAATCGTTTGATCCAATACTTGTTTGCGCAGTATGTTTTCGGGGGGTAATGTTGTGCCCTCTGCCTGGATTTGCCTCGTGATGGCAGCCACCCGCACGTCCAGCTCGCTCTGAAGGATGACCTGGTCGTTTACCACTGCCACCACCCGGTCCAGCAGAACCCCGGTTGAGGAGGCTTTGGCGATGGCCGCGGCAGTGACACTAGCTGCTGCGGGTGCTGGGTTCATGACCGCGGTCGGGCTGATGTTTGGATTGGGCTTGGGTGTGGAAGCACAGGCCTGACATAGCAGCAGGGCGGCGGACAGCACCGCGGTAAATCGGAGGGCGGAAATCTGCATGCAGTGGGAACCTTGATTACTGTGGTTGGGTGGAACCGGAATAGCCTAGGATACCATTTTGCAGGAAATCCTCGAGGTGGCGTCCGATAGTGGTAAGACCCTTGAGTTGCAACTGGAAGAAAAACATGGAGTTCGTTTGACCTGTCTGGGTGCCGGATTGAGTACCCAACTGGGTGATGTAGTTGCGGTGCACTATCTGGAAGGTCCAGCAGCAGCTATCGTACTCAAACCCTTCAAAGCTCTCCAGTGTGACTTTGTTTTGCACATCGTAGTTCCAGCGGCCTACCATGCTCCAGTGGGTGCTGAGAGGCCAGGCGAACGACAGATCGGTCTGTTTCAGGTCCAGTGACCGGTTATAGCGGTATGCCAGGTTGATCACCTGGTGAAATGCTGGATGGTACTGGACACCGATCGAAGCCACATCCGTCTGGCGCGTGGTGGGGTCCCATTGCTGATCATACATGGCGGACCAGTTGTCATTGATGTTTAACGTCAGATCGCCAATCACATCGGAAAACAGATAGGTCTGTGGCGCGACTCCGGGCAACTGCACGTCACGGTTGCTAAAGTAGCGAATCTGACCGATATCCGCCTCCAGCAACTGTGAGCCATCGGAGGTATCCAATAGACGACTGGTCAGGGCATAGCTTAACTGGTTGGCATCGCTCTGACGGTCAGCCCCGACAAAACTGTTATCACTAAATAATTCCAGGAAGTTGAACTGTGGTTGTATAGTGTCAAAGATCGGAATCTGTGATTGATCGCGATAGGGCACGTACAGATAAAAAAGCCGCGGTTCCAGAGTCTGCACATAGTTGCCACTGTTACCCACATCCCGTTGCAGAAACAGCCCACTATCGAGGCTGATGATGGGAGTGGCGCGGGAAAGTTGTGACTCGGTGCCAGGCGGTACATTCTGGTTGAGATCCCACTCGGTTAGTCGCATCGCCGCGGTAGGCGTGAAGTAATAACCAGCATTGCCAAAGGTATAACTGACGTCTGGTTTGATATCCATACGCAGGGCGCCGATCTCCTCGTCCTGCTGGAACTGCACCAGCTCACTGTTGAACGCATATTGCGGTCCATTGCTGCTGGGGTCGCTTTGCCAGCTGAGCACCGTCTGTGGAAGACGTTTGTAAGGATATTCGGAAGGCAGGACAGTGGGATCGACAATCTGCCATTCCTGCACTTGGGTCATGAACGTCCAGTTCGAATCCGGCAAGCCATAACTGATGGCAGCATGGCGTTCCTGGGTCGTCGTGGATATGACAGCTAGGCTATCACCCAGATCCTGGAAGTACAGGTTATCCGATACCCAATTGTAAGCGCCATTGAAATTCCATCCGAGCCCCAGTTTGGTGAGATCAGAGTAATTCACCAGTCCACGTTCCTGGTCTGCGATCTGGTCGTGTGGCAGGTAGTTTAAATCGAGTAATCCATTACTGCTATCGGTCAGATAACGGTATTCACCGCCCATATCGAAGCCGCGCTTGCTGATGATGCGTGGACTCAATGTGGCATCATAGTTAGGTGCCAGGTTCAGATAGTATGGGGTTGTGATGTCAAAGCCTGACAGAGTGTCAAATCCAAATGACGGAGCCAGAAATCCGGATTTGCGTTCATCATTCAATGGGAAGTTTATATAGGGCGTCCAGAATATGGGCACGCCAAAGAAATCAACGGTGACGTTATGTCCCACGCCGGTATTGGTGGTCTGATCCAATTCCAGATCGGGGGCATTCAACATCCAGTCATGACTACCGACGGGGCAGGTGGTGTAATGTACGTCTGTGAGTAGGTCATGATTTTCGTCCAGGACTTTCAGAATCTTGGCCGTACCGCGGCCATGACGCTGAGGCAGAACGAACTCGGCATCGTTGAACAAGCCACTCTCGCTGTTGAAGTTGTAATCCGCGGAAGGACCGCGTAACACGATGTTTGGCGACCTGAAATGTACATCGCCTAGCGCGTGGGTGTCGCCAGATACGCTGTTATAGCGCATGCTATCAGCGAGCATTTGCCTGTCTCCCTGGATGGCCAGGACATTGCCGGTTAGCAATGACTCGCCGTGCAAGTAGCCGGTGAGTTGATCGGCAGCCACATGCGTAGGTGGGTTAATAGAGCTGGCGGCGGGTGCGGCAGTAATTAGCGTGGAAGGCGGCAGGGCTGAGCAGGTTGCCCATTGGTTATAGCCAATGGTCCCAGGTGGAGTATCGGCAAGCAGCGGCGCGGAGGCGAGCAGTGCGACAGAGAGGATAAGCGCGCGGCTCACATTCACCAACAGACTCCAGAACCGTATGCAACGCGGGGTACAATCGCACACTTTCATAACCTGTTCAAACCATGGGAGTACGCTGGGATGCCGGAAAGGTTTGAGCAACTGCGTATCTGGGCGGCGGAAGCATTGCACCTGCGAACGCTGAGTCTGGAACCGATTTCTGTCGACGCCAGTTTTCGGCGGTATTTTCGCATCGTGACGGGGACCCAGTCCTATATCGTGATGGATGCGCCACCCCCGCACGAAGATTGCCGGCCATTTGTGCGCATCGCCCGCATGTTGAAGGACGCTAACGT
The DNA here is from genome assembly GCA_049591615.1 of Gammaproteobacteria bacterium. Lineage (GTDB taxonomy): Bacteria > Pseudomonadota > Gammaproteobacteria > Natronospirales > REEB76 > REEB76. The sequence goes on along the minus strand of JBAWFD010000101.1, from coordinate 29,516 downwards.
GCACGCACCCGAGGTACTGGCGGAGGATCTGGTGCGGGGATTTCTGCTGCTAAGCGACCTGGGACAGCAAACATATCTGGATGTGCTCAAGGCGGACAATGCTGATGCCTTGATGACAGATGCTATAAGTACATTGATTAGATGGCAGCGGGCCAGCCGGCCTGGAGTATTGCCGGCTTATAATCGAGCTCTGCTGCACAAGGAATTGGAGTTGTTCAGGGAGTGGTATGTCCTGCGCCATCTGAACATCACACTGACCGATGTGGAACATGAACTCCTGGATACCACTTTTAGATTATTGGAAGACAGCGCCCTTGCCCAGCCCAGGGCCTATGTCCATCGCGATTACATGCCACGCAATCTGATGCTGAGTACACCGAATCCCGGTGTGTTGGACTTCCAGGATGCCGTGTATGGCCCAATCACTTACGATGTTGTGTCCTTATTTAAGGATGCCTTCATTTCCTGGAAACAGCAACAAGTGGATGCCTGGCGAAACCACTATTGGCACCTGGCGCGAGAGGCGGGACTGGCGGTGCAGGCATCACCGGAGTTCCAGCGTGCCTTCGATTGGATCGGTCTGCAACGACACCTCAAGGTACTGGGTATTTTTGCACGCATATACTACCGGGATGGTAAGTCCGGCTATCTGAAAGATACACCCCGATTCCTGAACTATGTGCGCGAGACTGGCAAGCTTTACAAGGAATTCACACCTTTGTTATTGCTACTAGACTCAGTAGAAAGCCGCGCCCAGAAAGCCACGGCTGCGACATGAAAGTGATGATCCTGGCCGCCGGTCGTGGTGAACGCCTGCGACCGCTTACGGATAGAACGCCAAAACCGTTGCTGGTCGTGCATGGCAAGCCGTTGATTGTCCATCATCTGGAACGACTGCAGTCTGTCGGTTTCACGGATATCGTGATCAACATTTCGTGGTTGGGAGACAAGATCAAAAGTCATCTGGGTGATGGTTCACGTTATGGCGTACAAATACGCTATTCCGAGGAACCGCCCGGCGCATTGGATACTGGCGGCGGGATCTTAAACGCACTGCCGTTACTTGGGAGTGAGCCATTCCTGGTTGTGAATGGCGATATCTATACAGATTTCCCCTTTGGAGGATTGGAGCCAGCACTCAAACCGGGTGATCTTGCGCATCTGATCGTAGTCGGGAATCCTGTAGATCATCCGCAGGGGGATTTTCATCTTTCAGCCGATGGACGCTTGCTTGCTGCTGGTATTCCAAGTCTCACTTATAGCGGAATCGGCATTCACGATCCGCTGTTTTTCAATGGTTGTAGCCCAGGGAAATTCCCGATGTTGCCGTTGTGGCAAAAGGCCATGCGCGATAAAAAGGTCAGCGGTGAATTCTATTCTGGAAAGTGGAGTGACGTGGGAACTATCGAAACGCTTGAAAATGTTGAGTGATGACTTGATATTTGGACGACGTTTGTATTAAGTAATAGTTGAAGTTCACTTCTGCTCACCACGCAGCTTGGGTATTCTCACAATTTGAACTCCGCGCTGTACGCCACGTTCGGGCCGAATAGCCCCATATAGAAATAAGTCCCGGCCGCGCCACTAAAATCACCTGATACATCGATCGTACTTTCATAAGCCAAGCCATTCATGTCGCCAGGACAACCTGAGCCGCTGCTTACATAGTTCACAAAGTATGTATTGGTACCGGGGTCCTGTTGCACAAGGCTGCCGCTGATGCTGCAACCGTAGCCATCGTTGCCGCTGAAAATGCCATCCGCGTTGATTGTGATATCTGCCGAGGTAGACGTCTTGCCAGTGTAATAACCATTCCACTGGCCCTGCAAGCCGGCGATAGACGGAGTCCCCGTATAGGGCACAGTGGAATCCAGAGTGAAATTGCCATTCACGCCGGTAGTTGCGTAGCCAATATAGGATACATAGCTGCTGGGATCGATCCCCGTAAGGGAGCCCGTCATGTTCGTTGAGGTGGCTGTCGAAACATAGTTGCCATTGACAGAGAATGTATCGACGCTGTTACCGTCCGGAAAAGTCTGTCCCGATGGGGCAGTCGCAATAGCAATGCTGGAGAAAGGTGATTCTTCGGGCACATTCTCCACCAGGAACACGTTGCCGTCGTTGTCGGCAAAATAGCCGAAACCACCGGCCGCCACGGTGCCGGTCACGGGTATGTTGCTGCTACCGTTGAGATTATAGGTTCCCTTCCATGGCCCTGGCACGACTTGCAGGATCACGGTCGTATTACTGGAACTGGAAGAGCTCGAGCTGCTGCCGCAGCCCTCAGTCAGCAGGCTAATGCACATGACAACAAAGATAGCAATTGTTTTCAGCGACATTGGGAATCGGCGCTCCTTAACTTGAACGGATATTATCCGCCACTTTGCATGCTTCTGCATTTACGAGGATCGTGTTGTTGCTAAATATTGCATTCGCACACTGCAATACCTGCAGCTGGTATCCGTCAATATTGACTAACCAGTGTTGCCACAACCAGTGAGGCGCTGGCACCCAACATGATCACCGAGCCGCCTGAGATCGGGTAAAAAGCATAATTTGTAATTGTTCCGTCGCTGGTGGTGAGCATGGCTAAGCCGCGGGTCGACGCGCCGTTTGTTACGCCTGTCACCGTGTCGGTACCGGTGACGGACTGTTGTCCAGAGCTGACACCATTAATATTTGTATCTTGAAAACCGGCTATCGCGCCATCGCCGTTAAAATTGAGTATGCCGACTGCTGCCGAGGGCGGGAGGAAGCTCACGGGGCTTAATTGCGTGAATGTATAACTTCCATATATGGCGGAGGTGGAATATCCGCCAGATTGCAAGAATAATTCCCCACTCGCATTGATACCGCTATCGGTGGTTAACAGAACAGCGGCATCAGGTGATATGAAATAATAGACGTAGTTGGTCGTGCCGCTGCCGCCTGTTAGGGTGATGGTACCCCGCCCGCTTGTGCCGGTGGTGAAGCTGCCGGTCAGTGTAGGATTAGTCGGATTAGTCCCAGCATTATTAATGTCATCGGTTCCTGAACTGATGTTCCCGTAAGTAGTCGTATTGGTGAAGAAACCACCCGCAGTACCGTAGGCCGCAGTGCCATTGATCCCTGAGGCATAAAACACATAGCCTCCCGCGAGCGCAGTAGTAGGCGTGATTGATTGCTGCTGAAACACTGTACCGTTCAGATAACCCAAATTATCAATCTCGACGAATTGGAGTTGGGTAGGCGCGACGATGTAGAAAGCATAGCTGCGGGTGCCGGTCGAATCGGTAAACGTGGCCGTGCCACGGCCATTGTTGACTATCGTATACGAGCCGCTAAACGCCTGATTGGTCGTCGTACCGCCATCATTCAGATCTTCTTGCGCATTTGTTAGATTGGAAGAGCCATTGGTATTGAAATAACCAACGACATTCAGGAGAGACCTGGATGGGTTAGTGCCTGCGAAACTGAAGACATACGCAGAGTTCAGGCTGGTAAGCGTCAAAGCCGTAGATAGCTGTGGATAAAATGTGCCGGTAGCGATGTCACCGGAATCAGTGCGCATCACCACCGATTGTCCCTGGGTATTCAAGGTAAATTCCATCGTGACACTTCCCTGTGCACTGGTAAAAGTAGCGACTCCCTGCCCGTTGGCATTAATAAGATAGCTGCCATTGAATGGCAATGCTGTCGAAACACCGGCCGGCCCATTGATGTCCTCGGTGCCATTGCTGATGGTGCCGTTGCCGTTAGCCGTAAAGCTGCCTGCGGCTATCCAGGGGCTCCCGGATTCGGTACCGCTCATGCTGAAAACATAATTTCCACTCAGTGAAACATTGGCAAAGGTGATACCGATTTGTATTGAGGTGCTAATCACCGGGTAGACCTGGGGAGATGCACTGATGAGAATCGAGCCATTCGAGGTGGGAATATAAGGTGCTGTATAGAGCCCTTGCGGAGTGATGGTCCCCACAGTGCTATTGCCGCCGGGGACATTGTTCACATACCAGAGCACGGTGGTGTTGTTGCTGCCGCCGACCGTGGCTTGCAGCTGCAAGGTTGAACCGGCAGCGATCACAGTCGACACCGGGGTAACCAATGTAATTGTAGGGTTGTTTATCGCCGAACTGTTACCGCCGCAGCTCGAGACTATCAGGAGTATGAAAGGTATCGGCAGTTTTTTAAAAATCGGAATCATGCTGGTTTTATGCTCCTGATATTCACGCTAGCTTAAAGCTATATAACAGCTTCTATACACACTATGCAGTTGAAATCTAAATCAGATTATCATGCGTGCAATGAAACTCATTATGGCATTAGGCAGAACGCATCAAGCCTTGAGCCTGGTGGTCAGCATGGTAGGACGAACGCACCAGCGCCCCACTGGCCACGTGCTGGAAACCAAGCGCATAGCCTTCAGTTTCGATCTGTTTGAATTCCTCGGGCGTTACATAGCGGATAACCGGGTGGTGAAATCGGCTGGGTTGCAAATATTGGCCCACTGTGAGCATGTCTACTTCACAGGTCCGCAGATCCTTCATCACGTTTAATGCTTCGGAAATCTGTTCGCCAAGCCCCAGCATGATTCCGGATTTCGTCGGTATCTCAGGATGCGCTTTCTTGAAGCGTTTGAGCAGCATCAGTGAGTGTTGGTAATCGGAACCGGGGCGTACTTCCCGGTAAATACGCGGCACGGTCTCCAGATTATGATTGAAGATATCCGGTGGCGCGTCATGCATGAGCGCCAGCGCCATATCCATGCGGCCACGGAAATCCGGCACCAGCACCTCGATTTTCGTCAATGGACTGAGCTCACGTATAGCTTGGATACAGGCAACAAAATGACCGGCACCTCCGTCACGCAGGTCATCCCGATCCACGGAGGTGACCACCACGTAGCGCAAACCCATGTCCCTGATGGTCCTGGCGAGGTTGAGCGGTTCTTCCGTATCCAGTTCGCGAGGACGGCCATGGGCTACGTCGCAAAAAGTGCAGCGGCGCGTACAGATATCGCCCATGATCATGAAGGTGGCGGTACCTTTGCCGAAGCACTCGCCGATGTTGGGGCAGGAAGCTTCTTCACACACGGTGTGCAGATGGTTATCACGCAGTATCCGCTTGAGCCGTGCCACTTCCGGCGTTGCCCAGGAACGCACACGGATCCATGCGGGTTTGCGCAGGGGCGTGATCGTGGGTTCGATCCTGACCGGGATGCGCGCCATCTTCTCAGCGGCACTGAGCTTCTTGCCGGGCTGTAACCGCGGACGCGCGGCAGGGATGTCGCTCACAAGAAATCCTATGTGGGGTGCGGCACTGACACCGCTTGGAATCTGAAGATTCAGCTTTTATTGTAACCCAGATATTCGAGTAAGTGCGGTTTGAGCCGTGCCGAAACTGCGTACATGTCCTTGGGCCCACCCAGTGCGCTCACCTGAGACATCTGCAGACCGGTGTAACCGCAGGGATTGATACGTGAGAAAGGTTCCAGGTCCATGGCGATATTGAACGCCAGGCCGTGATAACTGCACCCATGGCGCACCCTCAGGCCCAGCGACGCAAGCTTGCGGCCATCGTGGGTGTACACCCCAGGCGCCTCGCGTTTCGAGACTGCTGCAATGCCAAAATCATTCAGCGTAGCGATGACGCTGTTCTCAATGGCTTCGACCAGGGCACGCACACCCAGTCCTAGGCGCTTGAGGTCTATCAGTGGATACACCACCAACTGGCCAGGCCCGTGATAGGTGACTTGGCCACCGCGATCAATATGGATCACCGGAATAATTCCGGGTGCCAGTACATGTTCCATCTTGCCCGCCAGTCCGAGGGTGAATACCGGCGGATGTTCCAGAAACCAGATCTCGTCGGGTGTGCCGGCATCGCGGTCCTCGGTGAAGCGCTGCATGGCGTGCCAGGTGGGCAGGTATTCGACACGCCCCATATCCTTCAGCAGCGGCAATCTGTGAGTCACAATGTCACAAGCACATGTTCGCTGCCGGAAAGCTCGGTGTAGAGCGCATCCAGTTGAGCGCGACTCTCGGCAACGATGGTCACGGTTAGCGAGATGAAGCGCCCCTCACTGCTTGGCTGGCGGCTTACCGGCAATGTCTCCCATGGGGCTGCATGTCGAGAAAATACTGCCGCTACCGTCTGGTGGAATTCCGGCGTATCTCTGCCCATGACCTTGATGGGGAATGCAGTGGGATACGTCAGCGGCGACGCTGTTTTGAGTGTTTGTGCTGACTCAGGTGGTGCAGAAGGGGACTTCATTGCAGAATCAGGCATAGAGTTGGATGTGGAAATTCAAGTACATCAACTGCCTATTTGCTCCGCCTTGTGATGTTGAAACAGAGCATACATCCGTCGCCATTGATCACCGGGCCGGCCTTCACCGACCTTGTGCCCATCCAATTCTGTCACCGGGTAGGCCTCGCGCGTGGAGCTCGCGAACCAGATTTCCTGTGCGGCGCGTAATTGTACGATGGGAACGTGGGCTTCCCGGCATGCTATTTGGTGCTGAGCAGCTAATTCCACAATCACGTCGCGGGTGATGCTGGGCAATAACTCGGAACTTTTGGGTGGCGTGATAAGCACATCCTGATGCACTATAAAAAGACTGCTGGCAGTACCTTCAGTGGCATGCCCCTCACGTATCAGCACCGCTTCGCTACACCCCTGATCCAGGGCTGTCTGGCGCAGCAACACATTGCCCAACAACGATACACACTTGATATCGCAGCGCTGCCAGCGGATATCCTCCAGAGTCACGGCTTTTGCCCCATCCTCAAGGAGCGTCGCTGGGAGCTCCGCAAGCGGCGTGCACATGGCAAACACCGTGGGTGGTATGTTTGATGGGAATCCATGATCACGCCCGGTATCAGCTCCGCGCGTCACTTGCAGATAGAGCGCCTGGTTGTCGCCGCCGTTCATAGCCACTAAATCATTGAGTAGCATGGTCCAGCGCGCACTGGCGTATGGATTCTGAAGACGGATACCATCCAGGCTGTACTGCAGTCGCTTGAGATGTGCATCCAGATGGAAGAGTTTACCCCGGTAGACCGGTATCACTTCATATACGCCATCCCCAAACAGGAACCCCCGATCCAATGGCGAAATATGCACGTCGCTCAATGGCAGGAATGCACCATTGAAATAGGCATTGGGGAGTGGCGTGGCCATGCTATTTTTTGACGAACCACAGATGGATGCTGTCGATGACTCGCCGGAAAATATTGCCTTCGGGCACAGCCTGCAAGGTATACAGCGGGATATCAATCAAAGTTTTGCCGTCGTAGGACACGCTCATTGAGCCTGCCATTGTGCCCGCCGCTATCGGTGCAATTAACCCCGAAGGCGTTTGCTGGGAAGCGGTGAGTTGCGGGTAGCTACCTTTGGGGATGGTCACATAGACATCATGTGTGACGCCAACCGGCACATGGCCACCCGCGCCTTTCCAGGCCCTGATGTTGGCGATAGTGGTGCCGGCGACATATAACTTGTGACTTTCGTAGAAATTGAATCCATAGTTGAGTAGCGCCTCATCGTCGATGGCACGAGCCTTTTCCGAGGGTGTGCCCATGACCACGGCGATCAACCGCATGCCATTGCGCAAGGCGGAAACTACCATGCAATAACCGGCTTTTTCTGTGTAGCCGGTCTTAAGGCCGTCGACACTCGGGTCGGTGAACAACAATGACACACGATTGGGCTGGGTGATCTTGTTCCAGGTGAACTGTTTTTCCGCAAAGAACTGCCGATAGTAGTTTGGAAACTCGGTGATGATAGCGCGTGACAATATGGCTAGATCCAGCGCCGATACGTAATGCTCAGGATCGCTGGTGAGGCCCGAAGCATCTACGTAATGGGTGTTTTTCAGGCCAAGCTTTTGAGCGTACTGGTTCATGAGTTCCGTAAAGGTATCTTCCGTACCACCGATTTTTTCCGCCAGTGCCACAGCCGCGTCATTGCCGGATTGTACGATCAAACCCTGCAGCAGGTTTTCCACGCTCACCTGGCTGCCGACACTCGCGAACATGCGCGAACCACCCATGCGCCAGGCTTTGGCGCTGATAGTCACCGGTTCATCCAGTTGGATGACATTGTCCTTGAGTGCATGGAAAACAACATACACAGTCATCAGCTTAGTCAGGCTCGCAGGTTCGTTATGCATATCCGGATTGCTGGCGGCAATGACCTGGCCGCTGTTGGCATCCATGAGTACATAACTCTTGGCATTGAGCTGCGGAGGTGATGGGATGGGGATTGCTTGGGCAGTAACAGTTACACACAGGGCAAGCAGGCTGAGTGTATGAGCAATAAAACGCTGGCTTCTCAAGAGAGCACCTCGGGGACAAGCTGAGCTGATAAAAATGCGGACATTAATCCGGCTGTTGATGCAATTTTAACGCGACTAAGCATGGAAAATATCATCAGGGCTAAGGAATCACCACTTGGGCATCCGGAAAACCCAGAGAGCGTAATTGCCCGGTGAGGGCATCCACCTGGCTAACATCTTGGAGTGGACCGATACGCACCTTATAGAAGGTGATGCCTTCCTGTGATTCGGTGATTATAAAGGCCGGCTTGACAGCTGCCACCTGCAAGCGCTGCAGCACATGCTCTGCATTACTGCTATTGGCGAAAGCGCCGACTTGTACAAAGACTTGCGGCTTGCTGATACCACCACTGGCGGCGCTCGCCGGTGGAGCACCGCTCGGCACAGGGATATTGCTGCCGGGCCCGACTGTGGGCAACGGTTCGCCGGGCGTCACGGCGGTCACATCCACCAGTGCCGTGCCTGTCCCGAGCATGCCGATGCGAGCGGCTGCCGCATAGGACAGGTCAATGATGCGGTTCTCCACAAATGGCCCACGATCGTTTACCTTCACAATTACGTTTTTGCCGTTCTCCAGGTTGACGACCTGCACGTAGCAGGGCAGTGGCAGTACCTTGCTGGCAGCGGTCATGGCATACATGTCGTAGGTCTCACCATCGGAGGTGCGACCGCCGTGGAATTTAGTCCCGTACCAGGAGGCGATGCCGCGTTCATGATAGTCCGTGCAGCTGGGCAAGACGTGATAGGTTTGGTCGTTCACTGTGTATGCGGAGGGGTTTCCATAGGCGCTTTTGGGTTCATAGCGCGGTACCGCATTCGGAACCTGCGATACATCGACCGGATTGGCGGGGCCATGGTCCTGGGTCGGAAACTGCGCGCAGGCCGTCATGGTGCAAACGATAGCGGCCATAACTGATGCCACAATTAAATCAGGGTGGCGCATCGTGTCCCTCCAATGCACGCATTTCTGCGATGCGTACACTCAAGTCGAATATTGCCATGGCATACAGCGGGCTTTTGTTATATTGGGTGATGACCCGGAAATTATCAAAACCCACCCAATACTGAATGTCATTTTCCAGTTGCAGGGCAACCAATATCGCCGGCGTATCCGGGGCGAGGCCGGCGCTCACCACCACGCCTTGCTGACGCAAAGCGTCAATTGTGGTGGGAGTAAGCGTTGATGGTATTGTGTTTTTGGCTGGCAGTGCTGCTGGCAAGGCCACCAATCCGCCTGCATGCCAGCCATGTACCTGGAAATAATTGGCCACACTGTCGATGATATCCGCCCAATTGTTCCAGATATCTGGATGACTGCCGCTAGCTGTGGTTACTGCGTATTGGCGATAACTATCTGGCATGAATTGCGGTGCGCCCATGGCGCCGGCATACGAACCGGTCAAGGATGCCGGATCGAAGGATTGTTCGCGGCATAACAGCAGATATTGTTCCAGTTCGTCCTGAAAAAACGTGGCGCGTGGTGGGTAGTCGAAAGCCAGGGTCGTGAGCGCATCCAGCGCCGGATAACCGCCTTTCTGGTGACCATAGAAACTCTCGACACCGAGGATGGCTACGATGATTGAGGCCGGTACACCGTAGCGCTGCTGCGCACTACCGAGTTCCTGTGCGTGCGCATCCCAAAAATCGACCCCCGCATTGACACGTGCCTCGTTTACGAACAGCGCCTTATATTGATACCAGGGTTTTGATTCATAGGGCTTGGCGATAGCCGCGAGAATCGCATCGTTTTTCTGTGCAGCAGAAAAGGTTTTCTCGAGCCATGTCCTTTCGAATCCATCCTGTTTGACCAGTCGGGTGATGAACGATTGCACGTCCGGACGGGCGCTATAATCCTGGGTGCTTGTGTGAGTCTGAGTCGAGGTCTGAACCTGCGCTGCGGGTATGAGCGGTCTGACGTTGCGGGCACAGGATGCGGTCAGACACCCCGCTGTTACGATTATAAATGTGGACAGAAATCGGGCCGGTACTATCACGATGCTACGAGCTTGCGGTGTGAATGGATGCTCATAAGCATCCCGAAGCCGGCCATCAGCGTCACCAGGGAACTGCCGCCATAACTGACCAATGGCAATGGCACGCCCACCACCGGCAGGATGCCCGATACCATGCCACTGTTGATGAATACATAAGTAAACAAGGCCATGCTCAGCGCGCCACCCAGGAGCCGCGAGTAGGTATCCTGGGCGCGCAGCGCGATGACCAGTGCGCGCGCGATGATGAAGCCATACAGCGCCAGCAGCGCCAGCACACCGATAAAACCAAACTGCTCCCCAAGCACCGCGTAGATGAAATCTGTGGAACTTTCCGGCAGGAAATCAAGTTGCGACTGGCTGCCGTGCAACCAACCCTTGCCGAAAAGTCCTCCGGAACCGATGGCGATCTGTGACTGGATGATGTGGTAGCCCGCTCCCAGGGGATCACGCTGTGGATTCAGGAAGATCAGCACGCGTTCACGTTGGTAGCCATGCATGAAGTGCCACAGGATGGGCGTAATGATGGCTAAGGCCACTGCCAGGAGAAGTATTACGCGCCAACGCAGGCCTGCCAGGAACACGCCAAAAGCACCGGCACTGAGGATCAGGAGTGCTGTACCCAGATCCGGTTCGATAGCCACCAGCAGCACGGGTATAAATATCATGGCAGCCAACGGAAACAGCTGTTTCCAATTGGGTGGCAAGGGTTTCTCATGCAGATACCAAGCCACCATCATGGGTACCGCGATCTTCATGATTTCGGAAGGCTGTATGCGCACCAAGCCAAGGCTCAGCCAGCGTTGTGCACCCCGTCCGATATGGCCCGAATGCAACGTGAACAGCAACAGCAGCAGGCCGATGGCGAACAGCCACGGCGACCACAGGCGCAGAAACTGTGGAGATATCTGCGCCACTGCCAACAGCACGACGAAGGATAATGCTAGGCGTCCGGCCTGACGGTAAACCATGCCAGGGTCCTGGTTGCTGGCACCGTAGAGTATCGCCAGTCCTATGAGCGCTAATGCCACCAACGCCAGCAACAGCGGTCCGTCCAGGTTCAGGCGCCGTAATAGCCGCTCGCCGAAGGTCAGATCGCTGCGACCTGGTGAATAGGCGACATCGCTAAAAGTCATGGCTTACTCACACTGCCGGTTTCCTGCAGAAGATAGGCATCCATCACTTTACGCGCTATGGGTGCGGCAGTGGATGCGCCACCACCGCCGTGTTCCGCCACCACCGCTACGGCAATCCGCGGGTCGTCCACGGGGGCAAAAGCAATGAACAGCGCGTTGTCGCGTAACTGTTTAGGGATGTCAGATTCATCCTCTTCGCCAAAAGTACCCAGGCGTTTGCGGTACACCTGGGCGGTACCAGTTTTGCCGCCGATACTGTAGCGGGCGCCCACGCTGATGCCATGGGCAGTGCCCTGCCAGCTTGCCACCACATTCTTCATGGCCTCGATCACGATTTTCCAGGCGTTCGGGTAGGATTCCTGCACTGCCGGCAAAGCCCGCGGTGTAGTGTCACTGATAACGCCGGAAAGCGGATCACCGATGGCATGCAGCAAATGCGGTACGAAGCGCTGGCCGTGCATGGCAATTGCGGCCACACCGTCGGCTAGCTGCAGGGGCGTCACCAGCAGATAACCCTGGCCGATGCCGACGATGACCAGATCGCCCAGGTACCAGGGCGCATGCAGATTTTTGCGTTTCCACTCGGGTGAGGGTACTACCCCGACGCGCTCACCCATGAGGTCGATACCGGTAGGTTCGCCAAAGCCGAACTGTGTGGTCAGATAGTCATGAATGCGGTCGATGCCGAGCTTGAGCGCTACAGTATAGAAATATACGTCGCAGGATTGAGTGATAGCGCCCGGCATGTCGATTTCCCCATGGCCACCGCGTTTCCAATCGCGGTAGGGGTTCGGGTTGCCGGGAATGTATAAGTAACCGGGACACATTAAATCCTTGAAGGGATTTATCACGCCATAATCGAGTGCCGCCAGTGCCAGGAACGGCTTAATGGTAGAGCCCGGTGGATATTGACCGCGCAGCGCACGGTTGAACAACGGCTGATCGGGGCTGGTGTTGAGCTTGGCGAAATCGCCGGGACTAATACCACCCACAAATTGATTAGGATCGAAGGAAGGGGTGCTCACCAGCGCCAGGAGTTCACCGTTTCGCGGATCGATGGCCACCACTGCGCCGTTGTAATCGCCGAGGGCTTTTTCCGCAGCTTCCTGCAAGCGCACATCGATGCTCAAGTATAGATTGCTGCCTGGCACCGGTGGTGTGTATGACACTTGCCGCACTACCCGGCCCTGGGCATCGGTTTCGACCTGACGGATACCTACGGAGCCGTGCAGCAAACTCTCATAAGACCCCTCGATGCCAACCTTACCCACCTGCGAGGTATTGTTGTACTGCTCCGGATCCAGCTTGGCGAGTTCATCGGGGCTGATAATGCCGGTATAACCCAGCACATGTGAAGTCACCGGACCCAGTGGGTAGTAACGTGCCAGCGTGGCACGGATATCCACACCCGGAAAATTCTGGCGATCCACCGCGAAGCTCGCAATTTCGGTATCAGAAAGATTAATCCGCAATGGCAGGGGCTGAAATGGCTTCTTGGTTTTTAGCAGATCATTGAACTGCTTCAGATCCTGGGGGCGGATATCCACAATCCTGCCCAGTGCCGCGATCGTGGCCTGCAGGTCCGTGACTTGTTCTGGAACTATATCCAGTTCGTAACTGGGGCGATTTTCGGCCAGCAGCACACCGTTGCGGTCGTAGATCAATCCGCGCGGGGGCGTCACCTGTTCGGTCCGCAAGCGGTTGCCTTCCGCAAGGGTGGCGTAATAAGCATGGCTGATGATCTGCAGATAGAAAAGCCGCGTCGCTACCGCCAGCAACAGGACTAGCCCGATGATGGCGACGATGACGGTGCGAGTCGCAAACTGGTGACGTTCCAGCCATTCATTACGGATGCGGATGCGTGCCATGGATTACCGATATATACATTTGGCGAGCATCAGCTCACCTGATAACGCTGTTGTAGAAGCCTAAGCAGCTGCGTTACCCAAGGCCAAAGAAGCGTAGTGATCAATACCGGCATCCAGCGCAACAGCATACCTTGGGTATAGCCAAGCATGCCGTCCACCCAAAAGAGTACAAAGGTATAGAGCAGCATCAGGCCCAATACTGTCAGTGCCTGCTGCCACCAGGGATACACACGGATCTGCAGATGCAGTTTGAGGGTAAACCACGCCACCAGCAGCAATGCCAGCGCATGTTCGCCCAGCAGACTGCCGGTCAGGGCATCCATCAGGATACCGACCACGAACGTGACCAGCAGGCCTACCCGGTGTGGCAAGAATAGGCACCAGTAAACCGTGACCAGCATCAACCACGCGGGACGGAAGGGCTCCGCCCAGTCTGGCAGCGGCCAGATACTGAGCAGCAACGCCGCCAGATAGGTGGCTACGATGACCCAGTTGGCGCGGCGCCGAATGGTATTCATCATCGCGACTTTTTCCGTGATAATTTTTTGGTGTCATGTGCCTCCGGTTTCGGCATTGGCACCGGAGCCTGTGCAGGAAAATACAGCAATACTTCATGGCCGTGATTCAAATCCGCCAGCGCATGTGCGCTCACGCTTGCAAATGGTTCCGCAGGATCACGGCGTACTTGAGAAACGACAGCGACAGGGTAACCGGCTGGATAGCGGCCACCCAGGCCGGAACTCACCAGCAGATCACCCGGTTTTATATCGGCATTATTGGCGAGGTACGGCAAAGAAAGGTTATCTACATCGGCGCCACCAATGGCGAGGGTGCGCAGGCCGGTACGATTGACCTCCACTTGTATTGCCTGGCTTGGGTCGGTGATCAGCGCCACCCGTGACGAAAATGGCCCTGCCTGGATGACCTGACCGATGATACCGGTGGCATCCAGCAGGGTTTGTCCTTCAAACACACCCGCGTTCGTACCTTTATCGATCACGATCACATGCCGGAATGGATCCATATCCACTGCCAGCAATGTGGCGACCACCACATGACCGCTGAGTTTGGTGCCAGCTTGCAAGAGTTGGCGCAAGCGTGCGTTTTCCTGTTCCAATGCAGCCGTTTGCTGCAGCTGTACAGCAGCAATTAGCAGTTCCTGTTTGAGGCGGGCGTTTTCCTTCACCAGTGCTGTATGCAGGGCGAGTTTATCGGCTGCCCAGCTGGCCAAGGCGTAGGGAGCATCCACGGCGGCCTGCACTGGATAAACCAGCGTGGATAGCGCCGCATGGATCTTTTGCAGATGACCACGTTGATGGTCATAGAACATCAACACGATGCATACCGTAATGAGCAGCAAGGTACGCAGTGCACCCGCCGGATTGCTGGAGAACAGTCGGGGTGCACGTTGTGGGCGGTGGAGTGGGAACACGTCGATTCAGCCTGGATCACGGTAGGCGGATTGAGGATGGCCTGTCAGGGGCGAGATTGAGTGCAGACAGACCACCGCATCCGCAATACACCTGCCGTGACCCAGATTTGGCCCTGCCGGTGAGCCGCTAAGCCTCCAGGATGTGTCCGGGTAATACTCTAAATCCGTCATTCGACGGCAAAGGTTTCCGGACCGTATTCATCGATTAATTCCAGCACTTTGCCGCCGCCGCGGGCGACGCAGGTGAGCGGGTCATCGGCGAGTATCACCGGCAACCCGGTTTCCTCTCTCAGCAGCCGGTCAATATCCCGCAGCAGTGAACCGCCACCCGTGAGCACCATGCCGTTGGTAGCCACATCCGAGCCAAGCTCCGGCGGTGTCTGTTCCAGGGCGGCCTTGACCGCCCCGACGATGCCGGCCAGGGGTTCCTGCAGGGCTTCAAGGATTTCATTGCTGTTGAGCACGAAACTGCGCGGCACGCCTTCCGATAGGTTCCTGCCTTTCACTTCTAGTTCGCGCAATTCCTTGCCCGGATAGGCGGAGCCGATCTCATGCTTGATGCGTTCCGCGGTAGCCTCGCCGATGAGGGTGCCATAATTACGGCGGATATAACTGATGATGGCCTCGTCGAATTTGTCGCCACCGATGCGCACCGAGGCCGCATACACGATACCGTTGAGTGAAATGATCGCCACCTCGGAGGTTCCGCCGCCGATGTCCAGTACCATGGAGCCCTTGGCTTCGTGCACCGGTAAACCTGCGCCGATGGCGGCAGCCATGGGTTCCTCGATGAGGTAGACCTTGCGGGCTCCGGCACCGGCAGCCGACTCGCGGATAGCGCGGCGTTCCACCTGGGTGGCGCCATAGGGCACGCACACCAGTACCCGCGGCGTGGGCCGGAAATAGCGGTTGCCATGGGCCTTCTTGATGAAGTACTTGAGCATCTGTTCGGTAACGGTGAAATCGGCAATCACGCCGTCCTTCATGGGACGGATCGCCACGATGTTGCCGGGTGTGCGGCCCAGCATGCGTTTGGCGTTAGCACCATAGGCCTCGATCACCTTGTTGCCGCGGCCGGGTTCCTCACGAATGGCGACCACCGAGGGCTCGTTGAGGATCACACCCTTGCCACGCATGTAGATCAGCGTATTGGCGGTTCCGAGATCAATGGATAAGTCTGTTGAGAAAAATCCGCGCAGGCTCTTGAACATGATTTTTTAGCTTGAAATAGGGCCCGGTTTCGGGAGAGTTTCGGGGCGCACTACTCTAACAATGGCGAGCGGCGGCGGCAAGCCGGTTTGTGCGATAATTCACTGAAATCCGGGGCTTTTCCCGGAAATTCGGTCCATGGATTCATGGGAGCCAAGCATGTCGCTTACCCCGGATGAGGTTAGAAGCATCGCGCACTTGGCGCGTCTTGCCGTCAGCGAGCACGATATACCGCGCTACGCCGACAACCTGTCACGCATCCTGGATTTCGTGGCACAACTGGAAAAAGCCGATACCAGCGGCGTGGCGCCCATGGCGCATCCGCTGGATATGAGCCAGCGCTTGCGGGAGGACGCGGTCACCGAAACCAATCAACGCGACCTGTTACAGAAGAATGCCCCGCAAGCGGAAGCCGGCTTATACATCGTTCCGAAGGTGATCGAATAATTTCGCATAGTAGCAGCGGCGCGTACGCCGCATTTCATCAGCGTATTTCATAGTATGGGAATGCACACCAAGACACTGGCAGAGCTGGCGCGTGACCTGAAAGCGCGCAAAATTTCCAGCGAGGAGCTTACCCGCGGTTATCTGGCGCGCATCGAGCGTTTCAATCCGCAGCTGAATGCTTTTGTCACAGTGCTGAAAGAGGACGCGCTGGCTGCAGCGCGCGCCGCAGATGCCCGCATCCAACGCGGCCGCAGCGGACCGCTCACTGGCATACCGCTGGCCCACAAGGACATCTTCTGCACTGCCGGCGTGAAGACCAGTTGCGGCTCGAAGATGCTGGACAATTTCGTCTCGCCTTACGATGCCACGGTGGTGGAACGTCTAAAGACGGCCGGAATGGTGATGTTGGGCAAGACCAACATGGACGAATTCGCCATGGGCTCGTCCAGTGAAACCAGTTTTTATGGGCCAGTGAAAAACCCCTGGGATCTGAAGCGCGTGCCCGGTGGTTCATCGGGAGGTTCGGCAGCGGCGGTGGCGGCTAGGCTTACGCCCGCAGCCACCGGTACCGATACCGGTGGTTCCATCCGCCAACCGGCAGCACTCACCGGACTGACTGGTATCAAACCGACGTACGGTCGCGTATCGCGCTACGGCATGATCGCGTTCGCTTCCAGTCTCGATCAGGCTGGTGTGATCACCTATACCGCGGAAGATGCGGCATTGCTCCTGGGTGTGATGGCTGGTTTTGATCCGCGGGATTCCACCAGCGTGGAGCGACCGGTTCCGGATTACATTGCGGAACTCGAGCGGCCACTCAAGGGCCTGCGCATCGGCTTGCCGAAAGAATTTTTCGATAAGGGACTGGATGCGCGAGTAGGCGCAGCCGTGCATGCGGCACTCACTCTATATAAGAAGCTGGGCGCCGAAGTGCAAGACATCAGCCTGCCGAATTTCTGGTTGTCGGTGCCGACCTATTATGTAGTGGCGCCGGCTGAATGTTCTTCGAACCTGTCGCGTTTCGATGGTGTGCGCTTCGGTTATCGCTGCGAGAGCCCGGTCGATCTGCTGGATCTGTACACCCGTTCCCGTGGTGAAGGATTCGGCGCGGAAGTGAAACGCCGCATCATGACCGGCACCTATGTGCTGTCTGCCGGTTATTACGATGCCTATTACCTTAAGGCCCAGCAGACCCGCACGCTCATACGCCAGGATTTCCTCGAGGCCTTTAAAGGAGTGGATGTCATCATGGGACCAACTACACCCACACCGGCTTTCGGTCTCGGCGAGAAGACCGACGATCCCATCACCATGTATCTAAACGACATCTATGCCAACGGTGTCAATCTCGCCGGCTTGCCGGGCATCTCCATCCCCATGGGATATGCGGATGGACTGCCCGTGGGGCTGCAGATCATCGGTAATTATTTCGACGAAGCCCGGCTACTGTCGGTGGCGCACCACTATCAGCAGGAGACTGATTGGCATTCAAAAATTCCAAAAGGATTTGAGTGAAACGCTGAGAGTGCGGAGATAGTCATTCAGGTACCACACAGAGCGATCGATATATGGAATGGGAAACAGTCATCGGTCTTGAGATTCACGCACAGCTGCTGACCAAGAGCAAGATCTTCTCGGGCGCATCCGCCGCTTTTGGTGCGGAGCCCAATACCCAGGCCTGTCTTGTGGATCTGGGGTATCCGGGGGTACTGCCGGTGCTGAACCAGGAAGCGGTGCGCATGGCGGTGAAGTTCGGTCTGGCTATCGGCGCTGGCATCGCGCCTCGGTCGGTGTTTGCCCGCAAGAACTACTTCTATCCTGATCTTCCCAAGGGCTACCAGATCAGCCAGTACGAGCTGCCAGTGGTCAGCAAGGGTAGTGTGGAGATCGGGTTTGAGGATGGCAGCAGCCGGCGCATCGGCATCACGCGCGCGCATCTGGAAGAAGATGCCGGCAAGTCCCTGCACGAGGGTATCGAGGGCGTCAGTGGCATCGATCTGAACCGTGCCGGCATACCTCTGCTGGAGATCGTCTCGGAGCCGGACATGCGTTCGGCCAAAGAAGCGGTAACCTATATGAAGAAAATCCATTCCCTGGTGCGTTATCTGGAAATCTGCGACGGCAACATGCAGGAAGGCTCATTCCGCTGCGATGCCAATGTCTCGGTGCGTCGCAAGGGCGACCAGAAGTTTGGTACCCGCGCAGAACTCAAGAACATCAACTCGTTCCATTTCGTGGAGAAAGCCATCCTTTATGAGGTGCAACGGCAGATCGATTTGATCGAGGGCGGCGGCAAGGTGGTGCAGGAGACGCGTTTGTACGACTCCAAGAAGAACGAGACCCGCCCCATGCGCAGCAAAGAGGAAGCTAACGATTACCGTTACTTCCCGGATCCGGATCTGTTGCCGCTGGAGTTTGCAGAATCGTTCGTCGACGAAGTGCGCAAGACCCTGCCGGAGCTGCCGGATGAGAAGCAGCGGCGCTTCATGCACAACTACGGTCTGTCGGGTTATGATGCGGCATTACTCACTACCAGCCGCGAACTGGCGGACTACTACGAGATGGTGGTGAAGGCTGTCGGTGACGAAGCCAAACTGTGCGCCAACTGGGTCATGGGTGAATTATCCGCAGCGCTGAACCAGAACAGCGTGGATATAGCCCGGAGTCCGGTGACTGCCTTGATGCTCGCTGGCTTGCTGAAGCGCATCAACGACGGCACCATTTCCGGAAAACTCGCTAAGGAAATCTTCGAGGCCATGTGGGCGGGTGAGGGTGACGCAGACACGATCATCGAAAAGAAAGGCTTGAAGCAGATTACCGACAGCACTGCCATCGAGACGATCATCGACCAGATCATATCGGCTAATCCGCAGCAGCTCAGCGATTACCGTGCCGGCAAGGACAAGCTGTTCGCGTTCTTTGTGGGTCAAGTGATGAAGGCCACCCAGGGCAAGGCCAACCCGCAGCAGGTCAATGAGCTCCTGAAGCGCAAACTCGCGGGTTGATTATTTGATTGGCTGCGAGCGGATGATTCCGCTACTTGAAATGCTGTGGCATTGGCTCCATTTATTGGGACATGTCGCAATCATTCAGTTTTGAACCATCACGGACCAGCATGCTGGAACACGATTCATTACGGCGTTTTCTCTTCGAGAAACTTCCGATCCAGGGCCGTCATGTACACCTGGACGCGAGTTGGCGCGCGGTGCTTGAACGCCAGGACTATCCTTTGCCTGTACGCGCTTTGCTGGGCGAAGCCATGGCTGCCATGGCACTATTGTCCACGACCCTCAAGTTCGATGGCGTCATCACCCTGCAGGTACGCGGCAACGGACCGGTGCATCTGCTGGTAGTGCAATGCACCAGCCGGCTTAGTCTGCGCGGGCTTGCACGTTGGCAGGGCGATCTGCCGGATTCAGGCTTGCAGCGACTGCTGGGAGACGGCCGCTTGGCCATCACCATCGAGCCCGCCGATGGCGAGCGTTACCAGGGCATCGTGCCGCTGGAAGGTGAGACACTAGCGGCTTGTCTGGAAGGCTATTTCCAGCGTTCAGAGCAATTGCCGACGCGCCTGTGGCTGACTGCGGATAACGAGTCCGCTGCGGGTATGTTGCTGCAGGTCATGCCAGTGCGCGCGCGTGATGCGGATGCCTGGCAGCATGTCACAGTGTTGACGGATACCATCACCAGGAATGAGCTTAAGTCTCTCTCCGCACAACAATTGCTGCAGCGCCTCTATCATGAAGATGATGTACGGCTGTTCGAGGCCTCACCGGTAGCATTTCGTTGCCAGTGCTCGCACGAGCGCATCGAGACCACCCTGCGCAGTCTGGGTATCGCGGAGATGAATAGCATCCTGCGCGAACAGGGCAAGGTGCATGTGGACTGCGAATTCTGCGGTCGCGGTTACGATTTCGATGAGGTAGATGTGGCGGCATTATTCAGCACGCCATCAGCCTTGCCGGTTTCGGAGGCACGCCACTGATTTAAATTTCAGTCTTCGCGGACGGCGACTTCGCGTTCCCATAGCTGGCCGTCCTCGATCTGCCAACCCCTAAGTTGCAGTACGCCCTTGGTGCCCAGTGAAATGCCCAGAAACCTCGGCGCATTAAAACGCGCCACCTCATCAGCGTTCGACGCCTGGCTATCTGCCGGGGCTGAGCAATATAAAGCCCATACCTGTTCACCTTCATCTGAGAGCGTTTCCTGCAATCTGCCGTAAGCTTGTGTCTCGGAGCGCGGACTGCCATTCATCGGATAGCACTGTTCTGGATTACCTTCCCGGCTGCTGATGATTCCCCAGCGGACTTGCGAGGGGTGTAGCTGCGCCGCGCGCAGTAGCAGGTTTACCAGTGTTCGCGGCAGGCTGATCGGTGAGTTCTCAGCCATCATTGCCACGTTCATAATAAGCCACGAACTGACCTGCGCAGAGCGCGCACGTTACTCTTTCACAGTTAATTGCAATTCTCAGATCCAGTCTTGCCTTGTGTCGGCGAGCCAGCGTGTGCAGGAATTTCTCCCATGCTGCGGCCGTTGGATGAGCGCAGGTAGCGCTCAGAATCCCCATCACCGGACGCAGGAATTCCATGTGTGCATCGCGTACTACGATGTTGGTGTCACGACCGTGCTCGAGGCCTAGCCACAGCAGCCCCCAGCCAGCCAGCATGGCGAGGCTCGCGAGACTGCCACCGAAGGCGCTGGCCTGGTGATTATGGTTAGCGGCCAATGGTGCAGTGAGTGTGAGTCCATGAGCATCCAGCGAAGCTGCATGGACCTGCATCGCTCGTGTGAGTGGGATGTGTTTGTAGATATAGGTATCCAACGCGCGGCACTCAACTTGGGAGTTGGCGATCAATGGGAGGAAATGCGCAGGGGTCACTGTCATGGGCGTATGCCACATGTGGAACAGGCCGGATCCCGTTTGACTTGACTGATGCATGATTCGGAACTCATGGCATCCAGCCGCCATAACCGGCCCCTGAGTGGTCGACCGATGCCGGTGACGAGCTTGATGGCTTCCACTGCCATTAGGCTTCCGATGATGCCCACCAGCGGCGCCAGGATGCCGTTACTACGGCAGTTTTCCAATTCTTCACTGCTTTCCGGGTAGAGACAGGCATAGCAAGGACTGTCTGCATCGCGCGTATCGAATACGATGAGCTGACCTTCATAGCGGATCGCGGCGCCGGAGACCAGTGGTGTACGGGTACGCACGCAGGCGGCGTTAACAGCAAAACGTGCGCCAAAATTGTCGCTGCCGTCCAGAACCACATCCGCGTTGTGCACCACTCTCTCTAGTTCTTTCTCATCCAGACGCCGATCCAGCAATTCCAGCCGCTGATGCGGATTGAGGGCATTGAGGGTGCCGGCTGCAGCCGTGGTTTTAGCCGCACCAACATCGCTGCTGCTATAGAGGATCTGGCGTTGCAAGTTGGAACTATCCACGCGGTCGAAATCGTTGAGTATCAGTGTACCGACACCAGCCGCAGCCAGGTACAGGGCAGCCGGCGAACCCAGCCCGCCTAAACCGACAATCAGGACGCGCGCCTGTGCCAGCTTTTCTTGGCCAGCGGCACCAAATCCAGGCAGTGCCAAATGGCGGCTGAAGCGCACGCTATAGTCATCGTTGTCCATCAAATAAAATTCCCTATGAAGTGCTGGGGCAATTTTATCCTGTCACCAAGCAATGCGCCGGGGGTCACATCCGGTAAAATATGCGTCAGCCACCGTCAATACCGACGTCGGCAATTTGTTGATAATGGATGTAGGCCGATTTGTGAGCGCATGGGCGGAATATCTCAAGTTCTTTGCGGGCCTGCTGGCGATTCTCAATCCCATCGGGGTTATCCCGATCTTCATCAATCTCACCCAGAACCAGACCGCCGCAGAAAGGCGCCGTACTGCCTTGACCGCCGCTATCACCGTGGGTGTTGTGCTTGCTGTGTCGCTGCTGGCGGGTGAGCTGATCCTGAATTTCTTCGGCATCAGTGTGGCATCTTTCCAGGTGGGCGGTGGGATCCTGATCCTGATGAACGCGCTCTCGATGTTGCAGGGCAAGGTGGGACCCACACGCCAGACGGCCGAGGAAGCCCAGGAAAACCAGGAGAAGGAACAGATTGCAGTGGTGCCGCTGGGCGTGCCGCTGATCGCCGGACCCGGCGCTATCAGCACGGTGATCCTCTATGGGCACAGGCCCGCGCTGTTCGGCCGCTACGTCATTCTGCTCATCGGCATCACAGTGGTAGCCGCCATCGTGTGGCTGGTTTTGCAGTTGGCGCCGCTGATTTCAAGAGCCTTGAGCCGTACCGGTATCAACATCGTTACGCGTCTTATGGGCCTGATCATGGCTGCCATCGGCATCGAGTTCATCGCCGCTGGCTTGCGCGTCTTGTTGCCGGTCCTGGGTAGCTAAGCTCCGCCAGCTGGAAAAAGACCATATCTGGTCTATCTTTATCCCTAGGCCGCCACAGCACCCATGCGGCCTAGCGATGATTAATACACTCAATATGGGGTAGTCAAATGGAAACCAACAGTGAAACACTGGTGAAAGAGCTTGCCCAGAAAATGAGCGGGGCCAAGTTCTGGATGTATCTGATCGGCATCGTCATGATCATCGGCGGTGTAGCTGAGGCCATTACGATTGTGGGAATTCTATTTGCATGGCTGCCAATATGGATAGGTGTGTTGCTGTGCATGGCAGCCTCATCACTGGGACAGGCGAACATGACGGGGGATATGGACAAGCTGCAGCAGATGCTTGGACGTCTAAAACTCTACTTCGTGGTCCAGGGTGTGGTCATGTTGATCGGTATCGTCTTGGGGATCATAGGTTTTTTGTTCTTCAGCAGCGTCATCATGGGTATGCTGGCCAGCCACCATATCTGACATCGGATCAGGAAGATTCCGATCAAGCAGCGTGAACAAGTATCGCGCCGTTTTTATTTAAATTACATCACATGACGAGTGGCGAGGTATTGATGGAATCATCCTCAACATCGTTGATAGTCACGTTGGAAACCGAGATCGAATAGCCATCAGACCAGAATACTTCCCATCCCTGGATCGATAGGTCGCAGGCCAGCCAGGTGAGCCAGGTATCGCGATCGCAGGTCATATCCGGAATTTCCTGAAACAGCAGAAAGTCATCGTAAGGCACGCGCAGACTGGTAACGACGCGCAACAGCGCTTGATGTTTACCAGATTTGTTGGCAACCAAGCACTCGAATGCTTCGTCAGCACGTCTCGCCATGAATGCCGGGCGTACATCGGTGATGTTCAGATCGCGCCCGTAGGCCAGCAAATCTTCGCGCGTGCCGATATACGGCAATACCATGGCTGGCTTTGTGTCATCGGATATGATGGGTTCGAATGAATTATTGTTTGTAAGATCAGTAATTGCTTGCTGGGCAGAACTTATTTCACTATAGTTCGAGAGGGGCAGTTCCTTGACACTCAGGCCGTGTTCGTTAAACCAGGTTTCACACAGCACCGGTACCGGGTCATCGTAGCCCTGCAATGCAATCTCGTATCCGATGCGTGTGCCATCAACATCAATAGTTTCATAGAGGTACAGGCGTACCGGCTTCGCCAGTCGCCGGATGCGCAAACCAATACAGCTTAGGCGGTTGATGGATTGCATACTCTTGATGTCCGATTTGCAGCATTTTCCACTGTATTAAGATAACACATGTATAAACTTGCCGATAAGAAACGTGCGGGATCACTAGTCATTGCAGTTAACTGCATGAATGTGACGGACCAATAGTTATCTATATGCGCCGACTTTCTGGAAAACGACGTACCTGCTGAAGAATTACCGGTACCTGCGGCACATCGGCATGCGGACCATAATGGCCAGTTTTTACACCGGCAATCTTGTCCACTATTTCGGTTCCCTTGGTTACCTTGCCGAAAACCGCATAGCCAAAATCACGGCTACCGTGATTCAGGAACTCGTTATCATTCAGGTTGATGAAGAACTGACTGGTGGCGCTGTGGATATCCGAAGTTCGCGCCATGGCGATGCTGTAGCGCGTGTTCAATAGTCCGTTGCTGGCCTCGTTATGGATGGGCGCGCGCGGTTCTTTCTGTTGCATGTCGGGAGTAAAGCCACCGCCCTGGATCATGAATTTCGGTATCACGCGGTGAAAGACTGTGCCAGCGTAGAAACCTTCATCTACATAGGCGATAAAATTCTCGACACTGATGGGCGCCTTGTCGGGATACAGTTCCAGGGTTATATCGCCGAGACTGGTGGTCAATAAGATCATGTCTATACTCCGTGGGGGATTGCGGTACTCTATCAATCTTCGAAACGCCCCATGGTGACACGGCTGTTGCCAGCCAGGTCATTGACCGAATGAATAGTGATGAAGCCGGCGGCGGTTAGCAAGCCGCGTACGCGTTCTGCCTGATCATAACCGTGTTCCAACAGCATCACACCGCCGGATTCCAGGTGCGTGGGTGCGCGTAGCACAATTTTGCGAATGGCGGCCAGACCATCAGGCCCACCGGTGAGGGCCAGGCGCGGTTCGAAGCGCAAATCACCGGCGCGTAAATGCGGATCATCATTAGGGATATAGGGCGGATTTGAGACGATTATGCCAAAACGCCGGCTGGCGATGGGAGTGAACCATTCGCCCTCCAAAAATTCCACATTGGTGATTTTCAGATTACTGGCGTTTTCGCGGGCCACATCCAGGGCTAATCGGCTGATATCTGTGGCGACGATCTTGCAGTAGGGTCGTTCACGCGCCAGCGACAGAGCGATCGCGCCACTGCCTGTTCCGAGATCGGCGATATACCAGTGTGCTCCCGCCGGTACGATACGCAAGGTTTCTTCCACCAGCAATTCTGTTTCCGGACGCGGAATCAGAGTGGCAGCAGTAACTTTGAGCGATAGTGACCAGAAATCGCGTTTGCCGGTGAGATGTGCAATCGGCCTGCCTTTGCAGCGTGCCACCACTAACAGCGCAAACAGCCGCATTTTATCGTCTTCCACGCGCTCTTCAGGTCGTGCATGCAGATGACTGCTAGGCGTTTCCAGCACATGCGCCAGCAAAATCTCAGCGTCCAGGCGCGGCGATGGGCTGGATTTGCCCAGCTCTTTGCTGGCCATGCGCAGCAGTGTGGCAATGGTGGCGCCCATGATGGTTCCTTTGGAAGATGGGCTTATTTTAGACGCTTACGTACAATAGCGACTGCCCAGGCGCGAGCATTTCCGGAGATTGCATGAAAATCTATTCAAACGTGCTGGAAATGATCGGCCAGACGCCCATGCTTGAATTGAAAAACATGGACACGGGCCTCTGCCGTTTATTTCTAAAACTCGAGCTCATGAACCCCGGTGGTTCTATAAAAGATCGCATCGGCATATGCATGATTGAGGAAGCCGAGAAGCGTGGCGATCTCAAACCCGGCGCTACGATCATCGAGGCTACTGCCGGCAACACCGGATTAGGATTGGCGCTGGTGGCCGCCCAGAAAGGCTATCACCTGATCTTGGTGATACCCGATAAGATGAGCCAGGAGAAAATATTCAATTTACGTGCCATGGGTGCAGAGGTCATGCTGACCCGCTCAGACGTGGCTAAGGGCCATCCGGAGTATTACCAGGATATGGCCAAACGCATGGCCAAAGACATGCACGCGTATTTCATTAACCAGTTCGCTAATCCCGACAACGTCAAGGCCCACGAGACCACCACTGCGCCTGAGATCTGGGAACAGATGGCACACAAGTTGGATGCGATAGTTGTGGGCGTCGGATCAAGCGGCACGCTGACGGGCATGGGTCATTACTTCCAACGCGTAGCCCCACATGTAGAGATGGTGTTGGCAGATCCCCAAGGCTCGGTGCTGGCGGATTACATCGAGACCGGCAAGCTGGGCGCGAAGGGCGCTTGGCTGGTGGAGGGCATCGGTGAGGATTTCATCCCGGATATCTGCGACCTGTCAGTCGTGAAACAGGCCTACACTATTCCCGACAGCGAATCATTTGCCACTGCACGCGAAGTATTGCGCAAGGAAGGTTTGTTGTTGGGTTCTTCTTCCGGCACGTTGATTGCCGCGGCCCTGCGTTACTGCCGTGCACAGAAGTTGTCCAAGCGCGTAGTAACTCTGGGTTGCGACACCGGTAACAAATACCTCACGAAGCTATATAACGATTTCTGGATGATCGAACAAGGGTTCATCGCACGCCCAAAACGTGGTGATTTGGGTGATTATGTGGGGCGCCCTTATTGGGAGCGGGCCACGGTCTATGTAGGCCCCGCGGATACACTGGCCACCGCCCATACACGCATGCGCAATAACGGTATATCACAGCTGCCGGTGATCGAAGGCAGGCATTTTCTGGGTGCCGTGAGTGAGACCGATCTTATCCATGCCGTGCGCCACGATCTGCACGGCTTTACCCAGGAGGTGCGTGCGGCGTTGAATATCAAGTTTCCGCGCATCCACGCTGGCAAAAATATCGATGATTTGTTCTCTTTATTGGAAACAGAGAGTGCAGTTGCGGTCATGAGCGACGACGAATTTCTTGGATTGGTAACACGCAGTGATTTATTGAATCGTCTACGATTAGAGTAGAAAATCGATGATAAAGTCTCAAACATAAACCGCGGCAACCTCGCCACTTCAAAGCTCTATTTCAAAGGTAAACAGTAATGCATCCCCCAGGGAAAAAATCCGGTTTCGCCACCCGCGCCATCCATGCCGGCCAATCGCCGGATCCTTCCACTGGCGCAGTGATGCAACCTATTTACGCCACATCGACCTATGCCCAGGAAAGCCCCGGTAAACACAAGGGCTATGAATACTCGCGTACCCAGAATCCCACCCGTATGGCCTATGAACGCTGTGTGGCGGATCTGGAGAGTGGTATATGCGGCTTTGCCTTTGCCTCCGGCATGGCGGCCACGGCTACCGTCCTGGACCTGCTGGACACGGGCAGCCATGTGATCGCTATGGATGATATGTACGGCGGAACCTACCGGCTGTTCGAACGCGTGCGCAAACGTTCCGCAGGCCTCAAATTCAGTTTCGTGGACCTGCGTGAACGCAAGACGCTGGAAGCCGCCATCCGCCCTGAAACCAGATTGATCTGGGTGGAGACACCGACCAATCCCATGCTCAAATTGGTGGATCTGGCCATGGTCGCGGAAGTCGCTCGCAAGCATCATGTTATGACGGTCTGCGACAACACCTTTGCATCTCCTTATCTACAGCGACCCCTTGAGCTGGGCATCGATGCAGTTATGCACTCCGCTACCAAATATCTCAACGGTCATTCCGACATAGTGGGCGGGATATTGGTGGCCGGCGGGCGGGCAGAGTTGGTGGAACAACTGGCTTTTCTGCAGAATTCAGTGGGAGCGGTGGCGGGACCTTTTGACAGCTTCCTGGCATTACGCGGGCTAAAGACTCTGGCTTTGCGTATGCAGTGCCATTGCAGCAATGCACTGGAATTGGCGGGCTGGCTGGAGAAACATCCAAGAGTGGCGCGTGTGGTGTATCCGGGGCTTATAAGTCATCCGCAGCATCAGCTGGCGAAACGGCAGATGCATGCATTCGGTGGCATGATCACGATCTTTCTGAAGGGCGACGAAGCCGAAGCGCGGCGGTTCCTGGAACGCTGTAAGTTGTTCGCGCTCGCCGAAAGCCTGGGTGGTGTCGAGAGCCTCATCGAACATCCCGGCATCATGACCCACGCTTCCGTGCCGGCGGAGACGCGCAAGCAGTTGGGAATCAGCGATTCGCTGGTGCGGTTGTCGGTCGGTATCGAAGATGTGGTGGACTTGCGCGCTGATTTGGAGCAGGCGCTGGCTTTTTAAATACCTTAAAGATAAAGGGTAGGCCGATTCCAGCCTACCCCCTAAGGTCTACATCTCCTGCCATCCGGTTACGGATGGCCGAAGGCTATAACCAGCCTAATGGCGAAAGCTTTTAGTTCTGCGGAGAAGTCGTGGACGCCGGCTTGCCTGTGCCGGCAGCCGGAGCCTTCATGGCCGTGCCAGCGGCAGGTGCGGCCATTGCGGTTGATGCCGCAGGAGCAGCCGGAGCAGCTGTAGAAGCCGCCGGTGCGGATTCTTGACCACTATTGTTACCGCAGGCAGTCAGGGCCAGACCCACAACAGCAGCGGAAAGGATAGCAACGTACTTATTCATGTTTGTTCACCAGTGATGTGCCAAAAAAAATGCAAGTGCATGATACTACTCGACGATTTGATTGCAAACCGCACGATCGGGTGCGCATTCTAGTCAATCCTGACCAAGTCTTGCATGTTTGGCAGCGGTTTTTTTATTTTTCCATTATAATCATGATGTTACATGAAAAATGATGATTTGTACGAGCGCGGCGCTTGAATTCCGACGAAATAACATGAATTCCGATTCGTCCATACATACCCGCAAGTCTAAGTCACTCAAACTGCAGATTTAGAGTCCACACCAATCTGGAATCACAGTCCCACATTACTTTATTGTGCAGGAGCGGTTGTTGTCGGTCGTAGAGATCATGGATCAACAACTGCTTGCAGCTACCTTGGCTGGTCGGTCACACTGCTGACCGGCATCATTTTTTAGGGAGGTTTTGCATGTTTCAGCTGGACGGCTCTCCACAAAGGCCCCTACGGGTCTGGCTGCAAGGTCTGGAACTGGGTCTGGCGAGTTTCCGCCACCTGATTGCCCTGACGACTGTGCTGGGCTTCATCAGTTTATTGCCGACCATATACATAGCCGGAAAGCTTGGTGATGCAGAGATATCGCCAGGATCCATATTGCCGCTACTCAAGCAAGGACATTTCATCCTCAGCTTACTGTTTTTACAGTTATTGGTTCTAGTCCTGTCTCTATTGATCAATGCACTGGTCATCCAGCGTCTCGATCACAAGGCGCGTGGTTCGCAACCGATACATGAACTGGGTTTTGCCCTGCGCAAATTAGTGCCGCTGGTATTGGCAGGAGTCCTCGGCTTTATCACGCTGTTGGTCGGCCTGATAATCGCTGCTTTAATTGGCACGATTTTCGGGACCATTATTGGCCTGATGTTCGGCCATGATGCAGCTATGATTGTTACTGAAACCTGCATTTTCATTGCACTTATATATGTAGTTA
>JBAWFD010000100.1:0-50589 GCA_049591615.1 Gammaproteobacteria bacterium | reverse complement strand
GCACGTGAGTGTGCCGACCCATACCGTGGATGAAGAACTATTCGAGGAAGGTAAGATGTTTGATGGCTCCTCCATCGCCGGCTGGAAGGGCATCAATGACTCCGACATGATCCTGATGCCCGACGCCGACAGTGCAGTCGTGGATCCGTTTTTTGAGGAACCCACCGTGAATCTGCGCTGCGATGTGATCGAGCCGGCCACTATGCAGGGTTATGGCCGCGATCCACGCTCGCTCGCCAAGCGCGCTGAGGCCTACCTGAAATCCACCGGCATCGCAGATGTAGCCTACTTCGGGCCGGAAAACGAATTTTTCATCTTTGACGACATCCGCTGGGGCGCTGATATCAGTGGATCCTTCTACAAAATCGACTCCAAGGAAGCCGGCTGGAATTCCGAGCGCGTATACGAGGGCGGCAACATCGGCCATCGTCCCGGCATCAAGGGTGGCTACTTCCCGGTGCCGCCGGTGGATGCCCTGCAGGACATCCG
Organism: Gammaproteobacteria bacterium; assembly: GCA_049591615.1. Taxonomy (GTDB): domain Bacteria; phylum Pseudomonadota; class Gammaproteobacteria; order Natronospirales; family REEB76; genus REEB76. The sequence goes on along the minus strand of JBAWFD010000100.1, from coordinate 50,100 downwards.
TTCCGCCATGTGCGTGGCGCTGGAAGATATGGGTTTGAAGACCGAGGTACACCACCACGAGGTGGCGACCGCAGGTCAGTGTGAAATCGGCGTGGCTTTCGGCACCCTTGTCAAGAAAGCTGATGAGGTGCAGATCCTCAAGTATGTGGTCATGAACGTGGCGCATGCCTATGGTAAAACTGCCACCTTCATGCCCAAACCCCTGGTGGGTGACAACGGTAGTGGCATGCATGTGCATCAGTCACTGGCCAAGGACGGCAAAAACCTGTTCAGTGGCAACCTTTATGGCGGGTTGTCGGAAACGGCGCTGTATTACATCGGTGGCCTGATCAAACACGCACGTGCGCTCAACGCTCTAACCAACGCCAGCACCAACAGCTACAAACGTCTAGTGCCGCATTTCGAAGCGCCAGTGATGCTGGCCTATTCCGCCCGCAACCGTTCGGCCTCCATCCGCATCCCCTTCTCCAATGCCAAGAAACGCCGCATCGAGGTGCGTTTTCCAGATTCCAGCAGCAACCCTTACTTTGCCTTCACGGCCATGATGATGGCGGGCCTGGATGGCATCCAGAACAAGATCCATCCGGGTGAAGCTATGGATAAAGATCTGTATGACTTGCCGCCGGAGGAGGAGAAAAACATTCCGCAAGTATGTTATGCGCTGGACATGGCGCTGGACTATCTGGACAAGGATCGCGGATTCCTGAAAGCAGGTGGCGTATTCACTGACGATGTGATCGACGCCTATATCGGTCTCAAGATGCAGGAAGTTACACGTCTGCGCATGACTACACATCCCGTGGAGTTCGACATGTACTTCAGCTTGTGATGCATACCGCGAGCTATCAACGGGTAAAAAAACCGGCATACCGGGGGATTGGGAAACGGTACGCCGGCAAGTTTCCGGGCATTGGGGAGACGCCCGGCCGGCCCCGAAAGGGAGAGACGGGGCCGGTTCAGCACACCGGGGAGGTGCGCCGTTGGGACCGGTGAGTCGATCAAAACGACCTAGAATCATCGAAAGTCGACCTAGACTAGACCGTCCAGTCTAATTTTACAAGTGTCACGACTGTACTGCGTCTGCTAATTCTATGCCGTCGCCGGTACATGAACGATTTATGGATACTTGTTCACCTCAAGCAAACTAGCTAGGCTGCAAACATGCGCAAGATACTTACCGCAGCCCTTTTTATACTGACATTGTGTGCCGGTCTGTCGGTGCAAGCCGACGCGGTTTATAAATGGGTTGATGATCAGGGCAATGTGCATTACTCGGATCATCCGCGGCCAGGGGCTGAGAAAGTACAATTGCCTAAGACCCAGACTTACCAGCCACCTTCCACGGCTGATATGCCAACACCTGCACCACAGGCCGCCACTGAACTACCCACCACCGGCTATCAACAGTTAAGTATCGCTTCGCCAGCGAGCCAGGCGACGCTTTGGTATGTGGACGAGGTGCCGGTTTCCGTGAGCCTGATACCGGCATTGCGCTCCGGGGATAGCCTTACCTACCATTTGGATGGCCAGACCATAGGACCAACCACGGAGACCAGCGTCACATTCAAGAACATCCCGCGGGGTGAGCATACGGTTTCTGTGACCTTGAATGCCGCCGATGGCGCCACACTCGCAGCCGGCCCAGTTACCTTTTATGTGCAACAGAAGTCGATTCTAAGCCCTAAACCGCCCCATTAAAGAGCATTTGCACTATAATGGTGCAAATGTCCAATCAAGGTTTACTCAACCTCCCTAGCTTACTACTGGAAAACCAGACCACAGCTGTGCTCTGGCTCGACGAGGACTGCTGTCTTTGTTATCTAAACCCAGCCGCGGAAACCCTGCTGGATCTGGATGGCAAGCGTTGTATCGGACATTCGCTTGCCAGCAGCCTGCCTGAAACCGCTGAATTTTTGGCCATCCTGCAGCGCGTACTTATGGACCGTGAAATCCTCACCCAGCGGGAATTGTGCTTACGAATAGGCTCTGCCAGCAATCTCCGCAGTGTTACGGCGGACTGTACTGTCACCCCCATGGTCGAGAAGGAAGGCGAAATCAGTTTGCTGGTGGAATTGGCGCCATTGGATCGCCTCCTGCGCATCAGCCGTGAAGAGGCTCTCACCACCCAGAACTCGGCCAACCGTTCACTGGCCCTCAAACTGGCTCATGAAATCAAGAATCCACTGGGCGGATTGCGGGGAGCAGCCCAACTATTAGCGCGACGTTTGGAGGACCCTGGGCTTCTGGAATATACCCGGGTCATAGTAAGTGAGGCGGATCGTCTGACGGCATTGGTGGATTCTCTGCTTGGACCCCATCAGTTACTGCGGCGCGAGCAGACCAATATCCATGAATTACTGGAACATGTAGCTCATCTTTTGTTGGCCACGGCACCCGGCAAACTTAAGGTCAAACGTGATTACGATCCCAGTCTCCCAGAAATGCAGTTGGATCGTAATCAGATCATCCAGGTACTGCTGAATCTCACCAAAAATGCTTCCGAGGCAATCGCTGTGCGCGGCGTGATCATTTTTCGCAGCCGTGCTTTGCGGCAATTTACTCTGCGCGGCATCCGTCATCGTCTGGTGGCTTGCATTGAGATAGAAGACAACGGCCAGGGCATTCCTCCCGAATTGATCTCCCAGCTATTCAGCCCACTGGCGAGCCGCAAACCCAATGGCGCAGGATTGGGGCTCAGCATCGCCCAGGAATTGATCAGTCGCCATGACGGATTGATTGAATGCGAGAGCCAGCCGGGGCGTACCGTGTTTTCCATTCTGCTTCCGATTGGTACCAATCATGAACATGAAATCGCATAAAGTCTGGGTTGTGGATGATGATCCATCGTTGCGCTGGGTCATGAGCGAGGCGTTACGGGAATCGGGGCATTCACCACAGGATTTCAACAGCACAGAAGAGGTATTGGGCGCTCTGAAAGAAAGCACACCCGATGTCTTGATCACCGACATCCACATGCCGGGTGAAGATGGCCTGGAATTATTGCGCAGTTTGCATGCTACCTATCCGCGTTTGCCAGTGGTGGTGGTCACAGCCCACAGTGATCTGCAATCTGCGGTGGCCGCATACCAGGGCGGGGCGTTTGAGTACCTAGCTAAACCCTTTGATGTGGATCAACTCACCGCGGTGGTGACACGCGCCTTGCAAACGTCGGCATCCCCAGAGAATGCACGCTCAGCCAAGTCACAACCTGTAGATACACTCGTCGGCGATGCACCGGCCATGCAAGCGGTATTTCGCACCATCGGTCGGCTATCGGGTACTCATCTCACGGTATTGATTACCGGTGAATCCGGCACCGGCAAGGAGCTGGTAGCCCGGGCCCTGCATCGGCACAGTCCTCGCAGCCAGCGCCCCTTCATCGCACTCAATACTGCAGCCATCCCAGCGGAATTACTGGAGTCGGAGCTCTTTGGTCACGAACGCGGCGCTTTCACCGGCGCCAACGCGCGCCGGGTTGGGCACTTCGAACAGGCCCATGGCGGTACCTTATTCCTGGACGAAATCGGCGACATGCCATCAGCCTTGCAGACACGTTTGCTGCGGGTTCTGGCGGAGGGTGAATTCTATCGGGTCGGTGGCCATGAGCCGGTGAAGGTCAATGTGCGCATTATCGCCGCCACCCACCAAAACCTCGAAAAACAGGTGGCAGCGGGCCGCTTCCGCGAAGACTTGTTCCATCGTCTGAACGTGGTGCAGGTGCAAATGCCAGCGCTGCGGGAGCGCCGCGAGGACATCCCACAGCTGCTGGAGCATTTCATGCAGGCGGCGGCCAGAGAACTGAATCTCGAACCCAAGCGCCTCACCGCGGATGCTATGGCGGCGTTGCGAGACCGTAACTGGTCCGGGAACGTGCGCGAGCTCCGAAATGTCTGCCGGCGGCTGACGCTCATGGCCAGCGGGCGCATCGTGCATCGCAGCGACTTGTCGGCACTGCTGAACGAGAGTGAGCTCAAATCGTCTGATGCTCCGGATAGCACTGACTGGCGCAGTATGCTGCGTGACTGGACACGCAAGCAATTGGCCCAGGGCAAGAGCGGCATCTATATGGCTGTGACCAATGATATTGAGAAAGTCTTGATCGAAATTGGACTGCAGACCAGCGGTGGCCACCGACAACAGGCGGCCAAATTGCTCGGTATTGGCCGCAACACGCTCGCACGCAAGCTTAAGAGTGCGGATTCAGACTAATGGCCTGAGTGACTTCTAAAAAATTATGGTCGCTGTAATGCTATCGCTGTAATTTCCTGGAGCAATATTTTCCATCGCAGGAATCTGTCCATAGACTCTGATTCGCACGGTATTGCTTTTGAAGTTTTTACTGACAGTCTGAGTACCAGCAGTACCATCGCCGAAAATCGTCACGCGTGCCGCTGTTGTATATAGGTTGTAATCGAGCTCGTCGCTGGTAGTCCCGCTGATCATGACGCGCGGATCGTAGGTCCCACTTAGGCCGGTATTGAGCGCCACTGTGAGTGTGCCCTTGCCGTTGCAGACAGCAGTGATGCGCCCTGTACGATTGCTGGGAGCTGCGGCCAACGGATTATAGTTGCCAAATGCGATCGGGTTAGCAGTAACGGTGCAGGTTGCAGCCCGTAGTGTACTTGGCAGGAGCAAATCCATTCCGGCGCTTAGCAACAGCGTGATAGTCAGTCTGCTAATTCTCTTCATAATCAAAAACTCACAGTTACGGTAATCGAGTCACTGTATGCGCCTGGCACTACATTTTGCTGAGCGGTGATCTGGCCGTAAACATCAAAGGTTGTCGTGCTTTTATTCTTGAATGTTTGCACGATATTACCGGTGCCGCCAGTCCCGTTACCCCACACCGTGGTCAGACTAGCCGTGGTGTAAAGGTTATAAGCCAGAGTATTCGCATTTGAAGCGTAGATCATGGCGCGTGGAAAATAATTACCGCTGGCACCTGTGCTGAGGTCCACTGTCATTGTGCCCTTACCACCGGTACAGCTCACGCTTAGGAGACTAGTCCCCGTCACAGTCGTAGCTGCGGCGTTCATGACATCATAATTTCCGAAACTGAAATTCTTCGCCGATGCGGTGCATGTGGCTGCATCCGCAACGGAAGAACAGAACAGCAAAATGCTGATTGTCGTGAGTATGTATAGATTACGCATCACGGATTTACTCCTTTACAGACATATGTACCCAAGTCTGGAAGCGGATCTTTGGTTTCTGGCAGAGTCACGCTTATTTCGCAAGTCTGATGATCCCAGCTTGCGCGCAGCATGTTATGCGCCGCAAGCCCAGTGAGGTAAACCTCGCCGTCAAACCCGACCGGGAAAGACTGCTGCTGCCCCTCGATTTGTACAATGGCGCCTGGTGGCAGCGGCTTTCCGTCTTGCAGGTTGATGGTTAGCGTCGCGCCGCGGGTCGATGTAATCGGGAATTTCACAACCACCCCACTGTTGAAACGCGGCACAGCGTTCTGCTGCAAGCTGTTAACCTGTGAGCTAAGGGGCAGGTTGCTGGCGTCCAGACTGATGGGGTTATTTTGATACGGTCGCATAATGGGTACTAACGCGTCGCCGTTCTTATCGGTGGTACCTATTGGCTGATTGTCGGCATACACGGTCACATTAGCTATTCCCGGCACTTCCACTAAGCCAAAAGAGCCCTGGATTTGGCGGGCAGGGAATACGCCGCCACCGATGAATGCCAGGCTGCCCGCTGCTTCTCCCTGATAGCTGGTTTGACCATCTGAATTGAGGGCACCCACCCGATAGGTGCCGACATTATTCTGATAGTCGTATTCAGCCGTATTTGTGGCATTCGGGCCTAATTGGGTGCTCATGCTGTAACCGCTGCCTGTACCCGTGGGTAAATTTTCCTGCACCGCTGCGAAAGCCTGATCAGTATTGTTTTGCCGCTGGACTCCTACGCTCACATTGCTGCGCTCGCCGAAGGGCAAAGTGAACATCAGAAGCACGCCGTTGTTGCTGTTACCCGTCAGGGAATGAAAGGCATTGGCGGTGAAAAAACCATTGCGGCCCACATTTACACTGTAATTCGCGCTCAACAGGCGGGCGGTGCCGAATAGCGGACTGTCCTGGTCCAGATATGCAAGCGAAACCGAACCGCCCCCGCCCAGAAAGGCGCCGACACTTGCGGTGATTTGTTTATGAGGCGCGGGTTGGCCGTCATATCCCAGCTCGGTGAACTCTGGACTCGCCAATTCAATATTCGTGCCAGCGTTGAAAGTCTGTCCCTGCCACTGGTAACCGATAAGCCCCAGCGCACCTCGACCAAGGTTGCTATGACCGAAGGCCCATGCGACATTGAAGACACCAGCACTCGGTGTGGCATAGGTTCCGCCGATACTGACATCCTTGAGATCCCCAGAATTTTCTCCGCGCAGCTCGCCGGTGAAATCATCGGTAAAACCATGTCGAAAAGTGCCAGTAACGGCGGAAGGACCGTAGTCGTTGCTGTCCAGTCCATAGTTATCCCGCAATTTACCGGCAGAAAAGGAATAATCATCCAGCCCTGATTTCAATAAATTCGAACTGGCATAGAAGGAGGATGTGATGACCTGTTCCCGGCCCAGTGCATCGCGCACCACCACGGTGGCGGTTCCGGGACCGGTGACCACGGGAACGGCGGGAATAGAAAACGGCCCCGGTGGCACCTGTTGGGATTCCTTGAGCAAACCGTTCACATACAGCTGCACAGTGGACGGCAGCGCGGCTTGGCCACCGATTGTCGGCAGCGGGAAAGTGATGAAGTAGGGACGGGTGGCGAAATTCGTGCCGTACTGGATGCCACCCATGCGCACTGCAAGTCCGGTCATGCCGCCATCGTTGATACTGTCGCCGACTTGCAGGGTGGTCATGTTACCGGGATTATCATGCGTCCAGGTGGTGTCCAGACGGACCCACTGGCTGTGGGCATGATTGATATCCTGGCCGAGAAAACTGCTAGTGCCCACCCCCCAATCGTTGAACAGGCCTGCTTCAACCAGACTGTTTATGGAAGTCAATTCTGTATTGCGGGTGCCCAGGAAATCGTAGTTCAGAAAACCACCCAGCGGCGTGTGCTGAGGTTGTGGGTTTTCCGGGAACAACCCGTCAACGACCGTACCGCTGAAATCCCCTGCCGTCGCGGTAATCCATAAGCTTTCAGTAGCAGGATCCAGGTGATAGGTGAGACCAGGGATGGCATCCAGGGGATAGAATTTTTCATCTTCGTATAGATAGGGCGTTGCGTTGGGTGGGCGCAGGCGCCAGCGCTCCAGGTCGGAGCCTTTTACGTACAGGTTCTTATCCGGCGTAGCACCGAAACTCAGGAATAAATCGGTTTCATGCCAGGGTTGCTGGTTTATGTGAACTTCCAGCAATAGTTCGATAGGCGTGGTCGCGGATGCTACAGCAGCTGCCGGTAATTCCGCTGCAGTGGCATGTATTGCAGTGGCGGATTCAGATGTAACTGCTTCAATAGTCGTTTGCGAAGCCGCTGTGGCGGCTGTTGCTTGGCCAAGTTCATACCCAGGAGTGACTATTCGAGGTGAAGGATCCTTTAACCGCATAGGCACAACGATTGCTGTTTCGGGCATATCACGTTGTAAAGGTCTTGTTGTTGTGCCGTTCGCGGACGTGTGTGCCAAGGATTGCAATGGGCGCTGTGAGGTGCGACGCGTGAATAACAATAGGCTTAGCAGCATAAGTACCACCAGTCCGACCGCCAGCCAGCGTGCCCTGCTTTTGAGAAAGCCGTTCATGGCTTAGTCGGGTGTGGCCGGAATCCGGCCTTCGCATTTGACGTGGTAACCGACTTTTGTGAAAAACAACCCAGCCGTCAGGTGTGCTTTGTTACTTTCCAAGGACCAGCTGCGCATGGAGCGTGCCTCGGTCGGTATCAGCAGTGATTTCGAGCGGTGTGTTTGCAGCCAGTGGTGAGACCAGTTTTATGTTCCAGGTATGGTTTGAACCCGGTAGCACATAGCTGCCGGTAGTCTGTGCTAGCACCTTGGATTGATCAGATGACCTTAATACCCACTTCAGCACTTGTGCGTGTGCGGTACCGGTATTGACAGCACTGAGTCGCAGTTCAGTGGGCGAGAGTTGTTTTATAGACCATTGCAGTGTGGGTTTGGTATCTATTGATGGTTCTACAAATACTGGAATACCCATACGCAATGCAATTTGCAGTCCGCGAAAACCAGGTGTGGGTGCCGGTGGCACTTCCGTAAGGAATAAGCGATAGCAAGTTTCTTGGCGGGTGTCTGGTTTGGTGCGCGTACCAACGCGCACTACTTGTTGACTGCCCGGGGCCACGGTAAAAATCGGTGGCGTGGCCAGAAGGTTGCGGCTCGATGTATAGACGTCCTCACCGTCCTTCTGGGACCACGCCACGATCTGTAGTTGCACCACCGTCGGGGTGTCGCTGTTATTCGTCACCCTCAACACATCGGTTGAGCGATGGGCAGACAGCGTCATGCGCACGGGACTCACCTGGAATGATGTTGCTTGTGCCCACAGGGGCATAAGTAGCAACGCTATCAAGATAAGAATCCTGCGCATGACAACTCTCCGCGTTTTACACGACGCCTTATTAGAAGTTTACTGTGACCGTGATGGTGTCAGCATAGCTGGCGGCCGGTGCATTCTGGCCCGCGGGAAGCTGACCATACACCGTATAAGTCTGCTGGTTACCGGCTCCTGGGCCTGCGCCAGTACCGCTAGCGCAGTTGTTGCCAGCGCCGCATGTGCTGTTCCAGACCTTGGTAAAGGCGCTATCTGTGTACAGATTGTAGTTAAGGGTATCGGTGCCAGAATCTTGCATGACGCGGTTGGCCGCCGTGCCGCCATGAACGCCGTAGTTAAGCGCAATCGTGTATGGGTCGTTCTTGGTGCAGTTCACATTAATGGTGCTGGTGCCGGTAAGGGCGGCTCCGGCATTAACGTCGTAGTTTCCAAATCCCAAAGCACCTGCGGAATTAATCACGCAAGACGTGACCACCGTGGCTGTGACCTGGAAAGTGGTCGTAGTTGTACCTGCCTGGGCCGGTAGGCTGGCAATTGCCAGGGGCAGTGCAGTCGCGCTACCAACAACGAGAGTACGTATAAGCTTCAACATGACATTCTCCAATGATTAAGGGTTACAAAAGTTACTTGCTACAAAACGATGCTTCTCATATTAAAGAGGCCGTCCACTTCCTGTCGGACGGCCTGGTCACCCAACTTGGGTATCTCTCAGTCCCCTTGGGGGTTTCCCTATAAAGGTTTCTGAGAATTTCTCCTACATCCATATCCAAGCAAGTCCGATGCCAATACACCAAACCTAACGATTTCAAGCTCTGTTTAAGTCCAGGCACGCCCTTTTAAAGGCTGAATCAACAAAAATGTTGGTTTTCTGTCCCACAGTTCGTCATAAAGTGACGAATTTTGGGCATTTGATACCTTACTTCGTGAGTAAGGTCAAGGAATTACTTACGAGAATTATTATCGTTAATATGGAGTTATAGGTGAAATTTAACCCGCAGCACAAAGTTCCAGACGCTCCCCGCCCGTAGCCAGTGTGCCGACCAGCTCCACGACCTTTTTGAAATCGCGCCCTTCCAGATACTCGGCGATGCCGGCATTGAGCTTCTTGCAGATCAAAGGGTCGTAGAACAGGGCCGTCCCCACTCCTACAGCAGTGGCGCCAGCCATTAGGAACTCAAGGGCGTCATGGACGGTGGAAATGCCTCCCTGGCCGATGATGGGCACCTTATGGGGTCGCGCCACTTGGTAGACTTGATGCACCTTGAGCAGGGCGATGGGCTTGATGGCCGGGCCCGAGAGCCCCCCTTGGACGTTGCCAATCACTGGTTTGCGTGTCTGCGGGTCGATGGCCATACCCATGAGGGTGTTGATGACCGCCAGTCCGTCACTGCCCGCCTCGATGCAGCGGCGGGCGTTATACGCGATATCCGACTGGTTGGGGGAGAGCTTGGTGATCAGGGGTTTCTGGGTGACCTTGCGGCAGGCGGCCACCACCCTTGCCGACATCTCCGGGTCGTTGCCGAAGGCTACGCCGCCTTCCTTCACGTTGGGGCAGGAGATGTTGATCTCCATGGCATCGATGGGGGAATCATCGAAGCGCCGCGTAACTTCTGCGTACTCTTCCACTGTCGAGCCCGAGACATTGGCGATGAAGCGGGTCTCGGAAAAATCCAGGTTTGCTAGGATCTTGTTCACCACATGGTCGACGCCGGGGTTCTGCAAGCCGATGGCGTTCAACATGCCCGAGGGGGTTTCGTAGATACGGTGCGCTGGATTGCCAAGACGCGCCTTGAGGGTGGTGCCCTTGAGACAGATGGCACCGGCGTCGCGGTTGGAAAAGCCAGCAACCCGCGTATATTCTTCGCCGAAGCCTACACAGCCCGACAACAGCACCAGCGGCGAGTTGAACGTGAGACCGCAGAAATCCGTTTTCAGAGATTCGGGAATAGTGTGCTCTGCATCATCCATACACGCCCCTGATTAATGCTGCACGTCGTTCTTTACCAGCCGGAAATCCCGCCGAACACCGGCAATATCATACGCCTGTGCGCCAATGTAGGCGCTAGCCTGCACCTCATCCATCCACTCGGTTTCGAATTATCCGAGGCACGGGTGAAGCGTGCGGGGCTCGATTACCACGACATGGCCTGCGTACACGAGCATGCCAACTTGGATAGCTTTATTAAGGACGTGATGCCTGCGCGCTTATTGGCCGTTTCCACCCGTGGGTTATTTGGCTACGCAGAGGCGAAGTTTCAGACTGGCGATGCCTTGTTGTTCGGACCGGAAACCCGGGGGCTGCCGCAGGCGCTGCTGGATTCCCTGCCACCGGAGCACTGCTTGCGGATTCCCATGCGGCCGGATAACCGCAGCCTGAATCTCTCCAACGCAGTGGCAGTGGTCGTGTATGAAGCCTGGCGGCAATTAGGGTTTGAAGGCGGGCGGTGATTGAATCAGGGTGGTGCTTGCGATTCTGATTTGAGCGCGCGTGTCATCAAAGATTCGACGGCAGCACGTGGCGCCACGCCCTGATGCAAGATGCGGTAGATCTGCTCGGTGATGGGCATGTCAACGCCGAGACGGTGTGCCAGATGGTGCACCGCTTCGGCAGCATATACGCCCTCCACCACCTGGCCGATGTCACGCTCGATAATTTTTACGTCCTTACCAGCGGCCAGCGCTAGGCCCATGCGGCGGTTGCGCGACTGATCGTCGGTACAGGTGAGCACCAGATCCCCCAGACCTGCCAAGCCCTGAAAAGTTTCGGCACGAGCACCCAATTTCAAACCCAGACGCGTGATTTCCACCAGTCCGCGGGTAATAAGCGCGGCGCGGGCATTGGCGCCAAATATCAAACCGTCACTGATGCCGCAACCGATGGCGATGATGTTCTTGACCGCGCCACCCACTTCCACGCCGGCCATGTCATCGGAGGTATAGGCACGAAAACTGCGGCTGTGAAGGGTTTCTGCCAGGTCCTTGGCGAACTGCGGATTATTCGAGGCCACGGTCACGGCCGTGGGCATACCGGCAGCCACCTCACGCGCGAACGTGGGGCCCGAGAGCACCGCCAATGGCAGTTGTTCACCCAGCACTTCGGCAGCCACTTGATGCAGTAGTTTGCCGGTGTCGTGCTCGAAGCCTTTGGTAGCCCAGCCGAGCCGAAGATTCTTGGGTGGTTGCAGCGCCAGCAACTTCAAGGTGCTGCGGAATCCGTGGCTGGGCACCACCACCAGCACGTCGTTGACGACGGCCGTGATCTTTTCCAGGTGTGTCTCGACTGTCAGCGTCTCAGGGAAAGGGAAGCCCGGCAGGTACTGGCGATTTTCGCGGTCCGCCAACAGCGGCACTAATTCATTCTGATCCACCGACCACAAGCGCACACGTCGGCCATTATGGGCCAGCAGGATGGCCAGCGCCGTGCCCCAGGAACCAGCGCCGAGGATACCGATGGGGGCTGAAGCGTCCACGTCAGAGCGCGAAACTAAGCAGGTATAGATGCATCGCCCGCTGGTGCTGCAGCCTGGCCGATGCTTTGCAAATAGATGGCGTCGAAGTTCACTGGCTGCAGCAACAACATCGGCATGCTGCCCTTTTGCACCAGATCCGACACCGCTTCACGTGCATACGGGAACAGAATGTTGGGGCAGTAACTGCCGAGCACCGCTCCCAGTTCCTGATCGTTGAAACCGCTGATGTTGAACAAACCCGCCTGGTGCACTTCCACCAGAAAGATACTGCGACTCTCAGCCTGGGCTTCAATGGTGACCGTCAATACCACTTCGAAGCTGTCACCGCTGAGCTTGTTGATATCGGAGCGCATATTAACCTTTACTTCCGGGTTGATTGGCGTTGCGAATACCGTGGGTGCACGCGGAGATTCAAACGAACAGTCTCTTATATAGATGCGCTGCAGAACCACCTGTTTGCCGGTGTCCTCCCCATTATTCGGTGTTACGGTTGTGTCAGCCATGTTAATTCCTCGAATATTGATGGTAGTAAAGCGACTTAATCGGCGAGCAGCGCGTCCAGGCCGCCGCTGCTGTCGAGCGCGTACAGCTCGTGGTAGCCGCCGATATGCTGCTCACCGATGAAAATCTGCGGCACCGTACGCCGGCCGCTTTTGATTTCCATTTCCGTGCGCCTGGCCGGGTCCTGGTCCACCAGGAACTCGGTATAGGCCACGTGCTTGGATTGCAGCAAGCTCTTGGCACGCATGCAATAGCCGCAGACGCGGGTACTGTAAATGATGACAGGTTTCATAAGCTCGATCATCGCCTCAACCGCGTTCCAACGGAAAATGCTCATTCTGCCAAGTCCGGATTCCGCCTTTGAGGGTATACACAGACTTGAAGCCTTTTTTTACCAGTATGCCAGCGGCTTTTTGGCTGCTATGCCCGCTATCGCAGTAGACGATCACCGGTTGTTCCTTGAATTTATCCAGTTCCGAAACCCGGCCAGCGAGTTCGACTGTGGGAATGTTGCGTGCGCCGATCACATGACCCTCACTGAATTCCTTGGGAGCGCGGATATCCACGATTGTCGCGCCTTTATTGATGAGCAACACACTCTGAGCCGCGGTTACCTCCCGGTACTTGCGTAGGCGGCGCAGCATTTCATCGCCCACGAACAGCACAAGGATGAGGACAGCGGCGGCGATGAGGTAGGGATGATGACCGGCGAATTCAAGCAGACGTGGCATGGATGCAGCGAAAGTAGGGCAAAGGGCGCGTAGTATATCAGTTGATATGCAAGTCTTTGAGGGGCTGGATGAATCGCCTAGAATCAGCGCAATTCCCGCGTCGGTAAACCAACATGCCCGTTAGTCCGCAGCTGGTTATCTGCATTACATGTCTCGCAATCGCCCGCTTGTCTAAGCATCCATGATACATAGAGTGCTGCTTGTCGTTATCGGCCTTTTGCTGCTATCCGGATTGGTGGTGCGCGCCTATCCTACCGACAACACTGCCCAACAGGCACAGCTCAGGGAACTACGCGCGCGCATCGCACAGGTGCAGTCCAAGCTGGACAGCGATACCCGACAGCGTAGCAAGCTGCAGATAGAATTGCGCAGCAGCGAACAGCAAATCGCACAATTGAGCAGCAGCCTGCATGATCTCGATCGTTTTATGACCAAGGCACAATCACATCTCGCTACTCTGCAGCGCCAACAAGCGCAGAAACAAGTGGCGCTTGCGGCCCAGAAAGATGCGCTCGCAAAACAGATCCAGGCAGCATACATGCAAGGCCGGGACTCGCAGCTGCAGCTGCTGCTAAACGCTCAGGATCCCGCTACTATCAGCCGGCTATTGGCTTATTATGATTATTTCAACAAGGCGCGGGCGGCGCGTATCCAGTCGGTGCGCGATGAACTCCAGGCGCTGGTAGCCATCAATGCCCAGGTCCAGCAGCAGCTAAAGGATCTTTCAGATCTGCGTGCTCAGCGCACTCAGACATTGGCAAAGTTGGAACAGAGCCGTCAGCAACGCAAACAAGCACTGGTGCAGCTCGACGCCAGTATCCAAACCAGCAGTCAGAAACTTGCGCGTATGCGGAATGACGCAAGCACCCTCGAGAACTTACTAGCGAATCTGCAACAGACCCTGGCGGACATCCCCGCGGGGCTGGAAGGCCATCACCGTTTTGCCAGCCTGCGTGGCCGATTGCCATGGCCGGTAGCCGGGCGCGTCATCCAGAGTTTCGGTGAGCCGCTGGCCGGCGGCCGGCTGCATGCGCGCGGTGACCTGATCGCTGCGCCCCCGGGTACGCCCGTGCGCGCCATCTCCTATGGACGCGTGGTGTTCGCGGACTGGCTGCCGCATTTTGGCCTGCTGGTCATCATCGATCATGGCGATGGCTACATGAGTATCTACGCCCATAATCAGAATGTGTATGTGCAAGTGGGCGATTGGGTGCAGATGGGTGAGACTATAGCCACGCTCGGCGACAGCGGTGGTCAGAACCAGGCCGCCTTGTACTTTGAGATTCGTTATCGCAACGTGGCGCTCAGTCCCCGGGACTGGTGCCGAGGCCATCTACCGCAGGGGTAGTAGCGCCGCCGCATGTTATCTTGATTGTGTAATCCAGCAGGCTGTTCGCAGCCGGAGACTAATCGCATGTTTGCCACTTCCCCCAAATCTGCCGTGTTCATTTTCAGTTGCATGTTGGGCATGGCACTCGCTGTCATGGCGCCAGTAAATGCTGCGTCTACGAACGCACCTGCTCCCCATACTCAAGCACAGGTGCCTCTACCCTGGCAGCAGGTGCGGCTGCTTGCCGATGTCATGCAACTGGTGAAAGAAGATTACGTGCAACCCGTGGATGACACCACGCTCATCAACAACGCTATCAGCGGCATGTTGGCGGGATTGGATCCGCATTCCGCATTCCTGGACAAGAACGATTACCAGCAGATGCAGATTATCACCACCGGCGAATTCGGCGGCTTGGGCCTGGAAGTCACCCAGCAGGACGGTGCGGTCGTGGTGATCTCGCCGATTGACGGTACGCCTGCCGCCCAGGCCGGCATCCAGACTGGCGATATCATCCTGCAGGTGAATGGCACCAGTCTGGATGGTATGAATCTGGACAATGCCGTGGCGCTCATGCGCGGTAAACCCGGCACCGCTATCACCTTGACGATCCTTCGCCACGGCGTGGCCAAACCCCTGGAGTTCAAACTCACGCGTGCCGAAGTGCATATGGCAAGCGTACGCAGTCGCCTGCTGCAGCCGGGTTATGGTTATGTGCGCATCAGCCAGTACAGTGAAGATACCGGCGCGGGTGTCATCAATGCCGTGAAGTCGCTCAGCAAACAAAACAATGCACCGTTAAAAGGACTGATTCTGGATCTGCGTAATAATCCCGGCGGCCTGGTGGATGCGGCGGTGGATGTGTCAAATGCATTCCTCAACAGTGGCATCATCGTCTCAGCCAAAGGCCGCGCACCGGATTCCAATTTCGTACGTCGCGCTACCCCAGGTGACATACTCTCAGGCGCACCCTTGGTGGTGCTGGTGAATGAGGGCACCGCTTCGGCGGCCGAGATCAACGCCGGTGCACTCCAGGACAATCACCGTGCGTTGATCCTGGGCACCCAGACATTCGGAAAAGGTTCGGTGCAGACCGTGATCCCACTGCCGGAAGGTGCGGCGATCAAACTCACGACTTCCCTGTATTACACGCCTTCTGGCCATTCCATCCAGGCGGAAGGTATCAAGCCGGATATCGTGGTACCGGAATTCAATGTATCGGCTTCCAAAGCTGGCAATGCAAGTTTTACGGAAGCCAATCTGGAAGGTCATCTTGCCAATACTGCGCCGACACCGGAAGCCACAGCCGGCACTACCGCCGCTGACCAACTGGCGCAGCAGGACTTCCAGTTGTATCAGGCCCTGGTCATCCTCAAGGGGCTGAGCTTGGTCGCCGGTGGACATGGATGATTAGCCGGACAGCAGCACGGCCATTTTTTATAGACAGACGCTGGTGTTTGCTGGTCGCGGTGCTGATGCCCATCAGCAATACATCCCTGTATGCCGCTGCGCCTACCACCCATCCGGTGGTGGCCATCATCATCGATGATCTGGGCAATACTCTTGAAGAAGGCCGGCGTGCCGTGGAACTCCCAGGTCCGGTGGCTTGTGCAATCCTGCCATATACGCAGTATTCCGTGAAACTCGCCGATCAAGCCTACGCGCGCGGCAAAGAAGTGCTACTGCATCTGCCGATGCAAGCCATTGATGACGCGCCGCTGGGCCGCGGCGGCATCACACTGGACATGGATCAGGAGCAAATCCAGCAAACGGTGCGCGCGGACATCGCAGTTATCCCGCATCGGGTGGGCGTCAACAACCATGAAGGCAGTCTCATCAGCATGCATCCGGGCGATCTCGCCTGGATTATGCAGACCCTGCATGCCATCGGGAATCTGTACTTCGTGGACAGCTACACCACCGTGGACAGCATCGCCTACCAGATCGCCGGGGAGAACGGCGTGCCCGCCGCACGCCGCGATGTGTTTCTGGATGACGTAAATACACCCCAGGCGGTGCAGTTCCAGTTCCAGCGCCTGCTGGAGATCGCGCACAGAAAAGGATTTGCATTGGCCATCGGCCATCCGCGGCCAGCGACCCTGGAAGTGCTGGCCGCTGAACTGCCGAGGCTTGCAAGCCAAGGTATCGAACTGGTGCCCGTGGCCGAGATTGTGCGGCTGCAGCAACAACAGCCGATTCCCTGGCCAGAATCTATATATCCTTTGCCACAGCATCAATAGCATCAATGACGAGCAAGTAACGGGCGGACGCCGAAACTAATTTTCATACTTGGGCTGCTCGTGGTTTTGTCCAAGCCCGTGAGACCGCTCTGCTAAAATGTCCGCATGGATGTCACCGCGATTCTGGATCCCTTGAATCCCGCCCAACGCGAGGCGGTGACCGCCGAGTCCAAGCCGTTGCTGGTGCTGGCGGGCGCCGGTAGCGGCAAGACCCGGGTGCTGGTGCACCGCATCGCCTGGTTGATCCAGGTGGAGCATGTTTCCCCGCATGGCATTCTCGCGGTGACCTTCACCAACAAGGCCGCGGGTGAGATGCGCCTACGCATCGAACAGCTCATCGGCGGTTCCGCGCGCAGCATGTGGGTCGGCACATTTCATGGGCTTGCCCATCGTTTACTGCGTCAGCATTGGCGCGAGGCCAAACTGCCTCAGGCTTTCCAGATCCTGGATTCCGATGACCAATACCGCCTCATCCGTCGGGTGCTCAAGAGTCTCGATCTCGACGAGGCCCGCTATCCGCCGCGCCAGCTGCAGTGGTTTATAAATTCACGCAAAGACGAGGGTTTGCGGGCCAAACACATTCCCGCAGGTGAGGATCCTACGCATCGGCAGATATTGCGCGCCTATGCGACCTACGAAACCGCCTGCGAACGCGGCGGACTGGTGGATTTTGCGGAGCTGCTACTGCGGGCGCTGGAGTTGTGGCGCAACGATGCGGCGTTGCTGACCCATTATCAACAACGCTTTCACTTTATCCTGGTGGATGAATTCCAGGACACCAATGCCATCCAGTACGGCTGGATCCGTCTGTTGGCTGGAAAGCAGAGCGTGCCGTTCGTGGTGGGCGACGATGATCAGTCCATTTACGCTTGGCGTGGCGCCAAGATCGAGAACATCCTCAAATTCGAGAAAGATTTTCCCGACACCCGTTTGCTGCGTCTGGAACAGAACTACCGCTCCACCGGCAATATCCTCAAGGCCGCCAACGCCCTGATTGCCAACAACAGCGCGCGCCTGGGCAAGAACCTCTGGACCAGCGGCGCTGATGGCTTGCCCATCAGTGTATATGCCGCCTACAACGAACAAGATGAAGCACAGTTTGTCATGAATCAGATCAAGCGCTGGCAGGAGCAGGGCGGCGCACGTCACGATATTGCCGTACTGTACCGCTCCAACGCCCAGTCACGCGTGTTCGAGGAACGTCTGCTGTCGGAGGCGATCCCATATCGGGTCTACGGCGGTCCGCGATTCTTCGAGCGCCAGGAAATCAAGGATGCGCTTGCCTACCTGCGTCTGCTGGAGAACCGCGATGACGATGCCTCGTTCGAGCGCATCATTAATTTGCCGGCCCGCGGCATCGGTTCACGTACGCTGGATACGCTGCGTGAACGCGCGCGCCGTGAAAATCTGCCGCTGTGGCGTGTGTTGCGTCAAGTGGTGGACAGCAAAGACGCGCCAGCACGTGTACTGGGTGCGCTCGACAACTTTGCGAAGCTTGTAGATGCCATGGACAACGGTGTGCGTGGGCTGGATTTATTCGAACAAGTGGATCATGTGATTGATAGCAGTGGCCTTGTGGACCACTACCGGGCGGAAAAAGGCGAACGTGGCGAGGTGCGTGTGGAAAACCTGCAGGAACTGGTCAGCGCGGCACGTGGTTTTCAACCCGATGATATGCAAGGCATGACGCCGTTGTCCGCGTTTCTTTCGCATGCAGCATTGGAAGCTGGTGAAGGCCAGGCACAGGAGTGGGAGGATTGTGTGCAGCTTATGACCTTGCATTCCGCCAAGGGACTTGAATTCCCGCTGGTGTTCATCTGCGGCCTGGAAGACGGCCTGTTCCCGCATGAGCGTTCCACAGAGGATCTAGAAGGGCTCGAGGAAGAACGGCGCCTGTGCTATGTGGGCATGACACGCGCCAAGCAGGAACTGTATCTCAGTTACGCGGAGAGCCGCCGCCTGCACGGCATGGACAACTACGGCGTGCCGTCACGGTTTCTGCGGGAGATTCCCGCGGATCTATTGCAGGAAATACGTCCGCGGGTACAAGTGTCGCGGCCGTTTACGGCTCAAGCCTCCGCCCACGCGCCAGATGCGCCAGTTGGTTTGAGCCTCGGTCAGCGGGTACGCCACCCGAGCTTCGGCGAAGGCACGGTGCTGGATTACGAAGGTAGCGGAGCACATGCACGCGTGCAGGTGAATTTCAGCACGGCCGGCGCCAAGTGGCTGGTGGTGGCTTATGCCAACCTCATGCCCATTTGATTCAAATGTCTTTGCGTGCATGCTGGCTTTGTCACGCGCCGCATTGTGAAATGAGATTGGCGATGGCATTTATGCCAGCGGGCATAGCAGATACTTGATATTCGCGACCAGATCGATGCTGCAGGGTTGGTCATCGGAGCACACTATGAAAACTGAAGACAAACGCCCTTTACATCCGCAACCAGAAAACCTGGACGCTATACGCAGCCGCGAATCCTGGAAGATACTACGGATGATGGCGGAATTCGTAGAGGGCTTTGAGCAACTGGCATCCATCCGCCCTTCAGTGAGCATTTTTGGCTCTGCGCGTAGCATGCCCGAGCATCCGTATTACACGCTCGCAGAACAGATCAGCCGGGTGTTATCCGACGCCGGGTTCACGGTGGTCACCGGCGGTGGACCAGGCCTTATGGAAGCTGCCAATAAAGGTGCGTGTGCAGGAAAATCGCCGAGCATTGGACTTAATATCCAGTTGCCTCACGAACAACAAGCCAATCAATATCAGGATATTTCACTGAAATTCCGCCATTTCTATACGCGTAAAGTGATGTTCGTGAAGTATGCTTCGGCTTACGTGGTACTGCCGGGTGGGTTTGGTACTTTGGATGAACTCAGCGAGATTCTGACACTCATTCAGACCGGTAAAACACTGCCGATCCCGATCCTGCTGGTGGGCAGCAAGTTCTGGAAAGGACTGGTGGATTGGCTCAGGGCAACTATGGTTGGTGAAAACATGATCGATGGGCGGGATCTTGATCTCTTCAAGATGGTCGACAAACCCCAGGAGGTACTAAGCGCCATCTTCGAATATTACGGTTCACGCAGCTTTGAGCCGTCTGCCCAGGAAAGAGAGACACTGCTGGAATTATAGCGGCAGTCTGTACGCTGATGTTCAGTTTTCCTGCTCGCCCACATCCATGTCGTCCAGATCGTGGGAATAATCGGTGGCCAGAATGGTGCGCGCCAAGGTTTCGTCTGAACGAGTTACCCGCAGTTTGATGCCACCCAGGGCGATGGCATACAACCAGTCCATTTGCACCATGTTGTCGTCGAACAATAGAGCACAGATACCTTCCGCTGCCAGCCGTCCCAGGGCGATATGTGCGTCGGTGGTTTTATCATAAGTGGCGATAGTGACGTATTCATCCATGTTATCAACCCAGTCGGCATTGCAATCCACATCGCTCGCTGCACTCGAGGGAGACAACAACTGCTGTCGAGCGATAGTTATAAGCATAGTGTGCAGACGTATTAGCCAGATCGAAATGCGATGAAATGCGGGATATGCCAGCACAAACTCGTCTCAGGGTGCGTGTTGCAGGGGAGCAGATGATTGAGATTAGAGCACAATACTCTAATGACAGCGGCATAAAAAACCCGGCGGAAGGAGTACCGCCGGGTCAAGGCCTTCATGGCCAGAGGTGATTGAGTATACCTATAAGAGCGTAAGCATCCTTGCTGATCCGTACCCCGCCCCGGGTCCTCGTAACGTCCTTGTCCCGCCATTCCTTGGCAGTGCAGGCAAGTGCTAATCTGCCACTGGCGCGGTGCTGGTACAGTCGGAAGACGTCGGCAGTTCGTGTAGGAAAAGGCTTACACAGGCAGTTGATCAATCTGAGTTACGGCAAAATCCCTTACAACCACAAAACTGGGCTGCCATGCGAGAACTTTTCCCCCCACTCGAACCCTATGCCAAGCGTAGCCTGGAGGTACAAGCGCCTCATGAAATTTATGTGGAAGCGTGCGGCAATCCTAACGGTCTGCCGGTGATCTTCGTTCACGGTGGTCCAGGCGGTGGCTGCACCATCGACAACCGCCGGTTTTTTGATCCAGCACGCTACCGCATCGTGTTGTTCGATCAGCGCGGTTGCGGCCGTTCACGCCCGCATGCGGAACTTGCACACAATACGACTCAGGCGCTGATCGAGGACATGGAGCGTATCCGCGAAATCCTAGGCATCGAGCGCTGGCTGGTTTTTGGCGGCTCCTGGGGCTCAACCCTGGCCCTGGTGTATGCCGAGGCCCATCCACAACGGGTCACGGCGCTGATCCTGCGCGGAATTTTTCTGGTGACTGCGGCGGAACTGCACTGGTTCTACCAGGACGGCATTCAGCATATATTCCCCGACCATTTTGAAGAATTCGTGGCACCGATTCCGGAAGCCGAACGCACCGATCTCATGCACGCCTATTACAAACGTCTCACTAGCGATGATCTCCAAACACGTCGCCAAGCGGCAGAAGCCTGGTCATTGTTCGAGGCACGCTGTTCGACATTGTTGCCCAGTGAATCGGTTGTGGATCATTTTTCCGAGCCGGATGTAGCCATGGCCATTGCGCGTATCGAATGTCATTACTTCGTACATGACTGTTTCCTGGCACCCAACCAGATTATCCGAGACGCACCATTGATACGAGATATCCCCGGCGTGATCGTGCAGGGACGCTACGATGTAGTGTGTCCAACGTCAGCTGCCTGGCAACTGCATAAAGCCTGGCCGAAAGCCCAATTCCGGCTGATCCCGGATGCCGGGCACGCTTCCAGCGAACCGGGCATTTGTTCTGCACTGGTGGAAGCCACTGATGAATTTGCCGGTCGTATCCAAAACCGATGATCGGTCTGCTGCAACGCGTCAGCCGCGCATCGGTGGATATAGACGGCAAACAGATCGCTGCCATCGGGCGCGGGTTACTGGTGTTCATAGGTGTCGAGCGCGGCGATAGCGAAGTACACAGCGATCGCCTGCTGGAGCGCATACTTGCGTACCGCGTATTTCCGGATGCGACCGGCCGCATGAACCGTGACTTGCAGGAAATCGGCGGCGGCCTGCTGTTGGTGCCGCAGTTCACGCTACCTGCGGATACCCATAAGGGCAACCGCCCGAGTTTTACGCCAGCCGCGCAGCCGGAACAGGGTAAGTATTTGTTTACGCACTTGTATCACCAGGCTAAACGCGCCCACGCCGATACCCAGAGTGGCTTGTTCGGGGCGGAGATGCAGGTTTCGCTGGTCAATGATGGGCCGGTAACCTTCTGGTTGAGGGTTCCAACCGATGCATAACGCCGGGTGTACATGGATTGTCCCTGATCCCGGTCTGGATTAGGATTGAAGCGCCGGTAATTTATCATTCATGCGTACAATGCTCTGGCTTTCTTTGTATATCGACAGTGCACATTATCCGGCTTGAGCATCATTGACGAGCCTGGATGCAACCCCATGTTTTTCATAAGTATCAGATATCCCTTGCTTACGCTCAGATGCAACTGCCCGAGGATCAGGCGGTATGAGTTCTCCGAAGGGTAATAAATTTTACTAAACCAGGCGACTACCATGTTGCTGATACCTGCGATTGAGATCAAGCAAGGGAAATGTAGCCCTGCGACAGCTGTCCGTACCCACGGTCAATCCAACCCGATTGATAGCCCGGTGGTGGCCGCGCAGCACTGGGTTGGTGTTGGTGCGCGCCGTTTGCATGTGGTGGACGTGGACAGCGCTCAATCGGGCAAAAGCATGAATGCTGCAGTAATTCGCGGCATCGTGGACACCTGTCCCGGCGTGCCGGTGCAGGTCAGCGGCGGGATGCTCAGCGATACCAATGTGGAGAATTACTTTGAAGCCGGTATCGAATATGTAATTTTAGGTACCAAAGCCGCCAGCACACCGCATTACATCAACAATCTGTGTCTCGAATATCCGGGACACATCCTGGTGGAACTGGATACTAGGGACGGCAAGGTGAATACCGAAGGCTGGTCGAAACTGGCTGGCCATGCTGTACTCGAAGTTGCTGAACATTTTCAGCGCGAAGGCGTCGCCGGAATTCTTTATAGCGATAAACAGCTCGGCCAGGCGCATGATTTCAAGATAACCCCAGCTTTTTCACTGGCTCAGAGCTTGACCATACCGATTATCCTGGCTAATGGCCTGGCCTCTATGGAGGATCTACAACGCCTGTATAAAGCGGGCGGCAGCAGCCTGGCAGGCGCAGTACTTTTCGTCCCAACCCTGGATTTCGCCAAGGCACAGAAATTCGCCGACACACTTCCAGATCAGCCTTCTGAATAAGATATAAAGCACGGCAATCGGAGTAAAATGAACATACACGGTCTGTAATGACCGCTCTTTAATAAGTATGCTCTGGTCATCCCAATTTGACGCGGAGCCGCGGGAGCAATTCATGGAACTCAGTGTTGGCAAAATTTTGTTGATTCTCATCATCGTGGTGTTAGTATTCGGCACCGCCAAATTGCCCAAGCTTGGCGAAGACATCGGCAAGGCCGTGCGCAGTTTCAAGAAAGGCATGCACGATAGCGACAACGAGCCATCTGCCGCGACAAAACCCGCAGACGACAAATCCAAGCCCGGTTCCGATAACACCTCACACTAAACCCGCATGTTCGAAGGTAGCTTTTGGGAGCTGGCACTAATCTTCGTGCTGGCACTGGTGGTGTTTGGCCCAGAACGTCTGCCGGGGCTGGCGCGCACCATCGGCCTGTGGGTAGGACGTGCGCGCGCCGTTGTGCGGCAATTCACCCAACAGATCGAGCATGAACTGGCGGCTGAGGAAATACGCAAGGCGGCGAACAGTGTGCGCCAGACACTGAATGAACCGGTCAAACTCACCGACGCGAAACCGCAGGGTCCGGATACCACACAGAAAGTCCAGGAAACCATCAAGCATGACTCTTCCAGCGGATGAATCTTCTAGCGAGCCGCTGATCAGCAAATCCCTTATCGGACATCTGCTGGAGTTGCGTCGGCGTCTGCTTCTGTGGGTTGGGACACTGCTGGCGATGTTCCTGTGCATGTTCCCGTTCCAGAACCGGATATTCGATTTTATAGCCTTGCCCATGATCCGGCGGCTGCCGTCGGGTTCCAGCATGATTGCCACCAGCGTGACCTCGCCGTTCATGACGCCCATGAAGCTCACTCTGATGTTGGCGCTGTTTCTGAGCGTACCGGTGTTGCTGTGGCATGCGTGGCGGTTCATGTCGCCGGCACTCTACAAGAGCGAACGCCGTTTGTTTTTCCCACTACTGGTATCCAGCGTGGTGCTGTTCTATTGTGGTGTAGCCTTCGCCTATTTTGTGCTGTTCCCGGTGGCCTTCGCGTTCCTGAATTCGGTGGCACCGGCCGGTGTCAAAGTGATGACCGACATCAACGCCTATCTGGATTTCGTGCTGACCATCTTTTTCGCTTTCGGACTGGCTTTCGAGGTGCCGATCGCCATCGTACTGGCGGTGTGGGTGGGTTTCACCACGCCGGGCAAGCTCAGGAAACTGCGCCCCTATGCCTTGGTGGGCTCGTTCATCGTCGGCATGATCCTGTCGCCACCGGACGTGGTGTCCATGACGTTACTGTCTGTGCCCATTTACCTGCTGTATGAGATCGGCATGTTGATGGCGCGCATCATGGTGCCGGGCTCGAAACAGGTGGATGCGCAGCGTGAGCAGGAGCAGGGCAAATCCTGAGCGAGCAAGAGTGTCTCGGGCCGCGGACTCTTGATGGATGGGATTTGCATAACAAGGGATACTGGCGGGACTTACCGTCATAGCCAATAGGTATTCTTCCCGCGCAGGTAGAATAACCGTCTTTCCAGCACACTAGGGGCAATATGACCACCGACGCTCGCCATCGGCTGCGAATCATGGTGGCTTTTGCAGTGGTGTATATCGTCTGGGGTTCAACCTATCTCGGTATCCGTATCGGGGTTGCGGACATCCCGCCGGCGCTGTTGTCCGGTATCCGTAACACTATCGCAGGTCTGGTGTTGATGGTGATAGCGATGGCCCGCGGACAGTCACTGCCACGCACACGACGCGAGTGGCTGCACGCGCTGATCATGGGCATGCTGCTGGTGACACTCGGCAACGGTTTGGTGACCTGGGGGGAAGTCTATGTGCAGTCCAATCAGGCGGCACTCATCGCCATCACCTCGGCCCTGTGGGTGGCGTGGTTTGGAACCTTTGGCCCCAAGGGACATGCACTCACTGGGCGTGCCAAGAGCGGGCTCGCCATCGGTTTCGTGGGCGCGATCCTGATGCTGTTGCCGGGAAAACATTTCACCTTCGAGCATTTCGGCGCACAGCTGACGATCCTGCTATCCACCGTATGTTGGGGCATGGGCGTGATCTACGGCCGCAGTTACAGCGTGGACGTGACGCCGCTGATGTTGTCGGGCATGCTGCTGTTCCTGGGCGGCATGGTTCTGGTGATCATCGGGTTCGTCATTGGTGAGCCCGCACAATTGCATTGGAGTCTGCGCGGCATCGCAGCGCTCAGCTATCTCACGGTGTTTGGTTCCTGTATCGCCTACAGCACCTATATCTGGCTAATCAACCACGCGACACCCGACAAGCTCGGCACAACAGCCTACGTGAACCCCGCCATCGCACTGATACTCGGCTGGGTGGTACTGGGCGAGAGGGTGGAGATGGTGCGGTTAGTGGGTATGCTGGTGATATTGATGGGTGTGGTGTTGGTGACCACTCGCTTTGGTTATCCCCGTAAAAAACCACTCATCCAGGAGAACAAGTTATTAAAAGATAGTTGGGATGCTCGCCAATGAGATTGCGGGTGTTCATGGAAAGCGCGGCGGTAATTCAACCCAAGATGATGTGGCAGCCCAATCGGCTGGTAATTGCCGTGGTCGGTACGCTGGCCTCAATCGTTGTGATTGCGGCCCTGATCTTCATGTTTGCCAGACGACCTCAGCCCACTGCCCGGATTATGCCTATAGAACTACGCCTGACCTCAGCTGTGTCATCCGGGCCAGCAGCATCGAAACAAAAACCTGTGTCCGAGCGCCGGATCACACCACAAGTTATCTTGAAACCACTGCAAATAAAGAAAGTGGAAAATATTCCACTGAACACGATTGAACCTCCCTCACCGTCGCCAGTGGATTGGCAACAGCAGATAGAGATGAGCGTTAAAAGCCAAGGCCAAAGCAGCTCCAACTCGACTGGGATTATATTGACCAAGCCCTCGTCTATTACTCCTTTACAGCAGGCTTTGAACGCGCCCCGCAAGCCGGAAACCATGCAGAATGGCGGTAGTTACCGCTCCATTTACGGCGGGGTTATTCTAAAATCCGGTGGTATTTGCAGCGAGTTGCAGACTATTCAGATTGGACCTTCCCCATCCAATCGGGTAACTATTGCGTTCCCAGGTCACCACTGCGCCGGTGATTATCAACCAAGCATGGCTGATGAACTGTCAAAATGGGTGGATCAGGAGGCAAAGAGACATCCGCCGCCCTGAGCAGCCACCGATACAAGTCGTTGATCAACGTTGACAGAGAGGCTAGTAATTATTTCGGCGATTTCGATAGATTGGACATTTCGTTCAGATCCACGCGGTTGCGCGGTAGACACTGCGGATAATCTTTTTGAAGAAATTCAATCAGCCTCTCACGCACCAGGCAGCGCAGATCCCAGAGATTACTGCTGTTGGCGGCGCTAATCGTGGCACGCAATTGGACACTATGTTCCGTAGCGTCGGTTACCACTAAGGCGCAGGCCTGGTGATCCCAGAGTGGCGTGTTATCCAGTATGTTCTGTAATTCCGCGCGTACCGCGGCCACGGGCAGCGTGTAATCGGCATACAGGAACACAGTACCGAGCAAATCGCTGGTCTGGCGGGTCCAGTTTTCGAACGGTTTCTCGATGAAATAGCTGAGCGGCACGACCAGCCGGCGTTTATCCCAGATACGCACAACTACATAAGTAGTGCGTATCTCCTCGATGCGCCCCCACTCACCTTCCACGATAACCACATCGTCGATCCGGATCGGTTCGCTGAGTGCGATTTGCAATCCAGCCAGCAGATTACCGATAGCAGGTCGCGCCGCGATGCCCAGTACCAGCCCTACGACACCGGCCGAAGCAAACAATGTCGCGCCAATGGCACGCACCCCCGGGAAGGTCATGAGGATCGCCGCGATACTGACTACCAGGATCACGCCCATAGCGATGCGCCGTAGTACCTGCATCTGGGTGTGTACGCGCCGCGCCTGCAAGTTATCCTGGCTGTCCAGCCGATAATGCTGGGCGAGGATGTCACGCCAGATATCAAATGCCCGTATGCTGCACCAGGCAGTGGCGACGATTAGCAGGACGACGTGCAGGTGCAGCAGGCCGTGTTCGATCGTCGGCAGATGAGCAAATGGTGTGGCCGCCGAAGCCGCCAGCACCGCGGCAGCCAGCAGCGCCGGTTCACGCAGGCGCCGCAATGCCACCGGCAGCAAGCCGATGTGCAAATGGGCGGTGAACCGCCGCGCCCAAGTGAATGCCAGATAACAGGCGATGAAAGCTAGCAGTGCGGCCAGCACGGGCAGCAAGTTGTATAGCAATACCATGGTCATGTGAGTTTTATCCTGGATCTTCTGAGCACGGCTGACATCATGCGGATGTCAAAATATCAATGCAATCCACGATTATTGGTGCGTTTTCAGGTGCGTAAACCTACGCCTTTGTTAAGCAGTAACAGGCTGACACTAAAGAGTCCGATAATGAATAGCAAAATGATGGCGTAGGCTGTGCCGATGCGTATGTCGGAGACACCGAGGATGCCGTAGCGAAAGGCATTCACCATGTAGAGGATGGGGTTGGCTCTGGATATGTGTTGCCAGACTTCCGGTAGCAGTTTGATGGAGTAGAACACGCCACCCAGATAAGTGAGCGGCGTGAGGATGAACGTAGGAATGATGGTCACGTCGTCAAACTTCTTGGCGAACACTGCATTGATGAAGCCACCCAGTGAGAACACTACTGCAGCTAGGATCACCACTGAGAATGTTATAAGCGGATGCACCACATGCAGGTGGGTGAAGAACAGCGATATGATAGTCACGATGATGCCCACCAGGATGCCGCGCACCACGCCTCCGGCTACATAACCGAGCACGATGTAGGCGTTAGGCAGCGGCGATACCAGCAGCTCCTCCACATGGCGGCCGAACTTAGCGCCGAAGAATGATGACACTACATTGGCGTAGGAGTTATTGATCACCGCCATCATGATGAGTCCGGGTGCCAGAAACTCCATATAATTGTAACCGCCCATCTGTCCCACACGGCTGCCGATGAGCCCACCGAAGATGATGAAATACAGCGTCATGCTGATGGCCGGTGGCACCAGGGTCTGGACCCAGATACGCAGCACCCGCACCAGTTCGCGATTCACGATGGTCTGGAAGCCGATATAGTCTTCGCGGAATCTGTTAACGCGCATTATGATCAACCCTTGCCTTCCACCAGGCGTACGAACAATTCTTCCAAACGGTTCACCTTGTTGCGCATGCTGGTCACCTGGATATGCTGCCGTGATAGCAGGTCGAACAGCGTGTTCACGTCCTGGGATTTGTTCACTTCCACTTCCAGGGTGGTGTCGTCCACCTGGGTCACGGCATAACCATCGAGCGGTGGTAGCTGTTTCAGCGGTTCACGCAGGTTCAGCTCGAAGGTCTCGGTATGCAATTTTGCTAGCAGATCACGGGTGCGGCCCTGCTCAATGATGCAGCCCTTGTCGATGATGGCGACCCGCCGGCACAGATCCTCGGCTTCTTCCAGATAATGAGTGGTGAGGATGATGGTGATGCCCTCCTTGTTGATTTTCTTGAGAAACGCCCACATGGAGCGGCGGATTTCAATATCCACGCCAGCGGTGGGTTCATCGAGGATCAACAGTTTCGGTTCATGTACCAGCGCGCGGGCGATCATGAGCCGGCGTTTCATGCCGCCGGACAAGGTGCGTGATATATCATCGCGCTTGTCCCACAGGCTCAGCTGTTTCAGGTATTTCTCGGTGCGCTGCTTTGCCAGCCGCCGCGGAATGCCGTAGAAGCCTGCCTGGTTGATTACGATGTCGGAGATCTTCTCGAACTGGTTGAAGTTGATCTCTTGCGGTACCAGTCCGATGCAGGATTTCGCTCTTTCGATTTCTGTATCAATGTCGTAGTCGAAGACCTTGACGGTACCTGAGGTCTTGTTCACCAGCGAAGTGATGATGCCGATGGCGGTGGTCTTGCCCGCGCCGTTGGGACCCAAGAGTGCGCTGAACTCACCTTCCTGCACCTCGAAATCGATGCCTTTGAGAGCCTGGGTGCCATTGCTGTAGGTCTTAACGAGGTTGTGAATGCTGAGCGCGTTCATGGACGGATAAATGGCAGTCCGGCTAGGTTATTTTGGCCGCCAATGATACCGGAAATCGAATCTATGAGTGGCTGGCGATGTCGCGGACGGCATCAAGACTATTACCATATACGCAACCTACGCCTGGCGCGTCGCATGCAAAATACTTCCCGCGGGTTACCCAATGAAACTGCGCGACCATAAGCTGGTACGACTGATACTTGAGCTTCTAAGCCAGGGGATCACGTCCCATAAGGTCGCTCTCTGTATCGCCCTGGGTGCGATGCTGGGTGTGACACCGTTGATCGGTACCAGCACCCTGATGTGTGCGGTCGTCGCGCTAGCATTCGGCATCAACCTGCCACTCATCCAGCTAGTGAACTATCTGGTCTATCCGCTGCAACTGCTGTTGCTGATCCCTTTCATCCGGGCCGGACAATGGCTGTTTCGCCAGCCGCCCTTGCCGTTCTCACTCGCGCAGCTTACCGGCCTGTTCCGCGAGAGTTTCTGGCTTACGCTGAGTAGGCTGTGGGAATACGTGCTGCACGGCTTGGTCGCGTGGTCGATATTGGGCGGAATCGGAGCGTGCATTATCTACCTAGTCGCACGTCCGATCCTTGGTTATGTGATTCTGAAAAAGGCTGCTTTAGATAAGCAACACAGCATTTAATTGAGTTGGAATTGTTCACCGGTTTTAATCCCCAGTCTTTTTACCGCACCCGCATTCAGTTCCAGCACGTACTGTGCCGGCGCGGTACTCGCATAGGTTGGGCAGGGATCGGCTTTGCAGGGCGGAGTGTCCGCAGACTCGTTGATGAGCCGTCGCTGGGCATCGAAGAACAGGATATCCAGCGATATGAGCGTGTCCTTCATCCAGAAATAGCGCAGCTGAGCATTAGGATATACGAACAGCATGCCATGGCCGGATGCCAGATGGGTGCGATTCATCAGGCCGTGTTCGCGGGCAGCGTCTGTACTTGCGATTTCCACACCGATGCGATGCCCGGCTAGCATTACATGTGCCTCTGGTATTTGCGCCACGAAAACGGCAGGTGAGGTAATCAACACGGCAATTATTAGGACTCGACTCATAATATGCTGTCGGTACATCTGCATTTTTCTCCGTTGATTTAATTGATAGGGCCACCCGGCGGCTGTCGGGTAAAGTTCTGCGGTGAGGCTTTCCGGGTGAGGCGGTACACACCCTCGAGCACAATACGTTGCATTACGATATCGACAATTGTCGTCTGATTGGGTTTGATGAAATTTATGAGATTTTCTACGGAGGCTTTGAGCGTGGCCGGTTGATACAGCACAAAACCGTCTTGTGGGTAAGGCACCACATGCAGGCCGAGACCGCCACAGGGGTTGAGGGCTGGTCGCAGTTGTTTGCCTTTGTACATCACTGCCGGTCCGCCCATCATCCGAGCATAATTCAGATAGTAAGTGATGACACCCGGATCCAGGTGATTGCGCTGCCGGTCGATAAAAAATCCCGGCGGCAGGTGGTTGGGGTTATTCTCCTTCCCTGCCGTGAGAATGATGTCGAAGTCCTCGATGGTATTACCCTGGTCGTCGCGCACCCGGAAGATGAGCATGCTGCAGGGATCCACGATCACTTGATGATCGAAGGGACCGAGACGGCTACGCTCTTCCACCTGTTCCTGTTGCTGTATCTCGGCTGTCCGGGCGCGGAAGCTGTCGAAGACTGCGGCGTAATCCTGTAGGGTGTTGACCCGCAGGCATTCTAGTATGGCAGTCGCGGCGGCATTGGGCGTGTCATCGGCGGGGATACTGCGCATGATGCCCATGCGCACATCCGAATGGCAGACACTCGGGATCACCGCCATGGGTACGGCTGGTGAAATTTCAGGTGCACGCGCTTGCAACAGGGCCGCGCTGAAACCCAGCTTCGATTTTTTATCCGCCACCGGCCGCTGCTGCTCCAGGATCACATGGCTGAAATTCAGGTTGGCGGACGTCACCCGGAGCACACCATCGGAACCGGTCTCCGCGGTGTAGCCGTTCACCGGATCGTAAAGCAGCGGATCATGGGACTGGCCGGCGAGCACGAAGGGGAACAGACCCTGTGGACCAATATAGACTGCGCCCTTTTGTAGCCATTCAAGATTGAGATTGAGACTCTGGGTACTGCCCAGTTCCAGCCATTCGAGTACACCGGTACCCACGTCCACGCCCTCGAACCAGGTCTTGAGGCGTGTGAGCTTGGAGAGTCCGATTTGTACCAGTGCCGATCCAAAGTTCGCAGGCGCCAGCATGATGAGATGGCTTAAGGGCGGCTGCCTGCGGTTTGCACCGATGTAGAAATGTTGCAGCCAGGCACGGATCACGGGGCAGCCAGTGGAATGGGTGATG
This sequence comes from Gammaproteobacteria bacterium, assembly GCA_049591615.1. GTDB lineage: Bacteria > Pseudomonadota > Gammaproteobacteria > Natronospirales > REEB76 > REEB76. The sequence goes on along the minus strand of JBAWFD010000100.1, from coordinate 18,537 downwards.
CAGGCGATGCGCTGACCTTGTTTGAGTAGATCGCCCACTTCCCGCTCCAGCCCCGATTGGAAGGCACGTGCGATATCGGGGATGGTGACGGTGTTGTGAAAACTGATGTATTCCGATAGCCAGATGTTGCGCACATCGATTTCCAGGTCAGGCGAACGTTTGGCTTCCAGTCTGAGGCGTTCCGGCAGGCCGCCGTAGGTGTCGGTATTGCGCACACTCCAGCCATGCACCAGTACCACTAGGCGTTTTAGCTTGGCCATCTAAACTCCTCGGATGATTGCCAGCGGCCATTGAAAACGATAACCGCCATCCATATTAGTCCAGACAAGGGCGGTCTGCCCTGTGGGTGTATCATGCAGCATTATTATCACGTGCATATTTTCAGAGGATAATCGTCATGTCCGAATTGCATGTCATGAAGAAAATCGCGGGTTTCACAGCCATATTGGGTATGGTGCTGGCATTGGCCGGCTGTGGCATCAACAACATCCCCACTTACAAGCAACAGGTAACCGCCGCCTGGAGTCAGGTATTGAATGAATACCAGCGGCGTACCGACCTGATACCGAATCTGGTGGCCACGGTCAAAGGTTATGCTACGCACGAGGCCGATGTGCTGGAAGCCGTGACCAATGCGCGTGCCAAGGTCAGCCAGACCCAGATACCTGCCGATATCCTCAGCAACCCCAAGGCGTTTCACCAGTTCGAGCAGAACCAGGCAACCCTGGGTGGCGCGCTCTCGCGCCTCATGATGGTGACGGAGAATTATCCGAACCTGAAAGCCAATGAGAATTTCCTGGCGCTGCAATCACAGCTCGAAGGCACCGAGAACCGCATCGCCGTGGCGCGCCGTGATTACATCCTGGCGGTGCAGCAATACGATACGGAACTCACCACCATCCCGGGGCGCTGGTATCACTCGATGTTCTATTCGAGCTACCCGATGATCCAGAACTTCACGATCTCGGAACAGGCGCAGCAGGCGCCCAAGGTCACTTTCTAGTTTCCTGCCCCCTTTTCTCCTCAGGGGACTGAGGAAGGCTGAGGTGATTTAAGAATATGTACGCGCTTCGTATCCGCCGCTGGTTCACGCTTGCAGTTTTAGCCGGCGCGTCACTGGCATCACCCGCGTTTGCAGCTAATACCGGTTTGGATGCCGGCATGCCGGCGTTTCCTGCACTCACCGGTCCGGTAGTGGATGGGGCGCACCTGTTGCCAGCGGATGTTTTCAACCGCCTGTCGCAGAAACTCGCGACCTACGCCAATAGCAGCGGCACACAACTGGTGGTGGTGACGGTGCCGACGCTCAATGGGTACCCCATCGAATACTATGGCTATCAATTGGGACGCCACTGGGGCATCGGCCAGAAGGGCAAAAATAACGGCGCGCTGCTGATCGTAGACGCAGGCGAAAAACAGGTGCGCATCGAGGTGGGTTACGGTCTCGAGGGCACACTCACCGATGCCCAGAGCTTTAACATCATCCACAACATCATCCTGCCGCGCTTCAAGCAAGGCGATTATGCCGGCGGCATCAGCGCGGGCGCGGACGCCATTCTCACGGTACTCGGTAACCAGCAGCAGGCAGTTACGCAGCAGCAAGTGCGCAACCGCTCCGGTACCGGGGTTTTGATGTTCATCATCATCTTGTTTGCACTCTTGCCGTTGATCGCGACCATTTTCGGCCGTGGTGGACGCAGCGGCTCTGGCGGTGGCATGGGATGGCTGGGCTGGCTGGCCTTGGGGATGCTGAGCGGCGGAATGGGACGCGGCGGCTTTGGCGGCGGTGGGTTTGGAGGAGGCGGCTTCGGTGGATTTTCAGGCGGTGGTGGGTCTTTCGGCGGAGGCGGCGCCTCCGGAGGGTGGTAAAAAATGCATCTTTTGATTGCTGGCGGCGTTAAAAGCCGGCTCACAATGCTCATGGACTGCCATGTCCACTCCGCCTGTTCACCGTCTTTCGCCTTGCCAGAAACAAAAATCTGCGATTTTTAACAGGTCGCGCACCCATGATTCGTTTTTCCGACGCAGACAAAACCCGCATCACGGCCGCAATTCACGCGGCCGAAAAAAATACCAGTGGTGAATTCGTTGCGGTAGTGGCGCGCAGCAGCGACCACTATATATTCCTGCCATTATTCTGGGCGGCGATCATCGGCTTACTGGTACCGGGATTTTTTCTGTTATCCGGCAATCAGCTTGCGGTCATGCATATCTACCAGATCCAGCTGGCGGTATTCATCGTACTCGCGCTCCTATTCCTGTTCGTACCCGAAATTCATTTGTGGCTGGTGCCGCGGCAGCTCAAGCACTCACGCGCTAGCCGTTTCGCCAAGGCACAGTTCTACCAGCAGGGCGTGCAGCTGACGTCACAGCATTCGGGGGTGCTGTTGTTTGTATCTCTGGCGGAACATTATGTGGAAATCGTGGCCGACAGGGGTATCCACGAGAAAATTGGTGAGCAGCACTGGCAGACCATCGTTCAGGATTTCGTCGCGCATGTGCGCAAGGGCGAGGTCGTCGAAGGTTTCGTCGACGCCATCGGCGCCTGTGGCACCGCCATGGCCAAGCATTACCACCCACCCGGGCCGGATAATAAAAATGAATTATCCGATGGCCTGATCGAAATCTGATTCAAACGCTGTTCAAGTCCATCTGCTCGACATTGGTCTTGGCGTAACCGCGCGGACGAATGGCGACGGTGTTGGTGATGCGTGTGCACTGGCTGCCATCGGCCAAAAAGAAACCATATTCGAAAGTGGGCGTGGCGCGGCCATTGGCTTTGAGCTCGGCGGCGATCTGGCGCTCGTGTTCCGGATGCATCTCGAAGCGCAATTCCAGGTCGGTGCTGCCGGGCTTCTCGAAGGCGATGCTCATGGATCGGGTCCACACCGAATAGCCGGGAAACACCCGCGCACAGGCCAAGGCCGCAATTGGGTCCGCCAGGGCCGCCTGCCAGCCGCCAAACATGTCACCGGATAGGTTGCCGGAAAACGCTGTCAGTGGCAGGCGAATACGCACCCGGCGCCAATCATCATTCACCTCTAGGATCTTGGCGCGCATCTTGTAGAACGGTGGATACAGCTCCAGCCGCCGAGCTTCCGGAAGAAATTTCAATCTAGCGAGAAAGCGCAGCACTCCCATATCTGCTCCTGGTCAGTTAGCGGTATTCTAGTACCACGCAGAGGGAGAACCATCGTGCGCGCAGTACAAAGCTGGCTGGACGAATACAGCGAGAGTCACCAGAATCCGATCAACAAAACCCTCCACTGGATTTGCGTGCCCTTGATCCTGCTTTCGCTTATCGGCCTGCTGTGGTCGATCCCCGTACCGCATGCATTTGCAGAAACATCGCCACTGCTGAACTGGGGCGTATTGTTCCTGATTGCGGCCCTGCTGTATTACTTCGCACTCGCCTGGCGTTTAGCTGTCGGTATGATGCTGGTGGTGCTCATGGTGATCGCCATCGTCTATAGCGTAAACCGATCACCGGCCAACCTGCCGATGGTGTCGTTGGGTGTATTCGTGATTGCCTGGATTGGCCAGTTCATCGGCCACAAAATCGAGGGCCGTAAGCCCTCGTTCTTCAGGGACATCCAATTCCTGCTCATCGGCCCTGTATGGCTGCTGGCGTTCCTTTACCGGAGACTGTGCCTCGCCTACTGATTTTTCAGCGCTTCCTGTTTCACGGCCTCGGCTACCTCCAAATGCACGGCTTTATCCAGTACATGTGGCAGCAACTCGTCGGGTGGCGCTAGCTCCGAAAGTTTACTGGCGGCGGCCAGATACATTTCATGGGTGAAGCATTTGGCGCGCGCATCCAGGGCGCCACGGAATAGCGCCGGGAATCCCAGGGCGTTGTTGACGCTGCGACCATCGGTGGCGAAAGCCGCGCCGCGTTCCAGGGCGATACGCGGTTCGATCTCAGCTTCAGGATTCGAGAGTGCAAAAATCAGCTGACCCTTGCGCACCATTTCCGACTTGATGAGTCCTTTGACGCCGGTAGTGGCGATGACGATGTGCGATTGCTGCATCAGTTCCGCAAGACTCGCGAGTTTGCCGCCCAGACGTTCCAGTTGTTTTAAAGCATCCTCGCGTACATCCGTGCCCAACACCTGTTTGACTCCGTAGCGCAACAGCAGGCTGGCGATGCCGATGCCGGCGGCCCCTAGACCGACCTGACCCACGATGGAATGTTTGAGGTCCTGATGCACACGCTGGCTGGCGGTCAGCAACGCCGCTAGGGTTACGACCGCGGTGCCATGCTGGTCATCCTGCATTACCGGCTTGTTAAGTTTTTTAATTAATGCAGCTTCGATCTCGAAACACGCGGGTGCGGCGATGTCCTCGATATGGATGGCGCCGAACGATGATTCGATTGCCAGCACCGCATCGATGACCTTCTTGGGTTCGGTATCGGTGAGCAGGATCGGCACACCGGAAATGCCCACGAACTTGGCATAGATCATGGCTTTGCCTTCCATCACTGGCAGCCCGGGGAGCGCGCCGATATGGCCAAGGCCGAGTATGGCAGTGCCGTTGGTGATGATGCCCACGGTGTTGCCCAGGTTGGTGTAATCCCACACTTTTTCCGGATTCTTTTGGATGGCAAGGCATACCCGCGCCACGCCCGGCGTGTACAAGTCACGCAGTTGCTGGATGGAATCCAGCGGCACCTTTGAAATGGTCTCGATCTTGCCGCCCCGGTGCCGGTCGAAGACCCGGTCCGAACGCCCCAGCAGCCGCGCATACGGCAGCTTGGCAAGACGCGCATACAGCTGTTTGCCCGTAGCCTCGTCCATCTCCACGGTAACTTCCCAGACACTCTGGTCCTGGGAGCGGCGCACCAGGGTGATGTGGTCAATGACGATGCCGCACTCACCGATGGTGGTGAGAATGCGGCCCAGGTTGCCGGGCTGGTGCTTGGATTCGATGACTAAGATTTCAGGTACTTGCATGGGAAGTTAACATCGCCAAGCGATGCATTTTTGTTGCTCTTAATGTGACAGAGATGATGGATGTGTTGCGATCACATGTAGTTATATTATGCGCGTATGCGCCGTAGTGGCTTCTTGCCGGGCTTGAAGGTTTTGATCTTGCCTCCCAGGGATAATGCCAAGCCATCGCTAAAGGCCTGCATGGCGTGTTCCGGTTCGCCCAGGGACTTGAGCAGTTTGCCTAGTTCTTCATAAGCCTCGGGCCGCCCCCCCAATACGATGCTGGATTCCAGATAACTGCGTGCCTTGCCCCAGAGCTTGGCCACTACACACAGCCGCCCGGCGGTCAGCAGCAGTGCGGCGCTTTCACCTTTCTGGGTCAACCAGTCTTCCACCCGCGCCAGCTGGCGCACCGGATCATCAGCACGCGTCTGTCCATACAGCACCACCAGCTCTTCGTCCCAATCGGATTTGAGCGCATCACGAGCGATGCTTTCCGCAGTCTTGTATTCGCCGAACTTTACCAAGGCCTGCACGTAAGCACGTACCACATCAATATTGCTGCGCAAACGCCGCGGCATATCGCTCCATAGAACCGTTGCCTGGACACTTCCAGATTTGGCATCCAGGCGTTCCAGTAATGCACATACCGCGCGCACTTCCAGGCGATCGATCTGCGCACGCGGCATGACACGCAGTTCCCGCAATTTGGGGATCAATGCACGCAACGGCATCCAGTCGCCAAGCCGCTTGTAAAGGCGAGCCAGCAGCTTCAGACCGTAGGCATGCTTGGGATCCAGCTCCTGTAAATGCCGTAACGTGGCCAGGGCTTGTTCGTACTGGCGGTGGGCGATTTGCAGCTCTGCCTGGGTGAGCAGCACCGCGAGCTGCGCTGCCGGCACCTGTTCATAGGCGCGCCGCAGGTAATCATCACGGCGTTCATGGGCACCCTGCATCTGCGCGGCGCGCGCTGCAGCGATGTAGGTGATGAGCGGCACTTTGCTGTCGGCGGCATGGTGCATAAGGTGGCGTTCACTGTCGCTCCAGCGGCCTTCGGCCAGGTCGATGAGCCCGCGTATAGAAGAACGGCGCGCGCGCAGCTCGCGGCGCCGTTCCATGGCCGCACGCAAACGCCGTGGGAAAGTCCATAGTTTCACCACCAGTGTGGTGAGCAGGTACAAAGAGAAGAATACGGACAGTATCATCACCATCAAGGTGCCGAGAGACATCTCCACACTGGTGCGGTGCCAGGAGAGCAGAACGTAACCGTTGTCCACGTTCAGTGCTCCCGCGACGATCACGGCAGCCAGCAATGCCAGCAGCAGGAAGAAAGCGTATTTCATGGCGCCTTGTCCCGACCGGGTTCCGTATGTCGGAGCAGGGACAAGGAAGCTGAGATATCCGGCAGTGGCGGATTGATCTGCTGATACTGCATTTTCGCGAGTGCCCCGATGGCTGCTTTTACACCGCTGTCCTGGGTATTGAAATAAGCCTCAAGCCAACGGCCAGCTAACTGTGCACTGCTTTGAAAGGCGCCATTGTTGCGTTCCAGTAAGGCCGCGCGTGCTGCGGCCAGACGCAGTTGTAGGTTCTGGCGCAGGAAATATTCCTGCTGGGGTTCCAGCAACGGCGTGATGCTGGTCTGGCGGTGGTGTACGGTGAAGATTTCCCTGAAGAGCCGTTCGAGGCCGGCCTTGAACCGGCTCCACAGTGTCATGGATGGCTGCAGATCCTTGTTGCTCTGTTGCCCAGGAACATAACGCTCCGGTGCCACGCGTCTCAGTGGCCAGTGAGATACCGATTCACTGAGACTCGTGAGGATGGCGGCCATACCGGTCACATCGACCTGTGGTACGGCCCGCAAGGCAGTCTCCTCACGGGCAATCTGCTGGCGCACCGGGATGAGCTGTGGTTCGGACAACAGCTTCAGTCGCTCATCGGCGGCGGCGAGTGCCTTCAGAGCCAGTCCGGGATCGGCATCCAGCTGCACCTGGTCGTTGGCGGCCATCAGCAAGCTGGCGGCTTCGGCTTTGATCCAGGCATCGCGCCCCTGTTCGGAACGCCGCCGCAGATCGGTGAGAGCGGCGTCCATGCTGTCCAGCCGGTCGCTGAAACTCTTGAGCGTCTGTTGGGTAGTGCTGATGTCGTTTTCTAATTCGCTGCGGGGTGCGGCCGACTGCATGAGCGCATCCAATTGCTGTTTCTGTGTTTGTAGTGCGTTTTGTAATAAAGCCGCCTGGGCGTGTTGTACACGTTCGAACTTCACCCAGCCGGCGGCCACCAGAATCAGGGCTACGACTGCCAGCAGCAGCGCCAGCCAACCAGTCCAGTGTGGGCTGCGGCTCAGGATCGTAGGTGTGACTTTCACCAGGTTTTTCCCCGGACTGCCGTTTTCACCCGATTCATGCGCGCTCATGCTCTCTCCTGTGCTTGCGTTGTTCACGTCCCTGGCGTGTCCACCATTGCACCAGTGCCAGCAACAGTGCGCGATCACTGGCATCCGCGGCCACCACCGGGCGGCGGCGGATACCCAGGGCAGCTGCCAGTTTAATCACCCGGGCGCTGGATACCAAAAGCTGCGCTGCACGCAGATACGGCGTAAGTGCCGGACTCAGCATGCGGTCGAGGTTGAGCAAGGTCTCGCGGCTGGTCACGGCGATAGCGTCGACCTTGCCTTGCCGGAACCAGCGGCCTAGCTCGCTGTGGTCCAGGCGCGGTACGCTACGTCTATAGACTTCGGCGTAATCCACCTCCGCACCGCGTTCCTCCAGGGTCTCGGCCAGCAATTCCCGTCCGCCCTGGCCGCGCACGATCAGGATGCGTTTGTCACCCACTGCATTCAGCGCCTTGAGTTTCAGCAGCGCCTCGCTGTTGGTGCCATCGCGGGGCAGCATGTCCGGTTTGCGGCCATGGGCGATGAGTGCACGCGCCGTACCTGGGCCGATAGCTGCCAACTTGAGTTTCGGTGGCAGGGCGCTGAAATCCAGGTAATCGGCGGCGTAGTCCACGGCATTGGGGCTGATGAAAATCGCGTAGTGGTAGCGCTCAAGACGCTTAAGGCAGGCATCCAGTTCTACCGAAGCCGTCACCGCCTGGATCTCGATGGTGGGAAAATGCAGCACCTCGGCGCCTTTGCTCTCCAGGCGCGCCTTGAGAGCTTCGCCTTGGTGCATGGGGCGGGTGATGACGATACCCGTGTCCTTAAGAGGTCTGGGAGCGGCCACGTTACGAGCCCGTTACCTGGCGCAGTACTTCAGCCGCGCCCCGGCCCAACATATCCGCAGCCAAGCGGCTACCGAGGTTTTCGCTCTCGGTGGCCGGACCCTGGATTGCTCCGTCCACTATGCGGCTACCGTCCGGCAGTCCCACACGGCCGCGCAAGCTCAGTCTTTGACCATCGAGTTCTGCATAGCCTGCTACCGGCAGATTACAGCTGCCGGACAGGCCGTGATTTAAGGCGCGTTCGGCCAGGGTACGCTGCCAGGTGGGTGCGTGATTGAGTTTTGCGAGCAAGTGGCGGGTCTCCTGGTCAGCGGCGCGACATTCGATTCCGATGGTGCCTTGGGCGATAGCTGGCAGGCTTATCTCCACGTCCAGTACGGCGGTGATTTTGTGCGCAAGTTGCAGGCGCTTCAATCCCGCCACCGCTAGGATCACGGCATCGTAGTCTCCCTGTTCCAGCTTCCTGAGACGGGTGTCCACGTTGCCGCGCAGCGTCAGGATGCTCAGATCCGGGCGCTGCCGCAGCAACTGGCATTGGCGGCGCAGGCTGGAGCTGCCTACGCGTGCTCCCCGGGGCAGCGCTGACAACGACGGCCAGCCGGCCGATATAAAGGCATCCCGGGGATCTTCTCGTTCCAGCACTGCGGCGATTACGAATTCCTTGGGCACAACCACCGGCACGTCTTTCATGGAATGCACCGCAAGATCGGCGCGTTTATCGGTAAGTGCCGCTTCCAGTTCTTTTACGAACAGGCCCTTGCCGCCGGCCAGGGCCAGAGAATCCTGTAGGTGACGATCACCCTGAGTGGTGAGTGGCAACAGTTCGACCAGGCGCCGCGCCGCCGGCGCCTGCAAGCGGGCCGCCACATGCCGCGCTTGCCACAGAGCCAGGGTGCTGTTGCGCGTAGCGATCCGGAGAGGTTCGAGATGCATCGATGGATGGCGGCCAAAAGGGCGCTAATCGTAGCAGGAATGTGCCGACGGTTTAACGGGCGTTGCGCAGGTGGGCGCGCACGTCCGCCACCATCCGCCGGCTGACTTCTACTGGTTCGGCGCGGCCGCTCAGATACACGTGGAAATGCCCGTCTTCGCTCTTTTCCAGGCTGCGCACCTGTGTCATTGCCACCAGCGCATTGCGGTGCACGCGCATGAAGAGTTTGGAAAATTCCTTTTCCAGATCCTTGAGCGCTTCGTCGATCAGCAATTCACCCTGACTGTGGCAGACGGTTACATACTTCTGGTCGGCGATGAAGCACTGGATGGTATCCACCGGCACCACCTGCAGCTTATCGCGCAAGCGTGCGCAGATATGGTGGCGGGCCTCATGTTCGGTTTGCGCGGATAGCTGGCTGAGTTGCACGCGATTGAGCCGGCCGGCGTTCGCGAGCGCCGTGCCGAGTTGCGTCTGGCGCACGGGTTTCAGCAGATAGGCGATGGCGCGGGTATTAAAGGCCTCTACCGCGAATTCGTCGTAGGCAGTGGTGAATACGATTGCTGGAGGATTTTCGAGTCCTGCCAGATGACGTGCCGTTTCCAGGCCGTCCATCACCGGCATGCGTATGTCCAGCAGCAGCACATCGGGTTGTGTGGTCTCCCAAAGCCGCAGCGCTTCACGGCCGTTGACTGCCTCACCCACGACTTCGCAACCGGGGATCTCGGTCAGCAGATTCTTGAGGCGTATGCGCGCCGGTGATTCGTCGTCAACCACAAGAACTTTCATGGTGCGAGTTTCTCATAGGGGAAACGCACGCACACGCGATAAAACCCGTCGTCGCTGGTGACGTCCAGGCTGGCGCGTCCGGGCCAGGCGAGCACCAGGCGCTGGCGCACATTTTCCATCGCCATCTGGTTGCCGTGCCGTCGCGGCGCGTTTTCCGGCGGCAGTGGGTTGCTGATCTCGATATTCAGGATATCGGCATCGCGTGTGCCTTGGACCTCGACGGCACCGCCATGAGGTTGGGTCTCGATGCCGTGGTAGATGGCGTTTTCCAGCAGCGGTTGCAGCAACAATTGTGGTACGTGCGCATCCGCGGGCAAGGCATCGGTTCGCCAGTTCACTTGCAGACGGTCGCCGAGGCGCAATTCCTCGATGCGTTGGTACTGCTGTGCCATGGCAATCTCCTCGGCCAGCGTCACCGTGGGGCTGGTCTTCTTGAGACTGGCCCGAAACAGGTCCGCCAGATCCATGATGGTGTGTTCCGCCAGTTCCGGGTTGCTGCGAATCAACGAGGCGATGGTGTTGATGCTATTGAACAGAAAATGCGGATGGATGCGCGCCTGCAGCGCCTCGATACGCGCCCGCGCTTCACGCTGCACGTTAAGTTTCCACTGATACTGCACGTAGAAATAGCGCAGCAGCAGGATACTCACGATGACGCAGATCAGCAGGTTACGCAGTACGAAACCGGCGTGATCCAGAGGCAAAAAAGCCTGGCCGATACCGGTATAGCTGGAGAGCCGGAAGGCGATCTCGCTCAACACCCCAGTGGTGGCCAGCAATAACACGAAACTGGCGATCGCGGCCTGACGCAGGGGCGCGCGCGCCAGCGGTTTGCGTACCGCACACAGCACCCCGGCGCTGGTCAGACCTATCCATTGCAGGAACAGGGACAGGCGCCCCAAATCCAGCCACAGGTTGATGCCTTCGCCGGGCAGATGGCGGGCGATCACCAGCAGGAAGGCGACCAGTTCCGCAATCAGCACCACCACCAGCACCACCGGTCCGGAACAGAAATCCGGCAGGAAGAAATCCTCCGGTGAACTCTGTGATCTTTGGGACTCAGCCATGCCTATCAGTTTGGCATGTCATACCCGGCTTGGGGAGGGTGTCATCAGTCCTTAGGGTTAAATAGCCTGCGTTTGAGCCGGTGCAGGGACGAAATATCTTCGTCGCCGTGACCGGATTCCAGCAGACGCCGGTAATGCAACCGTGTCATCTCCACCACCGGCAGTTGCACGCCCCGCGCAGCCGCCATCTCCTGAACGATCTTCAGATCCTTGTCGTGCAGCGCTACCTTGAATCCCAACGGATAACTCCCCGTGGCCATATTGGGTCCACGGTGACTCATGAACCAGGAGCCGGCCGCGCCACTGCCGACCACATCGATGACCTTGTCCAGCGGTAAGCCTTCGGCTGCGGCGAACGCCAATGCCTCGCTCACCGCCTGGGCAATACCAGCCACGGCGATCTGGTTCACGGCCTTGGTAGCTTGGCCGGCGCCCACTGGCCCCATCAACACTACGCGTTTGCCGAGGGCGCTGAGAATTGGTTGGACTCGTTCGAATACCTTGCCATCACCGCCGCACATAATAGCGAGTGTGCCCTGCTTCGCGCCTTCGGTGCCGCCGGATACCGGGCAATCGAGAAAATCGATTTTGTGCTTAGCCAGCTGACGCGCTGCAGTGCGCGCGGTCTCGGCACTGACTGTCGAGCAGTCGATCACCAGTGAGTTCTGCCTGAGAGTCGTGGCCAGCTGCTCCACCACATCCAGTACATCCTGGTCGGCGGATACACACATGACCACTGCATCGCACTCTTTTGCCAGAGCGTTGATATCTTTCGCGGCCAGGCAACCGGTTTCTCTCGCCAGTGCTTCAGCCTTGGAACGGGTACGGTTGTATGCCGTGTTAAGTAACCCGGCTTTGTGCAGATTGAGCGCCATCGGATAGCCCATGGCACCGAGACCGATGAAACCAACTTTAGAATATGCAGTCATTGTTCTGGGTAAAATCCAGAGAAAGGGATTTCTTTAATACTTGCATTAGCCTTGATGTACCGTATGGCTCAAGTCTCTGTCACGGCTTGTGGCTTGCTGATACCGATATTGCGCAACTCACGGCTGTTAAGACAGGCGAGTGCAATCAGCGTCAATGTCAAACCGGCGCCGGCGAATAATGCGGTCAATGAAATTACCTTGAGCAGAGCGCCGGCGAGCGCTGCGGATACCGGTCCTAAGCCCATGAAAGTGAATAGCAGCACACTCATGGTGCGCCCCATCATCTCCTGGGAAACTCGCTGTTGTATCCAGGTAAACAAGGCGACCTGCACGATGCCGGAGAGCAGGCCTACGCACGCCAGCAGTACCGCGCCGGTGAGCGTCGAATGCACCAGTGTGAGACCCACCACCACCAATCCCACGAGACTGTCGACGCACAACACCATCAAGCCGAGTCGCCCGCGCGCCAGCCGCGCGCCGATCCCGGATAGAAAACTGCCCAAGAAGATGCCGACACCATTGGCGGTCATGAGGATCCCCAGGGACGCAGCACCCAGGTCCAGGCGTGTGTCTGCCAGCACCGGCAGTCCCACTTGTATGGGTCCACCCACGAAGACCGCGACCACCGCGGCATACAGGATGAAGGCCCGCAGCGGCAGGTCCGACCGGATGTAACGTATCCCGGCGGCCACGCCAGCCAGTACACCGTCGATGGGCTTTGGCGGATGCCGGTCGCTGTGGATGCGGATCATGGCCAGCGAAGCCAGCGAGAACAGGAAACTCACCGCGTCGATGCTGAAGGCCAGGCCCATGCCGCGGGCATCGGCGAGCGCATGCTTCGGGCTGTTGGCGCCGACGCTGATGATCACGCCGGCTAGCACCGGACCGACGACCATGCTGAGCTGTCGCATGCCCATGAGCAGAGCATTGGCGCTGCGCAGCTGTTGTGGCTGCATCAGTTGTGGAAGGATCGCCGTACTCGCCGGGTAGGCGAATGCCGTTGACAGGCCGATAGCCAGCGCCAGCAGATACACCATCCACATATGCACTGAACCGGTGAGCACCAAGATCGCGAGTATCGCAATACACGCGGCATTGATGGCGCGCGCGCCCAGCAGTACGCGCCGGGGCGACATGCGGTCCACCACCGCACCGCCGATGAGCATGAAGGCCGCACGCGGCAGCGCCATGACCGCCAGCACCAGGCCGAGCGCCGCCGGATCGCCGGTGAGTTTCAATACCAGCCATGGCAAGGCCACCAGCGTGAACTGGTCGCCCAGGGCCGAGACCGAACTGCCGCCGAAAAGCAGATTGAAATTGCGGTTGGAAAATACCGATGCAGGTTTTTGATCAGCCATCTTTATTAATGAGTGTGCCGTGGTTGTCCGGAATGACTGCTAGATCATTTATTTTTCCAGATACGTATAACCCTTCAAGCCTTCTTCGAGTTCCTTCAGATATTGCGTACGCTGCTGTGGATCCAAAGTGGTGGCCGCATTGATCTTGCTGTGGTAGCGCGCCACCAGCTCGCTGGGCTCGAAATGCACATAGCGCAGTACCACTTCGGCGGTATCGCCCTGTTCCGGTTTCACCAGTTTATATCCGTTGTCCTTGTCCAATTCCACGTTCACAGAGTCGGTGTCGCCGAACAGGTTGTGCATGTCGCCGAGGATCTCCTGGTAGGCGCCCACCATGAAAAATCCCAGATAGTAAGGTTCGCCGTTGTGCAGGGCATGCACCGGCATGGTGGCTTCCAGTTCTTCTTCGTCCACGTACTGTTCGATGCGGCCATCGGAATCGCAGGTCAGGTCCTGCAACACCGCGCGCCGCGTAAGGGTTTCGCCCAGGCGGTGTACCGGCATGATGGGGAATACTTGGTCGATGGCCCACACGTCCGGCACCGACTGGAACACACTCATGTTCAGGAAGAACTTGTCGGCGAGTTTCTCGTCGATCTCGAAGATGGCCTCGGAGTGCGCACGGGTGGTGGGTTTCAGGCCGTCGCGGACCTTGCGGCAAATGGCGTGGTAGATCTGCTCGGCGCGGGCGCGCTGCTCCAGGGTCAGCACCCCGTGGATGTACATGGCCTGGGCTTCGCCGTTCCAGTAGAGCGCATCCTGATAGACCTCCAGCAGCGAACGGTTATCGGTGTTTTCGTGGTCCTCCCACAGGTCCGTGAGGATCTGCGGATCCTCCGGGTCCGGCGCCGCCAGCGGCTTGTCGGGGATGGATTCCCGATCCACCACTTCCGTGATCAACACCGCGTGGTGCGCGGTGATGGCGCGCCCGGATTCGGTGATGATGCTGGGATGCGGCAGCTCGTAGTCGGCGCACACTTCCCACAGGGAACGCACGATGGTGTTGGCATACTGTTCCATGCTGTAGTTCATGGAACAGGAGCTGCGAGAGCGTGTGCCTTCATAGTCCACACCCAGGCCGCCACCCACGTCCATGACACGCACGTTGACGCCGAGCTCGGCCAGTTCCGCGAAGCAGCGACAGGCTTCCAGCATGCCGCGCTGCACGTCACGGATGTTGGCGATCTGCGATCCCAAATGGAAGTGCAGGAGTTGCAGGCAGTTGAGCATACCGGCAGCCCGCAGTCGTTCTACCGCCTCCAGGATCTGCACCGCCGACAGGCCGAACTTGGATTTCTCGCCGCCGGTGTGCTCCCATTTGCCGCGGCCAGTGCTGGTGAGGCGCACGCGCACGCCGATGCTGGGCTTCACGCCCATCTCGGCCGCTTCCTTGAGCAGCAGGTCCAGCTCGTTGGGTTTTTCGATCACCACGTAGACTTTATGGCCCAGTTGCTGGCCGATGAGCGCCAACCGCAGATACTCACGGTCCTTGTAGCCGTTGCAGACAATACTGGCGCCGGCCGGCGCCAGGGCTAGCACCGCCATGAGTTCCGGCTTGCTGCCGGCCTCGAGCCCCACCCGGCCTTCGCCGTGTTTCAGGATGTCCTCCACCACCGCGCGTTGCTGGTTCACCTTGATGGGATAGACTGCGGTATAGCCGCCCTGGTACTCGTGATAACTCATGGCGGCTGCGAACGCCCCGCACAACCGGTCGACCCGGTCGCGCAGAATATCGCCAAAACGGAACAGTACCGGCAGGTTGAGACCGGACTTGCTGACCTCGGTGGCCAGACGATGCATGTCCACACAGCCGTCTTCGCGGTGGCGCGTGGGGAACACTACCAGATGACCATCGTCGCTGATGTCGAAGTATCCATCGCCCCAGCGCAGCACGTTGAAAATCTCGCGGGCGTCCTGGATCGGTTGATTGCTCATGCTGACGGGACTCCACGGACCGGGAAAGAAAACCGCGCAAGCGTACGGCAAGCGCCATCAATATAAAAGAGTGTGGGCCCTGAAATCAGGTGATCTTGCCGTTGTTCGGACATTAAATATTTATGTCTGTGAATTAGGCCCGGGTATCGGGCGGCGTACGTTATATAGTGTGAATGCTTTGGTAAGAGCGTACCTATGCTGACAATTTTGTTATTTAGAATGACAGGCGTATCGGTTCTGCAGGTCTTACCCAATAAAGTTTATGCTGATAGCTAGTTTCCACCGCACACTTTATCCACCTGTTCCTGGGCCTGTTGACGGAACTTGACCAGATCGTCACCCGTGTAATACGTGGGGTTGGGGCTATTGGCATTGGTTATGATCCGGTGGGTGTCCATGTATTCTTGCAGGTGCTTGCGTGCTTGGTCACAAGCCTGTTGTTTTTGGGCTTTTTCCTGAGCCAGTTTTTGTGCTATCTCGGCAGCTTTCTGCTGCTCGGCGTCGGCGGCGTTCACGGACTTCACCAGCTGCTGCTGCTGTTCGACACCGGTGATATCCGGTGGCGGTGGTTCCACATCCACCAGCTTGGCTTTGGTCACCGCGTTCGGTGGCGGCGTCTGGGAATAATGCACATTGCCCTGGGCATCCACCCAGCGATAGACCTGGTCGGCATGCGCTGACACGAACGTCAATGCGGACACCGCGATTACCACCAAATAAAGTCTGCGCATGTTCATGGAGACGAACCTGGTGGCGAACAAGATACAGTCATCTGATTACGGGCTTGCTGGATGAGCTGAGTCTGCTTGTCTTTGGTAAGCAGCGTCTTGTTGCCATTGGCATCCACTGAATAGAGCGCCTCGGCCGTCAGGTATTTGCCAAGCGCCTCTTTGGCAGCCTTGCAGGCGGGTGAATCATCCGGTGAGATCGCCGGTACCTGGGCCGCGCTGCCGGCAGAAGGCGCACTGCTGGCCGCCGGTGCCTGGCTGCCTGCGGTGTTGATGATGTCAGTGGGTTGCGCATTCGGGGTCTGGGGCACGGTGCTGTAATGCACATGGCCATCCTTGTCCACCCATTTATAAACCATGGTATCCGCCAGCGCTGTGCCCATGATCAGCGCGGCCAGTAGCAGCACGATGATGCGTAACTTCATACTCGGCACTCCTTACAGCGCTTGCGCATCCGTCTCGCCGGTGCGAATGCGGATCGCCTGTTCAAGCTCATACACGAATATCTTGCCATCGCCGATCTTGCCGGTCTTGGCGGCGTGCGCGATGGCCTCGACCACCCGGTCCACAAGATCGTCCGGCACCGCCAGCTCGAGCTTCACCTTGGGCAGGAAGTCCACCACATATTCGGCGCCGCGATACAGTTCCGTATGGCCCTTCTGACGGCCAAAACCCTTGACTTCCGTTACGGTGATGCCCTGCACGCCGATATCCGACAAGGCCTCGCGCACGTCGTCCAGCTTGAAAGGTTTGATGACCGCGGCCACCATTTTCATGCGCATGCCCTCAGTAAAGCGTTCTCTACGTTCTCTAATATTGCGGTTAACAGTCTAGCACCGGCCCCGGACGCTTGGGCGGAGGGCGCCCGGACATATATACTGACGCCACAGCAACGGCACGGCGGCGTTTATGGCACTGGATCCCAAGGTTCTCGATGAGCTGGCGAAGAAACTTGCCGACGCGGTGCCGGCCGGCTTGCGCGACCTGCAAGCCGACGCCGAGCGCAATTTCAAAGCCGTGCTGCAGAGCGCGTTCGCCAAACTCGAGCTGGTCACCCGTGAGGAGTTCGACGTACAGTCAGCAGTACTGGGCCGCACCCGCGAACGCTTGGAGGAGTTGGCGGCGCGTCTCAAGGAACTGGAGACCGCCTTACAAGGCGGTGAAACCAGCATAAAGAAATAACGCTGGCTACAAACTGCGTCGCACCGCCACCCAGGAAGGAGAGAGCGGAACATGCTTGCCAAGGTCATCAGCCGTGCCCAAGTGGGTATCGACGCGCCGGACGGACGTCATTGTCGAAGCACATCTATCTAACGGCTTGCCGAGTTTTACCATTATCGGGCTGCCGGAAGCGGCAGTACGCGAAAGCCGCGACCGGGTACACAGTGCATTGCTCAACTCGCGTTTCGATTTCCCACCGCGCCGTATCACTGTCTGGCGCCGCCGATCTGCGCAAGGAGGGTGGACGTTTCGACCGACCCATCGCGCTCGGGATACTCGCGGCTTCCGGACAATTACCTATCGATACGTGCCGCGACGTGGAATTCCTGGGCGAACTGCCGCTACACCCTCGAACAGGTGCGCCGTTACCGCACGCGCATCTCCGGGCCATTGCTGGATCGCATCGACCTGCATGTGGAAGTACCACGTCCGCCACGCGAAGTGCTGCGGCCCGATAGCCCGGCGGATGGCGAATCCAGCCAGGTGATCGCCGCACGCGTAGCCGTTGTACGCCTTAAACAGCTGGCGCGCAGCGGCAAATGCAATGCACGCCTCACCACCCGCGGGGTCAATCGCTATTGCGTTCCTGAAACTGCCGGCAGGCAATTATTGGAGCGCGCCATGGAGCGCATGGGTCTGTCGGCACGTGGCTATCACCGGGTGTTGAAAGTCGCGCACAGCATCGCCGATCTGGCGGCTAGCGATACTATCTTGAATGCACATATCGCCGAAGCCATCGGTTATCGGGTCTTGGACCGGCAGAAAGCCGCCGCCTGACGAAGTTATGTTTGATTGCATGGCGCAAACAAAAGGCCGCCTTACAGGCTAGCCGTTCAATAGTGGTGTTGAAGCGAGGTTTAATCGGCGTATAACCCCGTTGCGTATCATGGGGTTAGCAAATTCATGCGCCTGTAAGAAATCTTCAATACGCACGTTGTAGTACATTCCTCGGGAAGTGGACGCATCCATGCCAACTTCCATAGGTAGCAACCCTGTAGGAATTTTCGTGTAGTGATTGAAACTAATACCGAAGGTACACTACCGTGGGTATTTCCAAGGCAGCCGAACAGTGACTGACAACCGCCCTGGTACCGTGAGTAATATCGGGGCTGAGACCCGGAGAAACCGCGCTGGGGCATGGCATCCAGAATGGCAAGAAACGCCGTGGATTTGCACTGCTTAAGAAGCTAAAGTACGTATTACGGTGGATAGTTGAAAAGACAACCAATCCACTCGGAGTAACATCAGTTTTAGAAGGCTTGTCGGCAGTGGTTATATGCTACGCAATAGCCATCTTACTAAGGAGTGACAAAAATGACGTTTGGCGAAGAAGGAAGTCACGGATGACTGACGACCCCCAGATGACAGTGCGTAGTTCTGACGGAGCATGGAATCGAAGTGAGTCTCCGAACGGGGATGATAA
>JBAWFD010000099.1:0-11922 GCA_049591615.1 Gammaproteobacteria bacterium | reverse complement strand
TATGAGGACGCATCCCGCATCGGCATCTGGGGCTGGAGTTTTGGCGGTTACATGACGGCCTATGCGCTCACCCATGCGCACGGCGCGTGGCGCGCCGGCATCGCGGTTGCGCCCGTGACTCAATGGCAGGATTACGACTCGGTTTACACAGAGCGCTACATGGGCACGCCGCAGGAAAACCCGGGGGGTTATGCCGAGAGCTCGGATGTGGCCGCGGCCAAAAACCTGGCTGACCCATTGTTGGTGGTGGCTGGCACCGGCGACGACAACGTGCATTGGCAGAACACCGTGCAGTTCATCCAGGCGCTGATCGACGCAGGCAAGCCTTATCAGTTGCTGATCTATCCCAACAAGACCCATGGCATCTCCGGTCCTGCAGCGCGCACTCACCTGTTCACCGCCATGCAGAATTTCTGGGGGCAACAGTTACTGGATAGCACCGCCACGCACGATGCGAGCAAACCTCAGTAACAATATCATTGGTTAACGGTTTGCTGATGACGCACGCTCGATGAATTCATCTATATTGTGATCCGCCTGCGGCAGCATCTGCGGGTCGAGATACAACATATGGCCTACGGGATAGTAGAACTCGTGAATGTTTTTCTCGAGCACCGCGGGCAGCCCCATGTGGGCGAGCGTGTAATCAGTGCCGAAGAACGGCGTGGCAGTGTCGAAATAGCCGTTATTCACCATGAGCTGCAAGGCAGGATCGTTGCTCATGTCTCGCGCCAGCGTCGGCGCGACGTTGGTGCCGCAACAGGTGGAACGGTTGCCGAAGCCCATGTCGCCCCCAGCAAGCGGCGGCGTGTAACTCCAGTCCCAGGCGCGAAATACCGCGAAACTGCTCTGCAAATACGGTCGGTCACTCGGATATTTTAGGGCTTGGGAAAGGTAACGGTTCATGCTGGCGGTGAGTGCGCCATTGAACGCGCTGGTGGTGGCGCCCAGATTGTCGCGCCCCGGCTGGGCCAGGAGCGGCTGCAGTTCAAACGTGGTGTAGCGTTCGTCGTAACGCCCGGTCATGGTGCGGTCGTCCATGATGTTGCGGCGAAACACCGACAGCGAAACACGCAGATCCGCCTTAAGCCATAGGCTCGCATGCAAGCCCGTGAAACTTGAAAGCTGTGCCGCAAGCGCCTGCTTGTCTGTTGTGGACAGTGCCGAACCTTCGAAGAGCGCACGCGCGTAGCTGGTGCCGGCAAACTGTTCGACCTGCTTCACATAGGCCGCCAAGTTCGGCGGCATCGGATTTAGTCGGTGGTGATACCAGGCAATCGCCGCGTAGGAAGGCAGATAGCTGATGTAGGGCAAATCGTTGCCGGGCGCATTATCGATGGTCAGAAAGTTCAGCCCAGTCGAGCACAAGATGACGCCGTTCAGGTAAACACCCGCGTTAATCAGGTCGTCGGCCAGCACCGCGCTGCGGGTAGTACCGTAAGACTCGCCTAGCAGAAATTTAGGTGAGTTCCAGCGATGGTATTCACTAATGTAGCGTTGAATAAACTGTGCGAATGCGGCGGCGTCCTGACTCACGCCATAAAAATCCTTGAGTTTTGCCGATCCGACAATGCGACTGTAACCTGTGCCGACCGCGTCAATGAAAACCAGATCGGTGCTTTTGAGGATGCTGTATTGATTTGGAACCAAACGATATGGCGGCTGTGCAGTTTTGATATCGCCCGGCGCCGGCCACAGGATGCGCATAGGGCCGAAACCGCCGATGTCCACCAGCGCCGAGGCGAAACCTGGCCCACCGTTGTAGGCGAAAGTCACTGGACGGTTGTCCGCGCCGACTCCATCTTTAGTATAGGCAATGTAGAACACGCTGGCGATAGGTTCATTCTTGTCGTTCTTGAGAAGCAAGGTGCCGGCAGTAGCGGTGTAGTTGAGGGTCGCACCGTCGATCGCGACGCTGTGTGGGGTGCGTACCGCGGATTCTTTTGGTACTGGAATGGCCGCCGCGCTAGGCGCGGCTAGTGCAGCCATTACTGGTGCAGCGACCACTGGCAATACGCACAGCGATAGCAGGACAATCAGACGTTGCATAGGAGGTGCTCCTTTGAATGGGACCATGAGGGCAACTTTATGACATCATGGGAGTCTATTATGTTCCGGCCAGCCGGTGGTGCGGGAATGCGTTTCGGCAAACGGTTCATCTTTCACAAAGCAGAGGAAACCACATGAAGAGACTTTTGTTCCTGATCGTCCTTGGGGGACTGGCCGCGTTGAGTATTACCGCCACGGCCCGCACCGCGGACATGCAGATGGGGGCCGGCACGCAAGCGAATAACGGTGGGCATTTTGCCTACGGCCATCCCGGACCGGGGAGCGGGCCGATTCATGTCATTCATATCCGCGCGCTGGATACGCTGCGCTTTGAGCCTGCACGCATCATGGTTGAGCGTGGCGAGACCGTGAAATTCGTGGTCACCAACGCGGGCAAACTGGCGCATGAATTCGTCATCGGCGACGTCGCCGCGCAGGCAGCCCACGAGAAGGAAATGCAGTCCACACGGGGCATGCCCATGCACGACGTGAATGACATCAGCCTGCCACCGGGCCAGACCCGGGATCTGGTGTGGACCTTCACGCACGACGGCACGGTCGAATACGCCTGCCACGAACCTGGCCATTTCGCCGCCGGCATGGTTGGCAAGATCATCATTAGATCGCCTGCTCGCCATTGAGTTTTTCTGGTAGAGATTCCGCGGCATGCCGCCTGTCGACCGGAGGAAGTGCACCTGTCATCCAGGCGCTGATCGACGCAGGCAAGCCTTATCAGTTGCTGATCTATCCCAACAAGACCCATGGCATCTCCGGTCCTGGAGCGCGCACTCACCTGTTCACCGCCATGGAAAAATTCTGTCTACAGCAATTGAAATGATCATTATCAGTAACAAACCGCATTTGGTGGACTTATGCTTTCATGAACTACTAGGGTTCTGATATGCTTTCAAAGTTCCGCACCCCACATATCAGTCGGTCCGTCAATATGAAACAAAGAATTTTGATATTGACCTGTCTATTGTTCAGTATTGGTATTACCGTTGCCATGCAAGATGTCTACGCCTGCGCCTGTGGTTGCGGCGTATTCAGCGTCGGTACCAGCGCGCTGTTCCCCAGTGGTTCGGGAACCACGGCGTGGTTGGAATATGACTACATGAATCAAGACGAGAACTGGAGCGGTACCTCCTCAGCACCGGCAGCCAATAACGACGACAAGAATATTCGTACCGATTTTTACACGGCGGGACTGCAGTACATGTTCAATCGTGATTGGGGCATGATGGCGGAGATCCCCTATTGGGACCGATTATTTGTTACCACTCTGGACGACGGCAGTATCGGTGGTTTCCATCACGACGCCTTGGGTGATATCCGTCTTTTGGGCATGTACACCGGTTTTTCCCCGGACATGTCCACTGGTATTATCTTCGGATTGAAGCTCCCAAGCGGCGACTATACCTATCCGAACTTTGATCGGGATACGTCCATTGGGTCCGGCAGCACCGACACGATCATCGGTGGCTACCACCAGGGCGGACTCACCAAGGATAATACCTGGAACTGGTTTACACAGGCCCAGTGGGAACGTGCATTTGCGACACGCGACGGCTACCGACCCGGCAATGAACTGGATGCGGCTATCGGGATCTATTACAACGGCTGGTCGGTGGGAGCCAACAGCCAGATTGCGCCTCAACTGCAGCTCATCGCTTCTGATCGGCTGCATGACAGTGGTGTACAGGCGGATCCGCCTGATAGCGGCTATCAGCGCGTCTTGCTTTCGCCCGGCCTGGAGTACGATGTCGGCAATATGAAGTTGTTTGCCGATGTGGCAGTGCCGGTCTACCAGAATGTCAACGGCAACCAGTTGGTAGCCTCGCGACTGTATAAATTCATCCTGTCTTATAGTTACTAAACAGGAATTCAGATATGACACGCCGATCTTTTTTTACATGTCTTATATTGTTTTCCATTATATTCATGAATTCTGCGGCGATGGCCGCACCACAGGTCGGCCAGGCGGCGCCGGTGCTGGTGGTGAAGGAGCTGAATGGCACGGTCTTCAACCTCGCGAAGTCACGCGGCCAGGTAGTGGTCATCAATGTCTGGGCTACCTGGTGCGTCCCTTGCCGCGCCGAGATGCCGATGCTTAATGATTTCTACAAACACTTCCATCCGCAGGGGTTGGAGCTGCTGGGTTTGAGCGTGGATAGCACCCACGACGATAATGCGGTGCGCAAGGTCATGAAGGAATTTCGGTATCCCGCGGCGATGCTAAAACACGCGAGCCAGAATGGTTTCGGGCCGCCACGCATCGTACCCATGACTTACGTAATCGATAAAAATGGCGTATTGCGCGCCGAGCTCTGGGCAGGCGGCATGCCGTCGACCCGACTGAATCTGGAAACGGTCGTGAAACCGTTACTCGCCAGCAGCGATAAACAATAATCTGCAGCGTCTGTTCCCCGATGATTACTGGTGTGCGGCAGAGTCGTAGAACCTGTCCAGGTCAGTATGCAGTTTGGCTAATGCCGGTGTATGGATATAGAGCATGTGCCCGTCGTGGAAATAATCGAAGGTGATGTTCTTTTGCAGCGACCGGTCCAGCCCCATGTGGTTGAGTTCGTATTCGGTTTTGAAGAACGGCGTGGCCAAATCGAAGTAGCCGTTGCCGGAAAACACCTTGAGATGCGGATTCTGGGTCATGGCGTCGCGCAGATCCGGCAGCGTATCAGGCACCGGATATTTCTGGCCATCCACGGTATGGTGCCAATCCCAGGCGCGACCGACTTTGTAATTGAGGAATTCATAATCAGCGTCACTGCTAAATTTCAAGTCGTTACTTAGGTACCAGTGAAATGCAGCGACTACAGCTGGAAACATGGCGGTGCCGGAGGGGTCATAACCCGGGAATTCTCCAGCCGAGTCGAAATCAATGCCTTCATAGCGCGCATCGTAGCGACCTACCGTACGACCTTCGCTGCGCAATATCTGTTTCATGAAGCGCTCCGGCTCGATGCGAAGCTTCGTTTCCCTCAAATAGGTTTCACTTAGGCCCGTATAGGCGTGCAACTTGTCCAGCACCGACGTTTCCTGGGCCGTACTGATGCTGTCGCCCGCCTCCAGCGCCTGGGCGTATTCACCGAGCGCGAACTGGCGCACCTGTTGCAGAAACGCCGGCAGGTCCGCGGGCTTGTTGGGAAGCTGGTTGTGATACCAGGCCACCGCCGCGTAGCTCGGCAGGTACAGCTCATAGGAGAGGTCGTTGGAACCAGGCGGCTGGAACCAGAACTCATCGTTGAAGTTCAGGACACTGGACAACAGAATCACACCGTTGAGCGCGATACCCTTGTTCTGTAACCAGTTAGCCAGCATCGTGGAACGTGGGGTACCGTAGGATTCTCCCAATACGAACTTGGGGGAATTCCAGCGGTTATTTTCGGTGATGTAATTTACGATGAATTCACCGAAAGATTGCACGTCCGGATCCGTGCCCCAGAAGTCCTTGTCGGTAGCCTTGCCGAGCAACTTGCTGAAACCCGTGCCTACCGCATCGATGAACACCAAGTCGGTCTTATCCAGCAGGCTGTAGGGATTGCTTTTCAGCGTATATGGCGGTGGTGGCGTGGGTGCCGCATCGGTAGTGTCGACGCGCATGGGTCCGAAGCCACCCAGATTCACCAGCACTGAGGAGCCGCCGGGGCCGCCGTTATAGGCGAAGGTCAGCGGACGCTGGTTGGATTTGGCGCCATCCTTGGTATAGGCGATGTAGAACATGCTGGCGGTGGAGTCACCCTTGTCATTTCTGAGGATGATGGTGCCGGCAGTGGCAGTGTATTTGATTGTCTGGCCATCCACCGTCACGCTGCCGTGGGTTACGGAATTCGGCACCGTGGCCGGAGCAGTGGCAGCCACCGCTGGTTTGGTGGCATCAGCGGCGAATGAGGGTATGGCTGTGAGCAGCGCGACGAAGACAAACAGACCGATGTATAAGCGCTTCATGGGTATCTCCGGATGATGATTTTAGTTATTGGGCAGCGGTGTAGAAATTTGCGAGGTCGGCCTTGTATTTCGCGAGTGCCGGCACGTGCAGGTAGATCATGTGACCAGACTGGTAATACCCGTAGCTGATGTTCTTTTGCAGCGACGGATCGAGGCCCATATGATCGAGATCGTATTCGGTCTCGAAGAACGGCGTGGCGAAATCGAAGTAGCCATTGGCGGAGAATACCTTCAGATGTGGATTCTCGGTCATGGCCTGGCGCAGGTTCTCCTCCACGTCCATTAGCGGGTATTCCTGGCCGTCGATACGCTGGCCGTTGTCCCAATTCCTGAACGCCCCGCCGTAGTTCTCCACTTTGTAGGCCAGGTCGGTTTTGTATTTGAGATCGTTGGCGAGGTACCAATGAAACGCGGCCGTGTAGGCCGGGCCGATGGCGGAGCCGGACGGGTCGTAGGCGGGTGTTTCCCCGGCGGCGTCGTAATCAATACCCAGGAAACGCGCATCCAGACGCCCGGTGGTGCGGTCATTACCGCGCAGTAATTCCTTCTCGAAGCGATCCGGCGTGATGCGCAGTTTAGCATTCAGGATGTAGTGCACCGGCAGGCCGGTGTAATCGTGCAGTTTCTTGGCAATCGCCTGAGTGTCGGCGGCCGAGAGATTCACACCCTGTGCCAGCGCATGCGCATAGTCGCCGAGCGCGAAGTCGCGCACCTGCTGCAGGAAGGTGGGCAGATCGGCCGGTTTGTTGGGGAGCTTGTCGTGATACCAGGCGACCGCCGCCATGGTGGGCAGATACAGTTCATACGGCAGGTCCAGCGCATACGGCGGGCCGGGGAAATCCACAAAACCATTGAGCCAGGAGGACTGCAACACTACGCCGTTGAGGGCGATGCCTTGCTGTTGTAGCCAGTCGGAGAGGCCCGCTGCGCGTGTAGTGCCGTAGCTTTCGCCCAGCAGGAACTTGGGTGAGTTCCAGCGGTTGTTGACCGTGATGTAACGCTGAATGAACTTGCCGAAAGACTGGATGTCGGCATCGGTGCCGTAAAAGTCTTTTGGCGTGCCAGTGCCGACGATGCGTGAGAAACCGGTGCCGATGGCGTCAATGAACACCAAGTCGGACTTGTCGAGCAGCGAGTACTGGTTCTGCACCAAATCGTACGGCGGCGGCGGTGTTGGCTGGGCGTCGCTGGTCACGACGCGCATCGGACCGAAGCTGCCCATGTGCAGCCAGATGCTCGAGGAACCGGGTCCGCCATTGAACAGGAACGTCACGGGGCGATGCGTTGGGTTCGCGCCATCTTTTGTATAAGCCACGTAAAAAAAACTGCCGATCGGTTTGCCTGCGTCGTTATCCATCAGCAGCGTGCCGGCTGTGGCAGTGTATTTAATGGTCTGACCGCCGATGGTCACGCTGTGCTGTGTAACCGAACTGCTTTCTTTAGGAATCGGTAGCGTCTGTGCTTCGGACTTTGCAGGTGCATCATCAGCGTATGTCGGCGCACAAAAGACGCACAACAACAGGAGTGGCAGCATCGCAACAACTTTTCTCATGGCATTGCCTTAAAGTGATTTTACAAAAACACCCGCGTCGCCGCGGGTGTTTTTAGGTATGTAAATGAATTATTGGTTGTCGGTTGCGTCGTAGAATTTTGCCAAGTCGTCCTTGTAGGCCTTGAGCGTAGGCACATGCAGATACAGCATGTGGCCCGACGGATAGTAGTAGAAACCAATGTTCTTGTAGATATCCGGCGGCAGATCCAATTGGTTCAGGTCAAACTCAGTCTTGAAGAACGGCGTGGCCAGATCAAAATACCCATTGGCCGAGAACACCTTGAGGTGTGGGTTCTCGCGCATCGCTTCGCCCAGGTTTGCGGCCACGTCCGGCTCAGGCGGCATGAAGAACGACGGTCGCCCCGGTAGCGGATGCTTCCAGTCCCATTCGCGGATGATTTTATAATACGTGGTGCGGTAGGTTTCGCTTGTCTGATACTTGAGCTTGTTGGTCACGTACCAGTTCCAGGCGGCGGTATAGGCCGGGCCGATGGAAGTGTCGGAAGGATCGTAATCGGGGAACTCCTCGGCATTGTCCATGTTGATGCCTTCATAACGCGCGTCGTAGCGACCCATGGTGCGATCATCGCCGCGCAACAACTGTGCGCGGAAGCGTGAAGGGTCCACGCGCAGGTTGGCGTTCTTCAGGTACTGTTGGCTCAAACCCGTGTATTGCTGCAACTTTGCCAGCACGTCGTTGTATTCAGCCTGCGGTAGGCTCGAACCCTGGTACAGGGCATCGGCATATTCGCCGCGCGCGAACTGGCGCACCTGTTGCAGGAAAGCTTGCAGGTCCGCCGGTTTGTTGGCGAGCTTGTCGTGGTACCAGGCGATAGCTGCGTACGATGGCAGATAGGAGATGTACTCGAGATCCGTGCCCGGG
This sequence comes from Gammaproteobacteria bacterium, assembly GCA_049591615.1. Classification (GTDB taxonomy): domain Bacteria; phylum Pseudomonadota; class Gammaproteobacteria; order Natronospirales; family REEB76; genus REEB76. Next base: position 3,475 of record JBAWFD010000099.1, on the reverse strand, counting down.
AAAGTATCTCCGTAATTGAGGATGGTTGATTGCAGAATCACACCGTTCAACGCCACGCCCTGATGCTGCAGCCAGTCGGCCAGATTCGCCGAACGGGTGGTGCCATAGCTTTCACCCAGCAGGTATTTCGGAGAATTCCAGCGGTTGTTCACCGTGATATAGCGCTCAATGAACTGGCCGAAAGCCTTGACGTCCTCGTCCACACCCCAGAAGTCCTTAGTCTGGCCCTTGCCCACCACCCGGCTGTAGCCGGTGCCGACTGCGTCAATGAATACCAGGTCGGACTTATCCAGCAACGAATACTGGTTGGGCACAATGTCGTAAGGCGGCGGCGGGGTGGCTGCGGCATCACTGACAATCACGCGCACCGGGCCGAACGCGCCCATGTGCAGCCAGATGGAGGAGGAGCCGGGGCCGCCGTTGTACAAGAACGTCACCGGCCGATGCTTGTAATCGCGCACGCCATCCTTGGTGTAAGCCACGTAGAACATGCTGGCGGTGGGATCGCCCTTGTCGTTCCGCAGCAGCAGCGTGCCGGCGGTGGCGGTGTATTTGATGGTCTGCCCGTCGATGGTGACGTTGCCCTGACTGACGGTCTTTACTTCCTTGGGGGCCGGCGTAACAGTGGCGCTGGTGGCCGGTTTGGCGGCGGGGGCCGAATCCGCCGCGAAGGCGGGGGCGGCAAGCAGTAGCCCAAGTAAAGGCAGGCAGACGAGAGCTTTATTCATATTGATTCTCCAAGGGTTGTCATGATTCAGTCCTTCTGATCGGGGATTAGGACTTAGGTTCCGGAGCAGATTCCCATCCTACCTTGTCCCTCAGGGTAAGGGAAAGTAGCTGAAAAACTCAGGCCAGCTTGAAGGCGTCGCGGGTGAGGTTTTCAGGGCCGCCGGTTTTGGCCACCACATTGTCCTCGATGCGGATGCCACCGTATTTGCGGAAGGCATCCACCTTCGGCCAGTTCACAACGCCGGAATGTTCACCCTGGCGGAGTTTGTTCAACAGCGACGCTGTGAAATACAGGCCGGGTTCAATGGTCACCACGAAATTTTCTTTTAATACACGTGTCATCCGCAGGTAAGTGTGGCCATCGGGTCTTGGGATGATATCGCCGCGCGGACTGGCCATGAATCCGCCCACATCATGGGTCTGAAGCCCCAGCAGGTGGCCGAGGCCGTGGGGCAGAAATACACCGCTGATGCCTTTCGCCACGATTTCTTCCGCTGGCAGCTCTACGAAATCGAAATCGTGCAATAGACCTGCGATGGCTTGGTGCGCATCCAGGTGCAGTGCCTTGAAATCCGTTTCCGGCTTCACTTTGCGAACCAGAATCTGCTGCTCTTTGTCGAGCGCATCGATGAGCGACTGGAACTCATCGGGTTCCGCGGAATAGGTACGGGTCACATCAGAAGCGTAGCCGTTCACCTGCGTCCCGGCATCGATCAGAAAGGCATGGCGGTGGGCGGGCTTGTCCCGATCCCAATACTGGTAGTGCAGAGTGGAGGCGTGTTCATTGAGCGCGATGATCGCGCTGTAGGGCATCTGGTTGTCGGTCTGGCCACTGGCCGCGCAGAAGGCGGTGTGAATCTCGAATTCACTGGCGCCCGCGCGGAATGCCTGCTCGGCGGCGCGGTGGCCCTTGGCGCTCAGGGCATTGCCGCGACGCATGCATTCCAGTTCGTATTCGGTTTTTACTGCGCGTGTATAGTTCAACGGATTGAGCAGCACGTCGGGATTCACATCGGCGAATCCCCAGTTCTTGAAACGCTCCTGCCATTCACCCAGAAATACACAGCGGCGTGCAATCGGTAATGCACCGGGTGCGTCTTCCGGGCGTTTGATGATGCGGATGTCGAAGTGTTCGGTCCAAAAGCCTGATGGTGGCTCTGGCGGCAGGTACCAGTAATCTTCCGGCTGGTAGTACACCAGCACCGGCTTATGGCCGGGGACATGCGCCACGAAGGAATCATGGGAGTGGCTGAGTGGCAGCCAGTTCTTGAAATGCGGATTCACCCGGAAGGGGTAATCCATGTCATCCAGAAACAGGGTGTGCAGGCCACCCGCGAATATCGCCACCGCGTCGAAGCCGGCGGCCGCCAGCGCCATATCGAAGCGCTTTTTGACGGTCTCCAGATGGGATGGGTAGAGACGTGCGAGGGCGTCGGTCATGATGTTCCCATTGAGTATTTCGTGGGACGTCCGATTATTTCAGATTCCCGGGGATGTAGCACGGGCTGAGCGCCAGATTGTTAAGATAGTCACCACTTTTGCGTCAGGAGCAGCAGCATGGAATACCGCCGGATGGGAAAATCGGGCCTGAAACTGAGCGCCCTGTCTTTCGGTTCTTGGGTCACCTTCAAGAATCAAATCGATACCACGCTGGCGGAGCAGTGCATCGGCACAGCCTATGATGCCGGCGTGAATTTCTTCGATAACGCGGAGACCTATGCCAATGGGGAATCCGAGCTCATCATGGGCAAGGCCTTGAAGAATCTCGGCTTTGCGCGTGATTCGTTCTGCGTATCCAGCAAGGTGTTTTTCGGCAGCCATAGCCATCCGAAACCCACGCAGCATGGGCTGTCACGCAAGCACATCCTGGAGGCCTGTCATCAGGCCCTGCAGCGCCTGCAGGTGGACTACCTGGATCTGTATTTCTGCCACCGGCCGGACCCGGAAACGCCCATCGAGGAAACCGTGCGCGGCATGCATGACTTGGTGCAGCAGGGCAAGGTGCTCTACTGGGGGACTTCTGAATGGTCCGCAGCGGAGATCATCATGGCACATACTGCAGCGCGCGAGCTGTATCTGTCGCCACCGAGCATGGAACAGCCGCAATACAACCTCTTTCACCGCGAACGCGTGGAGCAGGAATACGCGCCGCTGTACCAAGAGTATGGCATGGGAACTACCATCTGGTCGCCGTTGGCCTCGGGCATATTGACCGGCAAATACGGCCGGGGTATTCCCAAGGATTCGCGCCTGAACTTGCCAGGTTATGAATGGCTCAAGGAGCGTTTGCAGAGCGAGGAGGGTCGCCAGCGCATCGCGGCAGTCGAAAAGCTGGCTTTAATCGCCGACGAATTCGGTATGAGTGTGACCCAGCTGGCGCTCGCTTGGTGCCTGAAGAACCCGCATGTCAGCACAGTGATCCTGGGCGCTTCAAATGTGCAACAGCTGCGTGAGAATCTCGAGGCACTGGCGCATATGTCAAAACTCACCACGGAGTTGATGGCGCGCCTGGCCACAATTACGGATTGATTCCGTCGCAAGAATGACAATCGCAATGGAGCTTGTGCTGTAGATCCAGCAAGTAGAACCATTATCGATTGCGATAATCCCAGCTTTTCCTACGCAGCAGAAATAAAAATCCCGCGGCCCTTGCGGATCGCGGGATTAAGGTGCGCAAACTTAAGTCAGCTTAGAATTTGACTCCGATACGGCCATAGAAGAAGCGTCCGGGCACGTCATACAGGGT
>JBAWFD010000098.1:0-16029 GCA_049591615.1 Gammaproteobacteria bacterium | reverse complement strand
CTCGGACCGAGAAGGGGAGCCGACGCCTCCAGTTCGCCATGATGGCCGCGATGGCGATCATCGACGCGATCTTCCTCTACGCGATGGTCTCTTTCGTCAACGCGGGACCCGAGCTCGCCGTCAACGCCGGACAGATCCAGCAGCTTTCCCTCTCCTTCGGCCAGCTGATCGCGCTCCCATCGGTCGTTCTCGTGACCTACGTCCTGATGGCACGGAGAACGCTCGTTCTCGACCTCGAGATCCAACCGGTCGTCGAGGACCTCCAGGACACCCACAGCGAGGCCGTCTACCTCGTCAACTCCGAGAAGACCCCGGCATCGACCTACCTGTCGCGGACCTTTCGACTCGACCCGGCGACCGTCCGAGGATTCACCGAGGAGATCGCGAGGTTCCAGTCGGACACTATCGCGAACCTGCAGGAACAGTCCCGCTCGCTCCGCACCGAGCTCGACTCGGCGAAGGTGCTCGGGGTCGAGGCCTGGAGCCAGTCGACGGACCTGAGATCGCTCGGGCACGGCCACGCGCCGTCGATCCAGCGCGACCCCGTCGGGATGTGGGTGCTCGTGGGGGTGGTCGCGGTCGTGGTCGGCGTCGCGGTCTGGGCGGCGATGGCGGCGGGGGTATGACGATGGTCGGGGGTCCGTTCGCGGCATTCGCCCTCCTAGCGGTCCTGACCAGCCTCCTGCTGGTTCTTCCCGGGGCCCGGGGAGCGGTCCCCTCCTCGTCCTCGGACAGCTCCGCGGTCCAGTACTTCCATCTCGACCCCGGGACGCCCACCGAGGCGGGGTCGGTCTTCGACGTCCCGGTCTTCGTCCTCGCCGAGCCCGCCGGCCCGATCGCGAACCGCTCGGAGACGCAAGCAGCGTGGCAGGACCTTGAGGTCGTCTACGTCAACGCGATCCCGGTCCCGTTCGTCAACTGGTCGGTCCTCTCCTGGGGGGCGGGCCGGTTCGACCTCCAGCTGTCCCTGACGGACGCGGAGGTCGGCGCCATCGAGGGAGGCCAGGCGCTTCTCGCCCTGAACTCCTCCGTCCTCTTCGGCTCGTCAGTTCTCGGCGCGGCCGGGATCATCGACGGTGCCGTCCTCAGCTCGTCCACCCTTGTGGGGGCTTGGTGGAGCACGGTCTTCGGCATCCAGACCCCGCCTCCCGACCCGTCCTTTTCCTCGCTCCAGGGGATTGTCGAAGACCTCGCCTGGTTCGGCGCCTCGACGGCGGGAAGGGCGGCCTACGCCGCGACCACGATCGTGGCGGTCCTGCTCTACCTCTGGGAAGGCCACAAGCTCGCCCGTGCGAAACTGACCGGGCGGAAACCCGGGGCCCGCCGGGAGGGCGCTTGATGGCGCCCGGTGCGGACCTCCTCCTCGCGGTCGCCTTTGTGGCGGCGGTCGGGCTGATCTTCGCGGTCGCGACGGCGCTGAAGAGTTGGGTCTTCGAGCTGAGCCCGCGGGAGTGGGGCTACTCGGTGATCCTCACGTTCAGCCTCGGAGTACTCGCCGCGGCCTATCTCGACGGCGACGGGACACTCGAGCTCCTCGCGACGGTTCCAATCTTCCTCGCGGTCGTCTGGTGGGTCGCGAGACTCTGGCGGCGGCACCAGGCCCGTTCGATGCGGGCCTCGGAGGCCTGAGATGGTCCGAGATTACGCCCCAGGTGCATCCCGCCCGGTCCCGGTCATCGATAACGGGGAACGGGATCGGCTGTCGTTCTGGCGTCAGCACGCCGTCGCGATCCCGGCCGAGTTGCTCGAGATCACCGGCTGGCTGGCCCTGGCGGCGGAGCGGGAGGCCCTGACCCAGAAGGAGGGGGGCGTTCATCGGGTCACCGCCGGCTCGAGGCCGTCGAACGTGCTGTTCCTGGTGCCCCGGGAGGGTACTCGGGCCTACCAGAACTGGGAGTGGTGTCTGAACTACCTGCGGATGGAACAAGGCCGGCGTCGGCTGGTTCAGCAGCAGGTCGGGGAGGCGGAGGCAGCCCTGAAGTCCGCCGACGCGGAGCTGGAGGATCTGAGAACCCGGCACCAGGAGCTCGACTCCCGGTTGAGGATACTGGCCGACGAGGCCCGCCCGATCATCCAGCGAGGAGACGGCGCCTCGGGCAACGGACCGTTGGTTCCGCTGCAACTCGGCATGGCCGAAGCTAGGGAGAACCGGACGGCCTTCCGCGTCGCGGAGCGCCACCGGGAGACGATCCGTCTTCGCCTCGAAGGGTTTCGCGACCATCTCGTGCCCCGGGTTTACCCGGGGCTCTGGGGACGGGTCAACGCCTTCCTCGACCTCCAGGCCCTCTCCGTGGCGAACGTCGCGAGCGAGGAGTTCCGCAAGGTTCCCCGATCCCTGGCCCGGGTCGCGACCCGGTTCGAACGCGAGCTGGAGGAGGACTGATGGCCTCCGACACGACGGAACGCTCCGAGGAGACCTTCCAACCGCTCGCGGCCCGGATGCTCCTCACCGACCTCGTCCAGGGAGCACGCGACGAGGTCGTCTACCAGTGGGGTTCCGACGATCGGGAAGACGATTACCCGATCCTGAACCAGCTGTGGCTCTACGCCCTGGCCGCGTCCCAGGCCACGCTGCGCAAGGCTCCCGACGACTCAGCGGCGCAGGAGCTCCGGAAGCGCTGGGCAACGGCCGATGCCTGCTACGGGTCCACCGGCGACCGTGGCTGGCGTCTGACCTCCGTGGAGGCCTCGGAGCGCCAGGAGGCGCTCATGGACTACCTCTACGACAGCGGCCTCCTCGAACTCCCGGGCGCCGAGAAGGCCGCGCCCCGGTACTACCTGTCGAAGAAGGAACTGGAGGGGGAGTGACCGACTGGACCGATGTCCTCGCCGAGGAGATCCTCCGCGACCGGGTGGACCACGGGGTGACCCCCGAAGGAGCCGCCCGCAGGGCGAGGCGGTACCGGGCGTGGCTCGGATCGATCCCCGTCCAGCACGACCGGGCGACCTGCCCCGAGGAGGCGCTCATCCGGCACTGGCGTGGCGACCTTGGCTTCCACACGGGCCAGGCGACCGTGTTCGTGGCGAGGCAGGGAGCGGGGAAGACCAACGCCATCTCTTACCTCGTCGAGAACGCCATCGAGCACCGTCCCGAGTGGGACATCTACACTAACGTCCCGTTCCCGTGGGACGGTCCGCTGAAGGGGACGGTTCCCTCCCCGCCGAGGCTGCACTCCGTCGGCAGCCTGTCCGGACTGCTCCGGGGAGTGGCGAACACCATCCTCTCGGACCGCATTCCCGCCGTTGCCATCGACGAGATGGACCAGGCGTCCACGAGCCACGAGTGGGCGACGGAGCGTAGCGAGTCCTGGACCAAGTTCCTCTTCGTGGAGCGCCACTTCCGCGTCCGCGGACCCCTCCTGGCCTACCACGTCTTCGAGCACGTGCCGCTCCCCCTGCGGCGGAAGGGAGACCTTCGGGGGAGTTACTACCGGGTGGTCGTCCTCGGCGGGGAACGGATCCTCGCCTGCGTGGAGGACCTGTCGGCCTGGTGGGGAGTCCGGGAGAGCCTCCTTCCCTACCTGACGCTCGGCCTCCGGGGGTTCGACCTCGACGTCGACATGGCGGACCTCGAGCGGCACCTCGAGGGGGGCCACAAGGACGTCGCTCGGCAGACGCTCGCCTATCTGGACGAGTTCGAAGAGCGTCGCCGGGAGGAGGCGGAGGCCGATGCAGCCGGGGCCCGAGCCGCCCACGCCGCATCGGTCGCGGCCCGTAACACAGCCGTGGCGGAGCGGGACTCGGCCTTCGAGGGGCGGAACGAGGAGATCGTCCGGGTCCTGATGGAGCGGCCCGAGACCACGACCGTTGAGTTGATCCAAAGGTTCCACACCAGCGGTCAACACATCGCCCGGCTTCGCGCCGTGGCCCGGAAGAGGGCGGTCGACGGCGCCCCGGTTCCCCCGCCCCCTCCAAGCGGCAAGCGGCAGGTCGCAGCATGACGCCGCGCGCTCTCTCACGCGCGCGCGAGGAGACGGCAGGCCGGCCCGGTCGCGGCGACGGCCAGACTCGGACGAAAAGGTGGAGATGATCGATTTCGCCCCGGTCTCGGAAGCATTCCTGACCTCGTTCGTGCTGGTGGTGCCGTTCGTGGCATTCCTCCGGCCTAGGCTTCTGAGCCTGGCGGGAGGAACCACGTTCGTCGCCCTCGCCGCCCTGCTCGTCGAGGTCCTCGTCCAGAACGCCCTCCAGCCCCTCTACGCAGCCGCGGTCGTCCTGGTCTTCGTGGCGCCGCTGACCGAGGAGTTACTCAAGTTCCTCGACTCGGGTCTCACCGGGGCCAACTACGCCTCCGCCGCGGGTGCGGGGATCGGCTTCGCGGCGACCGAGAATGCGCTCTACTTCCTCGCAGCATGGGGCGAGCCCCTCTCCTACCTCGTGACCCTGATCGCCGTCCGAGCGGCCACGGACCCGCTGCTCCACGTAACGGCGACGACGCTCACCACCCTCTCCTGGCACGGCCGGCCGTGGGGACTTCCCGCCGGCATCGCCCTCCACGCCCTCTGGAACGCCGTCGCACTGATCGAGGTCGTCATCGACCCGACGGTCGGCCTGCTCCTGCTGGGCGTGGCCGGGTTCGCGATCCTCGGGATCCTTCTCCTGCTGCGACGCAACCCGGACGTTCGGGACACACTGGACGACCAGTGGAGGATGAACCCGTGGTCGGGGTCGCTGCTCCCGGCGGGAGCGGCCGGAGAAGCAACATGACCGAGGAGAAGTGGTCGAGCCACGTGGGGCACTTGGAGGAGGGCGGGCTCCATGGCTGGTGCGCAAGCTGCCCTCCGGAGGAACGACACCGGGCGATCGAGCGGACAGTCCAGGCGGAGGGATATGCCACGGCCATCCGTCGGCTCAACTTCCTCTCGAACGTTGCCAATCGGCAGGACAACGGGCACCTCCATAGAGTGGCGCGGGAAGACGAGGAGTGGGCCCGTCGATGGGAGAGCGAATCCCGAGACGACGAGGACCGACCGCGCGAGCTGGGGACCCACCATCGTGTCCGAGGCTTCGAGCGTGAGGTCGAGGGGCGGCGGGAACGCGTGCGACCCCACCTTGCGAGGAACCCTCGAAGGCGACAACCGGCTTGATCACATTCGAGCCCACTCCCGGGAGTCGACCCCGGCACGCTCGGTTCACCCTCAGCGGGAGAAAACCCTGCCGTGGGAAAGGGTAGAGGCGACCGACGGGGTTTGCCGGTTGGGGCCAACGAGCTGCTTTGGGACAGAGCGGGGGGCGGAAGTGTTCCTTGGGGCAATGTCCCTCGGGGTGGGACAAAACCCCGGGGAGGCGGTCCTGTCCGAAGCCGTGCATTGAAAGATACTCGGACCTTCCCACATCCAACCTCGGGAGTCGGTCCGAGGAGATCGGCCTGCTAGCAGCAGGCAAGTCAAGATGAGCGCCGGACTACCCCGTTGAGAATGTCGAACGGCAAAATCTCGGAGACGGTGGAGTTCTTAGCGGGGTTTTGGCTCGGTGTTGTAGCGCTCTACCTATCCTACATAAGAGTGGGGCCGGCGGTGGTTTTCGTTCCCGACGGGATCCTTTCGATGGCGGCCGGATTCGCCGCGGGCTTCGGACACCCCAAGGTTGCCGGAGCCATTGCGGGTATCGCGCTAGCCCTCTTCGTTGTTGGACTCGTCTTACTAATCCAACAAGGGCCGGGTTAACTGCTGGCTCTGCTATCACCAGATCCGAACAGCCCGGATCGGGCGAGCGGAAGAACTATTCATGGCCCGGACTTCGTAGATCGGTGCGGCTGACCAGGATTGCGGCACAGAATTTCCTCACCTTTGGTGAGAAGCGTGTGGTCTTCGACCCTCGCGCGGATCGGAACACTTTGGTGGGCCCAAATGGGGCCGGAAAAACCAGCTTGTTCGTGGCCATTGACTTCCTGGACTACGCCTTCGCCCAACCCCCGCCAGAGGTCGAGCCCTTTCGCCACCGGGGCGCTCAGGACGCAGAGCCAGACTTGGAAGTCCGAGTGATCCTGTCTCCTACAGAGGTTCACGCCGTTACCGACTGGATGCTTATCGCGGGGTGGTCTGAACAGCTCAATACCCCGGATGGAACGACCGAACTCGGCGAGTCTCCCGATCTCGGCGCGGCCAGAGAGCTCTCTCAGGAGCTCGTGGGTTACACTCGTCCGGTTTTCGAGGCTCTCTTTGAGAAGGAGGTGACCTTCCGAGCGAAGGGGACTGGAAACCCGGCCCACCCGCTCGACGCCTGGATCGAGATTCGAATTGGGAAGGATACACTCTACCTGACGGAGCAGAATGAGCTACGCCTCGGTTCGGCGCCCCGGTATGGTGGAGGCTTCCAGGTTGAGCTTCGAAAAGAGACACTCAAGCGCCTTCGCCGGTGGGCTCCGAAGGCGCTTCTTCGCGACGCTTCGAAGCGATCTATTCCTCGAACCGCGATAAGCCGAACCGCGCGGAGTTTCAATCTCAAGTGGTATCTGGACGCCCTAAGGGCGTCGGAGACCGGCTCCCGATTCCATCAGGTTCACCCGATAGAGATCGCGAACTACGAGAACCAACTCCGCAGCGAGCCATCATCCGCAAAGAATCTAGTGAGCTTCCTTCGGGCTCGCGGATACAAGCCGGGCACCATCGGCCTAAGGGGTCTGCTGAGACTCATATTGGAAACGTCGATCGTAAGACTCTCGAATTACCGCTCCCCGCCGGACAGCGCACCGTCCGCGAAGTTCCACGAAATCCCGACGCGATTGCCTGAGGTTAGTGGCTTCGAACTGCCTGCCGCTCTGTGGAAACTCAAGGACTCCCCCGACTCCTCGGATCGCGCGCGGTACGATCGTATCCGTGGAGCTCTCCGGCGGTTCACGGTCCAACATGTGGACGTCGAGGTCGTCCTGGAAACCGAAGAAGACCCTCCAAAGGTAGGAAGGTCCAATCCCGCGACCGAGTGGCCCAACCCGCGTCCCGCCCGACCGACTGAGGCAGCTGAGCCTTCCTTCTACCAGTATCCAAGGCTCCGGTTCAAGGAAGACGGTCACGAATTCGGGGCCGAATTCGCCTCGGCCGGGCTTTACGAATCCCTGGTCCTGATATTCACCGCGCTCGCTAACGAAGGAACTGTCGTCGTGCTGGACGAGCCAGCGACTAACCTCCATCCTGTTCTCCAGCGAGCGTTTGCCCAATTCCTGACCAAAGAACTCCGTAAATCCGGGGTTCAGCTGTTCGTGGTGACACACTCTCCAGCGTTCGTCGATCCACAGAACCTCCGGGGGGTCACTCGGGTCGATCGCCCTGACGGATCAACCCGCATCAAACCGCTCTCCACCGAGATGGGTCCCGCGTTCGACCAGTTTGCTAGGGACGCTCGCAAGGTGCCCGGCCTCATCCCGATGCTCTTCGCGAAGAAGGTTGTCCTCTTCGAAGGCCAGCAGGAAGCGAGATCGCTCCCGCCGTGGTTCCGAAAGCTGGATCCCACGTTTGATCTCGCCGAGCTGGGAATCGACGCTGCGGACGCGGGTGGGGACAGCAACCTCGAGAAGTGCGCGCGCGCCCTGAAGACCCTGGACATTCCATTCGCCATCGTGGGGGACCAGTCCGGCAAAGGGAAGCTCGCCAGGTTATCCTCGAACCTTCTGCTGGTTCCTTACGACGACTTCGGAGAGGTCGCCCGCAGGGAGTGCAAGCGGTATCTGCTCAAGGTTCACCCGCGACTCCCGTGGCCCAGCCATATTGACGCAGACGACTGCCGGGAAGTCGCTCTGATATCCCCTCCCCCACGTTCCGTGAAGCGGCTCTGGAAGCAGGTGAGGACGTTTGTCGATGATTCCACCTAGGGACCAGTTACAGATGTGGACGTCGAGTTGGAACAGCAAGATCTGACCTGGCTTGGACGGTTTGCAGTCGAACTCTACCGTCGAACGGTTCGCGGCGCTGACGAGCCTGCCGGGCCTGAAATCTAGCCGTTGGGAGCAAAGTCCCCCCCCGAATGTGCTAGGAGACCGCCGTCAGCGACCTCGGGGGCGTGACCGAAGGGCTCAGTTTGGGGTTCTCGTGCGAGCATCGCCGAGATCGCGATTCTCCATCCTGATCCGGCGACGTCACCAGCGTTTGATAACCTTTAAGCGAACCCCGGTCCTGACTCGGTCGGCTGAAGCCGGGAGGTTACCGAATGTACGCGAATTTCGTCGACGCGGTGACCGCCGGGCTCGACTGACTCGAACCCGGCGCACCCGGCGTCGGCGTTCGAACTCCGCCCGTTCGGGAGCTTTCTCTCTTCGCCGGCAAAACCGATGAACAACCAACGGCAACGACTGAGAGCGGGAGAGCGCGTGAGAGTGAGACCGTACCGAACGGGCGACTTTGAGTTCGTTCGTCGCCTCTTCTCGGAGTACACCAACCACGAAAAGAGACGACTCGCTAAGAAGGGGCTCGTTTACTCCTGGGACTTTGATGAACGTTACCTCAAATCCCTTCCTCGACAAACCCGGCGGGGCGGAGTCTTTCTGGTGGCGACGGTCGGCGACCGACCTGCGGGGTGGATCGCCGCGATTCGTAAAGGGAAGAAGGAAAACTGGTCCTGGGACGCGACGACGCGCCCGAGCGGCTTGGTGATGGAACTTCACGTCGCTTCGGAATTCCGCGGGAGGGGGATCGGCCGCCAACTCATGGAGACGGTGGAGAAGCACTTCCGTTCGAAGGGCAGTGACTGGCTGAGCTTGGGGTTGTTCCCTGCAAACGAGGGGGCACGCCGCTTCTACGACAGGCTCGGGTACCAGCCGGTCTACACTTACATGGGAAAGCGGCCGCGGGCGACGCAGCCGACGCGCTGCACAAACTCCGCACTTAGAGCCCGGGGAAATGGGACCACTTCTGACGAGGAACGACCCCTAGTGGTGGGACCGAAGCCCTCCTTTAGGACCCGACGGACCGGACCCCCACGTAAAGTCCGCGGTTTCGGTACTGCCCACTGAGAAGAACCCGTGCGCGGAATCCCGCCCGTCGGAACGAGCCTAACATGTCCTCAGCCCTGACTAGCGGGTTACGGTCGACTTCGGTGAAGTGACGGATAGGCTTACCTCGCTCTCCCACCAGAAACTGATACTCGACAACGGAGTCGTTTCCTTCGCGCCGCGACGATGTCATGCGTGCCACCCTCACGCCGCGATCTTCGTACGTCACAAGATCACCACCTCTTCCACGCCATCGTTCGGGAAGGACCCACCCTTCCACGAGCGCGACGCCCCCCGGGTTGAGGTGGCGGTAGAAGTTGGCGATGGCGCGGTCGCGATCCCGGCGGGTCTCCATGTACGCGATCGCGCTGAATAGACAGGTAACGACATCGAATCTGACATCCAAGGAGAACCAACGCATGTCGCCTCGGACCAGGCGCGCGTCCTTTCCGAGGCGACGGCGGGCGACCCGCAACATGTCGGGGCTGAGGTCTACACCGGCCACGGACACCGTCTTGCGGAACTCCGCGAGGTGCGTACCCGTCCCGCAACCGACGTCTAGGAGCGACCGCGGCCGTCTCCCGAGATAGCGGGCGGCCAGCCGACGCAGCTCCCGGGCCTCCTTTGGATAGTCCTTGAAGTGATAGATTCCGTCGTAGTACGCGGCCAGTTCCCCGTGCAGAATCTTCTTGGTCACGGTAGACTCTAGCGTCTCCCAAGGAAAACCTCACCGCCTATCGCGAGTCTGTCGGCAGCGGGAGCTCGAGGGGTAGGTTGCCTCGGCCCGGCGGCTCCGTCACCCAAATCAGGACTTCCGACGCAGGTTTACGGTTCACTCACTGACGGTGGGCGGACCCTAGGGTTGCGTCGAAAGTGCTGAAATCGTGGTCAGGACCACTCACCGACGAGTAAACTTGGAGCGCGGGGGTGGCCGAGGCGATCAGTCTTGGGCGCTCACGATCCGAGTAATCCGCACGGCGCGGCTTTCCGGGAAGAACGCCTGCGGCATGAGTCCAACTCCGTCGGCAGTCGGTGCTGTGAGGCCTACGCATCGACATGCGCATGGGTCGTCCGTCCCTTCGGCCAAGAGTTCGGCTTCATCCCCCTCGGGGATGGCGTAACCTCGCGCGAAGACTTCCCGCGGGGGATTCAACAGGGCCCACCAATGTCCCTCGAGACGATCCGTTGAGGGCGCACGCCTGTAATGGGCAGATCCTCTACGCCGGAAAGAGCGATCACAGACTACGGGCCCGACAAAATCGTGGAGCTTCTCCACTGGCACGGGACAAGGGACGGAACCCCCCCGGAGTCGGTCGAGGATTTCACGTGGAGTGGGCCACTGCCGACCCAAGGGTCCGACGACTGGCACGACCGTCCAATCTCCCGAGTGACTTAGCGTCACCGCAGGAGTCGATCACGATGAAGGAGCAGTCGTATCGAACACCACGCGGGCCGAAACGGCTCGAACCCATGAATCCGAACGCGAAAAGTAAATTCAGTCCGCGAAATCGGGCGGCTCGGCACCGAATTCGGCGACGGTCCCGTCGGCTGGACCTTCAGTCTGCTGACGCTAGACTAATGCCGCTAGGACTGCCTGAATCCTCGGCTGTAGGTCGCGCAGGTTGGCAACACCGCCTTCCAGAGAAGCCCTCGCTTCAGGAGTAAGCGGCTCCCCAAGATGCTCTAGCTGGTTTCGAAGCGCGGTTTTGGCGGCCCGCAAGCGCGTTAGGGCCGACCGCTGGAGCTCACCGAATGAGGCGGATAGCCACCTGTCCGCCTGCGCTGCAATCTGGTCTGCAGCTTGCGCCACCGCACGATCGTACTTCGGTACGATGTCAGCAATTTCCTTGGCCCGTCTGTCGCTCTCGCCAAAGAGGAGCCCACCGAAGAAGCCGATGATGGCTCCTATCAGCCCTCCGATCGGTCCGAAGGCAAGTCCGATTAGGCCAAGACCGACAGCTCCGCCCAAGGGCGGGAACAGGTTTCCCTGAATTGGCGGGCCGAGAGTTCCAACTTGCCAAACAGCTGCTAGACTCGAAGAGCTGCCCTGGAGCTGGCTGCGAAATGCCTGGATTAGAGACTGCACTTTGCTCGACACCTGCGCCCCAGATGACTCGAACGAGTCCGAAGCGATTCTCTGAACTTCGCCGGCCATTGAAGCGACCTCGCTGTCGAGGAATGCCTTCACATCTTGCCGCGTGGGAAGGGGCTGATACAGCGGAATTGACCGAATGTAGAGGTTGAACTTCGAGCTCGCCTTAGGCTGCAGCTCTCCGATTCGATGGTTCACCTTGGCCAACGCCCCGGCGTATCCTTGAGAGCACATCAACTGAATCTCGGTTTCTGTCTCGTCGAACTTCAGGAGTTCGTCCTTCAGGCGAAGTACCTTCTCGGACTTCTCCAACGCAAGAGATGCGATCGAAAGCTGATCCGCGACCAATTCATTTGCCTGACCAAGGCTAGCTCGGAGACGAGACCGCCCGACCTCTGACTTGCCAATCAAATAGTCCCACAATGCCTTCTCGAAGGTTCGGAGGGTTTCGTCCGAGGCGTCAGCTGCACCCTCGGTTCTCGCCTTGAAGGCAGACTCCGCGCTGACGAAGAAAAAGCTCTCGGTTCGAAATAACGGTAAGTTAAACCGCTTGAACTCGCGCTCCACGAACGCGAGTAACTTTGTCCGCTGCTCTTCGGAGAGTCGCTCTGCCTTGTTCACGACGAAGAGGGTCTTCTCAATTCGCTTGGCAACCCGTTCGAGCGCTAGGCGCTCGTCCCGTACGATGATGAACCGGTTGTTCGCAAAGTCCTCCCCATTCATGACGTAGATGACTGAGTTGGCTCCCTCAAGGGCTAGCTCCGTTAGCGTGTGAGCATCGTTTCCTGCGTCATCGAGCCCCGGCAGATCTATCAGAGCAAATCCGAGATCTAGTGCCGCGGAACCCAGCTCGACCTCGACCCTCGCGACTTTCTTCTCGTTGTCAGGGTTGCCGTCTTGGGTCACCCACTCACGCATCTTCTCGATCGTCCGCGGCTCCTCCTTGACTTGGCCGTCCTTGAGAATCACCTTCAATCGATCCCGAACGCCAGGCTGATAGAGGCAAGGTAGCCCCGTAGTTGGAAGGGATCCCACAGGTGAGACATCTGCTCGGAGCATCGCATTGATCAGAGTGCTCTTACCGGCGCGGCTCGGCCCGGTCACTGCGACGGTGAAAAGAGGGGCCTTGACCGACTCTAGTAGGGAATCGATGGCGGAGGAGTCCATCCCGCTCTGGCCTGCGACAATGGACTTCAGCTCGGGCAGAAGGGCTAGCGCCTTCTCCCGAGCCTCGGCGAAGCCCAATGAGACCACGCTGGGAGTAGTTACCTGCTGCATCTGCCACCTCCCCCAGCTACAACGGGGTCCGCCAGCTTTGGAGCGTAGACTCGAATAAAGCCCTGTCACTCCGGTTGAACGCATCGTCTGATGCGAAGGGGATTGAGACGGTCGCTTGATCCCTCCATGCGGCTCGCTCGATGGTCAGCCACTGATGGAAGATAGGGTCTAGACACCTCCAGTAGACCTCCCCCGACAGTCGATCGGGCTTCACAACGACCAGGAACAGCACAATCGGGAGGGTTGAGGTCAGCCAGAGCAGGAGGTGATTCGTCTCTACAGTAACGTGGTGTGGACGGGTCGGGTCCGCGACCGTTGTTTTGAGCTGGTACTGAAACGCTCGGCCGGTGTAGTGAAGGGTTGCCTCTCCAGGCGCAGACCCGACGATGTTGACCGTTCCGTCGATGCCATGGTCCCGCTCCTGTGGAGTCGGCACCACTTGGTAGGGAGCCAAGTACATGTCGAGGAGATCGCCGCCGATACGAGACAGCTCCTGCGCGTCTGTGACCTGGGGCAGGCGAGATAAAACGGATGGGTCCACGGCACTTGGCCCACGAAGAAGTTCGATTTGAGCATGCCCGAGGACGCCCGAACGTGCTCACACCTGTAGAGGCGTGTAGTGCCTCCCGGTATCGTGGCGGGACGTACCGCCGAGACCTATGCCTGATATCCTGCGGAGGGCGGGGAGAGTTGGCGCCTGAACTGAGCGGGCGGAGATTCCGCACCGAGGTGCTGGGTCAAGCCGGAGCTCACGCCCTCGCACTCTGACTCAGCGACGGCAATATCGTCGAGACTGAATTCAGCAGTTACGACGCGGCCCCAGCGTTCGTTTACCGTCAGAAACTGAACCGTAGACGTGCGTCGAAAGTCCTCAGTTCTCGCAAGCCCGGATCGCGATTTGTAAGGCCTGGTGAAGAGCCCTCCGAGTATCGTGGAATCGAGGTTCCCACCCACGTTCATCGAGATTATCACTAATCACGAACAGCGCCGCGGCCTGCCGCTTGCGGCATCGGGCGATCGCGAACACCGCCGCGGCCTCCATCTCGACGGTCACGATACCGAGCCCACGGTACCGGCGAATCTCTGCGATTGTCTCCCGGTATGGGGCATCGATCGTCCAAGTGGGCCCGGTGACGAACGGTGTCCCGCTTCGTTCCAGCGCATTCCGAAGAGCCCGTGTAAGTTTGTCCGAGGGAAGGGCGAAGCGACCGGGAGCCAGGTAGTGGTGCGAAGTTCCTTCGTCACGCAGCGCGCGAT
This sequence comes from Gammaproteobacteria bacterium, assembly GCA_049591615.1. GTDB lineage: Bacteria > Pseudomonadota > Gammaproteobacteria > Natronospirales > REEB76 > REEB76. Next base: position 2,479 of record JBAWFD010000098.1, on the reverse strand, counting down.
CGCAGAGCACGAACTCGCCGACGCGCACCTCGGGCTGGAGCGAACCCGCGATCCCGACGATCACGAAACGGGCGACACCGAGTGCGCCGAGTTCCTCGAGCGCGATTCCCGCATACGGTGCTCCCGAGCCCTCCAGGATCGTCACCCCGACGTCCGGACGAATTCGATAGATGTCAGTCCGTCGATCGAGGGCCCCCGGGTACTTCCGGGCGAGGTATCGCCTCCACCGGCGACCAAAGACAAGGATCAAGCTCCTCGGGAGCCGGGGACGCGGGCGCCCTGTCAGTCGTGCTCGGTAACGATGGAACTCCTCGGCCGTGAAGAGCGGCCGTTCGAGGTGTTTACGTCGATGTTGGGGAACGGCCACACGGGGCGGAAAGCCTCGGCCCTCAAAAACTAGAACGTGCCGACTCACCGGAGCCATGTAGCTAGACGCCCTCTGATGGTCGATGCAAGTGAAGGGTGTCTGCTTTATCGGGGTGAAGAGCCGTCGATTCTCGAGCACCGTCGGGCTGTTCAGAGATGTGGTGGGATTGGAGCTCGTCACGGAGCGGTCCGACTTCGTCGCGTTTCGGACCCCTGATGGCGACCAGTTGGAAGTGTTCGGACCGCGATTCGGTGAATCAGATGGGTCGTTCAGTCCCAATCGGGTCGTGTGTGGGTTCCGGGTCATTGACATCGATGCGGCAACATCTGCCATCCAAGCGGCGGGACTCGCGTTGCTCGGCCCCCTTCAACGGAGCCGGCGGAGTGCGTACGCTTGGCAGGGATTCCGCGGCCCCGACGGACTGGCCTACCAACTGACCTTCGATCCTGACTCGTCCACCGACCGGGCCAAGAAGGGTCGAATGGGCGTCAGGGGAATCTCCTGGGTGGGAGTGAAGACCGACCAGTTCGATGCGATGACCTCGTTCTGCCGCTTGGTCCTCGGTTTGCCTACGGTCCTCGAGCGATCCGACTTTGTCGTCTACCGGATGCTCGACGGTGACAAGCTCGAGCTCTTCGGACCCCGCGCGGAGCACCCTCCTCACCAGTTCGCTTCGAATCGTGTCGTCTGCGGGTTCCTGGTGGATGATATCGAGAGAGCTCGAGACGCGCTTCAGGACGCCGGAGTAGAGCTCCTCGGGGACCTTGCGCGCAGCTCTCGGTCCGGTTCAGCCTGGCAACACTTTCGCGGAGCAGACGGATTCGTCTACGAGTTGACATTCGATCCCGGACACCCCTAACAGGAGGAGATCGCGTAACAACGCTCGTCGCTGCGGATCGCTCGGGCACGACGAGCCGTCGTGGTACTGCTGGTCCCATGTCGATTTCGAGATTCGCCGCGCGCGCAGGGAACCCCTTCGACTGCGAACCCGTTCCCCGCCCTGCCCGCGATCCGCGGGCCCATAGAGGGTTGCGCGAAGTCCTCAGTTGCTACCCCCACGAGATCGAGGCGCGTCGCTTCTGTCGATTAGGTAAGCCCTTACCGCCTAGTTCCCATCACCCGAATGCCCGTGACCGGAAGAGACTCGTTCAAGCCCATCCCGCCCGCCTATTGGGACGATGCTGCAACGACGTGGGGAAGGCAGGTTTACGACAAGGCCGGGGCGCACCAGTTTCAGTACTATGAGGCTGACTTGCTGATCTCATCGGTGTTGCGCCGAGGAATGAGAGTTCTCGAAATCGGGTGCGGTGCCGGAGACAGCACCTTGGTTCATGCCCCTGAAGCTCAACTCTTGGTGGCGACTGACGTGTCCCGCGAGATGGCGGTTCGAGCACGGAACAGGCTGAAACACAGGACGTTTCGGCCCCGTCTCAGCTTCGCACTGGCCGATGCTGGCCATCTCCCCTTCCGTGATGGGAGCTTTGACGCGGTCATCGGCCGGGGCGTCGCTCTCAGTTATGTCAAGAGCCCTGAGCAGGCTCTCCGAGAGATCTATCGAGTCCTCCGAACGGGCGGGAGGGTGGCAATCGACGCGATGAACGTGAACGCCCCGCTCGGTCGCTCCAATACGGGGCGAGTACGGTTTCGAGCCGTGAGGAGACTACGGGGCAAACCGGTGTACATCGAACAGTTCAATGAGGGCGGTCTGCAGGTTCGGCAGGTCTACTACCTGCGCCCCCGGTCTCGTCTCGCAGTATGCGCGCGGGAGTCGAAGATCTTCAAGACCCGACCAAAGGGCCTCAGGCGGCAAGTACTGCGAATAGAGCGGATGCACGCGCGATACTTCTCCGGATCAACGCTGCGAAGGCTCGCGACAAGAGCCGGATTCTCGGGTATCGAGGTCGTGCCGCTCGGACAACTCTATCGCGTCCTGAGGAACGCGGATGCCGCAACTCGAAAGTTCGTTGTCAGGAATCGCCGGATCCTCTCTCGGATCGTAGTCGAATTGAGAGACCATTTCAAGATCGGCAGCGGCTTCCATGTGATGTTGGTAGGGGCCCGCGGTCGGACGTGACTTTCGCGATGGTCACCCATCTGGGACGTAAGCCAGCC
>JBAWFD010000097.1:0-1572 GCA_049591615.1 Gammaproteobacteria bacterium | reverse complement strand
GGCCCAAATCGCGCATGACCCGCGTCCAGAAACGTGAATACAAAAGATGCAGGATCGCGTGCTCGATACCACCTATGTATTGATCCACAGGCAGCCAATAATTGGCGCGCTTATCCACCATGGCCGTGCCGTTGTCCGAGCAGGCATAACGCATGTAATACCAGGACGAATCCACGAAAGTATCCATGGTGTCGGTTTCACGTTTCGCCGGTTTGCCGCATTTCGGGCAGGCCACGTTCACGAACGCTTCGCACTTGGCAAGCGGATTGCCGCTGCCATCCGGCGCCAGGTTTTCCGGTAACACCACCGGAAGCTGATCATCCGGCACCGGCACATCCCCGCAGTGCCGGCAATGAATAATAGGTATGGGGCAACCCCAATACCGTTGGCGCGATATGCCCCAATCCCGCAAACGGTACACGGTACGCCTTTCGCCAAGTTTTTTGACTTTCAGGTCTGCTGCAATAGCATCCATTGCCTGCGCTGAGGTGAGTCCGTCATACCGGCCGGAATTGACGATAGTGCCGTAGGCAGTGAATGGCTCATGCATGGCATCGGACGCAGTGGCTTCGCCGTCGGCCGGTCGCACCACCACCTTGAGTGGCAGATCATGTTTGCGTGCGAACTCGAAATCCCTTTGATCATGAGCCGGCACCGCCATGACCGCGCCGTCGCCGTAACTCATGAGCACGTAGTTGGCCACCCACACTGGCAACTTCTCGTCCGTGAGCGGGTGGCGCACAATCAAGCCGGTCGGCACACCCTTCTTTTCCTGGGTAGCAAGCTCGGCTTCCGTCACGTCGCCCTGCTTGCACTCTTCGATGAAGGCCGCGACTTTTGAATCGCGCATCGCGGCTTTTAATGCAAGTGGATGCTCTGCGGCCACGGCGACGTAAGTGGCACCGAACAGCGTGTCGGCGCGGGTGGTGAACACCTTGAGCACCCCGCCGTCGTAAGGAAACCCAATCTCAACGCCCCCACTCTTGCCGATCCAGTTGGCCTGCATAGTCCTGACGCGCTCCGGCCAGCCTGGCAATCTGTCCAGGGCAGAGAGCAATTCATCGGCAAACGCGGTGATCCGCAGGTAATACATGGGAATTTCGCGCTTCTCCACCAACGCGCCGGTGCGCCAGCCGCGGCCGTCTATCACCTGCTCGTTGGCGAGCACAGTCTGATCAATGGGATCCCAGTTCACTGTGCCAGTGGTTCGGTAGGCAATACCCTTCTCCAGCATGCGGAGGAACAACCACTGGTTCCACTTGTAATACTTCGGATCACAGGTGGCGATTTCCCTTGACCAGTCAATGGCAAAACCCATGGACTGCAGCTGCTTCCGCATGTAGACGATGTTGTCATACGTCCAGCGGGCCGGCGGCACGCCGTTTTTGATGGCGGCGTTCTCCGCGGGCAAACCGAAGGCATCCCAGCCCATGGGCTGCAGAACACTTTTGCCCTGCATGCGTTGAAAGCGTGTGATCACATCACCGATGGTGTAGTTGCGCACGTGGCCCATGTGCAAACGACCGCTGGGATACGGCAACATGCACAGGCAGTAGTATTTGCCGCCGGCCG
>JBAWFD010000096.1:0-1571 GCA_049591615.1 Gammaproteobacteria bacterium | reverse complement strand
GACGAGTTCATGAACGCCGTCGCCAACAACGACACCTTCTTCACGAAGTCCGGTAAGAACGGCGCGCCCATCAAGGAATACCGCGCCCGCGACATCATGCACCACATCGCCGAAGCCACCTGGCAGTGTGGCGACCCCGGCATGCAGTACGACACCACCATCAACCGCTGGCACACCAGCAAGAACACCGCCCGCATCAACGCCTCGAACCCTTGCAGCGAGTACATGTTCCTCGACGACTCCGCCTGCAACCTCGCGTCCTTCAATCTCCTCAAGTTCCTCACCCCCGGCGGCCAGTTCGACGTCCCCGCCTACCGCCACGCCATCGCCGTCGTCACCACCGCGATGGAGATCATCGTCGACGCCGCCGGCTATCCCACCGAACAAATCTCGCGCAACTCGCACGACTACCGCCCGCTCGGCCTCGGCTACGCCAACCTCGGCGCCCTGCTCATGGACTTCGGCCTGCCCTACGACTCCGACGCCGGCCGCGCCTTCGCCGCCACCGTCACCGCCATCCTCTGCGGCGACGCCTACGCCCAATCCGCCCGCATCGCCGAGTCCTGCCCGCCCCTCGGCGCCGCAACTTCGCTCACGCAGCGCGTAGAGCGCACTGGTGGTGCCTGCCCCGGCTTCTACGTCAACCGCGAGCCCTTCCTCGACGTCATCCGCATGCACCGCGCCGAGGTCAACAACATCGACAAGTCCCTCAAGCCCTCGCCCAAAGGTGCACAAGACGCCGCCGGCTTCATCGCTCCGCAGCTCGAAGAGCTCAAGTCCGCCGCCCAGTCTGCATGGGACGAAGCTCTCGTCCTCGGCGAGCAGTTCGGCTACCGCAACTCCCAGGTCACCGTCCTCGCGCCCACCGGCACCATCGGCTTCATGATGGACTGCGACACCACCGGCGTCGAGCCCGACCTCGCCCTCGTCAAGTACAAGAAGCTCGTCGGCGGCGGCATGATCAAGATCGTCAACAACACCGTCCCCTCCGCCCTCATCAAGCTCGGCTACACCGAGTCCGAAGTCAACGCCATCGTCAGCTACATCGACGCCACCGGCACCATCGAAGGCGCGCCCGGCATCCGCCCCGAGCACCTCGCCGTCTTCGACTGCTCCTTCAAGCCCGCCAAAGGCACCCGCAGCATCCACTACATGGGTCACATCAAGATGATGGCCGCCGCCCAGCCCTTCCTCTCCGGAGCCATCTCCAAGACCGTCAACCTCCCGCAAGACTGCTCCGTCGACGACATCGCCGAGGCTTACATCGAGAGCTGGAAGCGCGGCATCAAGGCCGTCGCCATCTACCGCGACAACTCCAAGGGCACCCAGCCCCTCAACGTCTCTGCTCAGACCGCGGACGATAAGAAGGGCACCAAAGCCATCGCCGCATCGTCCATCGCCCCCGCAGCCGCCGGTTCCATCGAGATCGAAGAAGCCGTAGCCGCCGCCAAGGCCGCCGCAGCCACCACCATCGACGCCCACAAGCTCCGCATCACCACCCTCGAAGCCCAGCTCCGCGCCATCACCGAAGCCGCCCTCATCAACTCCGACTCACCCGACGCCCAGTCCCC
>JBAWFD010000095.1:0-22291 GCA_049591615.1 Gammaproteobacteria bacterium | reverse complement strand
GGTAGATATAGGCTTTGCCTGCACCAGCAGTTGTACCGACTTTCGCTTGCGATGACACCAGTACGGTGAGTCCATTCGCTGAGACGGCAGCACCATTGTTCAAGGCATAGCCGAAATAAACGTCCGCGGCGGGCGTTGGTTCGGTCAATGGCCCCATGCTGCTGAAAAGTCCACTGGTCGCCCAGGCAGGCATACTGAAGGTGTTGAGTAACACAATAACGGTAAACAGCCGCAAGCTAAAACGCGCCGTCACGCGATCATAGACAGACAGTCTCATGGTGGCATTCTCCCCAAATTAAGTTGTGGATCGTTTTGTACTTCAGTACTTCCCGTAAGGCGGACGCTCACGGAAGAAGGGTGCGACAGCCTCCGCTTGTTGTCATAGATAAGTCAATTACCCCGCCATAGTGGCGATACCCCCTTGGTTCTTGGCACTTAGCAGGGATGTCGGTCGTTCCAAGGTGACATTTGGAGTTCAAGGCATCATGTTTTGCGCAGTTTCTATTTGCGGTTCAGAACCAGCCGTAATTTAAGAAGTTTTAAGTTGTACACATGAACGTGACGAGCTTAATTGCGCCGCACGAAAGAAAAGCCCCTCTTAAATAGAGGGGCTTTAATCTGTCGTCACAGTTGCTGGCAATCAGTACCGATAGTGATCCGGTTTGTATGGACCATCCACTTCGATATTCAGGTACTTGGCCTGTTTTGCCGTGAGTTGGGTCAGGTGTGCATCGAGGCGTCCCAGATGCAACCGCGCGACTTTCTCGTCCAAGTGCTTGGGCAGCACATACACTTTCTTCTGGTATTTTGCACCGTGCACGAACAATTCGATCTGCGCCAGCACCTGGTTGGTGAAGGAGTTGGACATCACGAAGCTCGGATGTCCGGTGGCGCAGCCCAAGTTCACCAACCGGCCTTCCGCCAGCACGATGATGCGGTGACCGTCCGGGAAGATCACATGATCCACCTGCGGCTTGATGTTCTCCCATTTGTATTTGCGCAGCGAGGCGATGTCGATCTCGGAATCGAAATGCCCGATGTTGCAGACGATGGCGTTGTGCTTCATATTCGCCATGTGGTCATGCGTGATCACATCCAGGTTGCCGGTGGCGGTCACAAAGATGTCGGCCTGGCCGCAGGCTTCATCCATGGTCACCACCCGGTAGCCTTCCATGGCCGCCTGCAGCGCGCAGATGGGATCGATCTCCGTGATCCACACGGTGGCGCCGATTCCGCGCAGGGATTGCGCGCAACCTTTGCCTACGTCGCCGTAGCCGGCGATGAGCGCGATCTTACCGGCGATCATCACGTCGGTGGCGCGCTTGATGCCGTCCACCAGCGATTCGCGGCAGCCGTAGAGATTGTCGAACTTGGACTTGGTGACCGAGTCGTTGACGTTGATGGCTGGGAAGGGCAGGGTGCCAGACTTCTGCATCTCATAGAGCCGGTGCACACCGGTGGTGGTCTCTTCGGTTACACCTTTTATATTTGCCAGGATCCTCGAATAGAATCCGGGTTTGCTCTCCAGGCGTTTCTTGATGGCTTTGAACAGCGCAGTCTCTTCTTCGTTGCTGGGACTGGCGATGACCGAGGGATCTTTCTCGGCCCTGGAGCCCAGGATCACCAGCAGGGTGGCGTCGCCGCCGTCATCCAGGATCATGTTGGGTGTGCCGCCATCGGCCCATTCCATGATGCGGTGGGTAAACTCCCAGTATTCATCCAGGGTTTCGCCTTTATAGGCGAACACCGGTGTGCCGGCGGCGGCGATGGCCGCGGCCGCATGGTCCTGGGTGGAAAAGATGTTGCACGATGCCCAGCGGATATCCGCACCCAGCGCTTGCAAGGTCTCGATGAGCATGGCGGTCTGGATGGTCATGTGCAGCGAGCCGGCGATACGCGCGCTTTTTAGCGGCTGCTGTTTCTTGTACTCTTTGCGCACCGCCATAAGGCCCGGCATCTCGGTCTCGGCGATAGCGATTTCTTTGCGACCCCAGTCGGCTAAGCCGACGTCCTTCACCAGATAGTCATGTGTAGATTTTTTTCCGATCACTGCGTTCATTTGTGTGTCTCCACAAAATAAACGAGCGCCGTTGTAATTACCGTTCCTCTCTCAAGCCTGGCCGGCCAATCCGGTTGCAGCGCTCCTTGGGTTCAGAACTGCCCATTGCGGGCAAACTCAGCTTACCGCTTTTATCCGGGCGGCATCCCGCAACATCGCGGCTTTATCGATCCGTTCCCAGCTGAACTCCGGCTCTTCGCGGCCGAAGTGGCCATAGGCGGCAGTCTTTCTATAAATAGGCCGTATCAGATCCAGCATCTTCATGAGGCCGTAGGGACGCAGATCGAAGTGTTCGCGTACCAGCGCGGTGATCTGTTCGTCGCTCACCCGACCAGTACCGAAGGTCTCGACGCTGATGGAGATGGGTTCGGCCACACCGATGGCGTAGCTCACTTGGATCTCACAGCGCTCGGCGAGTCCCGCGGCCACCAGATTCTTGGCTACGTAACGCGCTGCGTACGCTGCTGAGCGGTCCACCTTCGAAGGATCCTTGCCGGAGAACGCACCGCCGCCGTGACGCGCCATGCCGCCATAAGTGTCCACGATGATCTTGCGGCCGGTGAGCCCGCAATCGCCCACCGGGCCACCGATGACGAAGCGGCCCGTGGGGTTGATATGGAACTGGGTGTCGCGACCGATCCATTCCTTCGGCACTACCGGCTTGACGATGTCCTCCATCACCGCTTCCTGCAAGGTCTTGTAGGCCACGTCTGGTGAATGCTGGGTGGACAGCACCACCGCGGAAATTCCCGCGATCTTGCCGTTCTCGTATTTGAAGGTCACCTGGCTCTTGGCATCCGGGCGCAACCACGGCAGCTTGCCGCTGCGGCGCACATCCGCCTGACGTTTTACCAAACGGTGCGCATAGGTGATGGGGGCGGGCATGAGCACGTCAGTTTCATTGGTGGCGTATCCAAACATCAGGCCCTGATCGCCGGCGCCCTGGTCTTCCGGATTCTTGCGATCCACACCCTGGGCGATGTCACCGGATTGCTTGCCGATTGCGTTCAGCACCGCGCAGGTCTCCCAATCGAAACCCATCTCGGCGGTGTAACCGATGTCCTTGACGACTTTGCGCACCAATTGCTCCAGGTCCACCCAGGCTTCAGTGGTGACTTCGCCGGCCACGATTACCATGCCGGTCTTGACCAGCGTCTCGCAGGCTACACGCGAGCGCTTGTCTTGTGCCAGCAGCGCATCCAGCACCGCATCCGAGATCTGATCAGCCACTTTGTCCGGGTGGCCTTCAGACACCGATTCCGAAGTGAACAGGTAATTGCGGGACATGGGCAGATCCTCTGCGCTGGGTCGAGGAAAGGGGTATCTAGTTTACTTGCTTGATGCGGCTTTTTCGACTGCAGGGATGCAGGCGGGCTGCTATAGGCCGGGAGTTAAGGCGGCTGGCGGGAAATTGGCAGAGCGCGGCACACCTTCGGTTATTCAGCGCAACCTGGCATCAGTCGTCGGTATTCTTGAAGCGTACCCGGTCTGTGGTTGTCGCCTTGTCCCGGCATTGACCGCGGACACTGATGAATCCGCTTGCTACCGTCCGGTCCTGTTCCACATGCCCATCCCGGCAGAATTCGCTATCCGTAAGCTTGGCTTGAAGCAGGTCATTGAACTTCTGTTGCATGTTATTGGCTGGGGCGCTCTGATTTTCGTTATTCGTGTCGCCATGTCCGCCATGGTGCATGCCGCTATGTGCATGTTCACCCGAACCGTTGGCTTGGGGGCGATTGCAGGCTGAAGACGAATAGCTTGCTGCCGTCATCATCGATATGTGTGACAAAAGACACCGCAGGTTGCGGTTTACTGGGCGCACTCCCGCAAGCGGAGATGACTGCTGCTATCAGCCAGCCTGAGGGGCGCAGAAATCGCTTCACAGGCTTGTGGATCAAATGGTACGCGTGTTTAAGAAAAAACAGGCGGACGTAATGGAGACCGTCCGCCTGTAACTTCGCCCTGTGAAATCAGTTAGATACCCGGGGGAGAATCATCCGTGGGTTTCTGGGGCATGGATTGCCCATGCTTCCAGTCCCGGTGATGCCCCATGTACGACATGTGCTTTAGGAGTGCATCGCGCACCACCTTCTTCTGCTGCGCCGTGAGGGTGTCGTACAGATTCAGTTCCTCGCCCTGGATTTTGCGCATGTTGTCGCGCATCTGATCCATGGCCGCATCAGTCTGTTGTGCCAGCGCACGCAGATCGGGGTTATCGCTCTTGAGTGCCGTCTGCATCGATTGGAACATCGCATGATGTTGCTCACGCATCTTGGTGAACATGGTTTTGCGCTCTGCCTGGATTTTGTCCAGCGCCTGGGTCTGAGTGCTGTTTAGATGCAACTGCTCAACGACTTTCGGGCTGAACAGCTCAAAGGGACCGGGCCCGTGATCGCCGGCGCCGTGATGATCCATGGCGGCGAATGCCGTGCCGGCGGTGAATACCGCGACGCTGGCGACTATTATAAAGAAGCGTTTAAGGTTCATGATCACAATCTCCTTGGATACTGAGTCTAGTAACTAAATGCCGGCTGTCGATTCAACGTTGTAACTTTAGACCAACCACGGGTCTAAAATGTTTCCTAAATGCGCTGTTTTGTAACGATTTGTTTCCACCGGCATCTGCGGCAATAATCGTTTGCTGACAGGTGCTTGCCTTGCCGGTTACGCATTTCAGCTGAACCCGGCTATCCTAGAGGGGTGGCATAGACTGGAGGGATGTAACGATGGCCGCACGTGAAAGCCCTTTATGCGATTTCGGCGCACCTGCCCCGGATTTCAGGCTCCTGGGCGTGGATGGGCGCCGCTGGTCCCTGGCCGATTGCCGCGGCGAGAAGGCCACGCTGGTGATGTTCATCTGCAACCACTGCCCGTACGTGTTGGCTTCTATCGAACGCATCGTCAGCGTCTGCAACGAACTCGCAACCCAGGGCATGAAAGCTGTGGCCATCATGCCGAACGACGTGGAAAACTATCCGGACGATTCCTATGAGAAGATGCAGCGTTTCGCGCAAGTTCATAAATTCCCGTTCCCCTATCTTTATGACGATACCCAGAAGACCGCGCATGCGTACGCTGCGGTATGCACGCCGGATTTCTTCGGCTACAACGCCAAACTCGAACTCCAGTATCGTGGGCGCCTGGATGAAAGCCGCCCATCACTGCCAAAACCGAACGCCAGACGCGAGCTGTTCGAGGCCATGCAACAGATCATCGACACCGGCAAGGGGCCAAAAGAGCAACATGCCAGCGTCGGTTGTTCGGTGAAGTGGAAATAAAACATTCCTAATTGAGGGACCGCCCAATTTAAATTGATTGGCGGAATGCAAAATTATCGATCGTCCATGCAAATAAATGCATCGAATCCCCTCGACAGGATACTGAAACCACTCCAGGAATTCGTGCGCCTGGAGTCAGCGGGTGGACTGCTCTTGATGGCAGCGGCGGTATTGGCGCTGGTCATAGCCAATACGCCGCTCGCGGTTTATTACAAACAATTACTGGATCTGCCATTCGAGATACGCATCGGTAGCTTCGGCTTCGCCAAACCCTTGTTGCTGTGGATCAACGACGGACTGATGGCGGTGTTCTTCTTCCTGGTGGGCATGGAGCTGAAGCGCGAGGTCATCGAAGGGCATCTGTCGAGCTTGCGCAAAGCCAGCCTGCCGGGGTTTGCCGCCTTGGGCGGCATGCTGGTACCAGCAGTTCTGTACGCGGCGTTCAACTGGGGCGATTCCGCCGCGATACGCGGCTGGGCCATCCCCACGGCCACCGATATCGCCTTCGCATTGGGGGTGCTCACACTCCTGGGCAAGCGCGTGCCCAGTGCACTGAAGGCCTTCCTCTTGAGTGTCGCCATCTTCGATGACCTGGGCGCGATCGTCGTGATCGCCTTGTTCTACACCGCCGAATTGTCTTGGGTATCACTCATCACCGCAGCCGTCTTGATACTCGTGCTTGCTGGTCTCAATCGCCTCGGAGTGATAAAACCCGCTGCCTATATTGTGGTTGGTATTCTCCTGTGGGTGACGCTGTTGAAGTCCGGCCTGCACGCCACCTTGGCAGGCGTGGTCGTGGCCATGTTCATCCCGCTGCGAACGCCTGCAGGATCGCAGACCTCACAAACTTCTGAATCAGCATTGCGTCATCTGGAACACATACTGCACCCATGGGTGGCCTTTCTTGTATTGCCGTTGTTTGCGTTTGCCAATGCCGGCGTTTCGATCACGCGCCTCTCCATCAGTGACACGCTGCATCCGATTCCGCTCGGGATCGTGGCCGGATTGCTATTCGGCAAGCAGATCGGGATCATGACATTCAGTTGGGTCGCGACGCGCCTGCGGATCGCGGCGCTTCCGGAAGATGTGGGCTGGTGGCAACTCTACGGCACCGCCTTACTGTGCGGTATCGGCTTCACTATGAGCCTGTTTATCGCTTCCCTGGCGTTCGAGCAGGGTGGCGACTTTGCCCATTTGGGACTGGAGCGGCTCGGCATCTTGATCGGCACACTGGTTTCCGGATTGTGTGGTTATTTTGTACTGCGCGTGTCTCGATAAGCCTGCAGTCTTAAGCGTGGTTTACCCGTCTTGAGTACATATCCAAGTCGATGCTATGGCTATCAGATCCATACGGAATCCTCCAGATTTGCGGGTATGCAGGGCAAAAAACACCCCTATTTCGGCCTATAGCTAGTTTTTGCTATCTATCTGCCCCACGGCATGGTATAAAAGCGCCGTTGTACTCAGCCCGCGATAGTCATCAGAACCCCATCTCTTAATCTGCTCGCCCGGCATAACGTCGTTATGCGTCGTCTCGGAATCCTCATGTGCTTACCTGCGCATCCTGGTTTCACAACGCCGCAGGCCGCGTCCCGCCTTCGCTAGTTTCGATCAGGAACATGGCTTTTGGTGCACCATCAACGATCTTAGTACGAACACGGTGTTTATTTTTTATCAGTTACTTTTAGAGAGATTGCAATGGAACAGAACAAACTTTATGTCGGTAATTTTCCTTACTCAGTAGACGAAGCTCAGCTGCGCGGGATCTTTTCCCAATACGGCGAGATTTCCGAACTGGCCCTGATCATGGACCGGGATACCGGTCGCCCCAAGGGCTTCGGCTTCATCACCTTCGCCACCCAGGCGGCGGCGGAGAAGGCGCTTGAGCAGAATGGCAAGGACCTGGGCGGACGTCCGCTCAAGGTGAATGTCGCCACTGACAAGCCACGCAGCGGCGGTTTCCGCAGTGGCGGCGGTGGTGGTGGTAATGGTGGTGGCAACCGCTCACGGTGGTAAGCCAGCATTTCGTCTGAACTGATTCGGACGACGGAAAGCCCTGCCGCAAGCGGCAGGGCTTTTTTATTTTTTCCTTTCTTATTGTTATTGTTACGGTCAGACATGAGCTTTCATCAGGTTCGATCATGAAATCGTCAATCAAGGCCCGCTGGTACTTCGACCTGATCTCGCCGTATTCCTTCCTGCATTTTGAGCAGTTCCATAATCTCCCGGCGAACCTCGAAATCGAATACGTACCGGTGTTGTTCGCAGGCTTGCTAAAGCATTGGGGACATAAAGGCCCGGCGGAGATCCCCGCCAAACGCATCTACACCTATAGGCATGTGACCTGGCTGGCGCAAAAACTCGGTATAGCGTGCAAGGTCCCGCCGGCCCATCCATTCAATTCACTGCCCGCACTGCGGCTATTGATCGCCGCGGGGTTGATCCAGGCGAATGTGGCCACCGCTTTCGACATGATCTGGAAAGAAGGCCGCGATTTGCAGGGCCCGAACGAGATCGCCATATTGGCAAGCCGCCTCGGCATTATGAATCTCCAGGCCACATTGACCAATGAAACAATCAAATCAAAGCTGCGAGTCAATACCGATGAAGCCATCAATAAGGGCATCTTCGGGGTACCGACGTTCTTGATCGATGATCAGATATTCTGGGGTCAGGATTCACTGGATATGATGCTGGATTACCTGCATGACCCCGGCCTGTTCGCGACACACGAAATGCAGCGCGCGTTGACCTTGCCGGTAGGCGCAGCGCGCCGCGAGGTATCCAAATCCTGACAGATTCTGCCGCGTCTTTGTGACCAGCCTAAACTAGCCGGCGCCTCTTCCTTAGACTGGTTAAGCCGAACAAACCGCTGAAAAGCAGCAATGTTTCAATGCTCACGGCACCACCGCCGGATGAGCTTGAGCTACCACTCGAACCGCCACCGGATCCACCGACTGTAATTGTCTCGGCAACCGGGGCTGCGCTGACAAATCCGTCACCGGCCGTCCAAACGAAAGAGTCGGTACCGCTGAAACCCGAATTCGGAGTATAGGCGAAGGCGCCGGTTGAGCTATTGGTAAGCGTGACGCTTCCGTTGCTGGGTTGGGATACGATGCTGAAAGTTAGAGTTTGACCCGTAAACCCGGGTGTGGCATTGAGTGTACCTGATACTGCCTTACTGGTAGCAGTGTCTACGTTGGCACTCTTGATGGTCGGCACCACATCATTGGTTACTTTGGTGGTGACGCTGGTTGATCCGACCAACGGTTCGTTGGCACTCATGTTCAAAGTATTGGTTAGGCTTGCCGCGCTCGACTGTGTTTTGACGGTAATCGATGGCGACCAAGGGTTTTGGCTGTTGTTTCCAGGCGTGAGACTCGTGAGCCTACAGGTGACGGTCAATCCCGAATCACTGCAGGTGCCGTTGGCGGCATTGCTGGAAACATATGTGGTACCCGTGGGCAAGGTGTCCGTAAGCACCACGTTATCCAGTGTCGTGGCTGGCGTGCCTCCCGGTTGGTCGGCATTGGTAAGCGTCAGGTTAAAAGTCAGAGAGGAACCTGGAGCGACCGCTGGTGCACTGGGTGAGCCCGCAAGCGTAATCGCGGCTGGCGAGTCATACACGAACAAAGCGCCCGTATCATTGTTCACGGAATAACCAGTCGTCAGCAGTTCCTCGCCGTTGTCTGCCTGCGCGAGATGGATTCCAAGGAATGCGCTAACCGGGAGGTTGGCAAGCGATAAGGACACCGGTGTACTCCAAATGCTGTTGGCTTTGGTGGACATAAATATGTAGCCGGTATCGTTGACCGGCATGCCCATGAACGCCGTCTGGCCGTCGGGGGACAACGCGACTGAGCTACCGAAACTATTGACTCCGGGCAGGGTCGTGTTCAGCATTTTGGGCGTGCTGCTCCAAGTGCCATTAGTGTCCGTATAAACATATGCTGCTCCGACTTGGTTATTGGCGCCTGTGGCACCGGCCAGGATCTCAGACCCATCCGCAGAGATGGCGACTGCACCGCCGAAAAATGCCAGGGAGCTGTCTAGGGTGGATGGCAAGGCAAGCGCGACCGGATCCTTCCAGGTGCCGTTCGTATTCTGGGTCCACACATACACGGCGCCTTGGGCGCTGTTTTGCTGTGGCACGCCGGCGACCACTATTTGACCGTTGGCTGAAACAGCGAGAATGCCGCCGGCATCCGCCCCGTTGGGTATTCCGGTCATGGGCAGCGCCACTGGGTTAGTCCATGTGCTGCCACTCAGAGTGTAGGCATAAATCTCACCTGTGCTGGATCCCGACGTAGGGCGGGTCCCGACAAGCAGTATCTGTCCGTTTGAAGAGACCGCCAGCCCTTCGCCAAAGACAGTGCCCACCATATTGGCTGGAAGCGTCAACGCTGCCCGCGTCGGTGTGTTTGCCCAACTCCCGTCGGTCTCGTTATAGAGATACACCCCGCCCTGGCTGGTTGCAAATTGAGCACCTACGACGATCTGATGGCCATCGGGTGATACTGCGATGGCATCGCCCACGAAGCTACCCGTGGGGATACCCGTGGTGGAAAGTGTGATGGGCGAGCTCCAGGTACCGCTGGTTCTTACATACACATACGCGGCACCCGTGTAATCCGTACTGCTTGCGCCCGAGCGGTTGTAACTTACCGCACCACCTGCCGCCACCTGTCCATCGGAAGACAGAGCTAAGGACCAGCCCAGCGTCTGACCTTGCTGCATGCCATAGTCTGACAGCTGGACGGGCGTGCTGCTCAGTACTGTGGCGGACACCGGTGAATTGAATACACCCGCTAAAGTTATGCATCCTGCAAGCAGTTGGGGATAAAGCTGCCAGCGCACAAAGAATCTCCTGTATTGATATGCGTTTTTCTTGCGTAGGAGAACGGCAAATAACAATGCGGCTAAAACGATTAGCGTTGCTATTCCCGTACCGCTGCCGCCGGATTTTCCTGAGGAACCGGAACTGCCAGTGCTGCTCACTGTCAGTGTGGTGCTGATATTGGTGGTGCCCTGCAACGGTTGATCCGCGCTAGCGCTCAGAGTGTTCGTCAGTGTTCCGGTGCTGGTCGGCGCCTTGATCGTGATGGAAGGTGACCAGGGGTTCTGGCTATTGTTGCCGGGAGACAAGCTCGCGAGAGTACAGGTCACTGTAGCGCCACTGTCGGTACAGGTCCCGTTGGCGGCTGTGCTCGACAGGTAACTTGTGCCGCTAGGCAGTGTGTCTGTGAGTACAACGTTCGTCAGCGTTGTGGCTGGGAAGGCTGTAGGCTGGTCGGAATTGGTTAGGGTGAGATTGAAGGTCATGTTTGAACCAGGTGCCACGGGGTTCGCGGACGCCGAAACATTCAGTGAAACGGCCGCGGGAGACTCATAAACGAAGCCACCGCCCGCGTTTGCATTAGCACCAGTCGCGCCTGACAGCAGCATCTGTCCGTTCTGGCCCACGGCGAGGGAAAAGCCTAGAGAGTCGCCGTAATTCACGCCGGCAACAGACAGCGACGCCGGCGTGTTCCAGTTGCCGTTGTTGTCGGCTGATGCATAAATGGAACCGGAGTTCCCCGTGAAGTTTCCGAAAAAGGCAATAGCGCCATCAGGCGAAAGGCCCACACACCAACCCAGTACTCCGGAGTTGGCTGCGGTAAAGGTATGCGCTATATTCCACGTTGTCCCGTTAAGCGTAAAGAGGTACGCAGCACCCGCACCGCTGTTACTGTATGGTGCGCCAGTGAGGATTTCGTTGCCATCGGCGGAAATTGCAACGGAGTTGCCATTGCCGACCGCGCCGGTGGGGATTGAAAGAGCCACCGGGCCGCTCCACGATCCATTGGATCGTGTATACACGTAGGCCGTAGTGCTACTGCCCTGTGGGGCACCCGCCACAATCACTTGTCCATTCGAGGACACCGCCACGGACGCACCTAGATCTGAGCCGTTGGCAATCCCAGTGTTAGACAACGCCACGGGAGAACCCCAGCTGCTGCCGTTCAGGGTGTACACATAGACCGCACCCGGCATCTTGCCGCCGCTCGCTGGGGCCGGCGCTCCGACCACAAGCGTCTGGCCGTTTGATGACGTGGCGATTGAGAAACCGAAACTCGAATAGGTACTTAAAGTGGATGGCATTGGCAGAGGCGTGCGCGTGGGTGTGTTATTCCAGCTGCCGCTGCTTTCGGTATACACATACACCGCGCCGGTATAGGTGTTAATGTCGGGCACACCCACGAATGCCTGGCTGCCGTCGGGGGCCACAGCCACCGCCAAGCCGGCCTGTACACCGTTGGGAATGCTGCTCATGGACAGAAAAATTGGGTCGCTCCAGATTCCACCGCTCTGGGTGTAAAGCACAGCGCCGCCAGGGTTGCTTGATGATCCAGGACCACCGAGCACTGCGACGTTACCGTCGACTGACAACGCGGAGGACCACCCGAACTGCATACCTGGCGGATATCCGGTAAAGGATAATTGCACTGGTGCGGCGCTGAACTGCGAAGCAAATACGGGCGTACTCATCTCGCAGATGAGGATGGCAAAAGCAGCGATACTTGAAATTCTGCCGTGCATGCATATTCTGCGGCAAATACTGACGTCGCTCATGATTTGCTCCCTACCCCACATCACCCTGCACAGCATAGCACTCCCCAGAGATTAGAGATTCAACCCTGTCGCCAGATGCAGACACTTTAATATCAATAAGCGCACAATAACCTTCGAAATAATTCAGCATAATTTTCAGGTTTTCCCTGACACGCGAGTCAGGCTCTAAAGAACCTCGATATCGATATCATTCATGTAAACACTGAATGCAGGGAAGACCGCGATCATAACCTTTAATCAATAATCAATTTCTATCGAGGCACACATCATCATGACATTTGCATATATTTTGGAATACAAAGTTCGTGAGTCGAATACCAAAGCCTTCAAGGTGGCATATGGCTTGAAGGGTGGGTGGGTGCAGTTATTCCAGCGCGACCCTGCGAATATCCGGACAGAGCTGTCAGCTGTTTCGAGCGATCTCGAACATTTTCTCGCGATCGCCTATTGGACTACGCGACAAGCCGATTTTGCTTTTCGAAAGCGATTTCAGGCGGAATTCGACGCCATAGACAACCGGCATGCGCAGGACACCATCGAAGAACGGCATCTGGGTGACTTCGATTTGGCTGATTGAATCAGTGAATGTGTTCGGTATGGTATCCATAGTTATTCAACGTCTGTCACGCCGCGCATTGCCGGAAGAAACGGTGACGCTGGCGCGTTATCTTATCGGCAAGACTTTGGTGCGAGGATTGCCCAGGGGCCGGATCGCCGCCCGCATCGTCGAGACCGAAGCCTATTTGCCCCACGATGCCGCTTGTCATGCTTTCAACGGCCCTACGCAGCGCAACCGCTCGCTGTTTCTGCAGCGCGGGCATGCCTACGTGTACTTCATCTACGGCAGCCATTTCATGCTGAATGTAAGCAGCGAACGCGAGGGAATCGGTGCCGGTGTATTGCTGCGGGCATTGGAGCCCCTGGAAGGGATATCGTTGATTAAACGTGGCCGCAGCCACCTGTCACATAAAGATGTCACGCGCGGACCGGGACGCCTGGCCGCGGCGCTACGCATAGAAATGAAACTCGATGGCCTGGATCTATGCGCCGTTGGGCCGTTATGGCTGGGCGCAGCGGTGAAACCCGTGGGCCGTATCGGCCGTAGTGTGCGCATCGGTATCAACAAAGATGCCCATCGCCGGCTGCGTTTCTACGAGCGCGGCAGTCCCTTCGTCAGCGGACCGCAATACTTGCGTCGATGAGATTCGTCCTGGGCGCGGACTTTTGCTAGGGTGTATGCAGAGCGATAGTGATATCGATTAATCAGAAGGCGCGCAACATGACTCCGATACGCATCTCATCCCGGCAGACTTTCTTTATGAAACGGATGTTTCCAGCGATCTGGTTCGGCATCATCATCGTAATCACGACTGTGGCGGCCATCGCCATGCGCGCCAGCCATCAATTTCAGCCGGCGGTTTTCATTGTGCCGCTATTGCTGGTAGTGATCGGCTATTTCATCATGAAAATTCTGGTATTCGATATCGTGGATGAAGTCTGGGATGGCGGCAGCGAGCTGTTAGTGAAAAACCACGGTGAAGAAGCCCACATCCCGCTGGCCAATATTATCAATGTGAACTTCGTGTGGTTTACCAACCCCAACAGAATCACCCTGACGTTGCGTCAGCCCTGCCGCTTCGGCAAGGAAATTACATTCTGTCCCAAGGGGATCTATTTTTTTCCGTTTTCAAGAAATCCGATCGCGAACCAACTGATCGAGAGACTGGACGCCCTGCGCCATCCTTGAATAGGCCTGGGCAATTTTCGGGCTGCGCATGCATTTTTATAGATTTGCTGATTTGCAGCTAGATGCGTTCCGGTTGGGCGACGGTGCGCTCATTCGTAACATTGCCGGTATTCAACGTGGTCTTGGGCTCCATGAGCAGCACATGCACTTCCTCGTCGAGCGACGCCGGACAGTGCTCGGTATCTTTTGGGATGATGATGAATTCGCCTGCATCCACGCTGATGTTGCCTGCGCGTAGCTGCATCAGCAGCCTGCCTATTACCACCAGGAACAGCTCGTCCTCACGATCGTGATGATGCCAGGCGAACTCACCTTTGAGTTTCACCAGTTTGATGTGGACATCATTGACCTCGCCGGCGATCTTCGGTTGCCAGTAGTCGCTGAAGCTGCCGAATTTTTCCTTGAGGCTGACTTTATTTATCTTCATGGCTATTTCCTTTTCAGGCATCCTCGCCGGAAGCAAACACGCGGGTCGCGAGCCAGGTCAACACTGTGATGAACCCCGCCAGCACTCCGATGGACAACCACAATGGAAAGTACAGCGTACCGAGCAACGCGCCGCGCATCAGGTCAACGGCATAGGCCACCGGATCGAAGTGCGCCAGTATCTTGAGCCAGTGAGGCACAGCCGCTAGCGGGTAGAGTGCGCCCGAGAGGAAAAACATGGGCAGCAACACGGCATTGCCGACGATCGGGAATACGGTGGTGGATTTGAAGCGCGCAGCGGTGGCCACACCGAGTGCTGAAAAGGTGATGGCAGCCATGGCCATGGCGCCCAACAATCCCAGAAAACGCAGATAGCCGGGATGGATGCCCAAGAGCGGCAGGAACACCAGCAGCACCACTGC
Organism: Gammaproteobacteria bacterium; assembly: GCA_049591615.1. GTDB lineage: Bacteria > Pseudomonadota > Gammaproteobacteria > Natronospirales > REEB76 > REEB76. The sequence continues at coordinate 7,747 of JBAWFD010000095.1, read as the reverse complement.
CGGCACCAGCGCTTGGAGCGCGCCAGACAGCACCTTGCCGATCGCGATGGCTGGACGCGGCACGGGCGCGACCAGAACCGCTTTCAGAAAGCCGATTTGCCGGTCGAATACGATGAGCATGGCGGCAAATACCGAGGTGAACAGCAGCGACAACCCGAGTACCCCTGGATAAATGTAGGCCAGGTATTTTCTGCCACCCATGAGCGAATTCGCGCCCAGGCCGGAACCCAGCACGAACAGATATAACAGCGGCTGGATGAGTCCGACGATCAGGCGCACCCGGTCGGTCCACAGACGCTTCAGGTCCAAGGCGATGACCGCCAACAGGCCCCTCATGATCCAGCTCCAATGGCGAAGGCCGGTTTTGCCGGTACGGCTTCGTTGCTGTCCAGGGCTTTACCCGTGAGCGTGAGGAATACATCCTCCAGGCTTGGTTCGTGCACTTCCGCACGCAGCGCTTTTACCGGCATGGAGGTTAACAATTTCGGCAGTATGGCTGCGGGTTCTGCGCTTACCAGCAGGATGCCGCGTTCGCTCTTTTCCGGCTTGTATCCTTGTTCGGTGAGCCATGCGGATGCACGCGCGTCGTCTTCCGTCACCAGCAGGATCACACCGCCGCCGATGCGCTGTTTGAGCTCCGATGGTTTACCGAGCGCGATGATCTGGCCCTTGTCGATCAACGCGATGCGGTCGGCGACTTCCGCCTCTTCCATATAATGAGTGGTGAAGAACACACTGCGGCCGGAGCGCACAAATACGCGAACTTGTGCCCAGAAACTGCGACGCGCATCCACATCGAGTCCGAGGGTGGCTTCATCCAGGAACAGGATGTCGGGATTCGGCACCATGGAGCGGGCGAGTTCCAATTTGCGTTTCTGGCCGCCGGAAAGTTTCTGTGCCTGGCGCGTGGCGATGTCCGTAAGACCGAGGTTTTCCAGGATTTCGCCGGTGCGCGCACGCGCAGCTTTCAGTCCCAGTCCATAGAACAGTCCCATGAGCAGCAGGTTGTCGCGCACCGATAGTTTCTGTTCCAGAGCCGGTTCCTGGAACACGATGCCCATGTGCTGACGCACCGCTGAGCGTTCGCGCACTACATCGCGCCCCAATACTGTGGCGCTGCCGGTGGTGGGTTTGCGCAGGGTGGCCAGGATGGAGAACAGCGTGGTCTTACCGGCGCCATTCGGACCCAGCAGCGCGAACATCTCACCTATATTCACCGTGAGATCGATACCGCGCAGGGCTTCGACCTTGCCGTAATTCTTGACTAGGCCATGGGTTTCGATGGCGGTGTGCAATTCACTCATGGGAGTCAACTGGTCCGGTGTAGAACGCAGCGTATACAGACGACCGAGGCTGCTTCATGGCATAGAAAATCATGCGGGTTTTTGTGGCGTGAATTCGGCGTAGTCCTGGGTATGCGGCGCCTTGCGCATGGCATCCTGCAATGCCGCCGGTGCCGGCACGATCTTGCGCGTGGCCAGATCCAGCCAGGCCCCCTGTACATCGATCATGCAGGCCAGCGATCCATCCGCCTTGAAGATGCGGTGACGCATGCGCCAATGCTTATCATTGGCTGAAAGGCCGCTGAGTTCGGTGGTCACGCTGATACGCTCATTGGCGCGCACCTCGTGCAGATAGCGGGTGTCTTCCCGGAATAGCACCGGTCCGAGCTGCAGTTCCTGGAAACGCTCGAGAGTGAAACCGCAGTCGTTGAGGAAACCCACGCGCGCCTGGGCTGCATAGTCCATGTAGGCGGTATGGCGCAGGTGGCCATTGGGGTCCAGATCCGCCCAACGGACCTGGAATTCGCGACGGCAAGGTTCAGTCACTTGCAGCCCTTTTCGGTGTCGATAATGCCATTCTACCCGTGTGCGTAAATTCAGTCGTGTATAGGGTTGTTCCTGACCGGCTGCATCGGCGAAAATATGCAACCGTCTCTTGTGGAGTTCCCATGCCCTCGCGTCGCGAACTTGCCAACGCCATCCGCGCGCTCGCCATGGATGCGGTGCAGCAGGCCAATTCCGGCCATCCCGGCATGCCCATGGGCATGGCGGATATTGCCGAGGTGCTGTGGAACGATTACCTCAAGCATAACCCGCAGAACCCCAAGTGGGCCGACCGTGACCGCTTCATCCTTTCCAACGGCCATGGTTCCATGCTGCAGTATGCGCTCCTGCATCTTACCGGCTACGATCTGCCGCTCACCGAGCTCAAGCGTTTCCGGCAGCTGCATTCCAAGACACCCGGGCATCCGGAATACGGAGTGACGCCGGGCATCGAGACTACCACTGGCCCTTTGGGCCAGGGCCTGGCGAATGCCGTGGGCATGGCGATTGCCGAGAAAGTACTGGCCACGCGCTTCAACCGGCCCGGTTTCAAGATCGTCGACCATTACACCTACGTATTCGTGGGCGATGGTTGCCTCATGGAAGGCATCTCCCATGAAGCGTGCGGACTTGCCGGCACCCTGGGGCTGGGCAAACTCATCGCTTTCTATGACGACAACGGCATCTCCATCGACGGCGAAGTGCGCGGCTGGTTCACGGACGACACCCCCAAGCGCTTTGAGGCCTACGGCTGGCACGTGGTGCCGGACGTGGACGGCCTCGATGCCGTCGCTGTCAAACGTGCCATCGAGGAAGCGCGCGCGGTCACCGACAGAGCCACGCTCATCGATTGCAAGACCATCATCGGTTTCGGTGCGCCCCACAAGCAGAACACCAAACATGCGCACGGCGAGGCCCTGGGCGTGGAAGAGGTGGCCCTCGCTCGTAGCCATCTCGGCTGGAAATTTCCCGCCTTCGAGATACCACCGGAGTATTACGCCGGGTGGGATGCGCGCGCGCGTGGACGGGCCTTCGAGAGCAACTGGAATACATTGCTCGACGCCTATAAAAAATCCTATCCGGAGCTGGCGGAGGAATTCACGCGCCGCCAGCAAGGCGAGCTGCCACCAGAGTGGCCGGAGAAGTCCCTGCAGTTCATCAACGACACGGCAGCCCACGGCGGTGAGGTGGCGACCCGCAAGGCTTCCCAGAATGCGCTCGATGGGTATGGGCCTTGGTTGCCGGAACTGATCGGCGGTTCTGCTGATCTGACCGGTTCCAACAATACCCTGTGGAAGGGTTCACGCCCCATCAGCCGGCAGGATTTCGGCGGCAACTATATATACTTCGGCGTGCGCGAGTTCGGCATGTCGGCAATCCTCAACGGCCTGGCGTTACACGGCGGCTTCATCCCCTACGGCGGCACCTTCCTGACGTTCTCCGATTACGCGCGCAACGCGCTGCGCTTGGCCGCACTCATGGGCGCCGGCAGCATCTTCATATATACACACGATTCCATCGGTCTGGGCGAGGACGGCCCCACCCACCAGCCTATCGAACATCTCACCGGCTTGCGCATCATTCCGGGTATGGAAGTGTGGCGGCCATGCGATGACGTGGAGACGGCCGTGGCTTGGACCGCGGCCATCGAGCGCCGGCGCGGCCCCACGGCGCTGGCATTGTCGCGTCAGAACCTGCCGCATTTCGAGCGCACGCCGTTGCAGCTGGAATCCATCCGCCGCGGCGGCTATATCCTGCACGAATGCGAGGGCGCTTTGGCCGCGATCATCATCGCCACCGGTTCAGAAGTGGCGCTCGCCGTGAATGCCGCCAAGCTGCTGGCGGAGCGCGGCTTGGCGGTGCGGGTGGTATCGATACCCTGCACCAGCGTGTTCGATGCCCAGGATGTGAGTTATCGCGAACATATATTGCCGCCGGCCGTGAAGGCGCGGGTGGCGGTGGAAGCCGGCATCACCGAATACTGGCATCGCTACGTCGGGCGGCACGGCCGCATCATCGGCATCGACCGCTATGGAGAGTCCGCACCCGGCAAAGATGTATTCGAATACTTTGGCTTCACGGTGGATACTGTGGTGAAGGCCGTGGAAGCGGTACTCAAGCAAGACAAGGCGCCAGATGCTTAGTGCTGTGCGCGCCATAGACATATTTTTTGTACGAACCGCACATGGGTTTTTGACTGCATTTTGACCGAATCAGTTGAGGGGTGAAGCATGGCAATCAAAGTCGGAATCAACGGTTACGGCCGCATCGGGCGCAACATCCTGCGCGCACTCTACGAGAGCAAGCGCAACCACGACATCAAGATCGTGGCCATCAACGACCTGGGTGACGCCGCCACCAACGCACACCTCACCCGCCACGACACCACCCATGGCAAGTTTCCCGGCACGGTCAGCGTCGAAGGCGATAACCTGCTGGTGAACGGCGATAAGATCCGGGTGTTCGCGGAGCGCGATCCGGCCAAGATCGCCTGGGGCAGCGTCGGTGCCGACATGGTGCTGGAATGCACCGGCTTGTTTGCCAGCAAGGCCAAGGCCTCGGCGCACATGCATGGGGGCGCCAAAAAAGTCATCATCTCGGCGCCGGGTGGCGAGGACGTGGACGCGACCATTGTCTTTGGGGTGAATCACACGATCCTCAAGTCCTCGCACACGGTGATCTCCAACGCTTCCTGCACCACCAATTGCCTGGCGCCACTCGCCAAGGTGCTGCATGAGAAGGTCGGCATCCTCAGCGGCATCATGAATACCGTGCATGCCTATACCAATGATCAGGTGTTGACCGACGTGTACCACAAGGACCTGCGGCGCGCACGCTCCGCGACCCATTCCATGATCCCCACCAAGACTGGCGCGGCTGCCGCCATCGGTTTGGTGATCCCGGCGCTGGCCGGCAAACTGGACGGCTTCTCCATCCGCGTGCCCACCATCAATGTGTCGATCGTGGATCTCACCTTTACGGCAGCCCGCGATGTGAGCAAGGAAGAGATCCACACGCTGATGCAGACCGCCAGCCAAGGCGAGCTCAAGGGTATTCTCAACTACAACGACCAGCCGCTGGTGTCGGTGGATTTCAACCACGATGCAGCATCCTGCACCTACGATGCCTGGATGACCCGGGTGCTCGGGCGGCTGGTGAAAGTCTGCGGCTGGTACGACAACGAATGGGGTTTCAGCAACCGCATGCTGGATGCGACCGAGGCTTTGTGGAACGCCAAATAATTTAATTGTAGGAGCGGCCATCCTGGCCGCGAGCATATGTCCATAATCAAGATGACTGACCTGGATCTGCATGCCAAACGCGTGCTCATCCGGGAAGACCTGAACGTGCCGCTGGATGACAGCGGCCGCATCAGCAGCGATGTGCGCATCCGTGCCGCATTGCCGACGCTCCAGGACGCCATCAAAGCCGGCGCGTGCGTCATGTTGATGTCGCATCTGGGCCGCCCCAAAGAGGGCGAGTACGACCCCGCGCTGTCGCTGGCGCCAGTGGCCGAACGTCTCACGCAGCTCTTGGGCGTGAAAGTACCATTGGTGCGCGACTGGATCGACGGCGTTAAAGTCGCAGCCGGCGAAGTGGTGTTGCTGGAGAACGTGCGTTTTCTCAAAGGTGAGAAGCAGGATGACGCGACCCTGGCCAGAAAGATGGCCGCGCTCTGCGATATCTATGTGATGGACGCGTTTGCCACTGCCCACCGCGCCGAAGCGTCCACCCATGGAGTGGCGAAATATGCGGCGATGGCTTGCGCCGGACCATTGCTGATGCGCGAACTGGAGGCTTTGGGCCGGGCACTGGAACATCCAGCGCGGCCGCTGGTGGCGATCGTCGCCGGCTCCAAGGTTTCCACAAAATTAACCCTGCTGGAAACACTGACGAAGTTTGTCGATCAGCTGATCGTGGGCGGCGGTATCGCCAATACCTTCATCGCAGCTGCCGGCTATAAGGTGGGCAAATCCCTGTATGAACCCGGACTGGTAGCGGAAGCCAAGCGCCTGACCGCGGCAGCACACCAACGCGGCGGCGATATACCGCTGCCTTTGGACGTCGTGGTGGCGCAGGAGATTTCCGCCAACGCAGAAGCCGACGTGCGCAAATTGAATGAGGTGGGCGCAGACGAGATGATCCTGGATATCGGCCCAGATACTTCAGAACTGTATGCCGGTATCCTCAAGCAGGCCGGCACTGTCGTGTGGAATGGACCGGTGGGCGTCTTCGAATTCGATCAGTTCGCTGAAGGCACGCGCGCGGTGGCTAACGCGGTGGCCGCAAGCTCGGCGTTCTCCATCGCCGGCGGCGGCGACACCCTGGCGGCACTCGACAAGTATGGCGTCACTGATCGCATCTCGTATGTATCCACCGGCGGTGGCGCCTTCCTGGAATTTCTGGAAGGCAAGACCTTACCGGCAGTGGCGGTTCTCGAACAACGCGCACACGATAGAGTTAAACATTGAGCCCAAAGATTCCAGCCTGGGCGCCTCTTGCTCTCACATTCGTGACTTCACTGGCGCATAATTAACTGATGCCCCGCAGAACCAAGATTGTCGCCACCCTCGGCCCGGCTACCGACACAACGGAAGTCATGGAAGCGCTGGTACGCGCCGGCGTGGATGTGGTGCGGCTGAATTTATCCCACGGCGAACCCGCCGATCATCGCCATCGCCTGGAACTGGTGCGTGCGGCGGCCCGGTCCGCTGGCAAGGACGTGGGTGTGCTTGCGGACCTACAGGGACCGAAGATCCGCATCGAGAAATTCCGCGGCAGCCACATCACCCTCAAGGAAGGCCAAACATTCGTACTGGACGCGGAACTCGCCGATAACGCCGGCACTGAGCAAGCAGTGGGGCTCACCTATAAGGCGTTGCCCCGGGATGTGAAAGCCGGCGATCTGCTGGTGCTGGGCGACGGCGAGATCAGCCTGCGGGTGCAAAAAGTGGAGGGCTCGCGCATCTTCTGCCGGGTCGAAAACGGCGGTGAGCTGTCTGATCACAAGGGCATCAACCGACAAGGCGGCGGTTTATCGGCCAAAGCACTCACAGAAAAAGACCTGCACGATATCAAGCTGGCGGCGGAGCTGGGCGTGGATTACCTGGCCGTGTCTTTTCCACGCGACGCCGCTGATATCGAGCATGCGCGCAAGCTTCTGCAAGCCGCCGGCAGCAAGGCCGGCATCATCGCCAAGATTGAGCGTACCGAGGCCATCGCCAACCTCGATGAGATCATCAAGTCATCCGACATCGTGATGATTGCACGCGGTGACCTGGCGGTGGAGATCGGCGATGCGGAACTGCCCGGCATCCAGAAACACATCATCCGCCGTGCCCGTTACCTCAATCGCGTGGTGATCACCGCCACCCAGATGATGGAATCCATGATCCACAGCCCAGTGCCGACCCGCGCCGAGGTGCTGGACGTGGCCAACGCGGTGCTGGATGGTACCGATGCGGTGATGCTATCGGCAGAGACCGCCGCCGGCAAATATCCGGTCAAGACCGTGGAAGCCATGGCGCGCGTGTGCGAGGGCGCCGAACGCCAACACATGTCGTCAAGTTCACAACAGCGCCTGGATCGGCATTTCGAACGGGTGGACGAGGCGATCGCCATGGCGGTCATGTATACCGCCAACCATATGGATGTGAAAGCCATCATCGCGCTGACGGAATCCGGCTCCACCGCGCTGTGGATGTCGCGCATCAGCTCCGGCATCCCGATCTACGCCATGACCCGCCATGAAGCCACGCGCCGGCGCGTGACCCTGTACCGCGGCGTCTATCCGGTGGCCTTCGACGTGATGCACACCAATCCGGACCATGTATTGCGCAGCGCTGCCGACGAGCTCAAGAAACGCAACATCGTCAAGGATGGCGACTTTGTGATCTGCACCAAGGGCGAATTAAGCGGCG
>JBAWFD010000094.1:0-5776 GCA_049591615.1 Gammaproteobacteria bacterium | reverse complement strand
ACTGTTTGGTCACAAGCGCGGCAGCTTCACGGGCGCGGTGGCGGACAAGAAGGGCCTGATCCAGAGCGCCGAAGGCGGCACCCTGTTCCTCGACGAGGTCGCCGACCTGCCGCTGCACATGCAGGTGAAACTGCTGCGCGTCATCCAGGAAAAAGCCGTGCGCCCGGTCGGCGCCGCCAAGGAGATACCGGTGGACGTGCGCATCCTGTCTGCCACCCATCGTTCGCTGGCGGATCTAGTGCATAGCGGCAAGTTCCGTGAGGATCTGTATTACCGCATCAACGTCATCGAGCTGCATGTGCCAACCCTGCGGGATCGCAAGGATGACATTGGCCTGCTGGCGGAGCATATCCTGGAACGCTTGGCGCGTACTCATAAGCGGCCCGCATTGCAGCTGGCACCCGACGCACTCAGCTTCCTGGAGAGCTATGCCTTTCCCGGCAACGTGCGGGAGCTGGAAAATATCCTGGAACGTGCCCTGACACTCGCGGAAGCGAATGTGATCCGCGCCCAGGACATCCATTTGCGCAAAGCCGCGGAACCGCCGGCTCCCAAGATCGTTGCACGTGAACCCGATGATACCGACATGGATGACAGAACCATGCCGCTTGGAAGTTACCTGGGTGATCTGGAAAAAGAAGCCATCCGCAAGGCCCTGGAACAGACCCGCTACAACAAGACCGCCGCCGCCAAATTGCTGGGCATGAGCTTCCGGCAACTGCGCTACCGCATCAAGAAACTGGGCTTGGAATAATTCAATTAAATTCATGTAAATAAGTCGAGGAACTCGCCAAGATTCTAGAATTTAAAATCCGAATCCTGAATGCATCACAGGAATTCTTGCTTTCCCAAGCACCCTGAAATTTAATCTTAGGAAAATATCTGGTTACCTCAATTGTCCTGTTGGCATGAAACATGCTTCGTGTAGTAATGAAGAATGCCATTCCGGAGATTATGTATCATGCGCACGCAACAGGGTTTCACGCTGATCGAACTGATGATCGTCATCGCCATCATCGGTGTCTTAGCCGCCATTGCCATCCCGCAATACCAAGACTATGTCACCCGAACCAAAGTCTCAGAAGGGTTAAGTCTCGCTGATCAAGCCAAAACCGCGGTTGCTGATACGTTCCAGGCAAACGGTGCATTGCCGGTTAACGGCAGCAATATCAGTTATGGTTTGCCGACAAGCGGCAGCATAGCGGGTAAGTACGTTACCAGCATCCTTGTGAACGCTGGCTCGGGTAAAATCGTCATTGCTTACAATGGGAGTTTAGGTGCTGGCCTGCCCTCGGGCCTGCTACTCACATTAACCCCGGATACCAGCCCTGAGGCATCGATTGCCTGGGCCTGCGGCTATAGCAGCGTGACCATCAACGGCACTACGGTCGGCGGACCTGCCGCAGGCACAACGGTGCCTACCAAATATCTCCCAGCGAACTGCCGCGGCTGACACTAAATGTCCAAAACTGACAAAGAGTGTCAGTTTCTTCGCCTTCCATCGCCAGAATTCACGATATTTCCTAATCAAAATCCTATAGCGGCCGCTTGGCACGCTGATTGCTTACTTTTAGGGTGAAAGCGCCCTTGTGCGCCAATTGTACTTTCACTTTTTTAAGGAGTTATGGACATGAATAAGGCACAGAAGGGTTTTACCCTTATCGAATTGATGATCGTGATCGCGATCATCGGCATCCTGGCGGCCATCGCCATTCCCCAGTACCAGGATTACGTGACCCGTTCCAAGGTCACTGAAGGCCTAAACCTGGCAGCGGCAGCCAAGACGGCCGTGGCTGAAACTTTCCAGGCCAACGGCCAAATGCCCCAAACAGCAGGTTCGGACAATATAAGTTACGGTTTGCCGACTAATACCAGTATATCGGGCACCTATGTACAGCAGATTGATGTGTATGGCGGCACAGGACAAGGTACAGGTGGTGAAATTGTTATCACCTATAATGCCGTGGTACCGCAGCTAAACGGGTTAGTGTTGACACTCGTTCCGATCACTGAAACGGGTGGTATTGCATGGGAATGTGGTTACAGTACTGTTGTAGTAGACGGTATTACTCAAGGACCCGGCAATGTCGCCACTACCGTACCGGCGAAATACCTGCCGCAAAATTGCCGTCCATAAGTATATTTTACTGTCATTCATGCCCCGGCTTAAGCCGGGGCATTTTTTTGCTGGCTGAATAATCAATGCACGTGGTTGGCAAAAGCAGACAGCACGCCCTGCTGATCATCGCCGTCATCACCATACTCGTGGCCACGGCCATCGCTTATTTCCCAGGTTTGCACGGTCCCTTCTTGTTTGACGACACATCCAATATCATCAACAACCCGGCGCTACGCATCAGCAGCCTCTGGCCGCATCAACTGCTGAGAGCGGCGTTCTCGTCACACGCGGGAGTTTTATTCCGGCCAATCAGCATGCTGAGTTTTGCCCTCAATGTTTATTTCTTTGGCGATGCTACATTTTCCTTCAAGCTCACGAATCTCATCATTCATCTCATCAATGCGCTGCTGATCCTGTGGCTAACTCGCCGACTCTTGCTGAACTGCAAGCGGCGGTATCAATTTGATTGGGACGACACCAGCCTTGCCTGGGCGAGCATACTGATCGCTGCCGCCTGGGCACTGCATCCGCTGAACCTCACCGCGGTGCTATACATAGTGCAGCGCATGACCAGCCTCGCGGCTTTGTTCACCCTCGCCGGCATGATTTCCTATATCTATGGCCGCGAACGTACAATTTCCGGTAAAACTGGCTGGCCGCTGATTTGGCTTTTGACGCCGTTTTTCGGCGTGCTCGGCGTGCTCTGCAAGGAAGATGCAGCGCTACTGCCACTGTATCTTCTTGTAATTGAATGGTTGATTTTTGGTTTTCGCGAGTCGCACGGCGGCACAGCCAAAAACGTGGTGGTGTTCTATCTCGGCGGTCTGGTATTGCCGGCCATCCTCGGCTTGGCATTCCTGTTAAGTCATCCAGGATACTTTCTGGGGGGTTACGCGGGCAGGAACTTCACGCTTTCCGAGCGGGTACTCACGGAATTCCGGGTGGTGTTTCTGTATATAAAATGGACGTTCATTCCTGACATCCGCCATCTGGCGCTATACCACGATGATCTTGCGGTTTCAAAGAGTCTGCTGACTCCACTCACCACTTTGTGGAGTTTGCTGGCACTCGTCGCACTGCTCGCCCTCGCCTGCTGGCAACGCAATCGCCGGCCACTGGTGAGCCTTGGAATTTTGTTTTTCTTCGTCGGTCAGGCCATGGAATCCACGGTCCTGCCGTTGGAGATCGCTTTCGAGCATCGCAACTATCTGCCGGATTACGGACTGCTGCTTGCGATATTCAGTTGCCTGCTGCTGCCAGTTGCCGGCTCCCGCTCAATGCGTATTTCCTTACGCTGGACCATCGCAGCGCTGGCCCTCCCGGTGCTGTTTTCTGTCACGTTACTGCGCGCTTATGAATGGCGCAGTTACCTGGATTTCAGCTATTTCGAAGCGCAACACCATCCCCGGTCGGAACAGGCCGTATACGTACTAGCGCAAGCCTATTCCAACCTGGCGCTGGCGGGCGCTCTGAAGGATCCAGCCATGGCATTACATACCTTGTCCCGGGCAGCCGCTCTGAGCAACAACATCATGCCGGACACTGCCATGTTGCTGGTGAGCGCGAAACTGAAGCTACCGGTGAATCCTGCCTGGCAGAAACATGCAGAAGATCTTCTGCTCGCCCATCCTGTCAGCGTCCAGGACATCACATCGCTCAATAGCCTAGTCAATTGCCTGCCAGTGAATTGCAAGGTACTTACGTCAGCGACCGACTCCATGCTGCAGGCAGCATTTCAGTCCGCAACGCTGCACGGATCAATCCCTGATTTGTGGGTGATCTACGGCAATTATTTGACATTCACCGGCCATCCGCTTAGCGAAGTGATTACGGCGATGCAACAAGCTGCCAAACTGGCGCCCCAAGTTCCTCAATACCAGATCAATCTGGCGAAAGCCTATATCGTCTTGGGAGATTTCGGGCACGCCGAGGACCAGATCCAAGTGTTGTCCCACATGAATAGACTGGGGAACCTGGATTACGACATACAACAACTCAACGACAGACTATCAGCCGCGCGTGCGGCTTCTGTTAAACAGGATCACATAAAGAAACAAACTCCCTAGCCTTGGTTTGCAGCTTGGCATTGGGTGTGATTGTGCGGGTTCGCCCGCGTGGACTGTTTTTGCGAGAATAAGCCCATACCCACCCCACCTGTGGTCAATCCACTAGAGCACTCGATTTCATGTCCTTATCCCGGTTTTATCCCACCATCGCCGTACTGACAGCCCTGACCCTGACAGTACTCGCCTATGTGCCAGGGCTGCACGGCCCATTCCTGTTTGATGATGTCACCAGTATCCTGCAGAATCGGGCACTCGCTATTCACAGTCTCGCGTGGGATCAGCTGGCGCAGGCGATGCTGTCTTCAGATACGGGGCCCATGCGGCGTCCACTCAGCATGCTGTCGTTCGCCTTGAACATCTATTTCAATGGCCTCGATCCCACTGCCTTCAAGATAACCAATCTGGTCATCCACCTTGTAAATGGTGTACTGGTCTTCGCATTGCTGCGCAAGATTGTCCAATATTGGCTGGACAAAGGCATCCTGGAATCATCCATTGCGGCATACTGGTTGCCGTTGCTATGCGCGTCCGCCTGGCTGCTGCATCCACTCAACCTGACGGCGGTCCTGTATGTGGTGCAGCGGGAAACCAGCCTGTGCTCGCTGTTCATTCTGGCGGGATGCGTTTGTTATGTGCATGCGCGCCTACGGATACTGGCTGGTAAATCTGGTTGGTGGTGGCTGTATATCGGCACCTTGGTCAGCGGATTGCTGGCTATCCTCAGCAAGGAAACCGGCTTGCTACTGCCGGTCTATCTATTGGTCATCGAACTGTGTGTATTCCGTTTCAGTTGCAAAAATAATCGCATAGAGCGTGGATTGTTTATGTTCTTTGGATTGTTTCTGCTGTTGCCCTTTTGCCTGGGATTGGTGTGGCTGTTCGGAATCCATCATGGCGCGCCGCTGAGTTATGTAGGACGCGATTTCACACTCAGCGAACGGGTGATGACAGAAATGCGTGTGATCTGGGATTACATCCGTTGGACGCTGTTCCCGCGTCTGCCGGACCTGGGCCTGTATCATGATGACATCCCGCTCTCCACCGGTTTGCTGACGCCGCCCACCACACTGCTGTCCATGCTGGGGTTGGGTACGCTGCTGGCTACTGCAGGGTTCACCTGGAAGAAGCGTCCCTGGATTTCATTCGGCATTTTGTGGTTCTTCACAGGCCAGATACTGGAATCCACCGTATGGCCACTGGAGATCGCATTCGAGCACCGTAATTATCTGGCCGATATGGGCATCCTGATTTCAGTATTCGGTTTCATACTGACTGCGCATTCACGCTTGCTGAACATGCGTTATCGGATCGGCATCATATTGGCTCTGGTGCTTACCTATGGCGCGGTCACCGGCATGCGCGCCTACATCTGGCGCAGCACTCTATCACTGGTGAAAACCCAGGCGGCGAATCACCCTCAGTCGCCGTATGCAACCTATGCCCTCGGACAGGAGCTCACGAACCTGGTGCTGGCGGGTGAAAAACAGTTAGTGCCGGAGGCCGAAGCAGCGCTGGCACATTCCATGTCTCTGCCCAACTCCGGCATCATCCCCGGTGCAGCCCTGGCGTTACTGGACAGCCAGACTACCGG
>JBAWFD010000093.1:0-1974 GCA_049591615.1 Gammaproteobacteria bacterium | reverse complement strand
GTTCGATCCCGGCCCGCGCCTCCAATTCCTTTCAAGCAAATTAGAGAAATCGAGCGGTTTAGAAGAGTTCTTGCCTTTCGTCCTCGTCCAGGCTGAATCGGCGCCCAATGGCTCATTTTAAGCTCAAAGGCGCTTTCACGGTAGACCCAGGTTTTCCGCGGTGCGGTGAAAGAGTCGCTGGGTGGCAAAAGCGCGATTCGTTACACCATGGAAACATCCCGTATCCTCGGCGAAGACTCAACCGGATATCTCAACACCGGATCCGATTCGATCGTAGTCGTACGCCTCGAAATCAACAATCGGCGGCCTGGCGAAATTCTCGACCGGTGGCGGCGATTGAATGGTCCACTCCAACCCGGCGGCCCGCCACGGATTGGGACCGGCGATCTCTCCGTATTTAAGAGACCAGGTGAGATAGAGAAACGGCAACAAGTAGCCGATGGCAAGAATCGTAGCTCCCGCGCTTGACATCACGTTGAGCACCTGGAATTCGGGAGGATACGACCAGTAGCGCCGAGGCATTCCGAGGTTTCCCAGGATGAACTGCGGGAAAAACGTAAGATTGAATCCAATGAAGAGGATGATCGCTGCAATTCTTCCCATGAACTCGGGGTACATTCTGCCAGTGATCTTTGGCCACCAGAAGTGCAGGCCTGCCATGAGCGCGCTAACCATCCCTCCAACCATCACATAGTGAAAATGAGCCACGATAAAGTAGGTCTCGGTCAGATGAATATCCAGCCCCAGCGTTGCAAGAAAGACCCCCGTCATTCCTCCTATGGTAAAGAGCCCAATGAAGCCGAGCGCATACATCATGGGCGTGTCGAAATGGATAGAGCCCTTGTACATCGTGGCCGACCAGTTGAACACCTTGATGGCGGAGGGTATCGCTACCAACATGCTCATTAGAGAAAACACCATTGCGGAATAAGTGGAAATACCCATGATGAACATGTGATGCGCCCAGACAAAGAAACTGAACACGGCAATCCCCACCGAGGAAAAGGCGACAGCCGTATATCCGAAGACGCGCTTGCGGCTGAAACATGCGATTACCTCGGAGATGATCCCCATGCCAGGAAGGATCATGACGTACACCGCTGGATGCGAATAGAACCAGAACAGATGCTGGAAGAGCAGGGGATCTCCGCCCTTGGTCGGATCGAATACACCGATTCCCGTGAGCCGTTCCAGCACGAGGAGAACCATGGCAATCGCAATGACAGGAGTGGCGAGTACGAAGATGATCGCGGTTGCGTAATAGGACCAGATAAAGAGCGGGAGGCGAAACCAGGTCATCCCGGGCGCGCGCATTTTATGAATTGTGACAATGAAGTTGATCCCTGTAAGAATCGAAGAAAAGCCGGCAACGAATATGCCCATCGCGGCGGCGATGACATGGGTGTTTACGTAGTGCGTGCTGAGAGGGGTCGTGAATGTCCAGCCGGTGTCAACACCACCGAAGATCATCATGTAGAGCTCGAAACACCCACCGATGACGAACAGGTACCAACTGAAGAGATTGATTTTGGGCAGGGCCACGTCGCGGGCGCCGATCATCAGCGGTATCAGGAAGTTCCCAAGTACCGCAGGCGCAATCGGCACCAGGAAGAAGAACACCATGATGATGCCGTGAATCGAGAAGAGCTTGTTATACGTATCTGCCGATACCAGGTCGCCTGCCGGAGTCAACAATTCAAGCCGGATGAGGGCTGCTGCGGTGCCGCCGATCATAAAAAAGAAAACGGTGGCCAGCAGATACATGATGGCGATTCGTTTGTGGTCCTGAGTCAAAAGCCAGGATTTAATCCCGTACTCGTTATTCAGGTAGTGTTTCGCCGGCATTGTTGCCACGGACTGCGGCGCGGAACTGGTAACAATTTCCATGCTCGATCCATCCTTCAATCCTACGGACAGGTGGAGGTGACTTGCCTATCGCGGTGAGTCAATTCCCCATAACGATTGCGTTGGGCC
>JBAWFD010000092.1:0-4351 GCA_049591615.1 Gammaproteobacteria bacterium | reverse complement strand
TCAGCGGCCTCGTCTGTTAGGGTGCGCGAAGAGTCTTGTAAAATCAAGCCTAAAGCAATACTTTTTCGTCCAGAATCTATGCCTGGACCACGATATATGTCAAATAAACGAACTTCCCTAATCAAATCCTGTGATTCTTCGTATACGCAGGCCTGAAGTGACGCCGCAGCCACGCTTTCAGGCACAACAATTGAGATATCTCGTCTGACCATCGGAAAGCGCGAAATTGCTTTAGAACCCTGTATAACCGCTTTAGAAACTGCCTGGCGATCCAGTTCAAATAAAATTGCTGGTTTTGTTAGGTCAAATTTTCTCACCAACTCAGGATGCAGCTCCCCTAGCCAGCCTATGCGTTGTTTCTCCAAGCATATTTCTGCACTTCTCCCAGGATGCAAGGCTGGATGTTGGCCAGGCACATAACTGGGTCGGATGTTTCCCAGGTAAAACAATGCCTCAACATCAGATTTAACATCTTCAAAAGTCGCCAGCTGCTTTGGAATTCCCCACTGCTCCGGTTCTACCTGACCATATGCCAAACCAGAAATGCAATCTTCTTCTTTAATATCATTGCCTTGCAAATTGTATCTGCGGCCGTACTCGAATAATCTGACTCTATCCTGTTGGCGATTAAGGTTGTAAAGCAGGGCTTGGATAAGCCCCGGCCAAAGTGAGCGGCGCAACCGTGACATATCACTGGAAATGGGGTTCTCCAATTCCACAGCTGTTCCTGTTCCTGCAAGGGAATCATCCAATGTGGGGGCTACAAAACTATAGGTGATGGCCTCCATATAGCCCCTTTGCTGCAAGCACTGGAGTAGATTACTGCCGCCGACGTGGCGTTCATCGGCCTCACCAGGCTGTATTGCAGCATTTAAAGGGGCTGCCGGTATTTTTTCGAAGCCATGGATGCGACCGACCTCCTCGATGAGATCTTCTTCCCGGCTGACATCAAAGCGATAACTGGGCGGAACGACCTGCCAACCCTTTTCGATTTTTTTCAGTTTCATGCCCAAACGCTTCAGGATGCTCTCGATATCGCGATCAGAGACGGATAACCCCAGAATCCCAGCCAGCCGCTTGCGGCGCAAGATGATGGAGCGCGGTTTTGGAACAGCTCTAGAGTTACGCGCTTCTATCATCGGCCCAGGCACACCACCAATGATGCTTAACAACAATGCTGTGGCGCGCTCCAGGGCGCGGCGTGGAAGCGCCGGATCTACACCTCGTTCAAACCGATGCGATGCTTCACTCACAAGGCCATAGCGGCGTGCTCTGCCAGCGATGGCTTGGGGCGCAAAAAACGCGCTTTCGATGAAAATGTCCACGGTATCATCAGCGATACCTGAGTCTTCACCGCCCATGATGCCAGCCAGCGCCTTGGTCTTTTTATGGTCGGCGATGACCAGCACGTCCTTCGAAAGTGTAATCGAGCGCCCGTCCAGCAAAGTAAGCGACTCACCATCTTGTGCCCAGCGCACCACAATTCCACCTTGAATCTTACGCAGATCAAATGCGTGCAGAGGTTGGCCCAATTCCAACATCACATAGTTAGTGACATCGACGACAGGGTGGATGGAGCGTAAACCTGCGCGCCTGAGTTTTTCGGTAAGCCATATGGGGCTGCTACTGCCCATTCGCAGACCCGTGATTACCCGTCCTACATATATCGGACAACCAGCCGTCGCCTTGAGTGTAACCGGCATTTTGGTTTTGCTGCGTGCCCTTACAGGTGCAATGCTCAACATGTTCAAGTGCATGCGATTTAGTGCGGCCAGTTCGCGCGCTAGACCTGCCGTACTCAGGCAATCGCCACGATTAGGCGTCAGTTTGATATCCAAAACCCTATCTGGCAGTTCCAGATAAGCAGCCATGGACTTACCTATAGGTGCGTCAGCCGGTAATGTCATTAGGCCAGCCGCATCTTCTGACAAACCCAATTCCTTCGCAGAGCACAGCATGCCACTGGATTCCACACCACGTAGTTTGACGGATTTTACCTCGAGACCATTCGGTAACTTTGCTCCCGGCAAGGCCAGCGGTGTACGCATGCCTATTCGTACATTGGTGGCACCGCAAACAACTTGAAGCTTCTTCTTACCGCTGCGGACATTGCAAATCTTGAGTTTATCTGCATGTGGATGCTGAACGATTTCCAGTACCTCGGCGACGACTACCTTTTCGAAGTCTGCCAGACAGGGGTTAACGGATTCAACTTCCAGTCCCGCGAGTGTCAGCTGTTCAGCAACACCCCGCACATCAAGTTTGGGATTTACCCATTCACGCAACCAACGCTCACTGATTTTCATATAGTGGTTCGCCGCTCAGCGAAACTGGGCCAGAAAACGCAAATCGTTATCAAAAAACGTTCGCAGGTCATTGACCCCGTAGTGCAGCATCGCCAGTCTTTCCACACCCATGCCGAACGCATATCCAGTCCAACGCTCGCTATCGATGCCGACGTTGGCAAATACCTGCGGGTGAACCATCCCGCAGCCCAGTACTTCCAGCCAGCCAGTATCACTGCATACACGACAACCATGACCATGGCACATGACACATTCCACATCCATTTCCGCCGAGGGTTCTGTAAATGGGAAGTACGATGGACGGAAACGCACTTTAAGCGGAGCCTGAAAGAAAGCCCGGATAAAGTCTGCAAGTACGCCTTTCAAATGAGCCATGCTGACATTTTCATCCACCAGCAAACCTTCTACCTGATGAAACATCGGTGTATGGGTCAGATCAGAATCGCAACGGTACACGCGCCCCGGAGCAATGATGCGCAATGGTGGTTTGCATTTTTGCATGACACGCACTTGCACCGGCGAGGTATGCGTGCGTAGCAGTTTCCCATTCTTGAGATAAAAGGTATCCAGCATGGCTCGTGCTGGATGATCTGGCGTGAAGTTGAGTGCTTCAAAATTATGAAAATCATCTTCCACTTCCGGACCCTCGGCCACTTTGAATCCCGCAGCGTGGAATATTCTCTCGATTCGTTGCAGACTGCGGGTAATGGGGTGAACACTCCCCGGCTGCTGGCCACGGCCAGGCAGGCTCACATCCAGCTGCCGACGGGTTAACTGAGCGGACAGTTCAGCCTGCTGGAGAGCGGACTGACGCTTATCTATTGCAGCACTGATTTCACTCTTAGTGCGATTAAGCTCTTGACCTGCTGCACGGCGTTCATCAGTCGGCAAGTTGCCGAGGGATTTCAATTGTTCAGTGATCAGGCCTTTCTTACCGAGATAGCGGACGCGCAACTCGGCCAGCGCTGGCAGTGCATCAATGGCAGCGATAGCACTAATGGCTTCCTGAACGAATGTATTGACGTGTTTCACTCTGTTTATCACGGACCTGAACCCCAAATAAAGAGGGGAAAGGCAATCATGCCCTTCCCCTCACTCGCTGACCGTCTGTATGGCGGGCGCATGCCCGTGTATAAATCAGTGCAGACTGGCTTTGGCTTTCTCGACGAGTGCGGAGAAGGCAGCCTTATCAAATACAGCGATATCCGCGAGCACTTTGCGATCAAGCTCGACCTGCGCTTGTTTAAGTCCATTCATGAAGCGGCTGTATGAAAGCCCGTTCAAGCGGGCCGCGGCATTGATACGCGCAACCCAGAGTGCGCGGAATTGGCGCTTGCGGTCGCGCCGGTCACGAAACGCATATTGACCGGCCTTCATCACCGCCTGCTTCGCGGCTTTTATATTCTTGCGGCGGGCATTGTAGTAGCCCTTGGCCTTGCCAAGCGTCTTCTTATGCTTGGCGCGGCTGGTAACCGAACGTTTAACGCGTGCCATGTTCTATCCTCCCCTTAAGACCAAGGTAGCATCTGCTTCACGCGGTCATGGTCCTGTGCGACCACCATGTCACCGCCGCGGAGCTGACGCTTACGCTTGGAACTTTTCTTGGTGAGGATGTGGCGCTTATGTGAATTGCCACGTTTGTATTTACCGCTGGCCGTGGCGCGAAAGCGCTTGGCCGCGGCGCGGTTGGTCTTCAACTTCGGCATTGCCGTAACTCCTTAAGTTTCGTTTTAGTAAGGCTTGGCCCCGCATGCACGGCGTTCTTTGATTTGCCAAGCGGTGGATCAGCGGACTGTTCCACTTTTTGTTTAAGTCCCATCAGGACTTATTTTCTCTTCGGCGACAATACCATGACGAGTTGCCGGCCTTCGAGTCTGGGGTATTGCTCCACCTGCGCCTGCTCGTCGAGGTCGCCTTTGATGCGTTCGATGAGCCCGGTGCCCAGTTCCTGGTGCAGCATTTCACGGCCACGGAAACGTACTGTTACCTTGGCCTTGTCGCCTTCTGACAGAAAACGTGTCAGATTACGAAGTTTAATCTTGTAG
>JBAWFD010000091.1:0-2498 GCA_049591615.1 Gammaproteobacteria bacterium | reverse complement strand
CCTTCGCCCATGCCGCCTTCACCGTCATTGGCGTCGGTGTAGCCCTCACGCTCGCCTACGGCCTCTGGCGCTCCCGCCATCTCGCCTTCGTCCCCGACATCGGCGATCTCCTCGCCCACCGCGACGTCGGCAACTACACCCTCTCCATGTCGCACCTCTTCGACCTCACCGACGCCAGCTTCGCCGCTCTGCGCCTTCCCGCAACACTCGCCGCCCTGGCCTTCGCCGCCGGCCCTGCCTTCGCGTGGTTCCTGCGCACCAAACGCCGCCACCTCGTCGCCACCACCACCGTAGCCCTTACCACTACGGTCTTCCTCATTGCCGCGCACATCGCCTTCGTCCGCTTCGGCACCATGCTGTCTTCGCACAACGTCGCCGTCGAAATCCAGCAGCTCGAAGCCACCCGCGCCATTTCGCCCAACAGCGAAATCCTTCTCTACGGCGACCAGTCCTACGGCTCCTCCATCGCCTTCTACCTCGGCCGCACCGTCGATCTCGTCGACGGACGCTCCAGCTCCATGCTCTTCGGCTCCACCTTCCCCGACGCCCCCCACATCTTCCTCACTCCACACGATCTCCTCGACCAATGGGGCCACGGCCGCCGCAAAGTCCTCTTCGTCCCCCTCGAAAAGCGCGACGCCGTCGACCAGCTCCTCGGCAACGACAAAATCCTCCTTCAGGAAATCTCCGGCAAAGCCCTCTACACCGACCGGCCCCTCGGCCAATAGAAGTAGCCATCTTCACCCCCACCGAACCCTGCCTGCGTTAGTACAATGGAACGAGCGCGGCTCAAGCCGTCAGAAAAATTCCGTTGTCTGTTTCCTCTTTGCAGCACCTTTTTAATACGCGTCTCGGCATACATCGGTGATACGCTTCCTCCAAATCCAGGCAAAATGTAGCTTAGTCAGTTGACCACCACACCCCTCATCTCGCCGCAAACAGCTCCGCCAATCCTTGAGGCATCACCGCGCCGCTGGAACCCGCGCTCGATCGCCATTCTCGTCCTCGCCTGGTTCATCCTCCAGATCGGCGGCCTCTTCACCCCCGGCCTTCTCGACGACGTCGACTCCGTCTACATCGAGGTCGCCCGCGAGATGCTCCACCGCCACGACTACGTCACCCCCTACGTCAACGGCATCCGCTTCTTCGACAAGCCGCCCCTCATGTACTGGATGGCTTCTTCCTCGATGTCGGTCTTCGGCATCCACGACTGGGCCGCCCGCCTTCCCCTCGCGCTCTCCGTCCTTGCCCTGCTCATCGCCGTCTACGCCCTCGGCATCCGCCTCTTCGCCGAAGTCTCTCCCGCCGCCCACCCCGACCGCGGAGGCTTCTACGCCGCTCTCGCCCTCGCCACCAGCATCGGCCCCTACCTCTACACCCGCTTCTTCATCCCCGACATCCTCCTCGCCCTATGGATGACGCTCGCCGTCCACCTCTTCCTCATCGCCCTCGACCGAACCAAAGCCCGAATTCATAACGACCCACAAACCCGCGTGCCCCATCTTCGCCGCAGTTTTATCGCGGCTAAGGTGGGCTATCGCGATAGCGATCCCTCTTCAACCAGCCACAACAGCTCGGGTGCCCCATCCTTCGCGCAGTTTGCGAAGGGTGGGATCGCAAACTCTTCCCCACTCCTCCCCTGCCTCGCCTTCGCCGCCGTCATGGCCCTCAACGTCCTCACCAAAGGACTCATCGGCCTCGTCTTCCCCGTCGCCTTCGTCCTCCTCTACTTGGCCGTCACAAAACAACTCCACCTCCTCAAACACCTTCATCCGATAGCAAGCACTGCCGTCTTCCTCGCCATCGCCGCGCCCTGGCACATCCTCGCCGCGCTCCGCAACCCGCCCATTCCCATGCCCGCAGGTCTCGGACTTCCCGCAAAAGGCGGCTGGGCATGGTTCTATCTCTACAACGAGCACATCGCCCGCTTCCTCGGCAAGCGCATCCCCCACGACTACGGACAGACCCCCGTTTGGCTCTTCTGGCTCTTTCTCGCCATCTGGATCATCCCCTGGGCCGCCTTCGTCCCCAGTGCTCTGGCCGACCGCCTCCAGGACCTCCGCTACCACACCTCACCTCGTGCAAAAGAGGCCGCACTCTCTCTCATCGTCTGGGCCGTCCTCGTCCTCGGCTTCTTCTCCCTCTCCAGCCGGCAGGAGTACTACTCCCTCCCCGCCATTCCAGCTCTCGCCCTCATCGCCGGTGGACTTCTCGCCCAGGCCGACGCCTACACCGCAAACGCCCGCCGCCGCGCCCTCCACTGGCACCTCTACTTCCTCATCCCTCTCACCACACTCCTCGCCGCCATCTGCGGATACTTCGCCCTCACCGCGCCCCACGCCGCCCCCGGCACCGACATCTCCACCCTCCTCGACGCCAACCCTGCCTTCTACAACCTCTCCCTCGGCCACCTCTTCGACCTCACCGGAGCAGCCATGGGACTCTTCCGAGGCCCGCTCACCGCCGTCGCTCTCAGCATGTTGGGCATCGGCCTCGGC
>JBAWFD010000090.1:0-10450 GCA_049591615.1 Gammaproteobacteria bacterium | reverse complement strand
GGTTGTCACGCTTTAACCAGCCGGTAGGCGTCACCATACAGCCTCGCCATATCTCCGGTGGCCATGCCTACGCTGCTCTCGCCTGTTCCAGACAGGCTTCGCTTGCGTGGCCCGTTCCCGCAGACGGACGGAGCCAACTCTCCGCGAGACTTAATATATTCCGTGCTGAATTAACATCACGGTCATGCTCGGCGTTACACCCCGAACAAATCCAGTCTCTTACAACAAGCTGCTTTAGACCGCCGGGACCACTGAGGCATCCACAGTTACTGCAAGCTCGCGTTGTAAACGATTCATTGACGACTTCAACTCTGCGACCGGCATAACTGCCCTTGTACTGAAGCATCGTTTTGAACATGTACCAACCAGCATCCAACACAGACTTTGCCATCTTTGTTTTAGCTAGTTTGCTGCTGCTCACATCACCAATGACTATCAAATCATTCTCGTCAACCAACTTCCTTGAAAACTTGTGCAGCGCATCCTGTCGCTGATTCTTCACCTTCAAACTAATCCGCTTTGCCTGTTTCTTGTGCCCACGGCGCTGTGCAGCAGCCAGTTTCGGTTCCGCATTTCTGTATAACTGAGCAGCTTCAAGTTTCACACCATCGGAACAGGTGGCCGTTGTCTTGAGTCCCAAATCAATACCGATCCTCTTGCCAGTCATTACTGGCTGTTGCTCTGGTAATTCAACAACCACATTCAGGAACCACTCACCTAAACTGTTCTGGCTGAATGAGCCGGACTTGCGAGTGGCATACTGCAACAAATACGGCAAATCAAAAACCCTAAACGTCTTACCAGCAAACCGAACCGCGTTGCCTTTAATTTTTAGTGAAGCTGCCTTGAACGGCACAAAACCCAAACTACGATGTGAGCCTGTATCGGTTCTGCCTTTCAGGTGTTTCTTGAATTGACGGCGCTTCTGCGCGTAGTGTGTGCAAATCATCTGCACACAATCCGCATTTATCTTGTGCATAAGGGTCTTGGCTATGCCTGCGGTGGCATAACATAAATCGAAACCGCTGTTCCACTTGCCGCCTTTATCCGGTGTGCCTTTGCAATAATTCCATATGTCATTGACTTCACAGGCTGCTGTATTTAGCCAGTGATATGACTCTGGTTTCACTTTCAGATGTACTGTTTTTACATGCTTCATTTTAAATACTTCCTAATGACTGTGGCCTGTGCTTTGCGTTCAGTGGTGGTAAGACGGATTTTATTCATACTTTGATCCTTAGACGCTATAACTAAGGATAGCCCCATTCGCGCCTAAATCAAGGCTTTTCTAAACTATATTTTACCTGTTATTATCATACACTTACGTTTAGAATCAGTCTAAACCGTCATACTTTAGGGGATTGCCCATAAACTTATGTGCGTTTCCGCACGGATCTGCTATACTCCAGGCTACATGAGCTATCGGAAAACTATAGGCAACTATTTCCACGGCATTTTGGCGGCCATCTGCGGCCGTCGCACCGGACCATTTAACTATGACGCACTGGTTGGAAAAATAGCAGACACCATTGATGCATGTGCCGCGTCTATGGCGGCCGGAGAAGCCCCCACAGCAGCGCCCCGCCCCAAGAAATACCTACATTAAAAGGTCACACATGAAAGCACTGATGCCGAAACCCACCCCCATCCTGGCCCTGCCCGGCACCTGCACTAAAACATCGCTTGTATTACCAGATGATCTTTGTATTGAAGATTGGAACACGGTGGGCGCACAGCTGAAACAGGCCAGCGGCTCTGTCATGTGGTGGCTGGGTGACTGGCTGAACTTCGGTGAGCGAAAGTACGGAGAGATGTACGCCCAGGCGATGGAGGCGACGGAGTATGGGTATCAGGCGCTTAAGGATGCTAAGTACGTATCTACTCATGTTGAATGGTCGCGACGTCGCGACCATGTGCCACACGGTATTCATAGGGAAGTCGCCAGCCTAGCGCCGCCCGATCAGGAGAGGCTGCTAGCGCAGGCCGAAGCCGAGAACTGGACGGTGCGCGAGATGCGGCGCGCTGTCAGACGAACTAAAGCCGGCACGCGCGACAATGTACCGTTCCCAGACGGTAAGTACCGCGTCATCTATGCTGATCCCCCATGGGAATATGGGAATGAGCAGCCTGAATATCAGACCGAACAGGCAGACCATTATCCGCTGCTGTCAATGCAGGCTATATGCGATCTGCCTGTGAAAAACTTGGCGATGGAAGATGCCGTCTTATTTCTCTGGGTGACATCACCAATTCTACGTGAGTCATTTGATGTCGTCAGCGCATGGGGCTTTGAATATAAGGCGGCTTTTATATGGGATAAAGTCAAACATAACATGGGGCACTATAACTCCGTGCGCCATGAGTTATTGCTTATCTGCGTTCGTGGTAGTTGCCAACCAGAAGTACAAAAATTATTTGATAGTGTGCAGTCTATTGAGCGAACCGAGCACAGCAGGAAGCCGGAAGAATTCAGATCCATCATAGATACTATCTATCCATCTGGCCCGCGCATAGAAATGTTTGCGCGTAGTGGGCCACCGTCACCGTGGAAAACATGGGGGAATGAATAATGACCTATATGACAAAATATGGGGTGGAGGAAAGCTATGCGGATATAGAGTTGCATATCAGCCCATGGGATCATATCTATTTTTATGCTTTCGATCCTAAAAAAGCTATTCCTCTTTTGCACAATCTATCCCTTTATCATAGCCCGTCATCGGTGTTGCGCCTTCTTCCCATATCTCACCCTATTGTCAAGAAAATAGAACACGGCATGGCATTGCCTCCATGGAAGGATGGAGACGATAAGGGAAAGTATGGAGAGATGGTATTTTCTACTTACTGCCAAAATCACAGCATTCAATTTACTTTTGTGGGGCGCGAAGAACAAATCAAAGGCTATGACTTCATTGTCGGCGCAAAACAAACCAAAATTGAGGTTAAATTCGATGGCCCCATCCCCAAAACAGGAAAGCTAGCCTTACAAATACATGAGTGCCACAACAGTCACAGCCTTCAAAGCGCATCGAAAATGGTTGGGGTTATGGCCAGGGCCATGGTGTCGCCGCACCGTGAATGGTTAGATGCTTACGAAACATCAGAAAGGAAAGGTTGGTCATGAGTTATACAAAACTACAATCCAGCATCATCGCCTCGACGATATGGGCCGAGCCAGCCAGCACAAGAGTTGTGTGGATCACAATGCTGGCACTTGCAGACCGCAATGGATATGTCGCTGCCAGTGTCCCGGGCCTAGCGCATATCGCCAATGTCAGCCGCCCCGAGGTGGAAAATGCGCTTTATACGCTCTCACAGCCAGACTTTGATAGTCGATCTGACGTATGTGATGGGCGCCGCATTGAGAAGGTAGACGGGGGCTGGCTTGTCATTAATTACGTTGCTGTCCGAGATTCATGGACTGACGACGATAAGCGGGCCTACCAAAGGGAATGGGTGGCTCGTAAGCGTGCCCTCGATGCTGTCGAAGTTGTCGAAGTAAGTCGAAGTGAGTCGAAGCATATCGAAGCTCCAGCTCCAGCTCCAGCTCCAACTCCAAAGAAAGAGAGACGCGCTACCGCGCTCCCCCCCAATTTTGGATTGACGCCAGAAAGAGTCGCTTTCGCCAGCAGCAAGAGTATCCGGAATGTAGAGTCCGTCATGGAAGCCTTTACCAACCACCACAAGGCCAAAGGCACCACCATGAAGGACTGGGATGCTGCCTGGCGCACTTGGGTATGTCGGGAGGCTACATACAGTAAGGGCCGACAGGTTGCGGAGAATACGTCGGTTAATCTCCGCACGTCCGACGCATCGATTCTCGACCTGTGCAAACAGGCAGGAATCCACACCCACGGCAAGTCACGGGATGAGTTGTTGTTGGCCCTCAAGAGGGTGCGCGCATGACCGAGACGCGCGTCTGCGACACCTGCGGCATCGAAAAGCCCATAACTAAATTTGGTGGCGGCGGACCTGGTCGCGGCCGACGTAAGTGCTGTTATGCATGCCGCAATCGCAGATACATTGAGAATCAGATAGCGAAGGCACTGGCCGAAAGCAACACGCGGATTTCTAGGCGCTCGGGGGGATGGGGTTATGTGTAAGCATCATGATCCACGTGGACCACGTTGGCGCGACGCCTTGATTGTGGTGCTGTCGTTTTATCTGTGCATCGGTATCCTCGTGTTTTATTCGGGCCACGCGAACGGCGCGACATTGACATGGCACCAACGGTGGGCGCTGGCATACAGCCGGCAGGCCGGCCGTGAATACGGAACCACGATGCAGGCCATCGTGTATCAAGAATCAAGTCTATGCGCCCACAAACGCGGCCTTGACAAGAGCAGCTACGGCTGCGCCCAGGTTCGGAGGGCGACGGTTGCGAGCGTACTACACCGAAACGTGACCATCAGCACACTCCGCACAGATGACCCATTGAACATCGAACTGGGCGCAGCGTATCTGCGCTATTGCATCCGGGTTACGGGATCATGGACGCGCGGGGTGTATGCATACAACCACGGCCCGGTGGCCGCCATTCACGCCAGCTGGCGCACGCTCGCGCATGACCGCTATGTGTTGGCCATTCAGAAACGTATGCGGCAAATCGAGGAATGGCGTCGTGTCCGTTAAAGTTTACATGAAGAAGCAACTGAACGGCGCGCTTACGCCAGATGATGAGCACGCTGCCGAACTAATGAAGGGCATCAAGACTGGAAGCGTTGTGCAGGTGGATATATCCAAGCCGCGCAACATTCAATTCCTGCGTAAGTATTTCGCGCTACTCGGTATAGCCTTCGATAATCAGGAACGCTATACAGACTTTAAGAGTTTCCGCGAGGAAGTGATCATCGCATCCGGCTTCTACACGAAGCACGCGCATCTCGACGGCACGGAAAGCAAACACGCCAAGTCGATCAGCTTCGCACGCATGGATGACCTCGAATTTAATCAGCTATATCAGCGCACGATTGACGCGATCATCACCAACTTTTTACCCGGCACTGACCCGAACGCACTGGCCAGCGCTGCTGATGAAATCTTACAGTTCACATAGGGGTTTATATGGACATCATCATACCTGGGTTGATTTTCTGCGGTCTGTTTATCGTCTGCGCGTTTGCTGTCTGTAAGTTTGGTCAGGGTCTTGCGGATCGTCGCTGGAAAAAATATATGAATAAAAGACTAGCAGACGCAAAACGGCGGCAACGAATCGTAGCCAAAATTCTCGCTGCCGGCCCGAAATGATCCGCAGCAAGGCCATCACACAAAGCGCGAAGGGCGAAAGCTGCGCGGTGTTATCACCGTACTGCAACCATGACCGCAGCACCGTTGTGTGGGCGCACAGCAACCTGCATATCCACGGGAAGGGGCGCGGTATTAAGGCCCATGATTTATTTGGGTGTTACAGCTGCTCTACTTGCCACGACTGGATAGACCGGCGCGGCAGCGGCGAGGGCGAATACAGGGACGCATATTTCCACCGCGCGATGGCTGAGTCCATTATGCGCCTGATTGAAAGGGGCATCGTCACCATCCAGGACTGCGAACCGGAAGCGGCCGCATCAAAGATATTGCCGAGGGCGCTGTGCTAAGTGCGACCGATGGACAGGGAAGAACAATGGCGACACGAACTCATCAACAAACTGGCGGTGCATTTCTATGAGATGGAACGAAGCAGACCTGGCGACACGCGGTTATTCCTCGAGGGGCAAGCGCACCGTCACGGCAAAAAGCACGCCAAAAAGCTGCGCCGTTACTTCCGCGCCTACTGGAAAGCGCAAAAACAAGTACAACAACAAGCGCCAGATGTACAAGGGCCTGCGGTTCGACAGCAAGATGGAGCTGACGCGGTGGCTGCAATTAGAGCAACTCTTGGCGGTCGGCGCGATCCGTGATTTACGGCACCACACGCGGTTTCCGCTGACTATTAATAACATCAAAATCGCTACATATGAGTGTGATGCTGAGTACTGGATGGAAGCCGACGGGATGCACGTTGTAGAGGATACAAAAGGCGCCCGGACCGCGGCTTACAAGCTGAAGGCCAAACTAATGTTGGGGCTATACCTCATTGAAATACAGGAGATCAAGATTCGTGGATGACAAGCGTGTAAAGGCATTAAAGATCGGTCGCCGCAAGGTGAGGGTGCAGTACAAGCCGCACCCGACCAATGCCGGCACTACAAACTATTATCCACTCCGCGTCGAGATTGACCCACGTGAATCCGATGACCGCGAGAACGTGGAAACGCTGCTACACGAAGCCATTCACGCGATGTGGGAAGCGTACAAGTGGCCAGCGCGAATGTCAGAGGAAGCGGTGGCTTCCCATCTTGGCGCCGGCTTGATGCGGCTGTTTCTCGAAAACCCCGGACTCGCTGCACACATCGAAGAATTACTAGAGGCCACGCGCTGATGTCATATCAAGACCCCGAGAAGCAGCGCGAATATATGCGCGCATGGCAGTTAGCTAATCGCGAGCAGCAGATAGAACGGCGGCGCGCATGGTACTTAGCCCACCGCGAGCAGACTCTAGAACAGAAGCGCGCATGGCACTTAGCCAACCGCGATCGGCTGCTAGAACAGATGCGCGCATGGCGCTTAGCCAACCGCGAGCAGCATCTAGAACAGGTGCGCGCATGGCAGTTAGCTAATCGCGAGCAGGAGATAGAACGGAAGCGCGCATGGTACTTAGCTAATCGCGAGCAGAATCTTGAATACGGCCGAAACCACAGACAGAGGAAACGTTCCAATGACCAATGTGTTGCAGCTTAGGAAAGAAAACGATGCGAAATTGAAGGCGCTGAAAGCGGAATCACGCGCACAGCAAATAGCTCGAGAGAACGCCGCCAGAGAGCGCAATCAAAAGCTTGCGACAGAACGATTCAAGGGCCGCATCCGTTTGCCCATTGAGGATGGCTGCGTATTCATCAGCAGCGATGCCCACTACTACGGGCAAGCATCCGTGTCACACAAAGCCTCGTTGTTACTGGCTGCCAAGCTCAAGCCGTGGGCCATTATCAACAACGGTGATGCGATTGATGGCGCGAGCATTTCACGCTGGCCGGTTGGATCGTTCACAGAGATGTCAGGGCGCCCGAGTGTTTATTCTGAGATTGGCGAAGCCTCGGCGCGCTTGGCTGAATATGAGCAGCTGCCTTCTGTGAAGTTTCGTGTTTGGAACATGGGCAACCACGACTCACGGTTTGAAAGCAGGCTGGCTGAGAAGGTGCCAGAGTTTGCTGGCGTTGACGGCTTTACGCTGAAAGAGCATTTCCCCGAATGGTTGCCAGCGTGGCGCACCGACATGATCGCGTCTGACGGCAATCGCGAGGTAGTGATTCAGCACCGCTTTAAGGGTGGCATGCACGCCGGACAAAACAACGTCTTATGGTCAGGCACTAACTACGTGACTGGCCATGACCACATGCTGAAGGCGTATTCAATTACTAACGTGCATGGCCTGCACTGGGGCATCCATGCCGGAACAATGGCGCCGATAGATAGCAAGCTATTCCTGCATTACACGGAAGATCGTCCCGTGAACTGGCAAGAAGGTTTTTCTATCTTGTGGTTTCGTAATGGCCGGTTTGTTGGGCCTGAGTTAGTACATTGCACACCAGACGGTCGCGCGATATTCCGCGGCGATATTCTGAAGCTCTAACATGAAATGCCAGATTCAAGGATGCGATCACCCAGCGATCATCAACGATGATGATGACGGCGATCTGTGCTTGTGCACGGTGCATGCCGGTGTGCAGCTGGACAAGTACGCCGAAATTCCGGCTGTTGAAACAGACTGCCAGTGTGAAGTATGCGTCGCTCGCAGACAGCGGGCGTGCGCAGCTTATAAAACTATGACAGATATGCAGGTCACGGCATGAAAGCATTACGCGGTCAAGTAGGTGGCAGCCATTATGCCACCCTCAAGATACAGCCGGTTGAGTACGCAACCGCCAATCGTCTCGGCTACTGCGAGGGGTTGTGTTTGAAATACATCACGCGCCACCGCGCCAAGAACGGCGCAGAGGATATACGCAAGGCAATCCATTGTCTAGAATTATTGTTAGAACTCGAATACACCAAAAAGGCAAAACGAAAATGAACGACATCACGCGCCAGATCGAACTGCCGGAAATGCCAGTCGCGCACTTCCTGTTGGTAGCCTGGGCGAAGTGGGCGCGGGATTCTGACAACCGGTGGATTGAGAACAGAATGGGCGCACACAGCATATGGGGATTTCTGCCGTCAGCAGGGCGCGCAGCACCGCCGCATTTACAGAAGAAAACCAGCGGAGAGCCAGCAACCGATTTCCGTATAGCTCTGGTCGAGGAATGGATGACCGGCACAGATGACGGCCAGCAGCCAGGGTTATTCGAGACTAACCCATTGATGCACAAGGTTATATGCGCCGAATATCTGCATAAATGCGGGGATCGTCAAATGCGCCAGCGCCAGGCGAAGGCAATCACGCTGTTTCCGTATGCCGGTAACGCAGCCGAGCACAACTATCACATATTCCTGTCAGCGGCTTGGTGTGGCCTGGGACGATACATAGAGAGGGTATGGGGCGACATCGCCCAACTCGGTTACCTGCAAACCCTGTTTGGTAACTCCCGATCCATGAAGTCATTTATGCCAAGAAAATTGGCAGAGGCTACCGTATGAAAATCACTGCTCTGTTTTCCGTAATCCTCGGCCTGTTGATTTCGTTAAGTGTTACAGCTTCGCCTATTTGGTCGTTGGTGGGCGTGGCCGCGAGCAGCAACGTCTATTTCGCCGCATACAACGAAGCCGAGCAGCGCACCGTCGAAGGCGATGTTATTGCTGGCGTACCCGTGCAGGTTGTTCACACGGATGGCAGCCAATTCGTGTTTATGTTTGTGGTTGACTGCACCGACAACACCGCACAGATATTCCTCCGTGACCAGAAAAGTGGAGAAGCTGTGCCAGCGAGTCCCTCAATACACGGGTTTAAGCCCGGAACAATATCCTATATTTTGCATCAACGGCTTTGCAGCACGGACACGTAAATGACGCCTCAAACACTTGCTGAGTCTGCGCGCCTGACGAAAGACGGCAAATCTCTAACCGTGTTTGGTGTCACATATCCGGATACATTTTTCAAACACCTAGCCACAAACATGATTCACGGCCACATATTCACGATCACACCACTAAGCGCAGACGGCGATGTTGAACTGCGCGACCTGACCATAGAAAATGCAGCAACCACCAATGAACAGGGCGCAATGATGAAAACAAAGGCAATACTGAAGTGTGTCACATGCGGCATCACAATCTGGCTTAAAGCGGTAACTGACGAATTCGCCAACGCTATGAAGGATGACTTTGACAGCCAGCACAAAACATGCGAGACACAATGCGAAATGACGAACAGCGCCGGTGTTGCTGAGGTAACTGTGCAGGGGCGCGGCCAGAGCGTAACGCATAACGACCCGCGACCAATGGAGAAGCTGTGATGGAAGCGTGTGAATATATAGGCCAACGGCCTGACGAATGGAGACGCCGCTGCGCGCTCAAAGTACCGACGCCCCGATATATCCATATCAGCGCGCGTATTGGCTTGAAGCAAGAGAAGGATAAACACGCAGCCGCATCGCAGAAAAGCATGGCAGAACACTGAATATGGGTAGGAACGCAGCGAAGCGTGCCAGGCGTGCGGTGCAGTACATATGATCTGGCCATTCATATTCGCAGCTTATCTACTGCTGGCGATAGCGATACCGCTGGTGTTGATGCTGTGTGTTATCCGTAAAGTGTTACAAATCCTATTAACTGCTTAAGAAGTCCCTAGATTATGCAACTCAGTGTAAAAGCCGATCTTAAAGAACTCAAGGCGATGTTTCGCCAGTTTCCGCAACAAGTGAAGGCTGCCGCTGTATCTGCACTGAACAAGACGGCATCACAGACAAAAACCAAGATGTACAAGCGCATCAAGGAACGACGCATGCTGACAATGAGTGCAGCAGAGATTAAGCAACGCCTGCATATAGCACCAGCATCACAGTACAGACTCACATCATCAATAACTATTAGTGGCAAACCTATACCGCTGAATCAATTTAGAACCAAGCAAACACGTACTGGTGTCAGTGCCAACGTCATTGGCGCTGGCTACAAAGGCCCAGTGATGAAATATGGCAACAAGGGCTTCACCAACCCCAAGCTAGGAGCAGGCCAAGCGATCTTCGTGCGCACAACAAACAAACGACTGCCCATCGAGAAGATGTTCGGCCCATCACTACCATCAGCAATCACTGCGGGCGGTTGGGACTTGAGTGTGTTGCAAGTTGATATGACACAGACATGGCAACGCAACATCATCAATCAACTACAGTGGAGACTAGCAAAGTATGCTGCATGACCAGATAGACCCTATAGCGGCCATGATTGCAACGGGTCCTTCCATCACCCTGGGTGGGGG
>JBAWFD010000089.1:0-4365 GCA_049591615.1 Gammaproteobacteria bacterium | reverse complement strand
GGGCAACACTGGCCTCTCTCTCCGAATTTCTATATATATAGTGCACTGTCCAGGCGCCGTAGCTGTGCAGTGTTGTGGGTTTCGCGTAGCATTCAGCCTATTGATGGCGGAACCAACGCCCAGCTCGGAGCCTCGGGATAGCAATGCATATCTTTATTCCGGCAATCTGGATTACAGCAGGCGTCTCGCTCTTTTCGGGCGTGCTGTTCACACTCGCTGGCATAGGCCGCCGGCGGGAGCCTGGTTTTCTGCCATTTGGCCTGCTGTGCCTCCTGCTTTTCATTTACCTGATATTGACAGTTGAAATTTATCTGGTGCATTCCGCACCCACGGGCGACTTGGTCGAACGATACCGGATTACACTTTTGTGTTTTATTTACCCGATGACAGTATGGTTCTTTGGTGAATTCACTCGTCTGCAGAAACTCAAACCCTGGTTAATTACATTTACTCTCGCATTTGGAATTTTACTTATTTTCAATGTAACTTCCTTCGCAAATCTTATGTACTATGATTTTACGTTGGCCGAACCATTGATTCTGCCCTGGGGTGAATCCGTTAGTAATCTTAATGCGAAATCTGGACCTTTAGTCGGATTTTTCTACGCATCAGGTTATGCCGTTTTCCTATGGGCATTGTGGCGATCCATAATCGCCTGGCGTGCTGGAGCGAAGCAAAAAGCTGTCACGATAGCCGCTTTTCTGATCATTCAGGTTGCTGCTGTAGTGCGCGATCAGATCCTAGCAGAATCACATATTCCTATAGTGTCTTTGGGTCAATTTATATTCCTGGCGTTGGTGCTGCTCATGAGTTTTGTTCTACTCCGAGAATTGCAGCAGCGCACCTTTGAGCTGCAGCAAAGTTTAAGCGCACTGCAAACAGAAACCGAACGCCGCCGGCATGTGGAGACCCGGCTGCACCACATGGCCTATCACGATTATCTAACGGACCTGCCGAACAGGCGCCTGCTGCGTGAAATCCTCAACGGCGCGCTGAAACACCACCATAAAACGGGCCAGCTGGGTGCGATCGTATTTTTAGACCTAGACCATTTCAAGACTATCAACGATTCTCTCGGCCATCAGGTGGGCGATAAGCTCCTGCAGCAGATCGCTGAACGCCTGCGCAGTGCCTTGCCCGAAAGCCGCTGCGTGAGCCGACTGGGGGGTGACGAGTTCGCAGTGGTTATCGGCAATCTGGGTAGCGATCGCAGCGCAGCAGAGGCTACTGCCCTGCGGGCAGCGGAAGTCTTGCGCGACAGCCTCATCCAACCCTTTATGATCAGCCACCATGAACTGGTAGTAGGGACCAGCATCGGCGTCACCCTGTTCCCCAACGAGAAAGCAGACGTCACCGGCCTGTTTCGCCAGGCGGATTTGGCCTTGTACAGTGCGAAAGCAGCTGGGCGCAACACCGCAGCGGTCTTCGCCGCACAGATGCAGGAAGATGCCGGATTGCGGCTGGTGGTCGAAAAAGGGCTACGCACGGCACTGGATAAGCGCGAGCTACGAATCTACTTCCAGCCGCAACTGAATATGAACGGTGACCTCATCGGTGCAGAAGCACTGTTGCGCTGGAATCATCCGGAATACGGCCTGATGGAACCGCGGCATTTCATCAGCGTAGCCGAAGAAACCGGACTGATCCATATCATCGGTGACTATGTACTCGGTAGCGTCTGCACCTACATCCGAAAATGGAGTCAGGCAAATCTGCCGACTCCTCCGCGCCTGGCCATCAACGTCAGTCCATGGCAGCTCGCCACCACCGGGTTTGCCCAGAAAGTAAAACGGGCCATTGATCTTGCGGGCATCAATCCCTCGCGCCTGACCCTGGAGATCACTGAAAATGCTGTACTGCAGGACATCGAAGAAGTGGGCAATACCATACGTGAGCTGAGTGCGCTCGGGGTGCGTTTCTCAATCGACGACTTCGGTTCCGGCTATTCGGCGCTGGCGTCCCTCAAGAAACTACCGCTCCACGAACTCAAGATCGACCGAATCTTCATCAGCGAGATGCGTATTGATCCCCCCGACCAGTTCATCAGTACCATCATCGCCATGGCCCACAACATGGGGCTGTATGTGATCGCCGAAGGTGTGGAGACTGAAGCCCAGCGGCACGCATTGGCTTCCCTGGGCTGCCATGGCTACCAGGGCTATCTCATCAGTAAACCCCTGCCGGTACGTGATTTCGAGCGTTGGCTTAAAACCAAGCGGTCGCAACAAACACCGACTAGCCGCACACAAGTGCAAATTTAACGGAATAAATCCTGAACTACGGCATATAAGCCGCACTCTTCAATAAAGAACAGCTTACGCTGAACTACAATTTACGTCTGCTGTCACGAAACTTTATTAGCCTTACCCAGGATCCAATCTACTGCAGCGCGCGTATGGATCTCGGTGGTATCGAACAGTGGCATACTCGACTTTTCCTGAAGGCCAAATAATGTGAACTCGGTGCAGCCCAGGATCGCACCTTGAGCGCCGGCTGCGCCAAGACGCACGATGATCGCCTTGAATATTTCCCTGGATTCCGGTCGTACTTCACCCTTGCAAAGCTCTTCGAAAATGATGTGATGCAGTATCTGGCGCTCGCCCTCATTCGGGATGATGATCCGCAAACCATAACGTTGCTCCAGCCGCTGCCGATAGAAATCTTGCTCCATGGTGAAGCGCGTACCCAACAGCCCAAGCGTCTGCAGGCCTTTTTGCTTGATCGCGTCGGCTGTGGCATCGGCGATATGAATAAGCGGAAGCCCGATGGCCGCTTCGATTTCAGGCGCCACCTTGTGCATGGTATTGGCGCAGATGACCAAGCCTTCAGCTCCAGCACTCTCCAGGCGCTGGGCAGCATCTACCAATAGGTGTGCTGCGCCCTGCCAGTCATCCGCATGCTGCATTTTCTGTAACGTGTCAAATTCGATGCTGTAGAGCAGCAGCTGGGCCGAATGCAGCCCACCGAGCTGCTGCGCCACCAGTTGATTGATGCGCGAATAATAATGCGCAGTGGATTCCCAGCTCATGCCGCCGATGAGCCCCAGGGTCCTCATGTACTTGCCCCAGTTCTGGACCCGTCATGGAGCATGTCAGCGGCCTTCTCGGCGATCATCATGGTGGGTGCGTTGGTATTGCCGCCGATATGTGTGGGCATCACAGAGGCATCCACTACCCGCAGACCTTGCACACCATGCACCTTGAGTGAAGCATCCACCACTGCTGCTTTGTCCCGGCCCATGCGGCAGGTGCCCACTGGATGGTAGATGGTCTCTGCACGGGCACGGATCAATGCACAGATATCCGCATCACTGACCACTCCCGCGCTGAACAGCTCCTTGCCACAAAGGAGGCTGAACGCTGGGGCTTCAAGAATGCGCCGCGCAAGTTTAAAACCGCGTACTAACGCTTCCAGATCACGTGGATCGCTCAGATAAGCAGGATCGATCAAGGGTGCTTCGCCAGGGTTTGAACTTGCTAGCTTTACTTGACCGCGGCTTGCGGGACGCAACACGCATACATGCAACGAATAACCATGCCATAGGTGCTGCAGAGTCCGCCCATGGTTATGCACGATGGCGACGCAGAAATGCAGCTGTATATCGGGCCGTGGCAATGATCTATCAGTCTTGAGAAAACCTCCGGCCTCCGCCACATTGGTACACAGCATCCCGCGCCGTTCGCTGCGGTAGCGACCGATCTCGCGCATGAAACGCAACATTCCCCGCGGAGAAGCGCCGATGAGATCGAGACTGCGCGCCCTATAGATCAGGGTATAGTCCAGATGGTCTTGCAGATTCGTGCCTACACCCGGCAGATGCTTAAGGACCTTGATTCCAAGATTTTGCAGTGCTTGTCCATCACCGATACCAGACAGCATCAGCAGCTGCGGTGACTGGAAGGTGCCAGCGCTGAGGATCACTTCCCGGCGAGCGCCCACAGCTTCGACATGTCGACCGTGCCGATATTGCACACCATTGGCTCGCCGTCCATCGAACATCACCCGCTGTGCCCGTGCGCCGGTCAAGACCGTGAGGTTTGGCCGGGATAGATTCGGTTCCAGATAGGCGCGCGCTGCACTCCAGCGCTCGCCATCTTTCTGCGTCACCTGATAGATACCGACGCCCTCCGGTTGCGCGCCGTTGAAGTCCGGCGAGACCGGATATCCAGCTTGCTGCGCTGCCTCCAGAAACACCTTATTCATGGGGTTATCGGTGAATGAATCGTTCACCGGTTGTGGTCCACCCTTGCCATGGTAATCATCAGTAAAACGTGCATTGTTTTCGGCACGTTTGAAATAAGGCAGCACCCCTGCCCATGACCAGCCGGAATTGCCCATAGCTTCCCATTCATCATAGTCACTGGG
>JBAWFD010000088.1:0-3231 GCA_049591615.1 Gammaproteobacteria bacterium | reverse complement strand
GCCGATTGGGACTGACACGGGCAGACCACCCCAAGTCATGTCCAATGGCCACCAGGACGGCATGCGGGGAATGGCGGGCGCGAACTGCGCATACATCGCCCAGTCGTAGGGCGCTTCGATCCACGAGATCGAGATCGCAGCGATGGAGACCAGCAGCAGGGGGTGGAGGCGGCGGCGGCGATATGTGAGATAGGCACCGATTGCCACGAAGGCGAACCCTCCGACATAAGCAAAGGCGATGGCCGCCGTCAGCAATGGCGTCAACCCAGGGTTCACCGGCCGCGCCCCCGACCCGGTGCCCGCGCTTCTGGGTCGTAGTGAAGCACCAAACCAAAGGCGAGGACGATCAGTCCGAACAACGTGCCCAGCATGATGACGGCGCCCATGTCCCCACCCCTTCGAAGCAACCCGAAATCTTTAGATAGCGTACGCTATCCTAATTCACGGCCGCCGAGCGTCGGCTGGAAGAGTGAAGACCAGTGGCCCAGCGACCAGTGACCAGCAAGAGAACGGCGGCAGGGAACTCGGCGGCCCGGGCGACGCGTCGGCCCCGAGGTGAACCCAGGCGACTCCTGCTGGACGCCGCTCGCGAGCTCTTCTCGTGCCAGGACTACCGCAGCACTACGACCCGCGAGATCGCTGAGGCGGCCGGCGTCATCGAACCCTTGCTCTTCCGCCATTTCGGCTCGAAGGCCGCCCTGTTCCGCGAGACCATGGTCGTTCCCTTCACCAGCTTCGTCGATGACTTCGGCAGGACGTGGCAAGAAGTTGTCCCCGAGGAGACGGACGAAGACGAACTGGCCGGGCTCTTCGTGGGACAGCTCTACGACGTTTTCGTGGAGCATCAGGGCCTTGTACTGACGTTGCTGGCCTCGGAGGGACTAAACGAGGAGGAGACGGCAGAAGCCGGCATCGGTGACATCCGCCGGGCCTTGGCCGTCCTTGGCCAGATAAGCGCCGAGGGCATGGCCATTCGGGGGATGCAGTCGAGCCGCCCCGATCTCGCGGCCTACTCGACCGTGGCGATGATCGCCGGGATGGCGGCGCTACGGTCTGCTTACTTCGGAACCAAACCACCGGCAAGGGAGGCGATCGTCGAGGAGCTCACTGCGGCGATCCTTCACGGCTTCCTCCATCGGGGGAGCTGAGCTGCCAGGCACTAGGTAGCGACCCAGTCACAACTCGAGATTTCTAAACCCTCGCGCTCTATGCGGTGGCTGAGGTCGATCTACGCGGGCTTGAGGAGGCGGTCGATGCCGCTCTGGGCGGGGGCGGCGGCACCTCAGCTCGTCGACGGCTCCTCTCTGAAGTCATGGACATGGAGGTGGCGCGGCGTAGAGCGGTCGGTACTCCTTAGCGACCCGGTGGTTGTCCGCTTCTCAACGAGCAGGAGCTCTTTCAACGGTTGATGGCCCGACTGCTCGCCGCGAAGTTCGGTCACGATGTCGATGACAAGTCACGAGTCCGGCCAGCAGTGCTAGCGACGGCAGTCAGCGCGGTTGCCAACCATTTCGTTGTCGACGTCGACGACGAAGTGTTTCGGCGAGAGCCCTTGGAGGTGATGGTGCCACTCTTGCCCGCTAGTACCTGACGCTCATCGGCGAGGCGTGACGCTGAGGCGGTCCAGTGGGACTGGAGGTCACGATACAGAGCGGCGGTCGCTTCTCCTCCACAGGCCTCATTTTTCACCCTAAATCACCTGGAGGAACGGTTCATTTATGCCATGATCCGGAAATGACCTCTGCCGTGGAACTCCGATACGACCCTTACGACGTGGCGATCAACGCGGACCCCTACCCTTACTGGAAACGGCTCCGCGACGATGCGCCGCTGTACTTCAACCAGGAGCACGGCTTCTATGCACTGAGCCGCTACCAGGACATCTCGCCCGCGCTCGTGGACTGGAATACCTTCTCCTCAGCGCGCGGCGTCATCCTCGAGATAATCCAGGCAGGCATCGAATTCCCGCCAGGTATTGTCCTTTTCGAAGACCCGCCCATTCACGACATTCACCGCGGCCTGCTTTCGCGCGTGTTCACCCCGAGGCGCATGAGTGCGCTCGAACCCCAGATCCGAGCGCTGTGCATGCAGGCCCTCGATCCGCACGTCGGCACTGGTGAGCTCGACTTCATCACGCACCTTGGGCAGTTCATGCCGATGCGTGTCATTGGCATGCTCCTAGGGATTCCGGAACAGGACCAAACGGCCATACGCGAGCGCGCAGACGCCAATCTCAGAGTTCGCGAGGGTGAGAAGATGCACATGGGCGAGGACACGTTGGACCTCGGTACCGACATGTTCGCCGAGTACATCGAGTGGCGAGCAAAGCACCCTTCCGACGACCTCATGACAACGCTGCTCAACGCGGAATACGAGGACGAGAACGGCGAGATGCGCCGCCTGACACGCGAGGAAGTGCTGAGCTACGTCACGGTTATCGCGGGTGCCGGCAGCGAGACAACAACCCGCCTCATCGGGTGGATCGGCAAGGTGCTGGCTGACTTCCCCGACGAGCGCCGCAAGCTCGTGGCGGATCCAAATCTCATACCGAACGCTATCGAGGAGCTCCTCCGCTTCGAGG
The DNA here is from genome assembly GCA_049591615.1 of Gammaproteobacteria bacterium. GTDB lineage: Bacteria > Pseudomonadota > Gammaproteobacteria > Natronospirales > REEB76 > REEB76. Next base: position 650 of record JBAWFD010000088.1, on the reverse strand, counting down.
CGCCAGCACCCCACGCTGCCCGTTTCGTCACTAAGGACGTCGACTATTACGACCGTACGGTGCCCGAAGGCAGCGTGATGCTGTTGCTGATTGGCTCGGCCAACCGAGACGAACGCAAGTTCGCGAACCCCGACCAGTTCAGCGTCAGCCGCGAGGTCCGTGGGCACGTGACCTTCGGCTTCGGGCTGCATTTCTGCCTGGGAGCTGCGCTGGCTCGCCTCGAAGGGCGTGTTGCGCTCGAAGAGGTACTTAAGCGCTTCCCGGAGTGGACCGTCGACATGAGCAAGGCTCGACTTTCATCAACATCGACGGTGCGCGGCTGGGAGACTCTGCCCGTTTCCATTCCCTAAAGCCTCAAAAGCATGAAGACTCCCGACCGATTCCCGCGCATCTCTTTTGCTTACTGTCATTGAAAGTCCGGCCTTCGAGTTCGACGCCAGATGCGGCGGCCCGCACGAGAGGATCAAGGCACGTAACGATCCCACTCGTAGGCCACGAGGCTGTGGAAAGGGGCGGCCAGGAGTGGCTCAATGCTCGCCGTCGACCAGCGCTGCTCGAGCCGAGGGCGGAGGCGTTCGGCCACCTCGACAGGTTCGTCGTCGAGGAACAAGTAGCTGACTTGAAGGCCGGAGTTATCCCGGGTGTTGAAG
>JBAWFD010000087.1:0-4665 GCA_049591615.1 Gammaproteobacteria bacterium | reverse complement strand
CCCGTAGGGTTGGCACATGCAGCTCGATCACGTTGATGCGGTAATACAGATCCTCACGGAACTTGCCGGTGTGCACCAGATCCGCCAACGAGCGGTGGGTGGCAGACAGGATGCGCACATCCACCGGTATTTCCTTGGCGGCGCCTACCGGACGCACGGCTTTCTCCTGGATGACGCGCAGCAGTTTCACTTGCATGTGCAACGGCAGGTCCGCCACTTCGTCCAGGAATAAGGTGCCGCCCTGGGCCGCCTGGAACAGGCCTTCCTTATCGGCCACCGCGCCGGTGAAGCTGCCTTTCTTATGGCCGAAGAATTCGCTCTCCATGAGTTCCGTGGGGATGGCGCCGCAGTTCACGGCCACGAAACTGTGGTCGGCGCGCGGACCGTTCTCGTGGATGAGGCGCGCCACCAGTTCCTTGCCGGTGCCAGATTCGCCGCTGATATGCACTGGCGCCTGGCTGCGGGCCAGCTTGGCGGCCATGTTGCGCACTTCTTCGATGGCCTGGGACCTGCCGAACAATCGCGTCATGCTGCGGGCCGCAGCCGGTCCGCGATACTCGCGCAACTTGAGGGCAGTGTTCACCATGTTGCGCAGATCGGTGATGTCCAGCGGCTTGGAAACGAAGTCGAAGGCACCTTTCTTGAGGGCCTCGACTGCGGTTTCCACATTACCGTGCGCGGTGATCACCGCCACCGGCACTTGCGCCATGTGCTGCTGGATGTAGGTCACCAGTTCCAAGCCGTTGCCGTCTGGCAGCTTCATGTCGGTGAGGCACAGGTCCACGGGACGCGATTGCATCAGCTTCAAGGCTTCCGCAAGTGTGCCGGCGGTGGTGCTGTCCACATCCATGCGTTCCAGGGTGAGCTGCAGCAGTTCGCGGATGGCGGGTTCGTCATCGACGATGAGAGCCAGAGGTTTGCTGTTCATGTACTACGTCAGCCAACTTTCAGAGGTGCCAAACTGGATGCGGAAGCAACTGCCACCTTCCGCGCGCCGTTCATAGATGAGCTTTGCACGGTTACATTCGCAGAGTTCGCGAGCGATGAAAAGCCCCAAGCCGGTGCCGCGTGGGTTGGAGGTATAAAAAGGCTCGAATAAATGCTCGGCGATATCTTCCGGCACACCCGCGCCCCGATCCAGGACTGCCAGTTCGATGCCCCCGGGGGCCGGCAGCGGGCTGATGCGGTATTCGATGAGCGGCAGGCTGTCGCTCCCGGCAGGCTGGCCATAGCGCATGGCGTTTTCGGACAGGTTCCAGGCGATCTGGTAGAGGTGCGCCGGATCCACGCGCACCCGCACATCCTCCGGGGTCTCCACCCGCACCGCCAGTGCCTGGCCGTTGAGGCCCTGACGGTCGCGGAACTCGGCGACAAAATCCCTGAGCCAGGGATCCAGTTCCAGTTCCTCGGCGCGCGTGGCTTCACGGCGCGACAGCTGCAGGATGGTCTCCACCATGCGTTCCATGCGGTGCGCGTGCTCGGCGATGATCTCGGTGAAACGGCGGTCGTTGCCTTGCAATTCACTGGATTCAGCTAACAGCTGGTTGGCGTGGCTGATGGCGGCCAGGGGATTGCGGATCTCGTGGGCGATGCTGCCAGTAAGTCGTCCCAAAGCAGCGAGCTTCATTTGCCGTACCTGTTCGCTCATGAGGTCTGAGTCCTCCAGGAAAATGAGGGTGCCGGCATTGCTCTCGGGCGTCAGCTGTGTGAAATGCGGGATCACCGGCTTGCCATCTTCCGAATTGAAGGAAGCCGAGTGTTGATAGTTATCGTGCCGCCAACTATCCAGTTCCTGTTTGAGACGCGGTGACAGCTCGCTGACCTTGAGATCATGTCCGGCATGTTTGTTGAAGTTGGCGAGCGCTGCATCGTTGACCAGACGCACCTTATCCTCCTGGTCCACCACCACCACGCCGGTGCGCATGCGCCGGATGATGTAATCGTTGAGCTGCGCCAGGTTCTGCAGGTCCACGCCGCGTTGCACCGCCAACGCTTCGCTTTCCCGCAAGCGGCGCCCCAGATAGGAGCCCGAGAGGGTAGCGATGAACAGGATCAATCCCAGGACACCCACCTGCACATAACCTTCCGGGGCCGCGGTAGCGAACAGGATCAGATAAGTGTGATCGGCGAGGATCAGCAGCGCGGCGACCGCCGCGAATGCCAGGCTGCTGCGCCAGGGCATGAGCACGCTGCTGGTGACCAGGAACACAAACAGCAGACCGCCCAGGCCACTGGAGGGACCGCCGCTGGCGTGCATCAGCAACGTTACTGCGAGGATGTCGGCCACCAGTTCGATCTGGGCTTGTACGGCGAAGCCTGGGCGCCGCGCGTGCAGGCTGAAACCCGTAAGCAGGCAGAAGCTTAGATAGACGATGCCGGTCCACAGGAACAGGTCTGGGTGGGCGGTGCCCAAGAGCCGTGATGAGCCGCCGGCATACACCAGCACCACCAACAGACCGACCAGCAGGCGATACACATTCAGCAGCCGCAGCAACCGCCACGCAAGGTTGGACGCTGCCGGCAGCGTTACGGAATCTGTGGTTTGATCTACAGCACTAACAAGCGATGACTGGCTCACTCTGTGTTCCTGCCTTTGCGAATGCGGCGCCTTTGCCTCAAAATACCGCCTTTCCTCCCCATTCCAAAGTCCCTGTCCATGAACCTGCACGAGTATCAGGCGAAACAGCTGTTTGCAGCATACGGTATCCCGGTGCCCAATGGCCGTCCGGCGAAATCCCCGGCGGATGCCATTGCCGCGGTTCAGGCCCTGGGCGGCTCATTATGGGTGGTCAAAGCCCAGGTGCATGCCGGGGGCCGTGGCAAGGCGGGTGGCGTGAAGCTGTGCCGCAGTACCGAAGAAGTACGCACGGCCGCTGCCAGCATGTTCGGTAAGCGCTTGGTGACCCACCAGACCGGCCCCGAAGGCCTGCCGATTAACATGCTGTTGATCGAAGCCGGTTCCGATATTGCACGCGAACTTTATCTGTCGGTGCTGGTGGATCGCAGCCGTGAGCAACTGGTGTTTATGGCGTCGGCGGCCGGTGGCATGGAGATCGAAGAAGTGGCCGCGAACACGCCGGAGAAAATTTTTCGGGTGCATGTGCATCCTGCCGCCGGCATCCAGCCCTATCAGATCCGCGAACTGGCCTTCGCGCTCGGTATCACCGAAAAAACCCAGATGGCCACATTCGGCAAGATCGTCAACGGGCTGTACAGATTGTTCATGGAGAAAGATGCGAGTCTGGTGGAAGTGAATCCACTCATCGTCACCACCGATGGCCGAGTACTGGCACTGGATGCCAAGCTCAACCTGGATGACAATGGATTGTTCCGCCACCCGGAACTGGCGGCCATGCGCGACACCTCCCAGGAAGATGTGCGTGAAAGCGAGGCCCGGCAGCACGAACTCAATTATGTGTCCCTCGACGGCAACATCGCCTGCATGGTGAACGGCGCCGGATTGGCCATGGCCACCATGGACATTATCAAGCTGTATGGCGGATCACCGGCTAACTTTCTGGACGTGGGCGGCGGCGCTACCAGCGAGCGCGTGACCGCAGCATTCAAGCTGATCCTTTCCAACCGCAGCGTCAAGGCGATTCTGGTGAATATCTTCGGCGGCATCGTGCGTTGTGATTTGATCGCCGAGGGCATCATCGCCGCAGTCAAGGATGTGGGTGTGCGCGTGCCCGTGGTGGCACGTCTGGAAGGCACCAATGTGGAGCAAGGCAAGAAATTACTGGCCAGCAGCGGCCTTGCGATTATGCCGGCCAACGACTTGACAGACGCGGCCAAGAAAGTCGTGGCCTCGATTAAATGACAAACAGAAGTGGTTTAACCGCTTTCATCAATAAAGATTTTTAAGGATTCGATGATGAGTATTCTGGTCAACAAAAATACAAAAGTAATTTGCCAGGGTTTCACCGGTAAGCAGGGCACATTCCATTCCCAGCAGGCCCTGGCCTACGGTACCAAACTGGTCGGTGGTGTGACGCCCGGGCGCGGCGGTGAGCAGCATCTTGGCTTGCCGGTGTTCAACACCGTATATGACGCTGTGAAAAAGACCGGCGCCGAGGCCAGCATGATCTATGTACCGGCGGCTTTCGCCGCGGATGCCATACTGGAAGCCGCGGATGCCGGCATCAAGATCATCGTGTGTATCACCGAAGGGATCCCGGTCACCGACATGATCCGGGTGAAAGCTGCTCTCAAGGATAACAATTGCCGTCTCATCGGTCCCAACTGCCCCGGCATCATCACCCCCGGGGAATGCAAGATCGGCATCATGCCGGGACATATCCACCAGCGCGGGCGAGTCGGCATCGTGTCGCGCTCCGGCACACTCACCTATGAAGCGGTATTCCAGACCACCAATCTGGGTCTTGGCCAGTCAACCTGCGCGGGTATCGGCGGCGATCCGGTGCACGGCATGAGCTTCATCGATGTGATCAAACTGTTCGAGGAAGATCCGCAGACCGAGGGCATCCTCATGGTGGGCGAGATCGGCGGATCCGATGAAGAGGACGCGGCAGCATTCATCCAGCGACATGTGCGCAAGCCGGTGGTGGCGTATATCGCCGGCGTGACCGCGCCGGCCGGCAAACGCATGGGCCATGCCGGTGCCATCGTGTCCGGTGGTAAAGGCACCGCCGAAGCCAAGTTCGA
>JBAWFD010000086.1:0-1935 GCA_049591615.1 Gammaproteobacteria bacterium | reverse complement strand
CCGATCTTTCCCAGATGAACCCCTTCTGGGAACACGGTTTCGACTCTGGAGATAGATTGTACCCCCGCGAATGGCTGTTGACAACGATTTCCCTGCCTGTATGATCGGCCGACCTCCTCCTGGATGGTTCCGGCAGACACCCCCGCAGCCCCTCCGCCGCCTTGGAGGCGGCGGAAACGCCCCACCAGGCGCACCGGGGACGCCCGGCGACGGCTTTCGGACCCGTTTGTCACGGCGGCCAACCTCATCCCGAGGCACAGGCCGGGCACAGGCGGGCGATCCGGCTCAGGATCGCAGCGAACAGCTTCCGCGGCACGGCGACTTCGGCCAACTGGAAGGTGAGGTACTTGGCATGTGCTACCACCTTGGCCCCGATCTTGATCAACTTCTCCCGCAGCGTCGTTAGCGTCCAGCTCTTGATCGGTTTCGGCAGCACCAGTTGCCGAAGGAAGTTGGCCAGGTTGTACGCCAGGGCGAACAACTGTAACCGTGCCGCGTTGTCCTTGAAACGCCGGCACGACAGCTTCGTCCACTTCACCGCATTCTTGCCCTCTTTGATCCACTGCTCCGCAGTGCCGCGCCGGTTGTAGAAGTGGACGACCTTCTTCGAGTGCCATTTCAGGTTGGTGACGACAAAGCCGACGCGCGGGAACAGTTCGCCCGCGTGCCAGGCTACCCGGACCACGACGCGGCGGGCGCACTCCCACGAACCGGCCTGATAGTGGAAGCTGCGATAGAAAACCTTCGGTTTGTGGGAAGGCCGGCCCACAGGACGCTTGAGCAAGGGAGCAATCTTGTGTTGCAGGACCGGGTTGGTCTTGAGGCGGATGGCGTAGCGGTAGCCTTCCTTTTCCAGCAAGCGCAGCAACTTCGGGCCCGCAAACGCGGAGTCGCCGCGGAAGAACTTCGGCATGTCGAGGTCTCGGTAGCGCGCGATTACCGGCAGCAGCACCCGCCGCCAGTACTTGGCACTGCCATGGTTGCCGCGCCGTAGCATGACGCGCTCCAGGTCGCCGAACTGGTTGAAAAGGAACAGGGGGTGGTAGCAGGTACAGGCGAAGTGGCCGTTGTAGGCGCTGCCCTCCTGATGGCCGTAGGTCTCGCTCACCGAACTGTCCATGTCGAGGATGAGTTTCTTGAGTTTGCGGTTCTGATGGGCCTGGTCGATCCACTGGCCGGAGAGGTCCATCAGGTGCTTGAGGTTCTCCGTGGTGCTGAGGGTCTCGGTCTCCAAGCGGGCCATCTCGCTGGTGGAAGCGGCCTGGTTGTCCTTGGCGCGGCCACCGACCACGGCCCGCAGGGCGGGATCGAGGTAGAGGCGTTGGGCGTCGTTGACATCCTCGTAGCCGGCCAGCCGACTGTAGATCGATTGGCGGAGGAGGGCGAGCAAGCTGTGCCGCGTGTTCTGTCCGGTGCGGGTGTCGTGCAGGCCGGTCGCCGCTGTACTGGTCAGTCGGAGGGCATCGTCGAGTTCGCGGTAGGCGAGGAGTCCGGCGTCAGTGGTGACGGTCGAGCCGTGGAACTCCAGCTTGATGTGGCGGTCGAACTCGACGCGGACGGTGTCGATTTGGCTGTCACCCATTAGGTTCCTCGGTCATTTCGGCAGGAAGTCGTCGGAAACGCTGGATTTCTTGGAGAAAAGGCGCAAACGCCATGCCGAAACGACCGAGCCATCTGGGAAATCCAGGCTTATACGCCCAACGCGAACTACAGCGGCAACGATAGTTTTCAGTACACCATCAGCAACGGCGCATCGACGGCTTCCGCCACCGTGACGCTGAACGTGCATTCCACGAACACCGCGCCGGTGGCCAACGCCGACAGCTACAACGTCGAGCGCAACAACGAATTCGATGCCGACCCCAGCACCGGCGTGCTGGCCAACGATACCGACGCCGACGGCGATCCGCTGTCGGCAACGCTCGTCAGCGGACC
>JBAWFD010000085.1:0-10463 GCA_049591615.1 Gammaproteobacteria bacterium | reverse complement strand
CCACCAGGCCGCGCTGATATTCCTGGTCGTTGCGTTGCTCACTCATGCAACAATTTTAGCCGAATTGCAGCCTGCGGGTGTCTGGCTGTGGTTTACTACATATATGGGTATAGCTGGCTGAAACAAGCCTATTCCGGGTCTGATTCGGCTTTTGGAAGAGAGTGCGGCGCATGTTTTTCCCTAAACGCGGGTCCACCCGATCACACTGTATGCGTTGTTCTATAACAGAACGGCACCCCACAAAACCATTCGGCCCTTGAGGCCTTGCCGGGCATATCAGTATCATGCGAACAGGCAGCCGGCGCCCACCTGGGCCCAATCCCGGCCCGGGCCCTGGGTGACAATCACTGGTTTGATGACAGCATGCAAATAAGCAGTCTTAACGTGGCGGACGCCCAGATGCTCCTGCGCCGCGTCATGCCGGTGGCAGAGCGGCATCTGCCATTGTGGACGAGCGTGGTACTGGGATTGCTCATCGCCTGGACTCTGGCGCAGCTCACTTGGGCGCTGTTGCCACGTCCCCACGAGACCACACCTATATATAAGTCGCAAGCTACTGCGGCACCCGCATTCGATGCTGACAAGCTAGCCAATATGCATCTTTTCGGCGCCGCCGAGGTCAGCTCTCCTACTGACGCACCCGCGACCACCCTGAATCTGATTTTGCGGGGGATCGTGGCGGCTGCCAGCAACAGCAAAGAATCACTCGCTATCATTTCTTCCAACGGCACTGAAGAGATGTATTCGGTAGGCGCACAACTGCCAGGTGGCGCACAAATCCAGTCCATCTATCCTGATCGGGTGCTGCTAAGCATCGACGGCCGCATACAATCCTTGCAGCTGCCAAAGTCCACTGGCGGCGGTGGCTCCGCCGACAACAATATGGTGGCGCCGATGTCCGCTCCGGGTGTGGTGTATGGCAGTAACCTGCCGGCGATGCGCAACCTCAATCAGTTAAGAAAAGACCTGATCCAACATCCTGAACACCTGCTGGATGTGATGCGCGCCATGCCGGTGATGGAGAATGGTAAACTCAGTGGTTACCGGGTGTTTCCGGTGGGTAATTCTGACGTATTTGCCAAGCTTGGCCTGCAGCCGGGCGACGTGGTCACGGCTGTGAACGGCATGCCCTTGGACAACCCCGCCGAAAGCATGAACATGCTAAACCAGCTCAAGACTTCCGAAGAGATATCCATCACCTTTACACGCAATGGACAACAGCAGACCAAAGTATTGCAGATGCAGGATACGAATGGCCAACCCATGGATAAATAACGTGCCGCACACACTTAAAACAATCATGGGATTGATTTATCCATTACGCATCAGCGCTGTATTTATCTGTTGTGTGTTGGCATTCAGCATGCATGCCGCGCACGCGGACAACGGCATCACCCTCAACTTCAAAGATGCGGATATCCGTGAGGTGGCGGCCACCATCGGCCAGATCACCCACAAGAACTTCATCATTGACCCACGTGTGCAAGGCCGCGTCACGGTCATTTCTAGCAAACCTATCAGCGCTGACGCCGTATACGCCGCGTTCCTGTCCGTGCTGGAGGTACACGGCTTGGCAGCGGTTCCGTCTGGATCCATGACCAAAATCGTACCGGCACTGGAAGCGCGCCAGATGCCGGGTTCCGTATATAACAGTGGTACGCCAGGGGATGCGATGGTGACCCAGGTGGTGCAGATCAACAACGTGTCCTCTGCCCAACTGGTGCCGGTGCTGCGGCCATTGATGTCCGCGGAAGCCCAACTTGCCGCTTACCCGCCCTCGAATATGCTGATCATTTCCGACCGCGCCGGCAACTTAACGCGCCTGCTGGATATCATCCAGCGCATCGACCAGCCCACATCCAGCGCAGTGGAAGTGATTCCGTTGCAAAATGCCTCCGCTGGCGATGTTGCCCAGGTACTTACATCACTGACGCAGACCCAGCAGGGTGCTGAAGCCGGACCGCCGCTCAAGATTGTGGCCGATACTCGTACCAACAGTATTCTTTTGAGTGGTGACACCAGTGACCGTCTGCGCATCCGCACGCTCATCGCACGCCTCGACATGCCCACCGAGACCGGCAATACCCAGGTGATATACCTACGCTATGCCAAAGCCAAGGATATCGCTGACGAGCTCAAGACTTTACTTACTGAACTGCAGAAGCAGTCGGGTGGTGGAGCAGAAGGTAAGACTAGCGCGAGCCAACCAGATGTTTCTCTGATCCCCGACGAACGCACCAACTCACTGGTCATCACCGCGCCACCCAAGATCATGCGCTCGATGCAGGATATCATCAGTAAGCTGGATATCCGCCGCGCGCAGGTGTTAGTGCAAGCCATCGAGGCTGAACTGACCTCTGACAAGTCCGCACAATTGGGCGTTACCTGGGCCTCCGAGTCTGCCAATACGGGTGCCGCTCTTACCGACTTCAGCAACACCGGCCCCAGCATCGGTGGCCTCGCCCAACAGGTGCTGACCGCAGCCAATGCAAACAACAGCAGCGGCCTTACCGCCACTGCCTCAGGCCTCACCATACCGCAAGGCCTGACTCTCGGCGTCGGCAAGATCGTGAGCGGTGGTTTCAGTTTCGCAGCATTGTTGAACGCCCTGGCAGGCGATGCTGAAACCAACATCCTTTCAACTCCCAGTATCGTGACCCTGGATAATCAGGAGGCGGACATCAAAGTCGCCCAACAGGTGCCGTTCGTGACCGGCCAGTACACCAACACCACCGGCAGCAGCACCACCGGAACGGCGGTCATCAATCCCTTCCAGACCGTTCAACGCCAGGATGTGGGCCTGGAACTGAAAATTACGCCGCAAATCAATGAAGGCAATTCCATCCTGCTCAAGATCGACCAGACCATCTCCAACCTCACTGGCAGCAGTATCAGCGGCCAGCCAGTCACCAACACACGTGAAATCAAAACCAGTGTATTGGCGCAAGACGGCGAAATCATCGTGCTTGGCGGGTTACTCGATAACCAACTCACCGAGAGTGAACAACATGTGCCGTTGCTCGGCAGCATCCCGCTCATCGGCAATCTCTTCAAGTACCGCAGTACCACTTCAACGAAAAGCAATCTGATGCTGTTTATTCAGCCCACGATCTTACGTACACCGGTAGCCGCCGACTATTACACGGGCCAAGGGTATAAGTACCTGCGCGAGCTGCAACTGCAAAATCAGACCCCGGTACAGCTCATGCCGGATGAGAAGCGCCCCATGTTGCAGCCTTTCAATACCTTAAACCAGCCGGCATCTGCACCGGGCACAACGCCTGCAACGGCGGCCAGCCACGCCACACCAGTCCCCGCCAGTCACGTAAACGCCACGCCTGCCGCTGCAGTAAAAAATACTCCGGCACCGGCTAGCACTACTCACAACACGGTACCCGCTGCTGTCAGCAAGACAAACCCGACAGCTGCTGCGGCTCGCGCTACACCGGCACCGGTAGCGGCCACCGGCAATAAACCCGCCACTGTCCCGCCAGTCGGCGTTCAGAATTAAATACTCATGGCCGTAAGTACCCCGGAAATAACTACGGCTGTTCTGCCACCTGAAGAACAGATCGCAGTACGTGGCATACCCTTCCCGTTCGCAAAACGCCATGGAGTGCTGGTGGAAAGCATCGACAAAGGCGTTGCACATCTCATACACCGTGCCGACGTGACGCCGGAGACCCTGCTGGAAACGCGCCGCGTGTTGGGCATGCCGCTGGTGCTGCGCGCCGTCAGCGGTGATGAATTCGATACACTTTTGCAGGAAGCCTACGAAGAACAGTCCAATAATGCCATGCAGATGATGGAGGGACTGGACGAGGACGTAGACCTTTTCAGCGTCGCCCAAGCACTTCCTGAACCTGAAGACTTGCTGGAAAGCGAGGACGACGCGCCCATCATCCGGCTGATCAATGCGCTGCTCACGGAAGCCGTGAAGGAGAACGCATCCGACATCCATATCGAACCTTTCGAAAACCGCCTGGTAGTGCGCTTGCGTGTGGACGGTGTGCTGCGCGTGGTATTGGAATCGCGCCGCGCAGTGGCACCCTTGGTGGTGTCACGTATCAAGGTCATGGCGAAACTGGATATCGCGGAGAAACGTCTGCCCCAGGACGGGCGCATCTCGTTGCGCATCGCTGGCCGCGCGGTGGATGTACGCGTCAGCACCATCCCCTCCGGTCATGGCGAACGTGTGGTGCTACGACTGCTCGATAAACAGGCCGGCCGTTTGGAACTTGAGCATCTCGGGATGCAGACAGAGACCCGACAGCTCATCGATGAGCTCATCCATATCCCCCACGGCATCATCCTGGTCACAGGCCCGACGGGTTCCGGCAAGACCACTACCCTGTATGCGGCGCTGGCGCGCCTGAACGACCGCAGCCGCAACATCATGACGGTTGAAGATCCGATCGAGTATTACATCGACGGCATCGGCCAAACCCAGGTGAACACGCGTGTGGAGATGACTTTCGCTCGCGGCTTGCGCGCCATACTGCGGCAGGATCCGGACGTGGTGATGGTGGGTGAAATTCGCGATCTGGAAACTGCCGAAATCGCTGTGCAGGCCTCGCTCACCGGTCATCTGGTGCTTTCGACCCTGCACACCAATACCGCGGTGGGCGCCATCGCGCGCCTGCGCGACATGGGGGTGGAACCCTTCCTGCTGTCATCCAGCCTGCTCGGCATGCTGGCCCAGCGGCTGGTGCGTATCCTGTGTCCCGAGTGCAAACAGGCCTACACCGCCGGTGAACGCGAATGCAAGGCCCTGGACCTGTCGCGTACAAAACCGCCGACTCTGTATCGGCCCACAGGCTGTGATAATTGCAACCGCAGTGGCTATCGCGGTCGCACCGGTATCTATGAGATGGTGATCGTGGATGAACACATGCGCGGCATGATCCATGACGGCGCCAGTGAACAGGATCTCGAACACTACGCACGTACTCACACGCCCAGCATTCGCCATGACGGCAAGCGACGCGTGCTGGCCGGCGAGACCAGCATCGAAGAAGTGCTGCGCGTGACCCGGGCGGATGGATAAATGCAGCCTACGGCGCACACTCGACGTTATTGATATGGGCGCCTTCGAATACACTGCCTTGAATAGCCGCGGCCACGAGCTCAAGGGCGTCATCGAAGGCGATACGCCACGGCAGGTGCGCCAGCAATTACGCGATCAGGGTTTGACACCCCTCGCCATCAATGCGGCCGCCGAACAGGAAGGGAAAAGCACGCATGGGATCAGTCTACGCCGTGGTATCAGCGCTACTGATCTGGCGCTCATCACACGTCAATTAGCCACACTAATACGTTCAGCGTTGCCAGTGGAAGAAGCGCTGCTTGCCGCATCTCAACAAAACGAAAAGCCACGACTTAAAGGCGTGTTATTGTCAGTGCGTGCCCGGGTCATGGAAGGTCACACTCTGGCGTACGGTCTGGGGCAATATCCGCATATTTTCCCAGAGATATTCCGTGCCACGGTCGCTGCCGGCGAACATTCAGGTCATTTAGACAACGTTCTGGAACGGCTAGCGGATTATGCCGAAAATCGACAGAAACTAACCCAGAAAATGTCGATTGCGATTATTTACCCGTTGATCCTTACTATAGTGGCTATATCAATTGTGATTCTGCTTATGACTTATGTGGTTCCGAAAGTAACCACTGTTTACATTCATACAAATCAATCCCTGCCATGGCTAACTATCGCTCTCATTGCAATCAGCCATTTCCTGACCCATTACGGTGTATGGTTATTAATTGCAATTATCATCGTTATTTACATACTGAGACGGGCACTGACTCAACCAAACGTACGCCGTCGATGGGACCGCACCAAACTTCGTATGCCTCTAGTTGGTCGTTTAGTACGCGGTGTCGATACTTCACGATTCACCCGAACACTGAGCATCCTGGCCAGTAGCGGCGTGCCAGTACTGGATTCATTGCGCATTGCTGGTGAAGTCATCATGAACGTACCGATGCGTGAAGCTGTGGCGGATGCTGCCCTGCGTGTACGCGAAGGCGCTGCTATCAGCCATTCACTAGCGCACAGTACATTATTCCCCCCGATGATGGTGCATCTGATTGCGAGTGGTGAGGCTAGTGGTGAACTAGATACAATGCTGGAACGAACTGCCATTAGTCAGGAGCGTGAACTGGAGACTCTCACCGGCATGTTATTGGGAGTCTTGGAACCTGTTTTAATCCTGGTCATGGGTGTGCTTGTACTGCTAATTGTACTTGGCATAATGCTGCCGATTTTCGATCTGGATCAGATGGTGCATTAAACGTTTAGGAGAAACCCGTGAAAATTCTTGCGAGTCTCTTGGGTTGTGTATTGCTGTGTCCGATGGTGGCACTCGCCGCTGATCCATTCAATTACGACTATGCAGAAATCAACTACCAACACAACTCACCCGATAGTGGTTCGACCGCGAATGGGCCGGGCCTGGCTGTGGCTTATACCATCTGGAGCGAGATACAGCTGGTAGGCGGATATGCACGCTTGGATGCCTCGGCGCCGGTTTCGGATATTACCTATGACAATTCCTATGCCGGTATCCGCGGCGAGAGCAATTTCAACGCGAGTACTGACTTCTACACCGATATCCTGTATCTCAACAACCATACCAGTTATCAGAACATCAGCAGTAACGACGATGGCTACCGCCTGGCGCTGGGTATGCGCCATCTGTTCAGCCGGTGGATCGAATTGGATATAAGCGCCGGACATAACTCTCTCAACCAGTCATCCAACGACGGCACTATAGGCCTGCTGGTTAATGCCACTTCGTGGCTGGCCGTAGGTGTCAGTTACAGTCATAACAGCGCGACCAACAACACCAGTAGCCTGCGTTTGCGGACATATTTCTAGAGCCTGCCAGGAACTATCACCACTACGCGGTAGCCTAACGACAACCAAGAACCTAATCTGGAATCTTCCCAGGGAGTAAAAGCCAGCGTCGCATACGGCAGGCGGCGTTGCTGGGAATGCCTGCCGCATCCTTCCAGGAGAACAAGATGAAAACTATGCGCATGTTATCCGGCTTGATCGTTCTATTCGCCGCACTGGCCATCACTTCGCTACCCGCGCTTGCCGGGACAACGGGTCCAGCCAGCACCAATCAAGATGTTTTCAAGAATCTCAAATTCCGCAATCTAGGACCTGCGAGTGCCGGTGGGAGGGTGACTTCCACCGTGGGCATCCCCGGAAACCCCAATGTCTATTATGTCGGCGCGGCCGGTGGCGGTGTCTTCAAAACCACCGATGGCGGCCTGCATTGGAAAGCGATATTTGAGCATGCAGGCAGTGCTTCCATAGGCAGTATCGCCCTCGCCCCCAGTAACCCGAACCTTGTATGGGTGGGCACCGGCGAGATGAACATCCGCAATGACGTGCTCGACGGTGCAGGTCTGTACCTTTCTACTGACGCCGGCAAGACCTGGAAGCTCATGGGATTCAAGGACGCAGGCCAGATCGGCAAGATCATCGTGGATCCGCACGATTCCAATACTGTATTGGTATCGGTGTTTGGACATGTCTGGGGTCCGAATCCCGAACGTGGTGTATTCAAAACTATCGATGGCGGCAAGACCTGGAAAAAAGTGCTGTTCGTGAACGATCACACTGGCGCCATCGATCTGGTCATGGATGCCGGCAATCCCCAAGTGCTGTTTGCAGCCATGTGGCAGGCCCAGCGTTACCCGTGGACACTCGACGATGGCGGTCCTGATAGCGGCATCTGGCGTTCCACTGACGGTGGCGATACCTGGATACGTTTGACCAAAGACATGCCCAAAGGACCCATCGGCCGTATCGCACTGGCGGTGGCACCCAGCAATCCCGAGCAGGTATATGCGCTCATCGAGACCCAGCGCGGCAAAGGTTTGCTGTTCAGTTCCAGTAACATGGGTGATGACTGGCAGCAGGTCAGCGAGAATTACAATCTCGATGTTCGGCCGTTCTATTTTTCACGCTTATTTGTTTCGCCGAATGACGCCAACAAAATATATTTCCTGTCATTCTTCCTGATGGAATCCGACGATGGCGGGCACACCGCGCGGCCCATCGACATCCCCAGCGTACACGTGGATCACCACGCCTTCTGGCAAGACCCCACCAATCCGGACCGTATTATCCAGGGCAACGATGGCGGTGCTTATCTCAGCCAGGATGGCGGCAAGACCTGGCGTTTCCTGGATGGCATGCCCATCGAACAGTTCTATATGGTGGCAGCTGACAGCAAGACACCCTATAACCTGTGTGGCGGCCTGCAGGACAATAGCGGCTGGTGTGGCGCATCCAGTTCTCTAGCCGATGACTCGGTCAGCGGCGCTGATTGGTACACCGTTGTGGGCGGTGACGGTGAATACGCAGTGCCGGCACCCAGCGATCCGAACATCATTTACGCAAACGCACAGTCCGGTGCCATCACACGTTTCGACAAGCTTACCAAGCTTTCTCCGAGCATCATGCCGTACCTGCATGGTCCCGGCGCTATCAATGACTTGGAAACCAAGGACCAGAAATACCGTTTTAACTGGACTTCGCCCATCGCGGTATCGCTTACGGATGTCAACACTGTGTACATGGGCGGCAACGTGCTGTTCAAGTCAACGGACGGCGGCACTCACTGGAAGGTCATCAGCCCCGACCTCACCCGCAACGACAAGAGCAAGCAAATCAATCCCGGCGGGCCGGTAAATCATGATATTTCCGGCGCGGAGACTTACGACACCATCCTTTCATTGACACTCGCCCCCACCGATGCCAAGACCATCTGGGTCGGCACCGATGATGGGCTGGTGCAGGTGAGCCGCAACGATGGCCAGAGTTGGGACAATGTCACGCCCTCAGGCGCTCCCAAGTGGGCGCGTGTATACCAGCTGGGCGTGTCGCCTTTTGATGCCGGCACCGCCTATGCAGCCTTCGATAACCACGAAATGGATGACCATCACGCCTATGTCTACAAGACGGACAACTACGGCAAATCCTGGCGTCGTATCGATAATGGCCTTCCTGATCAACCGGTACTGGTGGTGCGTGAAGACCCGAACATGCGCGGCTTGTTGGTGGCCGGCACCATGACGGGCTTGTGGTATTCCCAGGATGATGGCGGTCACTGGCAGCAGCTCAAGGCTAACTTCCCGACGGCGCCGGTATTCGATATTAAATTCGTGCGTCATGCGCTGGTGGTGGCCACTCACGGCCGTGGACTGTTCGTGCTTGACAACATCCGGCCCGTTGAGGAAATGAATGAGGAAGTAGCACAGCAAGCGTTTCATCTGTTCACACCTTCGGAAGGCATTGAATTCGTGCGCTGGTCACGCGGTGAAGGTGCCGAGCCGTCCTTCACTGCGCCTAACGCTCCGGATGGCACGATGCTCGACTATTACCTGAAGGGTGAGTTGAAAGTCACACCGACGGAAAAAGCCCAGCATCAATCGCCGGTGAAAATCGTGATCACCGACAACAAGGGCCAAGCTGTAGCCACGGATTATGGTCCTTCCAAGGCGGGTGTTAACCAGTTCGTATGGAGCATGCACTATGACGCACCTACCCAATTGGATTTTGAACATCCGCCCGCGTATGCCGAAGAGGGTGGATTTGCGCCCAGTGGGCCGCAGGTATTGCCCGGCACCTACAAGGTGGCAGTGACCGTCAACGGTCGGACGCAAAACACCACGGTGACGGTAAACGCCGACCCGAACCAGAACATCCCCCTGGATGCCATGCGCGCCGACCTCAAGTTGAGCCTCGAAGTCCGCAATCAAACTAGCGCCTTCGACGAGATGCTGAACCGCATCGTCGCCATGCAGAGCACACTCAAGGATTTCCAGCAGAGCGTTGCCGCGCATCCCGATCAGCAGGCTCAATACGACTCTGTATTGACCCAAGCCAAGGCACTCGACACAAAGCTTACGGACCTGAAGGACAGCGTTTACAACCCGGACCTGCAGCATACGGTGCCGGAGGACGATATCCACTGGCTCTCCCGGCTCAACGGCCAACTGCAGAGCATGGGTTATGTAAGCTATCTGGTGGGTCAGTTGCCCACAGAACCGATGCTGACAACTGCGGATGAAATCAGCGCGAGACTGGATAAGGTGCTAGCGCAGTTCAACGACATCCTGGCAACCGACGTTCCTGCCTATAACAAGACTGCCTACGCTGCCGGCGCTCCAACCTTGTTGGTGAGTCAGGCCATTAGCATCAAACCAGTACAGATGTAATCGCGGTTAGTTGAACGATATTGAAAGGGAGGGCTATGCCCTCCCTTTTTTTCTTTGCGTTCGCACTAAGGTTAGCCGCATTGAAACGACAGCGGAGAACATGCTTTTTTTGAAAGGATCAATACCGGATGAGCGCCGCACCCCAAGTAAACCCACCACCAAAAGCTTCCAGCAGGATAGTCTGGCCGCGCTGGATGCGGCCATCACGCACCGCTACATCC
>JBAWFD010000084.1:0-1674 GCA_049591615.1 Gammaproteobacteria bacterium | reverse complement strand
TGACGAGCAGCTTGTCGCCTTCGGCCATGCGCGGGATCGAATCGCTGACCGCGCCAAGTTTCGCCTTCAATTTGCTTAAAAGCCAAAGTTCCTCATTCGTCTGCCGCGCCGAAGCGATGATGGCCGTGGAACCGGGCGGCGCATTCTTGAGTTTGTCCGCAATTTCGTTGAGCGCGACGGTCCAGACAGATTTTTGCCCCCGCACGATTACGTCCTTCAGGCGGTCAACGCGGCCGACCCATTTGTAATTCAACCGGCCCGCGTCGCACATCCAGCAGGAATTAACGGCGTCGTTCTGGCGCGGCTCGTAGCGGTATATTTTTTCTTCACGCGAGCCGATGATGATGTTGCATCCGGTGGCGCAACTGGTGCAGAGGCTCCTGGTTTCCTTGAGGAACCAAACCCGCATCTGGAAGCGAAAATCCTTGGACGTCAGCGCGCCAACCGGGCAGATATCCACCGTGTTGAGCGTGTAATTGTTGTCGAAAACTTTTCCGGGATAGGCTGTCAGCGTGTTATAGCTGCCGCGATTGACGATTCCCAGCGCATCATCTCCCGCGATGTCACGCGAGAACCGGATGCAGCGGGTGCAGAGGATGCAACGCTCGTCGTCGAGAACGATGCGCGGTCCCAGGTCAACGGCTTTGGGCTTGTGAACTTTGGGTTCGACAAAGCGGCTGGCGCTCTGGCCGTAATCCACCGAGTATTCCTGCAGCTTGCATTCGCCGGCCTGGTCGCAGATGGGGCAATCGAGCGGATGATTGATGAGGAGAAACTCCAAAACGCCCTGACGCATTTGTTTGACGGCGGGCGTATCAGTATAGATTTCCATGCCGGGCGAAATCGGCGTGGCGCAGGCAATGGCGGGGCGCGGCGATTTGGCGATTTTCGGCGTGCCGTCGGGATTTATAATCGGCTTGCGGTCCGGGCCGAGGGCCGGGGTGCCGAACTCGACGAGGCACATGCGGCAATTGCCGGCGACGGGCAGTTTGGGATGGTAACAATAATGCGGCACGTCCACGGCGATCTGCGCGGCGGCCTGGATCATCGTGGTGGGAATCTGCCTGCCGGAAATCGGGTCGGGCGTCGTTTTGGGCACGTCGATTTCACGGCCATCCACCTTCACCTTGATTTTTTCAATCACGGGGGCGGGCCTGGTTTCAGTTGTGGCTGTTGTGGACATTGCAATCAATGCGCTGTCGCCAATTCCTTCCGCTCGGGCGGAGTGGCATCAGACGGCTCAATGTGTTCCTTGGCGCGGCGTTCCTCGTCCGCTTTGCCTTTCGCGATAAATTCGTCTTTGAATTTTCCGACAAAACTTTGCACCGGCCACGAGCACGCTTCGCCAAACGCGCAAATCGTCCGGCCGCCGGGAATGTTGTCAGCAATTTTCACGAGATAATCCGCGTCGCCTGGGCGGCCTTCGCCGTGCGTGAGCCGATGCAGCGCCTTGCTCATCCAAAGCGCGCCTTCGCGGCACGGCGTGCATTGGCCGCAGCTTTCATGCGCGTAAAATTCCGCGATGTTCGCCAGGGCTTCGACAATGTCCACGCTGTCGTCCATGACGATGATGGCGCTGGAACCACTCATCGAACCGGCGGCGATGAGGGAATCGAAATCGTAGGGCAAATCGAGCATGTCCACTTCCTGCTCGGTGATCTGGCCATCCGGACC
>JBAWFD010000083.1:0-1570 GCA_049591615.1 Gammaproteobacteria bacterium | reverse complement strand
GCCGCGCGCTACGGCAAAAGCCAAGCGGTGGCGGCGACGGTGGCGCTGGTCGCCATCGTCGGCATGATCCCTTACATCGCATTGCAGCTCAAAGCGGTGTCGACCTCGGTCTCCACCATCCTTGCCGCAGCCTCGCCGGGCAGTGCGGCACCGCCCTTGTTCGGCGACGTGGCGCTGTTCGTGGCGTTGGCGATGGCGGCCTTCGCGGTGCTATTCGGCACGCGCCATACCGACGCGACCGAGCATCAGGACGGCTTGATGCTGGCGATCGCGGCGGAGTCCATCGTCAAGTTGATGGCGTTTATCGCGGTCGGCGTGTTCGTGACCTTTGTCATGTTCCACGGCCCGTTCGCGCTGTTCGCGCGCGCGCTCGCTACGCCAACGGCCGCGGCCGCACTGACCCGTCTGCCACAGCTTGCCCCGTTCGGCGCCATGACGCTGTTGTCGCTGTTCGCGATCATGCTTTTGCCGCGGCAATTCCACGTCATGGTGGTGGAAAACCATAGCGAGGCCGAGGTCCGCCGCGCCGCCTGGCTGTTTCCCATCTATCTCGTTCTCATCAACCTGTTCGTGCTGCCGATCGCCATCGCCGGGCGCCTGGTGCTGCCGGGCGGCGCCGACCCCGACAGCTTCGTCCTGACCCTGCCGCTGGCGGCCGGACAGAACTGGCTGGCGCTTGCCGCCTTCATCGGCGGGTTCTCCGCCTCGGCCGGCATGATCATCGTCTCGGCCGCGGCGCTCAGCACCATGGTGTGCAACGACCTGGTGATGCCGATCCTGTTCAAGCTGCGGCCGCGCGCGCTCGCGCGGCGCGGCGACATGATCCCGCTGCTGCTGTCGATCCGGCGCGCCGCCATGGCGATGGTGATGGTGTTCGGCTATCTCTATATGCGCAATGCCGGCGAGGAGTATTCGCTGGTCTCGATCGGGCTCATGTCCTTTGCCGGCGTGGCGCAGTTCTTTCCCGCCATCGTGCTCGGCCTGTTCTGGCGGCGGGCGACGCGGGCCGGCGCCATCGCCGGCATCGCCGCGGGCTTCGCGGTGTGGGTCTACACGCTGGCGCTGCCGTCCTTCGCGCATGCCGGCGCGCTGCCGAAAAGCTTCATCGACAGCGGGCCGTTCGGGATTGGTCTCCTCAACCCCTACGCGCTGTTCGGTCTCGACGGCTTGAGCCCGGTCGCGCACAGCGCCTTCTGGTCGCTCATCGTCAATGTCGCGCTGCTGGTCGGCTTCTCGCTGATCGGGCGCCAATCCGCGGTCGAGCGGGCGCAGGCGGCGCTCTTCGTCGATGCCTTCGAAAGCGCCAAGGCGGCGCAGCTATGGCGCCGCACCGCGCAGCTTCCCGACCTCATGAGCATGGTCGGGCGCTTTCTCGGCCAGCAGCGGGCCAAGGAGATGTTCGCCGCCTGGGCGCGCCGGCGCGGCCGCGACGCCGCCGCCTTCGAGGCCGATGCCGAGCTGGTGCTCTATGGCGAGCGCCTGCTCGCCGGCGCCATCGGCACCGCATCGGCGCGTGTCCTCGTAAGCTCGGTGGTGGAAGAAGAGCCGCTCGGCATCGACGAGGTGATGC
>JBAWFD010000082.1:0-3795 GCA_049591615.1 Gammaproteobacteria bacterium | reverse complement strand
CTATTTGCTTGGTAAGCGTGTCTTTGATTTGCTGGTATTGCTGGCCTTGTTGCCAGTGGCCGCGCCTCTGATGGCTCTAGTCGCGCTCGCCATCAAGATCGACTCATCAGGGCCTGTTTTCTTTTTTCAACCGCGAATTGGGCAAGGCGGACGCGTATTTTTGATGCGGAAATTCCGCAGTATGCATTTGCAGTCAGAAAACGACGGCGCGCGCTTTGCAGATCATGAAGATATCCGTATCACCCGCTTGGGGAGCATATTACGCAAATGGCGTTTGGATGAGCTGCCGCAATTCTGGAATATCCTGCGTGGGCACATGAGTTTTGTGGGCCCGCGGCCTGAGCAGGTATGCTTCGTGAAAGAATTCGAGTCGCAGATCCCTTTTTATGGCTATCGGCATATTGTCAAACCAGGCATCACCGGCTGGGCGCAGGTGACGCATGGTTATGCAGCAGATGTGGAGTCAACAACCGAAAAATTGGAACGTGATGTATATTACATCCGCCATATATCAATCTGGTTGGATTTTTCCATCCTGATACGCACGTTGCGCATACTCATCACAGGGTTTGGCGCCCGTTGATCTTTCCAACATGTCCGGAACGCTTCTAGTCAAAACATTCGGTTGCCAGATGAATGAGTACGATTCCGCCAGGATGGCGGAGGTACTCAAGGCATCCCATAACCTGGAGTCGACGCAGCGGGCAGAGGAAGCGGACGTGATCCTGCTGAACACCTGCTCGGTGCGCGAGAAGGCCCAGGAGAAAGTGTTTTCTCAGCTGGGTCTGTGGCGTGAGCTGAAACAGCGGAATCCAAATCTGGTCATCGGAGTGGGCGGATGTGTGGCCAGCCAGGAAGGCGCGGGCATCGTGAAGCGGGCGCCGTTCGTGGACCTGGTTTTCGGTCCCCAGACCCTGCACCGTCTGCCGGAAATGCTGGAAGAAACACGCCGCACCCACCGGCCAGTGGTGGATATATCCTTCCCAGAGATAGAGAAATTCGACAGTCTGCCGCCGGCAACAGCAGAAGGTGCTACGGCCTTCGTATCCATCATGGAGGGTTGCAGCAAGTACTGCACCTTCTGCGTGGTGCCCTACACCCGCGGCGAGGAGGTCAGCCGTCCCTTCAATGACGTACTGGCTGAAATCGCCGGCTTGGCAAGTCAAGGGGTGAAGGAAGTGACACTGCTGGGGCAGAACGTCAACGGTTACCGCGGCCAGAAGCACGACGGCTCGGCGGCTGACCTGGCCATGTTGATCGAATATGTAGCCGTTATGGATGGCATTGAACGCATCCGATTCACCACCTCGCATCCCCTGGAGTTTTCTGAGCGACTGATCGAGGCATTTGCCGAAGTTCCGAAGCTAGCCAATTACCTGCATCTGCCGGTGCAGAGCGGATCAGACCGGATCCTGGCCGCCATGAAACGTAACCACACGGTGCTGGAATACAAGGCCAAGATCAGGAGGCTCAAAAAAGTGCGTCCCGGTATCAGCTTGTCCACCGATATCATCGTGGGTTTCCCGGGCGAAATGGAAACAGATTTCCAATCAACTTTGCAGTTGGTTGAGGAAATCCAATTCGATCAAGCCTTCAGTTTCATCTACAGCAAGCGTCCCGGTACGCCAGCAGCAGCGTTTGCGGATGATGTGCCGAATGCAGAAAAGGTCCAGCGGCTTAAGATCCTGCAAGCGCGTATACATGACTTCGGTCAGGTGTACATGCAGCGTCTGGTGGGCACTGTACAACGCGTGCTGGTGGAGCGGCCCTCGACGAAGGACCCACGCGAGCTTGCGGGCAGGACCGAATGCAACCGCTGGGTAAATTTTGCCGGTGATTCAAAATACATCGGTCGTTTCACAGAAGTGATGATCACCGATGTCAAGCAAAATTCTCTGCGTGGGCATTTATTAAATAGCTCCACACCACTGGCTGTTGGTTTGATGCCGCAAGCAACTGTTGGCCAGGCTCTTGGCTGAAACGACTCCTGTTTCAATTGATCTGGCGCTGGAACCCGCTGATAACGCTAGGTTGGCGAATCTCTGCGGCCAGTTCGACGAGCATCTGCGCCAGATCGAACAGCGCCTGGGTGTCGAGATCAATAACCGCGGCAATCACTTCCGCGTCATCGGCGACCCACGCCCAGCGCAGGTGGCGGTGGCCATACTCAAGCAGCTTTATACAGCCACTGCGCAAGAACGCATAAGGCGTGAGACGGTACATGTGAGTCTGCAGGAATCCGGTGTCAGTGCTTTATTGGGAAACAAGGATGATGCGGAAGGAGCGGACGATATCGTGGTTTCCACCAAGGAAGGACGGATACGGGGACGCGGGCCCAATCAGCGGCATTATCTGCAGAACATCGCCGCATGCGATCTGACCTTCGGCATCGGTCCGGCGGGTACCGGCAAGACCTATTTGGCGGTGGCCAGTGCCGTGGCTGCTCTCAACCGCGATCAGGTACGACGCTTGGTACTAGTGCGCCCCGCGGTGGAGGCCGGTGAGCGTCTCGGGTTCCTCCCGGGAGACCTGACGGAGAAGGTGGACCCCTATCTGCGTCCTATCTATGATGCCCTTTACGAGATGCTGGGCTTCGAGCGGGTCGGTAAACTGCTGGAACGCGGTGTCATCGAGGTGGCACCGCTGGCATTCATGCGCGGACGTACCCTCAATGAAGCTTTCATCATCCTGGATGAAGCCCAGAACACCACTATCGATCAGATGAAGATGTTCCTGACCCGCATCGGCTTTGGCTCGCGTACCGTGGTCACCGGCGATATCACCCAGGTGGATATCCCCCAGCCACGGCGCTCAGGATTACGGGATGCGGTGGAACTCTTGCGTGACATGCCGGGCGTAAGCTTTACGTTCTTTACGGCCGCCGATGTAGTGCGCCATCCGTTGGTGCAGCGCATTGTCGCTGCCTATGAACAGCGCGATCTGCCGGAAGAACCGAACAGTTAAGGATCAATACCTCTAACAAGAAACACATGGCCGTTAATCCACGAGTGGTCTTGCAGAATGCCACGCACGCGAAAAATCTGCCTTCCAAAGCGGACTTCAAGCGCTGGATAAGCGCTGCACTGGCCGGCCGGCATGCGTCAGCGGAAGTGACGGTGCGTATCGTGGATGAAGACGAAGGGCGTATGCTCAATCGCCGTTACCGACAAAAAGACTCCCCGACCAACGTATTGTCATTTCCGGCGCAATTACCGGCGGATATCGCATCACCTCTACTGGGCGACCTGGTTTTGTGCGCGCCGGTGGTGATACGACAAGCGGCAGAGCAGGTCAAAAGCCCGGAGGCGCATTGGGCGCACCTTACCATTCACGGCACGCTGCATCTGCTGGGGTACGACCATGAAACCAGCGCCCAAGCGGAGCAAATGGAGTCACTGGAGACCTTGATCCTCGCCGGCCTGGGTTACCCGGATCCCTATCGCTGACGGAATCTGCAGGGGTTTTTGGCCTAGGTCCACAGCATGTAAACTTACCTCTATTGCCACACAGTTGAACCCATCCATGCCCTCTGAAAGCATCTCACCCGACCGAAGTCCCGGCCTGCGCGCCTGGTTCGAGAACCTGCGCCAGGCCTTGAGCGGCGAGCCCCGCGACCGCGGCGAGCTCTTGGAGCTGCTGCGCGACGCCCAGAACCGCAACCTGTTCGATAGCGATGCCCAGTCCATGCTGGAGGGTGTGTTGCAGGTGGCGGATATGCAGGCCCGCGACATCATGATCCCGCGGGCCCAGATGGTGGCGTTGGAGAAGGATGCCTCCCTGCGGGAGGTAATAGCC
>JBAWFD010000081.1:0-6513 GCA_049591615.1 Gammaproteobacteria bacterium | reverse complement strand
ACATGGGTGTGGGGACCTGCAATAACACGTTGATCTGCTTAAGGTCGTTGGGGCCGAGGATGCCGGCCGCCTGCTTGAGCTGCAACACGTCGGTCAGATAGCTGTCGCGGCTCTGGGCATAGCTGGTCTGCGCGGTCACCAGGTTCTGGCGCGCCAGCAACACATCCACGATGGTGCGCGTGCCCACCTGCATGCCGGTCTCCATGGCCTGCAGCGAAGTCTGGTTGGATTTCACCGATTGCTGCAAGGCGCGTACCTGGGAGATGCCGGTGAGCACACCCAGATAGGAGGTGCGTGTTTGTTGTACCGTCTGGCGGTTGACGAACTTGACCTGATCCACGGCGGCATCGTACTGACGTTGCGCTTGGGTCACCTGGGCACTGACAGCGCCGCCTGAGAAGATCGGAATGTTCAATTGCAGCATGGCGGTGTTGCCAGAGATATCTTGCAATTCACTGACATTCGGGGGGACTCCTGGCGAGTCGATGTTGTAAATAGAGGTGTTATTGTTCTTGTTGTGGCTGAGTGTCAGATCCAGGGTCGGATAATGGCCGCTGCGCTTGATGGAAACATTGTGTGACGCAGCATCCGCGGCTGCCTGGGCCGCCATCAGGGTGGGATTTTCTTTAAGAGCTGTGTCCACCCATTGTTGGGCATTGTCGGGTTCGGGGATGCGCAACGGCATGCCGGTCACCGGCTCCTGGAGCACCCCCACCGGCTGGCCGGTGATGGCGCGCAGGCTCTCTTCGGCATTGATGACCTGCTGCTGGGCGGCGATCTCATTGGCGACCGATTGGTCGTAGGCCGCTTGGGCATTCTGCACGTCGGTGATGGCGCTCATGCCCACCTGATACTTGGCCTTGGTTTGATCCAGCTGCTTGCCGTTGGCGAGTGTCGCGGCATGGTCCGCCGCCAGAGTATCGCGCGCGGTGATCACGTTGAAATAGGCGGTGGCGGTGCGCACGATCAGATCCTGTTGCGCGGCCACGAACGTTGCCTGCGCTTGGGCCACTGAGGCATCCGCCTGTTTGATGGTCTCCCAGGCGGACCAATCGAAGATCGGCTGGGTCAGCTGCGCGGTATACTGGGTTGTGTAGGAATGTTCGCTGGTATTCGCTTGTATATAAGAATTCGTGTTCGGATCGTAATAAAAGGGTATCTGGCCGCTGGATTTTGTGACATTACGTGACCCGGTGAGATTGACGTTCGGCAAGTATCCGGCCTGTGCGATGGGTTTGTCCTCGAGTGCGGCTTCGTAGGTGGCCTGGGCCTGGGCAAACGTCGGATCGTTATTGAGCGCCAGCTGGTAGACGTCCCAGAGATCAGCGCTGTAGGCCGGCGTGGCCACCATGAACCCGGCCGCGACCAGGACGAGTAATAGAGTGCGTAGGGTATTCACCTTGAAAGTTCCTTGTTGCTGATTCCCGTAGGTGTACTGGTTAGATATAACACTATAACGTTTATGGGCTGTACGCAAGTCCTGCAAGCCCGGGCGATTTTATCGGCTTCTCGCGGCATTTAATAACGGGGCAAGCCTGGCTCGAGGCTGACGGCCCAGTCCTCGATGCCGCCCGCCAGATTGATGACATCCTTGAAGCCGCGGGATTGCATGAAAGCTGCCACCTGCTGACTGCGGTTACCGTGATGACACAAGATCACATAGGTCCGTTCCCGGTCCAGTTCATCCAGGCGCTCCCGCAGATCGTCCATAGGAATATGCAGGCAATCCGGCAGGTGCACGCGTTCAAATTCCCAAGGTTCGCGCACATCCAGGATGGTCACCGGCTGCGTGGATTTCGCCTGCAGGTCGGTCACTTGGCGTGGCGTGAGGGAGCGGACCGGCATACATCGTTTCTCAGAAAATGAAATGCTGTGGTGTAACCGCGTTGACCAGCGCCGGCAACCCGGTTTCAAACAGGCTCAGCCGTGACCAGGCGTCTTCCGCCACGCGCATGATCAGCAGCGCTTCCATCACCGGTGATTCCCCGGCGATCACAAACAGGCGTCCGCCGATATTGAGATGCTGCGCATAGGTTTCCTGGTAAACGGGCAGTGAACCGGTCACGGCAATGGCGTCGAAGCGCTGGCTGAGCCAGTCGAGTTGTGTAGCATCGCGGGTTTCGAGCTGCACATTGCGGATGCCCAGACTCTTGAGGATTTTGCCAGCACCGGCAGTAAACTCCGGATAGATATCCACGGACAGCACCTCACCGGCCATTTTTGCCAGGCAGGCGCTGATGAAACCACTGCCGCTGCCGATTTCCAGCACACTCTCGTCGGGTTGCGGGTCGAGCGCCTGTAGCATCCGGCCTTCCACTTTGGGCGCCATCATCACTTGTGCATGCGACAACGGGATCTGGGTATCGGCGAAGGCCAACTGGCGATAGGCTTGCGGCACGAACTGATCGCGCGGCAGAGCTTCAAGGATTGCGAGCACCCGTGGGTCGAGCACATCCCAGGCGCGTATCTGCTGGCTGACCATCTGATTGCGGGCGAAGGCTGCATCCATGATTTATTTACACTGAAGTAGTGTCGATGCGGGACTGCAAAGGGTAAGCACTTTAACGATGCTTGGCAAGCTGAAAGAGCATGTTGGATCATGGCGTCCGCCGCTTGGTTACACGCTCTGAAGATAGATGCCTGGCGCGATACGCACAATGGACAAGTGACGAACCGTGGCCGGCATGGGATGAGTCGTGGCTTGTGTACAGGACTTGTGCAGCGGTTAGCGGTATCTTGGTAGCTGATGGATGGATATCAGGTGTTGAGTATTGAGGAGGCAATGCAGAGCGTGCCATGGCTATAGCCACAGACAAAAACCAACTGCATCATCGCCGGCTGTTGGGCATCACATTTGCCGGCTGGATGCTGTGGGTACTGCTGATCACGAGTAGCGATTATCTGGGTGCAGCGGTTTCAGAGCAGGGTATCAGCGTGCTTTCAACCTTTGGCGGCGCGCTGCTATCAAGTTTTCCATGGGCTATCGTGGGTTTTCTGGTGTTGTTTTCCAACCGCCGTCGCCCCGAGCGCCATTGGCCCGGAAAGATGTGGTTGTTCAAGCAACTCTTATTTGGCGTGTTGCTGGTGTATCTGATCCTGGTGTTAGTGCGCCGCTGGCAATGGCCGGTATTAGGTCTGACAGCCGTACCCGATACCGGCACGTTTATGCAAACGTTGCTGGCCGGATTACCGCGTGGATTTGCCATGTATCTGGGTGTGTGGGGCATCTGCCAGACGGGATTGTTTTGGCGCGATTACACCCGCGCCAAACGCGAACTGGTGCGCGCCGAATTGCGCCGCCTGCGCACCCAGCTGAATCCGCATTTTCTGTTCAACACCCTGAATGCGATTTCGGAGTTGAGCTATGAGAATCCCGAAGCCGCTGACCGGACCATCACCCAGTTGAGTGGTTTGCTGCGCAAATCCCTGGACGACAGCCACCAGCAGGAGATCGCTTTGCGGGATGAAGTGGATTTTCTGGAACGTTATCTGGCCATCCAGCAGACCCTGCTACAGGATCGCCTGCACGTGGAACTGGAGATCAGCGATGACACCCTCAACGCACGCGTGCCCGGTATGATCCTGCAGCCGCTGGTCGAGAACGCCGTGACCCATGGCATCGGGCGCAGCGGCACCGGCTACATCACGGTGCGCAGCCAGCGCCGCGGCGAGCTGCTGGTGATCGAGGTGCAGGACAATGGCTGGGGCCTGGTGATCGCTGACCCCAAAAAGAGCGGTGAGGGTATCGGCATCAACAACACGCGTGCGCGCTTGCGCTATCTTTATGGCGAACTCGGCAGTCTGGAACTGCGCAGCCAGCCCGGCGAGGGCTTGACCGCCTGTCTGAACATCCCATTCCACGAGGCCTTTGCCTTCGATGAAAATCCGTACCCTGATCGTTGACGACATGCCGCTGTCCCGGCAGCGTACCCGCCGTTATCTGGCGGCCGAGCCGGACGTGGAGATCGTTGGCGAATGCGGCGACGGCGAAGCCGCATTAAGCGCCATAGATACACTTACACCGGATCTGGTGCTGCTGGACATACAGATGCCCGGCATGAACGGATTAGAGTTGCTGGGAAAAATTCCTGCCGAGCGGCGCCCGGCGGTGGTGTTCATCACGGCCTTCGACGAATTCGCGGTGCCGGCTTTCGCCGCGCATGCGGTGGATTTTCTGCTCAAGCCGTTCGACCGCGAGCGGGTGGCGAAAGTCATGGGTCGGGTGCGCGATTACCTGGATGCCAAACCTGACGCAGCATCGGTGCTACCGGCATCCGCGACTGTATCCGAACACAAAGGCGCGTATCTCAACCGCTTCGCCGTCAAGTCCGTGGGCCGCACTGTATTCGTGGCTACCGATAGCGTGGACTGGCTGGAGACCGCCGGCAATTACGTGTGTCTGCATGCCGGCAAGGAAACCCATCTGGTGCGCGAAACCATGAACCAGATCGAGACCCAGCTCGACCCCGGGCAATTCGTCCGTATCCACCGCTCCACCATGGTGCGCATCGAGGCTATCCGGGAAATCCAGCCACTATTCAACGGCGACCGGGCGGTGATCCTGCGCGATGGCAGCAAGCTGACCATGAGCCGTTCCTACCGGGATAAGGCCAAAGCTGCCCTCGGCACCGTCTAGTTGCGCAGCGACTACATGTTTGCGGCCTTCGCTAAGCCGCGTCATGATTCTGCAACCTGCGTCCCGTCCCATCACCGCCACGGTTCGTCACATAATCATTGTGAGCCGGCGGTCACGCGCCTAAATTTAATCGACAACAAAGCCGGGAAGCCATCCAATTGGATAAGAAAGACGCGCTCAACGCCCTGAAGATCGACCGGGACGCACCGGCTCCTGCGTCGCCACGGCGTGGATGGTGGCTCGGCGGCACGCTCCTGGTCCTGGTGGTCGTCGTGGCCGCCGTCGCCTGGTGGTTGTTCCAGCCCAAAGCGGCAAGCGTGCAGACCATGACCGTGGCGGTGCAGGGCGGCGACGCTGCCGGCGGCAGTATCCTGAATGCTTCCGGTTACGTGGTCGCGCAGCAGCAGGCCACGGTCTCGTCCCAGATCACCGGCATGATCAACGCGGTGTATGTGGAAGAGGGCATGCATGTGAAGAAGGACCAGGTGCTGGCACGCCTGGATGACAGCGCCGCACTTGCCACCGTAGCTACCGCCGTCAGCCAATTGCAAACCGATCAGGCTTTAGTGGCCCAGAATCAGGCGCAGCTGCTCAAAGACCAGCAGAACCTGACGCGCACTGTGACCCTGGCGAAGCAGGGATTATTGAGCCAATCGGATCTGGATAGTGCCCAGGCCGCGGTCGCCATCGACCAGGCCAATCTCGAACATGCCCAGGGCCAGGTCAAGGTGGACCTGGACAGCCTGCAGAGCAGCAAGATCTATCTGGATTACACCATTATCCGCGCGCCGTTCTCAGGCGTGGTCACGGAAAAGTACGCGCATCCGGGCGAGATGATCTCACCGGCCGCCGTCGGCGGCTTCACCAAAACCGGCATTTGCTTGTTGGTGGACATGCGTTCCCTGGAGGTCGATGTGGATGTGAACGAGGCCTACATCCAGCGGGTGAAGGATGGCATGCCAGTAGACGCGGTGCTGGACGCGTATCCCAACTGGCACATCCCCGCGCACGTCATCAGCGTGGTGCCCACCGCCAACCAGGAGAAAGCCACCGTCAAGGTACGCATCGCCTTCGATAAACTGGATCCGCGCATCCTCCCGCAGATGGGCGTGCAGGTGTGGTTCTATGCGGAAGCCAGCAAGAATCCCGAGCCGCAGATCACGCGCATCGTGATTCCACAGACCGCGGTGCAGGGTGGCAGCGGCAATCAGTACGTATATCTGGTGCAGCAGGGACATGTGAAACAGCAGAGCGTGAAGACTTTGCCGGCGCCTGATAAGCAGGTGACGGTACTCTCAGGCCTCAGTGGCGGTGAGACATTGGTGGTTTCGTCAAAAGCGCCGTTACACGATGGCGAGAGAGTGCAGGACCGGGATCAGTGAGGGTTAGAGAGTCTGGTGAAGCACCACGATGCCTCGCCATAAATAAACATGATATGAATTGTTGAAGGAGAACAGCATGTCCACAGTTACCGTTGAAAATACCCGCAACCAGCCGCTGGTGAATCTGCGCGGTGTCACCAAGCTCTACAAACGCGGTTCGGAAACCGTTGAGGTGCTCAAGCGTCTGGACCTGGCGGTGCCGCGCGGCGACTTCCTGGCACTCATGGGACCGTCCGGTTCCGGCAAGACCACGCTCATGAACATCCTCGGTGGCTTGGACCGCCCCACCTCCGGTGAAGTCATCATCGATGGCCAGCCCATCCACACCCTGAGCGACAGCGCGCTCTCCGGCTGGCGCGCGCGCCATGTGGGTTTCGTGTTCCAGCTGTATCACTTGCTGCCGGTGCTCAACGCCGAACAGAACGTGGCCTTGCCGCTGATGCTCACCCACTTGAGCGGGCACGAGCGCAAGAAGCGTGCCCTGGCGGCCCTCAC
>JBAWFD010000080.1:0-19382 GCA_049591615.1 Gammaproteobacteria bacterium | reverse complement strand
CACGGTCATGCCCTTAGCCGCATAGCGGCG
Organism: Gammaproteobacteria bacterium; assembly: GCA_049591615.1. GTDB lineage: Bacteria > Pseudomonadota > Gammaproteobacteria > Natronospirales > REEB76 > REEB76. The sequence continues at coordinate 19,352 of JBAWFD010000080.1, read as the reverse complement.
ATTGAAGATCATGGCGAGGTGCCGGCATCCCAGATCCGGCCCTTGGGCCTTCAGTTTGATGATCTCCTGTCGAACCCATTCCGGCTTGGCAGGCATGCGTAGGTGGCTTGGCACCGCCAGCGGCTTGCGCCGCCCATAGCGGGGCACGTGGTTGCAGTAGATACGGCAAACGAGGAGCGTGGCACCGATCAGTAGCAGGGGTAAGATAACCATCAAAGCCAGCACCGACTGGGATGGCATGGAATCCTCTATATATTTAGAGGTATTGAATACCCATGATCATGCCCTTGAATCCCTCCGTCCGCGAGCTGATAGGTGCAGAAGGTGAGGGTATCAAAAAAATCAAACCCTTTGGCCAGTATCCAGGATTATCGGTGGCAGATAGTCTGAAAAAGAATGAAGGATTAGCCAGCGGATGCATGACAATTCGAAATAACCAAGTATGAATCCTGGGGACACCCATCGGGACACGCGAATAGGACAACGGAGTGTGTTTAGGGTGTGAGTAGCATCACGGTCGGGAAATAGTTACGGTAGCGCGTGGCATCACGGGTTAGGATCGGGCAGCTCAGCACCGCCGCGTGCGCGCCGATGAAGAAATCCGCCAGCACGTTGTTTTTGCTGCCACCGCCGCTCCGGTATTTTATGAAGGCTTTGCCGGCAAGGAATAACGCGGGGCGCGGGATGTTCTCGACCTGCAGCGCCATGCTGTCCAGAGTCTTGTCCAGATCCTCGGCGGATTCGAACGTCAGGGACAGCTCGGCATAGATCACCGGATTGATGAGGAGATCATGCACCTGCGCCTGGGCCCAGAGCTGCCGGATGGACCAATCGGCCCAGTCCGGGTCGTCTTCCAGGACATCCACCAAGACATTGGTGTCCACCAATATCATCAATCGTTTCCGCGCAGCAGAGCCATTAGTTCATGAGTGCGCCACTTGACCTGCGCTTTGCCGCGTGCCGCGGCGAAGCGGTCGCCATTCCTGACCGGCTGGGCGCCGGCCTTGTGGATGATCACCTGTCCCACGGGGTTCACATCGAACTCCACGCGACTGCCAGGCTTGAGCTTGAGCGCCTCGCGCACTTTTTTGGGAATCGTGACCTGACCTTTTACCGTCATACTGGTGGCCATGTTATGCTCCTGTGTATTACCACAAATTATATAGTAATACTCTGAGGACTGGACTTACAACACCCCTATTTACTGATGACCTGTCCGCCTGCCTGTGCTGGGGTAAGTGCTGACAAGGGAGACAATTTCTATAACATTAAAATACATATCAGGGAATTAAAATTCCGTGTTCAGGCATTTAAATTCCCTGCTCCGTTGAGCAGGGAATTTGCTCGTAACCAGCTGTTACCACAGTGTTTTTAGACACTGTTTTAGTGTGTTAGAGTCTGGGAATAGCAAAATTTCCTGCTAATTCCCTGTTTAACAGGGAATTCGAGCGGAGAGGGGTTAGCAGTAGACTGTACCCACCGCCAATTTAAACTGACATGTCGCGTTTCAATATCAGTGATAGGAAGCGGAGCTACAATTCAAACCTACGAAAGAATATATCGGCCGGGTTCGACACAATTGTCTGGAGCAATTTTGAACCGCGCGTAACGCGGGCCCCGAAGGGGTGGAGGGCAGGGTTGCCCGGAATAATCCCACTCTCCCTGCCAAATTCTTTAGGTATAGCCACCCATGAAACCCAAACAAAAAATCCTCGTCATCCGCAACGATAAGCTCGGCGATTTTATGCTTGCTTGGCCGGTGCTGGCCCTGCTACGCAAGAATCTACCCAAGGCACGTATTGCGGTGCTGGTGCCGTCGTATACGGCACCACTGACGGAAGCTTGTTCATATATTGATGAAGTTATCGTGGACCCAGAGCTTAAGAGCGATGTGCGCAATGGTTTGGCGCTGGCGAAGCTACTCAAACCAAAGAAGTTCGACGCGGTGATCACACTGTTCTCGCGCTTCGATACGGGGCTAGGAGTATGGCTTGCCGGTATTCCGCAGCGCTACGCGCCAGCTACCAAGCTGGCACAGCTGTTCTACAACCATCGCATCCTCCAACGCCGCTCCCATTCCGAGAAGCCGGAATATGAATACAATCTGGATATTGCACGGAAGTTCCTGGCGGAGCAGGGGATCGCGAAACCAAAGGCCGTGGAGCCGCCCTATCTCACGTTCAAGACTAAGGTTATCGCTGGATTGGAAAGAAAGTTCAGGAAAGCGCACAAGATCCAGGCGAAGAAGAAACTGGTGTTCGTGCATGCGGGTCATGGCGGTTCAGCCACCAACCTGTCCCTGGGGCACTACGCGAGCCTCATCCATAAGCTGGCGTCGTCCAAGAGACTGCATTTCGTGTTGACAGCAGGTCCTGGGGAAGAAGAACAGTCGCAACGCATCGCCAGTTTGTTATCCAAAGAACCCCACTCGATCTATGTCTCGAAGAAAGGTCTGCTGGATTTCGCCCGGCACCTGCAATTCTGCGATGTGTTCATCAGCGGCTCTACTGGACCGCTGCACATCGCCGGCGCGCTGGATTGCTGTACAGCTGCGTTCTATCCGCGCCGGCGCTCATCCACGGCATTGCGCTGGCAGACGGTCAACACACCCAGTAGACGTCTAGCATTCGAGCCCCCAGACGGCAGCGAAGAAAATGACGTGCAGGCTATCGATTTGACTTTAGCTGCGGCGAAAATTACCGATAATTTTTTTTAATGACTGGAGCATGCATTTAATGTTTCGTTTGCAAGGCATGCAACCTCAATCCCAGCGCGGGCCGTTCGCCCGGTTACTGACGTCTTTGCTGTTGATAGCTGCAGGATTATTCGCGCTGTTTTTCGGTGCGATCATCATTGCCATCCTGATAGGCCTTGCTGTCATTCTGTTCTTTATCTTGTACCTACGTTCCTGGTGGCTGCGTCGCAAGCTCGGTTTGAACGTGCACCCGCATCACACGCGAGGGAAACAAGAAAGTGGCGTTACGATCGAGGGTGAATATACGGTAGATAATGAAAACAAAAATGAGAGAGGCGGGCAGTAGAAACTCTGCGAATCAATCCCAGCGATCATCCTTCACCTGCACCATGCCATCCTGGACGCGCACGGGAAAGGTTGAGACCGGTTCATAGGCGGGTTCAGCCAGTACTTCTCCGGTGCGCACGTCGAACTGGGCGCCATGCCGGGGGCAGGTGATCACGCAACCTGCGACCTGCCCGCCGGTGAGGATGCCGCCGTCATGAGTGCAGACATCCTCGATGGCGTAGAACTTGCCATCGATGTTGAACACTGCCACCAAGATATCGCTGATATCGATGGTCTTGTATTGGCCGGGTGGGATATTTTCGACGGGAGCTACGTTGACCCAATCAGCCATAGCCTTAATTACCCCTCACTTTAACCCTCTCCCACAAGGGGCGAGGAGACGTGATAGATTCAGAGAATCCATATTGAGAGCAATAGACGTATTTCGGTCAGTAGTACATGCCGGTTTGGAGCTTGGCCTCTTCCGACATCATCTCGCGGCTCCAGGGCGGGTCGAACACCAGTTCCACGCGCGCGTCTTTCACTAGCGGTACCGATTCGATCTTCTGCTGCACATCCGCCGACAAGATATTACCCATGCCGCAGCCAGGAGCCGTCAGGGTCATCTTCACATCCACGTGCTTCTTGCCGTCACCGGCATCGCTGAGCTTGCATTCGTACACCAGACCCAAGTCCACGATATTTACGGGGATCTCCGGGTCATAACAGGTCTTCATCTGATCCCAGACCAGTCTTTCCACATCTGCATCGGTATGGTTATCCGGCAGCTTGGGTTGCTCCGGTGGCTCCAGTCCTAGGGCATCCGCATCCTTGCCGGCGATACGCAGCAGGTTGCCGTCCACGTACACGGTGAAACTTCCGCCCAGGGACTGGGCCACGTTCACTTCCGTGCCTTCCGGAATGATGACGCGGGTTCCGACGGGGATCATGGCCGCTTCGCAGGCGCGTGTCAGGATGACGGGATCGCGATCGTACATGGATTATTCCGTAGAGACCGGCTGGGTTCCGGGACGTTCCAGAGCATTCTTGAGTGTGTGCCAGCAAAGCGTTGCACATTTGACCCGCGAGGGATACTCGTGCACACCAGAGAGGGCCGCGAGCTTGCCCAGGGATTCCAGGTCACGACTCGCATCTTCGATGGTGAGCAGCGCATGCATTTTTTCGAACAGTTGTTCGGCTTGCACCACCGTCTTGCCTTTGAGGGCTTCGCTCATGAGTGATGCCGAAGCGACGGATATGGCGCAACCGGAACCCTCGAAACTCACGTCGCTGATGCGGTCGCCGTCGAGCTTGAGATACACAGTAAGCTTGTCACCGCACAGGGGGTTGAAGCCTTCCTGCACGCTGGTGGCGTTTGTAATCTTGCGGAAGTTACGCGGATTGCGGTTGTGATCCACGATCACATCCTGGTAGAGATCCTTCAGGTCCATCAGCCGAATACCTCACGGACTTTCCCCAGGGCCTGCACCAGTGCATCGATATCCTTGCGGGTGTTGTAGAAGGCCAGGGAAGCACGGGCGGTGGCGGGGATGTGGAAATGTTCCATCACCGGCATGGCGCAATGATGGCCGGTGCGGATGGCCACGCCTTCCTGGTCCACGATGGTGCCGATGTCGTGGGGATGTATCCCATCCATCACGAAGGACAGGACACTGGCCTTGTGCCGCGCGGTGCCTACAAGTTTCAAGCCATGCACCGCCTGCAAGCGCTGCGTGCCGTATTCAAGCAAGCCGCTTTCATACGCCCGGATGGCAGCTATGCCGATGGTTCCCAGGTAATCCACGGCTGCGCCCAGGCCGATGGCGCCGGCGATGTCCGGCGTGCCGGCCTCGAACTTGTGGGGCAGCTCGTTCCAGGTGCTGCCGGAAAAGCGCACCGTGCGGATCATTTCGCCGCCGCCCTGATAGGGAGGCATCTCGGCGAGCAAGTTTTCTTTTGCGTACAGCACGCCGATGCCGGTGGGGCCGAACATCTTGTGGCTGGAAAACGCGTAGAAATCGCAGTCCAGGTCCCGGACATCCACCGGCAGATGCGGTACTGCCTGAGCGCCGTCCAGCAACACCGGTACGCCGTGCTGATGTGCCAGCGCAACCATCTCCTTCACAGGGTTAATGCTGCCAAGGGCATTGGAGATGTGCGTCACCGCCACCAGCCGGGTATGTGGGCCGAACAGTTTTTCATAGGCGCCGGGTTGCAGCTCGCCGGCGTCATTGATGGGAATTATCTTGAGCACCGCGCCCATCTGCTCACTTAGCAGTTGCCAGGGCACTATATTGGAATGGTGCTCCATCTCCGAGAGGATGATCTCATCACCGGCCTGGAAACGGCTGTGACCATAGCTCTGGGCCACCAGGTTGATGGCTTCGGTAGTGCCACGCACGAAGATGATTTCTTTGAGTGAAGCGGCATTGATGAAATGTCGGAGTTTCGCGCGCGCACTCTCATACGCAGTGGTAGCCATTTCACTCAACTGATGCACACCGCGGTGCACATTCGAATTGTAGCGCTGGTAATAATCCGAAACCGCATCGATGACTGCCTGGGGTTTCTGGGAAGTAGCGGCATTGTCCAGATATACCAGCGGCTTGCCGTGGACCGATTGCCTGAATATGGGGAAATCCTGCCGCCAGCCCAGCGCATCGAACACCGGCTTCGCGACAGATCTATGCAAGCTGTCGTGCCGTGCGTTCACAGTTGCTCCATCGCAGTAGCCTGGTTTGGTAGTACAGATTCGATCTGACGTGCCGCGTAGGCACGTAGTTCCGGCATCTCGATGCGCTCCAGCACCCTGATGGCAAAAGCGTGTACCAGCATGCTGCGCGCAGTCTCCGCATCGATGCCGCGGGAACGCAGGTAGAAGAGCGCCTGCTGATCCAGTTGGCCGATGGTGGCGCCGTGGCTGCATTGCACGTCGTCGGCATAGATCTCCAGTTCCGGCTTAGTATCGATCTCGGCACCGCGCGATAGCAGCAGGTTGTGGTTGCTCTGGGCCGCATCGGTCTTGACCGCGTGCTTGGCCACGATTACCTTGCCGTTGAATACAGCGCGCGCGTGGCCGCTGAGGATGCCGTGGTACAGCTCGTCGCTGCGGGTGTCGGGTGACAGATGTTCGATGCGCGTGTGGTTGTCCACGTGCTGTCTGCCGCTGACGGCATACAAGCCATTGAACACGGTGCGCACCTGTGGCGCTTGCAGGCGTGCCTGCAGGTCGTTACGTATCCACAGCCCGCCCAGGTTGAAGGTGTGCGACGTGTAAGAACTGGCATGCTGCTGGTCGACCGCCACGCGGCTCACATGGAAATCCGCAGGGCTTTCCCTTTGGATGCGCAGGTGTTCGAGTCTGGCGCTGTCGTCGAGCAGGACCTGGGTAACACTGTCGGTGAAGTTGGCTGAACCTTCAAGGCCGTAATAGGTTTCAACGACTGTAGCCTGGGAGCGCGCGCCGAATCTCAACAGGATGCGCGGATAGCAGGCACTGGGCTGTGGTAGCTGGTGCGAGACGAAGATCAGCTGCAGCAGACGTTCCAGATGGATATCCGCATCGCATTCGATGAGAACTCCGTCCTGGAGGAATGCCGTGTTCAGGGCTGTGAAACTATCCTGTTTCCAGATGGGTTCGGGCGCGAGCCACGTTTGCAGGCTATTGGCACCCTGTTGCAGTGACTTGCTCAGCTCGGTGATGTGCAGGCCGGGGATCCCTTCGGCAGCATCGCTGAGCGCCGGCGCGTAGCTGCCGTTGATGAAGATGAGCTTATAGGCGGGTTGCTCACGCAGCAGGACCGGCTCCAGCAAGCCCGGCTGTATCTGTTCAGGTACCGATCGTGCAGAAACGAAGCCGCGTTTTTGCAGCGGCCGCAGACTGGTGTACTTCCAGTCTTCATCACGCTCGCCGGGGAAGCCCTGTGCAGTGAAATGCGCGAACGCATCACGGCGCAGATCTTTCAGCCATATGGTCTTATCCGCGTGCGCGGATGCGAATGCCTCGAATCCCTCCGTGTACGGGCGCAGCGCTTCGGCCACCGCATTCATGCTGCCGCCTCGGCCAGCACCCAGTCATAACCGCGGCGCTCCAGTTCCAGCGCCAGCTGCTTGTCGCCGGATTTGAGGATGCGGCCACCGGCCAGCACGTGCACGATATCCGGCTCCACGTAATCCAGTAACCGCTGGTAGTGGGTAACCATGACCATGGCGTGTTTTGGACTGCGCAGCCTGTTGATGCCCTGGGCCACGATTTTGAGGGCATCGATGTCCAGGCCGGAATCGGTCTCGTCCAGCAGCGCCAGCTTCGGTTCCAGCACTAGCATCTGCAGGATCTCGTTGCGTTTCTTCTCGCCGCCCGAGAAGCCTTCATTGACCGCGCGGTTCAGGAAACTCGGATCGATACCCATGAACTGCATCTTGGCCTTGACCACCGCTAGGAAATCCATGGCATCCAACTGCGATTCACCACGTGACTTGCGGATGGCGTTGTAGGCAGCTTTGAGCAGATACACGTTATTGACGCCCGGGATCTCCACCGGGTATTGGAATGCCAGGAACACGCCGGCGCGGGCGCGCTCCTCGGGCGGCATGCCGAGCAGATCCTTGCCGAGATAGGTGATGCTGCCGGCGGTTACTTCGTAGCCTCCGCGGCCGGCGAGTATGTGCACCAGGGTGCTCTTGCCAGAGCCGTTGGGGCCCATGATGGCATGCACTTCGCCCGTTTTGACCTCAAGGTTGAGTCCCTTGAGGATCTCTCGGCCCTCGACCTTGGCGTGTAGATTCTTGATGCTCAGCATGTAGTTCAAATCCTCTTCGACATTTCAGCCTCTCCCCCGGTGGGAGAGGGTGGGGTGGGGGGGTTAACCCACAGCACCTTCCAGCGTCACCGCCAGAAGACGCTGCGCCTCCACCGCAAACTCCATGGGCAGCTCCTTGAACACGTCCTTGCAGAAGCCGCTGACGATCATGTTGACCGCGTCTTCGGTATCGATGCCGCGGCTGCGGCAATAGAACAGCTGGTCGTCGCTGATCTTGGACGTAGTCGCTTCGTGCTCGACCGTGGCAGTGGGGTTCTTCACTTCCATATACGGGAAGGTGTGGGCGCCACAGCGGTCGCTCATGAGCAGTGAATCGCACTGAGTATAGTTGCGCGCATGCTCGGCCGCGGCTACGACTTTAACCAATCCGCGGTAACTGTTTTGGCCATGACCGGCAGAGATGCCCTTGGAGACGATAGTGCTCTTGGTGTTTTTGCCGATGTGGATCATTTTGGTACCGGTATCGGCCTGCTGGTAATGGTTGGCCACCGCCACCGAATAGAACTCGCCGATGGAGTTGTCGCCCTTCAGCAGCACGCTGGGATATTTCCAGGTGATGGCCGAACCGGTCTCTACCTGCGTCCAGGAGATGCGTGAGTTGGCACCACGACAGTCGCCGCGTTTGGTGACGAAATTGTAGATGCCACCCATGCCGTGCTCATCGCCGGGGTACCAGTTCTGTACTGTGGAATATTTGATCCGCGCACCTTCCAGCGCGATGAGTTCCACCACCGCGGCATGCAGCTGGTTTTCATCGCGCATGGGCGCGGTGCAGCCTTCAAGGTAACTTACATAGGCACCTTCCTCGGCGATAATCAGGGTGCGTTCGAACTGGCCGGTGTTGGCGGCGTTGATGCGGAAATAGGTGGACAGCTCCATGGGGCAACGTACGTCTTTGGGGATAAATACGAAGGAACCATCGGTAAAGACCGCCGAGTTAAGCGTTGCAAAGAAATTATCGGAGTAGGGCACCACGCTGCCTAGGTATCGCTCGATCAGCTGTGGATGTTCCTGCACGGCTTCCGAGAACGAGCAGAAGATCACGCCGGCTTCTCCAAGCTTCTTGCGGAAGGTGGTGGCCACGGAAACCGAGTCGAACACCGCATCCACCGCCACGCCCGCGAGCTTGGCACGTTCGTGCAACGGCACGCCAAGCTTCTCATAGGTCTCTAACAGTTTGGGGTCAACTTCCGCAAGGCTCTTGGGCGCATTGGCTTTGGATTTCGGCGCGGAATAATACGAAATCGCCTGATAGTCGATGGGCGGATGTTTGACATGCGCCCAATGCGGTTCTTGCATCTCCAGCCAGTGGTGATACGCCTTGAGTCGCCACTCCAGCATGAACTGCGGTTCGTGTTTCTTGGCGGAGATTAGCCGAATCACATCTTCATTCAGGCCCGGCGCCACGGTGTCGGATTCGATGTCGGTGACGAAACCGTGGCGATATTCGCCGCGCATCAAGGTTTCCACATTCTGGTTTTCGGTGGCCATGCGGATTGCTCTACTTTGCGTCGCGGCGTTTGAGTTCGGAGAGTGCCACACGCATCTCTGCAGACGGCATGATGGATGCCGCCGGGCGCGCCAGCTGGGCCAGGGTAACGGTTTTCAAGGCGTCGCGAATGGTTAGACTAATGCGTTGCCAGTTGTGGCCCACGCCACACACTGGTTCGATGCCGCAGCGATCATGGCCGAGACTGCATTCAGTGATAGCCACCGGGCCCTCGATGGCATCGATGATCTGTACGGCGGTGATCTGTTCCGGGGCTCGCGCCAGGGTGTAGCCGCCGCGGGCACCGCGCTGCGAGGTCACCAGACCCGCACGCGTGAAGTATTTGAGCAGCTTGCTTACCGTGGGCAGGGCCACACGGGTGGCGGTCGCCAACTCATTGGCGGTATGCACAGCCGAAGGCTTGCCGGCCATATGGGCCAGCACCACCGTGCCGTAATCCGTGAGTTTACTGATACGCAACATGGGTTTAGGCGGCTGAATTCAATTGGGACTATTTTAGTCCTATTAATTACCCGATGGAAGCTATCGACGGTATGGGTCGGCTTGACTGGAGTTGGCCCGGCAACGGTTAAACTGCGGCCATCGGAGCCATCACCTCGGTCGCATGCTGTACCCCGATCTGAAATTGCTGCACGTATTGTGCGCTGCCGCCAGCCTGCTGTTGTTCGTGGGGCGCGGCAGCGTCACGGTGCTGATGGCGCACACACTTACGGCGCCCGTCTGGAAATGGCTGCCGCCGGTGATCGATACGCTGCTGCTGATGTTCGGTGTGTGGCTGGCGATACTGTTGCGGCTTGACCCCCTGAGGACCGGGTGGCTGGGCGTGAAACTGCTGTGCGTGATCGGTTATATCGCGCTGGGAATCCTGGCATTTCGTCTGAGTAAGCCTCGCTGGCTGAAAGTGAGCCTGTTCGTGGCGGCCATCCTGCTGTTCGGGTTTATCGTGAGTATCGCCGTATGGCACGATGCGCGCGGTATATTCGTGCTGTTGGGTTCATAACAGGTCTGGAGGTCAACCGTGGCAGCCTATAAAAGTTTTCGAGAGTTTTATCCATTTTACCTCGGTGAGCACAGCAATCCCGTGTGCCGGCGGCTGCATTTCTTCGGTAGCACCCTGGTGCTGTTGACGCTGATCTTCGTGCTGGTGACCCACTGGTGGTGGGGATTCATCCTGATGCCGGTATTCGGTTATGGCTTCGCCTGGTTCGGGCATTTCTTCTTCGAGCATAACCGGCCAGCGACCTTCACTCACCCGGTCTACAGCTTCATGGGCGATTGGGTCATGTTCAGCCAGATCCTGATGGGCCGCATCCGTTTCTGAATCACATGCCGCTCGGTTAAAATATCCGCGTTACCGATGATGAAGCAGTCGCTGCAGAAGTACATCACTAACCCAAGCGAGATCGTTCCCCATGCCCCATTGGTTTTTTGACAGCTGGTTCTGGCTGTTCGTGGCAGCATCTGCGATATTGATCGCCGTTCTGATAGCACTTTTCATGTGGCTCCGCCTGACCGCCTCACGCCGGCACACGCTCTCGACTTTAAGGCACATCTCAGATCGGCTCCTGCATCACATCGTTGTGCCTGATGGGGTAGGGGGCCACATCGCCATCGATGCGCTGGTGCTGCGCGACCGCAAGCTCTATCTGCTGATGCTCAGAGATGCAGAGGGCGCGATCTTCGGGGCCGAGAAGATGGACCAGTGGGCCGCCATCAGCCACGACCGGCGTTACAGCTTTCGTAATCCTTTGTATGGCATACACGACCAGGTTATGGCGCTACGCGCATTGGTTCCGGAGATCGAGATCGTGCCGCGCATCATCTTCACACGGCGTGCGAGTTTCCCAAAAGGACGTCCCGACGGTGTGGAATTACTGGAGGAGTTCGCCAAGCCACTGCGCCGACCCAAGAAGACCCCTGTTCCAGAGTTAGATGAACGCCTGGAAACCCTATGGGTTCATCTGCGTAATACCGCCGGAATACCAGCAGGGAAAGAGACATTGATATTGGGGCGATAAATATAAATGCTGCTGAGCGGCTGCAACCGCAGTCGTTAATAGCCTTCGAAATATGAGTTAGTTACAAAGCTGTTTCTGGTTCTATAACCGTCTTTTAAATTGTTACCGCTGGCGATGGTCAGCGAGCACCTGCGCGACACAGGCTGTGAGTTTCTTGGCAGTGGGGATATGCAGGAACTCATTGGGCCCATGGGCATTGGAACGCGGACCCAGCAAACCAGTGACCAGGAACTGGGCTTTGGGAAATTTCTTGCCAAGCATGCCCATGAAGGGGATGCTGCCACCAGTGCCCATGTACATGGCATCCGCTCCGAAGAAGGCCTTGGAGGCACTACGCATGGAGGTTTCCAGCCAGGCGGCGACTGCCGGCGCATTCCAACCGCCCATAGGAGATTCCACTTCGAATTTCACGTGTGATTTGTAGGGCGGATTTTTTTCCAATAGGCGTTTCACTTCAGCGCCGACCTTGCGCGCATCGGCGGTAGGTGGCAGGCGAAATGAGAGCTTCACGGAGGTACGCGGCCGCAGCACATTGCCGGCATCTCCCAGCGCCGGGATGCCGTCGGCACCGGTAACCGAGAGGCTCGCACCCCAGGTATTGTCGGTGATGAGCTTCACAGGATCGCGCGACAGGGGCTGCATGCCTTTCACGAAAGGGAATTTCTCATACACGCTCTTGCCCAGCACTTTGGCAGCACGGCGGATCTGATTTTTGCGTTGTGCCGGGATGACCGGCTTGAGGTTTTTGACCTTGGTGGCGCCGGTGACGTTATTCTCGACGCGGTCCAGCAAGGTGCGCAGGATGCGGAAACTGGATGGCACGATGCCGCTGGCGGCGCCGGAATGCACGCCTTCAGTCAGCACATCCACGCTGAGTGTACCGACCAGATTGCCGCGCAGGGTGGTGGTGGTCCACAACTGGTCGTAGTTGCCGCATTCCGCGTCCAGGCACACCACCAGACTCACATCGCCGAGGCGCTTGCCGAGTTTTTCGATATGGAATGGCAGGTCGAAACTGCCGGACTCCTCACAGCATTCAATCACCAGCACGCAGCGCGCGTGCGGGATATTCTGCTGCTGCAAGGCGCTGATGGCGGTGAGCGAGGAGAACACCGCGTAGCCATCGTCGGCGCCGCCGCGTCCGTAGAGCTTGTCGCCGCGGCGCACTGGGGTCCAGGGATCCAAGCCCGGTTCCCAGCCGCTGAATTCCGGCTGCTTGTCCAGATGCCCGTATAGAAGCACCGTGTCCTTGCCGGTGCCGGGAACCTCGAGGAACAGCAGCGGCGTACGGTCTTCAAGTCGCATGATCTCCAGCTGCATGCCCTTGACCGCATGCTTGAGGCACCAGTCGGCAGCCAGCTGCACGGCTTTCTCCATGTAACCATGCTGCTGCCACTGGCGGTCGAAGATCACGGATTTGTTGGGGATGCGGATGTAGTCCTGGAGTGCCGGCAGGATGGAGTCGTCCCAGGTCTTGTCCACGAAGCTTCTGATCTTTTCGGTGTTCATCCTCGACTCCAGTTTGTAACAGGGACAAAAAACTATTTTAACTTAAACAGGCGACAGGCCGAAGAACCGCTGCGCATTCTCGGTGGTCTCGGCGGCAAGTTGTGTCACGGGTTTGTCTACACACGCTGCCACCACTTCGCTAATATGTTTCAGGTACATGGGTTCGTTGCGGTGATGGGCGGGGCGCGGTTTTACATCGCGTGGCAGCAGATAAGGTGCGTCAGTCTCCAGCATTAGCCTGTTCCCAGGAATCATTTTCAAAAGCTCACGTAGGTGGCTGCCGCGGCGTTCATCGCAGATCCAGCCGGTGATACCTATATATAGATCCAACGATAGATAATCCTGCAATTCCGCCTCGTCACCGGTGAAACAGTGCAGCACCGCGGAGCTCAAGTTCTGACGATGGCGTTTGAGGATCTCCATGAATTCCACATGCGCGTCCCGCTGGTGCAGGAACACCGGCTTGCGGATTTCTGCGGCGAGCGCCAGTTGTGCTTCGAAGCAGGCTAGCTGGCCTGCATGCGGCGAGAAATTACGGAAATAATCCAGTCCACATTCACCCACAGCCACCACTTCGGGATTGGCGAGCAGGGCACGCAGGGCGTCCGGTGCATCCGCGGCGAAATCCTTGGCATGGTGGGGATGGGTACCGGCGGTACAGAACAGAACGCCGGGCCATTGGTGGCATAGCTCTAGTGCCTCGCGGCTGTGTTCCACGTCGCTGCCGGTGACGATGAAGCGGGATACACCCGCTGCCTGCGCGCGCTCGATAACTGCAGCACGATCCGCATCGAAGCTATCATGGGTGATATTTGCGCCGATATCGATGAGCATGGGCGACATGATGGATTTATCGTTCAGAGATGCCGTTTTTTTGTATGACAACGCAGCTATTGTACCCGGCAGAACTGGACAGGCTACTGGTTCAACGGATCGCGGCGGTAGAACAAGCACAGCTGCCGGTATAAATCCGGCATGGAGCTTTGCAAGATCGCCGGGGTCTCGAAAAACACTTCGCTGGCGACTGCGAAGAATTCCGCCGGGTTTTGAAGGCCATAAGCATCCATGGGCAACGGTTCGCCAGCCGCGCGCATTCTCTGTAACTGCGTAAAGGCCGAATGGAATACCTGCGACCACCGTGCCCGGTCCATCTCCCGATGCAGCGGCGGGAAACCGTTAGCGTCGCCATTCTGCATATCCAGCTTGTGGGCGCATTCATGGATGACCACATTGTGGCCGGGCGGACCCCCGGCCTGCATCACGTCTTCCCACGACAAGATCACCGGGCCGCGTTGCCAGGATTCCCCGGCCATGACGTGGCGATTGCGATGCACCACGCCAGCGGCATCCACGCTCAGGCGTTCGGGTACGAACAAGCCGGGATAGATCACGAAAGCATGCCAGCCCGCGTACCAGCCGATGCCCAGGTTGAGTATCGGTAAGCAGGCGTGCGCAGCCAGCAAGGCACGCATGTTTTCGGTGAGTTCTAGTCTTTGCACCGGCTCCAGTGACTTCCCGCACAGTAGCAAGGTGGCCAGTACTCGCAGGCGCGCCTGTGCACTGGTCGGTAGCCGGCGTGCCGGTGCGCAGTGGGCGAGGGCATACTGCCAAGCCGGTTCCAAAACCGGGTGCCGCCTAAGGGCATGGCGTTCGCGCCATTTGCTGAAAGTTCCAGACATGATTATTTATCGCTGACCGTGATAGGTATCACTGGGGTTGGTGATACGGAAAAGCAAGCATCGCAGCCTCAATCATTCTTCCATTTGAAACCGAGTGCACCCACCGTCAGGAACACGATGGTCATGCCGGCCAAAGCTAGCAGGTTCGGCAGGATCTGAATCACACCGGCGCCGTCCAGCATGACCGCGCGTGCGCCTTGCAAGAGCTGGGTCAGAGGCAGCAAGTCGGCGACGTGCTGTAGCCAGCGAGGGCTGCCCTCCAGTGAGAACCACACGCCGGACAGGAACATCATGGGCCAGGAAAACAGATTGAGCAGGCCGCCGGCGAATTCTTCACTGCTGACGCGTGCTGCGATCAGCAGGCCGAGCGAAATCATGGAGGTGGCACCCAGGATGGCCACCAGCAACAGCGCCAGGTAACTGCCGGACATGTAGAAACCCACCAGCAGATCCGTACCTATATATACTGCGACGGTGATGCTCATGATCAGCATGAGCCGCGAAGTTATCTGGGCAGCGATAAATTCGACAGCTTTCAGGGGCGTGGCGTTGAGACGTTTGAGGAAGCCGTTTTTGCGGTAGCGCACGATCACGTAGCCCACACCGAAGAGGCAGGAGAACATCATGTTCATGCCCAGGATACCCGGCACCAGCCAGTCCACATAGCGGATGGCGCGGCCAGTGACTGATGCGCGCGTGTACTGCACGTCCCTCTCACCCCTGAGTATCTTCTCCAGGATGTAGCCCTTGGGAGAACTTTCATTGACCCAATAGCGCGGATGGGCGGGGTCATGCAGATCCAGCAGCATATCGCTCTGGTCGTGCTCGACTTTGGTGATGGCCGGTTGGATGTCGGGCACGCTGTAGAATTGGATGAAACGGGTTTCAAGGAACGCGTTGTGCACACTCGCAAGCGGCAGACTGCCGCTGAACACTGCGACCTTGAACAGCGGCTTCTCACCGCCGGAGAACAGCAGCCACATACCCAGTACAATGAATACCGGTAAGGCGATATTCCAGCCCAAGGCCGAGCGGTCGCGCAAAAATTCAAGATTGCGAGCGCGGAGCACCGCGAGAAAACGCCGGATCATGCGCGCAACTCCCGGCCGGTGAGTTCCAGAAATAGGTCTTCCAGAGTACGTGCACGTATCTGCAGGTGCGCCAGGGACACACCCTGGCTTAGCAGTGTTGCGATGGTTGTATTGATGTCAGCCGCTGTGATCTCCACGTATTCACCCACCTGCTTGGTATTTTCGGTGATGACATCCCGTGCTGGGCGAAAGTCCTCCTGTGGCAACTGCAGCACCGCATCTTGGAAGTGATGCGACATCAGAGTGGCGGGCCGCCCTTCGGCGATGATATGACCGTGATCCATGATGATGATGCGGTCGCACAGCAGATAGGCCTCTTCCATGTAATGGGTGGTGAGGATCACGGTCTTGCCACGGGCCTTGATGTTGCGCACCAGTTCCCAGAAGTTGTGGCGTGCCTGTGGATCTAACCCGGTGGTAGGTTCATCGAGAAACAAGAGCACCGGGTCGTTCACCAGCGCCAGCGCCAGCAACAGCCGCTGACGCTGGCCACCGGATAATTTGCGTGCATCGCGGTCCATGTAGCCCTCAAGCGCACACAGCCTGGCCAGTTCCTCGAGCGGCAGGCCACGCGGATAGAAGCTGCGGAACAGCCGCAGGGTCTCGTGCACTGTTAGAAAATCCTGTAGTGCGGTGGATTGGAACTGGATGCCCACCTCGGAGCGGAAACGCGGTCCCATGGGTTCGCCCTGGTAATGGACAGTGCCCTGGGTAGCTGGTGTGATGCCTTCCATGATTTCGACAGTGGTAGTCTTGCCGGCTCCATTGGGACCGAGCATGCCGAAACATTCGCCCTGATGCACCGAGAAGCTGATGTCATCCACTGCTTTCACGGATGGGTAGTGTTTAACGAGGTGGTTTACTTCAATGATATCTGGCATCGTACATGCTAAAGGTGCGAAGGGCCGTGGCGCTATTATCAGTTGCGGCTGGTGTTCTGTCGAATTCGAGCTCAAGCATAAATGTAATGTGGCAGGAGAAGAGATATGTCCTATGAAATGACGATCCTGGCTCTGGTTACGCTTCTGTATGTATTCTCATGGTTGCCGGCATGGTTCGCGAAATACCAGGCTTACGGTGGTGGCTGGCTGCTTTCCAACCGTTCCACTACAGGGTTGCCTCCCCTGCCTGAATTGGCACAGCGGGCGGTGCGTGCCCATGAAAACCTCAAAGAAAATTACCCGCCGTTCGCGGTGGCTGTCCTGTTGCTGGCTTTCAGCGGCGGCTATACCCAATATACAGCCATGGCCGCCCTGGTGTTCCTGCTCGCCAGGCTAGTGTATATGCCGGCCTACATCCTCGGCATACCCTGGTTGCGCACATCCAGCTGGATGGCTGGCTTTGTAGCCATGCTCTACCTGCTGATCATGGCTCTGGCAGTGTTGCTCTAGCGGTGCTTCGGCAGGCTTAATAAAATCAGGATCATGCAGAATATGAGGAATAAGGGGGTACAGGTGGACGGTCTTTCTACAGCGCGGTATAGGTGCATCGCGCTGTTGGGAGCGGCGCTGTGTATTTTCAGCCTTAAGGCCTGGGCAGGTCAGGACGTGGTGGTGTTATTGGCCAACTCGGCTAGCCTGCACGCGAATTCCCAGGCAATCACACAAGCCGTGATCGATTTCGCCAACAGCCGTGGTCCGGATACAAATTTTGCAGTCATCACCTACAGTAAATCACCGATGGTACAAGTGCCCCTGTCACCTATCGGTGATGCTACCCGCGCTCAGGTCAGCAATGTGTTGCGGAATCTCGATTACCGAGGCCGACTCATCGACACCACCGCCGGCCTGAAACAGGCGCTTGCAGAAATCATCAATAATGGAGATAGCAATACCCAGAAGAACATTGTCCTGATTACAAATGATATCGAAAATACGGGCGATGCAACCGCTGATAAAGAAAAGACCAGCTGGATCTTGCAGGCGCAGATGCCTACCGCTGTTTACAATCATGTGCGGATATATGGCATCACTTACACATCCAATGCCGTTTATAAGACCCTGCAAGTGTTGACACTGGGCACCGGCGGCAATGCTTTCCAGATTGCACATGATTCCGATCTGTCAGGCGTGTTTCAGCGCATCAGCGCCAGCATGCTGAACAGCAGTACGGCATCCATGTTGATTTCGCCCAGCCAGATCGCTCCACCCGGGCTCGCGGGGGCTTCAATTCCCGCGCAGTTCAATACGCCATTGACACAACAGAGTATGCAGTCGCCGCATACGCGCTGGGTGTGGCTGATCGCATTACTGGCGCTGCTGGCCGCATCCATTGGCATTTATGCAGCTTGGAATATCGTACGACATATCCGTTTTCCAAAACGAACTATCAAACCACTGATCCACTTTGGTGAAGGCCCGCGAGCCGTACTCTATGACATCAGCAACCCTAATGACATCAAACGCCATGAACTGGCAGAACGCTCAACTCTGTTGGGACGCGTGGCTGGCTACGATCCCGAGGTCCAATATGTCCTGGTCAAGGAGAAAACTGTAGGACGTTGTCACGCTGTCATCGAACGGCGTGGACATTCCTTCTGGATCATGGACCAGGGCAGTATAAACGGCACATTCGTGAATGGAGAACGGATCATGGCGGATCGTGCACTTAAACACGGTGATATCGTCGCTATCCACCGGCATGAGTTTGAATTTATGATTCCTGAGTATTTTGAATCCGAATCCACAGTCGTCGGAGCGCGCGAACAGTTAGCGGGTTAGTTAACAAATTCGCATTAACCAAGACTGTCGGCACCTGAGTCTGGAGCACTGTATGTCGGAATTAATGTCATATCATTGGCGGCGTAGCCCACGCGCCAAGCAGCTGCAAGTACGCATCACACCCTGGCAGGGTATAGAGGTTGTCATACCGACGCGTACCAGCAAGCAGCGTGTGCGCGCATTTCTTACCCGACAGCGCAAGTGGATACGCGATACCTGGGAGCGTATGCAGTCGCAGATTGTTGATGCAGATCGCCGCCTGCCCGATACCCTGGCTCTGCGTGCGATCGGTGAGCATTGGCAGGTACTCTATCGGCGCTGCTCTGGCAATCAGGTGCGCATTGTTCCCCATGGGCGGACCTTGATCGTTCATTATCCCCGAGACGACGAAACTACCTGCCGGACTGCACTGCGCAGTTGGCTGGCGCGCCGAGCACGCGAATGTCTGGGAGCTAGGGCGCTACGTATGAGTGCCGCGACCGGTACCCACTTTCGCCGCTTGCAGATTCGCGGTCAGAAAAGCCGCTGGGGCAGTTGTTCCTCGAGCGGGACCTTGAGCCTGAACTACAAGCTGTTGTTTTTGGAGCCCGAGCTGGTGCGTTATTTGCTCATTCACGAACTGTCACACACGCGCGTGCTGGACCACTCGCCACGTTTCTGGAAGCTGGTTGCCCAGTATGAGCCGCGTTGGCGTGAGCTGGATGCAGAGCTGGGCGAGGCATGGCGCGATGTGCCTGCCTGGGTGGAGACGGTATAAACATTGCAATTTGATGTGTGGCCCAGCCCAGCATACTTTTCATGTTTGATGGGCTGGGCAGCGTGCCATGATCTATACAACCCTAGTTGATACCGAGACGCTGGCAAGCAAGCTGGCTTGTGACTGGCAGCTGTTTGACTGCCGATTCGTGCTGAATCAGCCGGAAGAGGGCGAACGTCACTATCGCGCCAGCCATATTCCCGGCGCCCACTATCTGCATCTTGAT
>JBAWFD010000079.1:0-15886 GCA_049591615.1 Gammaproteobacteria bacterium | reverse complement strand
GTCGGATCGAAGCTGTTCAACTGCTGCTGTGTGGATGACGGCGGCTCCTTGTTGAACATGTTCTTGATGCCGAAGGTGAAGGTCATCTTGGCAGGATCGTAGTCGTAGCTCACCCAGGCGTCGTGATAAATAGTCGCGCCCAGGTAATTGGTGGACAGCCCGTTATTGGTAGTGTTGGGATTGGAGCACAATCCCAGAGCGGTGAGGCTATCTGTCGTCCCATCGAAGGAGTCAGAGCACGGTTCCGTGATACCACTGATGTAGCGCATATCCCATTCCGCCTTCCAGTTGCCTCTGCTCCAGTTTAGAGAGGTATTGATTTTCCAGCGCGGCACGCCGAAGGGGAACACGGTGCCGCCGCGTTCCACCCCCACCAGCTGTTCGACGGTGGGCGGGCCGCCGGCATTGGGGGTTGTTATCTCATAGTTGCGCGTAAAAGTGCCGATTACCCCGGCTTTGAAATCACCTATTGAGGTGCTTGGGAAGGCGTAATTGGCGCCGATATCGATGCCATCCGTGAGCACGCTGCCGACGTTGGCGACGCTGTCATTGAGTATCGTGATGGCTCCCGCTGGTCCACGGGTGATGCGCTGACAGTCGCTCACGTTGCCCGTGATGTAGCAGCCATCCAGAATGGCCTGGCCGCTCAGGGGTTGGATGGTGTTATTCAGTTCGATCCGGTAGTAATCCATATTGATATCGAAACCCGGCATCCAGTTTGGGCTGTACACAAACCCCACAGTGCGGGAAATGGAGGTCTCAGGTTGCAGGTTCGAATTACCGCTTTCCAAGGTGTTGATCTGTCCGTTGGACTGGGTATAGCTTGTTGGCACTGGCGTCACGCCGCCATAGCCGTTGGCGCACCGCTGTTGTACGGTCGCTGAAGCGCCGGAGCCGGTGTAGTTACTGCAGGGATCTGTGACTGTTGAAGACAACAGTGTCGGGCCGGCATACAGGTCGTCGATATCCGGCGCCCGGAATCCCTGGGCCCAGGTGGTGCGCGCCAAGAACTGGTCGTTGACCTGCCATTTCAAGCCAGCCATGCTGGTGGTGTTGCCGCCAAAGGTATCGTAGTGGGTGTAGCGCGAAGCCACATCCAGGTCGAGTAGTTTCATCGCCGGCAGGTTAGCCAGCAGTGGGATATCAAACTCCGCGTACACCGAGTTCTCAATGGTTTCTCCGGAAGTGGGTGGTACCGCCACTTTCGGATTGAAGCTGTCGTAACCCGCCTGGGCTACGGAATCCGGGATGAAGCTGCCGTCATGTTCCAGATACTGATAGCCGGCGGCAAAGCCCAGTGGCCCGGCCGGCAGATTCACGAGGTTGCTGTTGGTTATATCGGTGTAATAGATGCGCTGGTTGTTCTGGAACTGGTTCTGCTGTGTATACGCGCTGTAAGCAAGCTGGGAAGCGGAGATCTGATTGGTCTGGCCGCCAAAAAAGTTGATGGGCACGCAGCCTGAGGTGTCCGCACACACGGCGGGATCGCCCATGGCAATCCGTAAATCCTGCACGTTAAACGAGCCATAGTTGGTGTCGGTCTCCGTGTCCTTGGAAAAGATGTAACCCGCATCCCAATCCCATTCCGAACCCCAGGCATTGAAGTAGCCGTTGAACCCGCCGAGGAAGCGCCAAGTATCCTCGTTTTCGTTATAGATACGGGGCCCGGCTTCAACCATGCGCCTGCCCAACAAGCCCAACCACCCATCTGCAGGGAGACCACCATTGTTGTTCGCATTATTAGCCGGTTGATACGCATTTGTGTTTAGATCAAAACCGAAAGGGTTGTACTTCTGGTTCGTGGGCACGTCCGTGATGATGCTGGTGGAAGCGAAGAACAGCGGCGTAGGTCCCGCCTGCTGGGTGGAATTGCGGTGGCTGTAATTCACATTAGCGCTGAAGGTAAGATTATCGGCCAAGTCCGTAGTGCTCGCCATATAACCGCTGTAGCGCTCTTCGGGCGTTAGCACGTAATTATAGGGTGCGTAATTGAAGCGATCTGTCTGCTGGAAGGGCGCATACTGGTTCGCAGAAGTTCCCGGTTGGCCGGGCATCAGTGTTAGATCGCACAACGGCATATAGTCAGGACTACTGGCTGAGCCGAAATTGGTGGTTGGACACTGGGATGAGGTCAATCCCGTACCAGGGGCAGGAGCATTATTGGGATTGGTACCATCAGGTGATATCGAGGTTGGAATAAATACAAATCGACCTTGAGGGGTCGCGGAACTGCCGCGTGTCTGGCCCGCACCGAAGGTTGGTTCTTTGGAGATCGTGCGGTTGGCTGCCGAAATTGGATCTTGCTGCGTATAGGCGACGTTGAATACCAGGTTGCTGGTGTCGTTGGCGATACCCGAGGTGAAATCAAATTCCTGGGTCTTGCCATCCCAACCACCGCCGTCGCCTTTACCGTCATACATGCCCATATAAGCATTGGCCTGGGTGCCGGTGAATCGTTGAATGGTGATGATATTGACGACACCGGCGATGGCGTCCGAGCCGTAAATGGCCGAAGCGCCGTCCTGCAGTATTTCAACGTGGTCGATGATGGCAACAGGGATGGTATTAAGGTCGACCGTGCCATCGAGCCCGGTGATCCAGCGCTTGCCATTCACCAGCACCAGGGTGCGGTTGGAGCCCAGGTTGCGCAGGTCCACATTGGTCTGGCCGCCGCCGGTATAGGTGAAGTTGCCACCGTCATTGGC
Organism: Gammaproteobacteria bacterium; assembly: GCA_049591615.1. Lineage (GTDB taxonomy): Bacteria > Pseudomonadota > Gammaproteobacteria > Natronospirales > REEB76 > REEB76. The sequence goes on along the minus strand of JBAWFD010000079.1, from coordinate 13,181 downwards.
GAGGGTGTTTAAGGCGCCACCGGATGAGGTCAGAGACTGCAGGACTTGGCCGATGGTGCTGAGGCCTGTGGCCTTGATCTGCTGGGCGGTGATCACGAGTATCGGCTGTGCCGTCTCGACGCTGGTACGTTTGATCTTGGTACCGGTAACCTCGATGGTACCCAGCTGAGCTTTTGTGGCAGTGTTATTCGTGTTAGTGCCAGCGGCCTGATCCTGGGCCAAAGCCCCGGGGCCGGCGATTAGTGAAGTAGTCATACCGCAGGCCAAGGCGGTCTGGATAGCGCGTTTTAACAGGTTCCGGTTCGACATCGTTGATCCCTCCACCCAAATAAATGTTATTAAGAGTGCCGGGCAAGCTTCCTAGTCGCCGAGACACCGTGTTGTTTAAACGATACTAAATTTTGCGAGTAAGAATTATTGTTCAATCCAGGATTCTATGCCGCCCCCGCGACAAATTAACTATAGACTAAGTTTTTTAAACTGCATATGTTGTTCCTGCCCAACAATTAATATCGAATGCGGCAGCACTTTAAAATTGTTATATAACTCTTTGACCAATAGTGAATTTAATTTCATAAATATGCCTAAATGGACAATCTCGGAAAAAATTTGTGCGTAAGCCCGGCATGAAGCCAACGCCTGGTGATTTCATGCGGAGCAATCGGTCTGCTGGCATTCCGGAGACTGGCGATTTTGACCAGGCAGTCAAGCATTTAACTGCAGGACGCCCGGGACGCGCCGCGGACATGTGCCGAGTTATCCTGGGTGTGACACCCCGAAACGCCCCTGCCCTGCACCTGCTTGGCATCATCCTTGCAGAGCAAGGCCAACCTTTAGAAGGTTTGCGGCTGGTGGAGCAGGCGCTTGAACAGGAGTATCGCAGTGCGATGTTTCATTTCAGCCATGGCCAGATCCTCATGCGCCTAGGCAATACCACCACCGCCGTCGAAGCCTTCAAAAAATCAGCGCACCTAGATCCTGACGATCCCCGCATCATCCAGTACTTGGTCTTGGCCTTACTAGCCGGTCGCCGCTCGTCGGAAGCGGAGACTGTAGTTGGCATGGCCTTAGAAAAATGGCCAGGGTCGGCGGCATTGCTGGATGCTTCCGGGATGGTATTGATGGCTCAAGGCCGGTATGCACACGCCAGTGTGGTTCTGGAACGGGCGCGAGAACTTGCGCCGGATTACCCGGACACTTACGGCAACCTGGCGATAGTTCATGAGCAGAGCAACCATTTGGATGCGGCACTGGAGCTCATAAAAGATGGCTTGGGACGCTGGCCGGCAAACCGTGCCCTGCATTTCGTCCGAGCCCGCTGTCTGCGCCGTCTCGGGAAATTTGCCGAAGCTGAACTCGTGTTACAGGAACTGCTGCGTGGCGAGTTGACTGACAAGCTGCATGTGGATATCGAATATGAGCTTGGCTGGTGTGCAGATGGCCTGAACCAAACAGCAGAAGCTTACCGGCATTTCACTCAAGCCAACCTTGTTGCCGAGAAACTACCTGCCTATAACGCTACACAGGGCGCGGAATATTTGGGCATGTTGACCATGCTCCAGAAACAATTTGAGCGCGACTGGGTAACTGAGTGGCGCAGCCTGCCATTTCCACAAAAACCGGAAGACCTAGCATTTGTCATCGGCTTCCCCCGTTCCGGCACCACTTTGCTGGACACCATGCTGGGCGGGCATCCTGAAATTAGTGTACTGGAAGAGCCGGTGAACCTACAGGTTATGTTGGACCGTCTAGCATTGTATACAGGCGGGTATCCTGCGGGACTCGCAACGCTCACTTTGGAACAGCAATTGGCGCTGCGCGCTGCTTATTTTCAGGCGGTATCGACATACCCGGCTAAATCCAGCCGGCAGCGATTGCTCGATAAGTCGCCATTCAATACCGTACATGTGGGTCTAATCCAGCGGATGTTTCCCGAAGCCATGCTGATATTCATGGCCAGGCATCCTTGCGACGTATGTCTCAGTTGTTTCATGAACAATTTCGAGATGAATTCGGGTACTCAGCATTTCACCCGGCTTGACACTACAGTCAGTTTATATTGTCAGGTGATGGCCCTGTGGTTGACCTATATAAGGATATTGCCGCTTCGCTATCAGGTCGTACGTTATGAGGACCTTGTAAACCAGCCCGAACAAGAATTACGCCGATTACTGGATAGCATTGGCGTTTCCTGGTCGGATGATGTGCTGCGACATACAGCCCATGCGATGGAGCGTGGCCATGTACCCACACCGAGTTATGCCCAGGTGAATCGTGCCCTTTATGTGGATGCCTGCGATCGCTGGCAGCGTTACGCAGATTATATGCAGCCCTTCCTGAAGGAATTGCAGCCCTATATCGAGGCGTTTGGATATGCCATCTGAAAAGCCGTTATCTGAACCCCAAAACCCCGCAGAATTTTCCCGTCGCATACAGAAGCTGATGCGGCAGGCGGTGATTTGGCATCAACAAAACGATTTCAGCAGGGCCGAAGCAGGCTATCGGGAAGTGTTGCGTCTGATCCCGGCGCACGCCGATGCCACCCATTTTCTGGGTTTGTTGGCCCATCAGACCGGTCATACAGAGGTTGCGAAGTCACTACTGAATAAATCGATCGTGCTGGGCCCGGGGAGCGCCCTGTATCGCCACAACCTGGCTGGTATGTTCCGGGAACTCGGACAGCACCTAGAGGCCGAACGCTGTTACCTGGAAGCACTGACTCTCAATCCGGATTATGTGGATGCGCTCATCGGGTTGGCGATGTCACAGCAGGCGCTTGGGCGTTTCGAAGATGCCTATGCGAATTACGTCAGGGCCTCGGTTTTGGATGCTCGCAGCTTTGAAGCCCATCTGGGCAGCGGCGGCGTCTTGCTGGAACTCACACGTCGCCGCGAAGCCCTGGATTGTTATCGCAATGCATACCAACTTGCTGCCGATGATGCGGACAAATTGCAACGTCTGGGTCTTGCCATGCGCGAGGCCAGTGCCATGCTAGATGCCAAGAATTGCTTCGAACAGGCGCTCGTGCCGCGACCAGACTTTGTTGAGGCGCACAATAGCCTGGCGATCACTCTCGGTGATCTGGGCGATCTAACTGATGCCGATGCCCATTACCGTAAGGCTTTGCGATTGCGTCCCGCCTATGCCAGTGGCTGGCATAATTTTACGGGTATGACGCGCCTCATGCCCGACGACCCGTTATGGCCGTCACTGCAAAATTTCGCACAGCATGCATCCGGGCTACCAACGGCTGAAGCCAGCATGTTGCAGTTTACTCTGGGAAAGGTATGCGATGACCGGGGCGAATACCCCCAGGCGTTCGAACATTACCTGCACGCAAACCGCTTGAAACGTACAACTCTCGAATACGACGAAAGCCGCCAAAAAATATTTTTTCAGAATTTCATCCAGCATTTCAATCCAACATTCCTTGAAAAATTTGGCGATGCAGGCGCAGACAGTGAGCTACCGATATTCATCGTCGGCATGTCACGTTCCGGTACCACCCTGGTGGAGCAGATTATTGCCAGTCATCCACTCGCGCATGGGGCGGGCGAGCTGCACCTGTTGCGACGCTGCCTGCGGGTGGAACTGGGTCCCACGGATAGCGACGATGAGTTGCCGGCCAAGCTGGCGGCTCTGGATGGTTCCGGGTTCCGGCGTATCGGCGAGCGCTACTGTGCAGAGCTTACTCAATTAGCACCTGAGGCAATGCGCATCACCGATAAATTGCCCGGCAATATGGCCTTGGTGGGGCTCATCCAGATTGCTTTTCCACGCGCCAGGATCATCCATTGTGTGCGCGATCCGCTGGATACCTGTGTATCCTGTTTTTCGAAACTATTCACGACCGGCCATGCCTTCAGTTATGAACTGGGCGAACTGGGGCGTTTCTACCGGTTATACGAAGAGCTGATGCATCACTGGCACACGCTGCTGCCGGCGGGACGTATGCTGGAGGTGCGCTATGAAAATGTGGTTACGGACTTGGAAAGCCAAGCACGGCGACTGCTGGAATTCTGCGGACTGCCGTGGGATGACGCCTGCCTGAGGTTTCATGAACACCGGCGTATCGTCAAGACCGCGAGTCTTGCCCAGGTACGCCAGCCAATCTATGCAAGCTCAGTGGGGCGCTGGCGTCATTACACGCACTATCTGGAACCGCTAAGACAAGCGCTTGCTGGCCAGTGAATTTGCGTATGCAACTAGTACGGCGGTTGATAGGGCGTCGTCTTGACAGCGGTGCCGGCTGCTGGTGCTGTGGTGGTGGCACTCGTGGTAGAGCCGAGACATTTGTAGATACCGAATGTCTGGTTACCGTCTTTGGCCGGACCCAAGGCCGAGACCGTATCACCACCCTGTGATACCGCCTGGTTCATGGCTAGGGTCTTTAAATCGCTTTCCACATCCGACTGCACGCGATTGATGAAACCTACCCGGTCAGCAACAGATACTGTTGTTTTGCTGAGCAGACGGCAGTTGGCCACACGATCCTGTGGCAATACCATGACGCCCTGCTGTTGCACTTGCGGGTTGGGTGATACCCAGGTGCAACCTGCGATTGTGGCAAGCGCGCCTGCCATGAACAATGTGCATATGCTTTTCATGATAATTCCGCTCGCTTATATACCCGGAATTGGATGCACATAGTTTACCGCATGCACTGCGGTATTGCAGAATACCTAGAATTCAGCGATGCTTTTAACTGTCTCGCCGAAAGGAAACAGCATGCTGAAGAATGGACTTATGATTTCGGATCCCTATACCTGTTGCAGAAAGTCACCATCGCCAGCGGGCATGTGAAGGATCGGGAAGCGGTTAGCCGAACTAAATACCCTAGGAAGCGACCATCTTGATCAACATCAATGTTTGATCACGGCGGGCGAAGCTTCCCGCATGAAGCGTGCTGGTAGATCAAAAAAGCGCAGATCCATTGGCTGGCCGGTGGCATCCAGGTCGAAGGTTACATACTGCTCAAAGGCCTCATCGTAGAAGCGATAACGCAGCTTCACTCGGAAAGTATTGTGGTTCCAGTGAGCCAAGTCGCCGGTGAACTCCGGATTTCCGAGCCGCAGTATCAAGTGACCGTTCTCCAGTGTGACTTGCGCGTCGCCGTTTAGCGGATTGCTGTATATACCGGTATATTGCCCAAGTGGTAGCGGCGTCGCCCCGGAAGTTTTAGAGGTGGCCAGCTTGGCTTGTTCGGCTTTATCGGCGTTTTCATGCGATTGCGCCAATGCCAGCAGTGCCCCGTTGGTATCGCGGCCTGGACGGCCCAGATATTCATCCAGAATATGAAACAACAATGCATTGCGGGCATCGTCATGGTCCATGTTGGTGAGCACCACCACGCCCAGATGTTGGTCCGGCAGCATCCCCAGGGCCGAGGCCATGCCATCGATGTCGCCGTCATGCATCACCAATTTATGGCCGGCATAGTCTTCCACCACAAAACCCAACCCATAGGAATAAAAAAGACTCTCAGGATTCATGGCATGCAGCCAGGTACCGATGCCACTATCCATCGGAATGATCACCTGCGGGGTTTCCATCTCGGCGATGATGTCCGGGTCGAGTACGACTTTACCCGCATAGTTGCCGTTGTTAAGCAGCATCAGCAGCCAGTGTGACATGTCGTTGACGCTGGAGTTGATGCCACCCACGGGCGCCATGGCGTCAGTGTCGTAACGGCGGATCACCGTCACTTGATTACCCACCTCGGCATGTGGGGCAGCCGCATTCGCATCGGCGCTGATTCCAGCGACACTGGTATCCGTATGCCGCATATCCAGCGGCACGAACAAGCGCGAATGCACGTAGTCGTCCCAACTTTGCCCGGTGATAGCCGGGATCAGCTGGCTGGCCACCAGATACATGGCATTGTTGTAGCAGAAGCGCGCCCGAAAACCGTAGCTGGGTTTATCGAAGCGCAGGTGCTGGATGATTTGTGCGCGGTTGAAACCGGTGGTGAACCACATGAATGACGGGTCGCAGTAGCCACTGCGGTGGGTTAGCAGGTCGCGAACCGTCAAGGCCCGTGTTACCCAGGGATCGTCGAGCTCGAACCCCTTCAGATACTGCGTCACCGGATCATCCCAATGGAGTTTGTGCTCGGCTACTAATGTACCGAGCGCCGCGGCGGTGAAGGCTTTGCTGTTGGAAGCAATGGTGAAGAGGGTGTTGGCATCCACCTTGCCGGGTTTACCTAATTCACGTAGGCCGTAGCCACGCGCCAGGACCAATTTGCCGTCTTTGACTACGGCCACGGCAAGTCCCGGTACTTTCCAATCGGCCATTATTTTCTGGGTGTAAGCATCAAGATCGCTAAGTGGCGCGGGCGGCTGTGATGCCAACGTACTGACATTTAGCCCGCTGATGCAGCAGATAAATAGCAGACCACGCAGCTTGTGCATGCTAATCACCCCAAAACCAAATTAGTTTTTGAAACTCAGCAGTTCTATGTCGAATACCAGCATACCATGCGGTGCATCGGGACGATTGCGATTATCGTAGGCTAGCTTGCCTGGAATCCAAGCACGGATTTTTTCACCATTGACCATAAGCGGCAATATGTCTTGCCAACCCTGGATAAGCTTGTTTAACGGAAATGTTGCCGGGTTGGTGCTGCCATCGGGATTGACAGTGCTGTCAAATTTTCTGCCATCGTGGTCCAGCCGGTATAGTTGACGGTGATCGTGGAAACCAGCGTTGGATGCTGGTTACCGCTGCCGGACTTCAGTACCTTGTATGCGAGTCCATCAGCGAGTTTTATTGTGTTAGCAGGGGGTGCACCCACATCGTACGGCGCGCTGTACGGATTGGTAGTGCAACCGGTGAAACACATGATTAGAACGATGTAGATTATCGATTGTAAACGGCGGAAACGGATCAAGATGGTACTCCAGGAAGTTTAGAACGATTTAAATTTGGCGATCCGATTTTCAATGCACTGTTGGATAAATATTAACAGGATCCAGCGCATGAAGAGATAACCGATTCAAAGATGGAGAAAACCCAAGAGCTGGCAATGCCAATTCGCGATACTCTATGTGAAATCCGGAACTTTATCGGGGCGAAAATGTCTCTATATCTGAAGATGTAGATAGTATTCGCATATTGCCACGCCTAGAATGTTACTAGGATTTTATTGATGCCGACAGCCGCACAAGATTTCCAATCCCATCAGCGCTGGTCGCTGGATGATATCCCGTGGCATAGTATCCGGCGTGATGCAATGGCACATCAAGAAGAACTTTTTTACCTGGTGACAGTGGCCTCGTTTATTGAAATCACCACCGATCTCTATACTCATAACTTGCTCGAATATTTTTTCGATGACGAGGAGGTGACCCTGTGGCTGGATGCGCATTGGGAGCATGAGGAATTGCAGCACGGCCAGTCGCTTAAGCGTTATGTGCAGACCGCTTGGCCTGAGTTTAACTGGGAACAGGCTTATGCGGCGTTTTTGAAAGAATATTCTCAGTGCTGCCGGTTGGATTTACTGGAACCCACTCGCAGCATGGAGATGGCGGCGCGCTGCGTGGTGGAGATGGGTACCGCCAGCTATTACACGGCCCTCAGTCGGCTGAGTCCTGATCCGGTGCTGAGCATGCTTACCCACCATATCCGCGAAGACGAAGTCCGCCACTACAAACATTTTTATCATTATTTTTTGCGTTATCGTGAACGCGAAGGCGCAAGCCGTGCCCGGGTGCTGAAAGCGCTCTGGCACCGCCTGAAGATGATAGATGGGGAAGATGGCCTGATTGCCATCAAACATGTGTATCTGGCCAGTCATCCTGACCAGCCTTTTGATATGCGCGTATACCGAGACTTGCGGAAACGTTATCAGCATAAAGTAAGAAAGTATTTCCCGCTCGAGATGAGTATCAAGATGCTAATCAAGCCTTTGGGCTTGAGTCCCAGCATTCAGCATATGGCGGTGCCCATGCTGGCGGGCTTGGCACGATATACAGTAGTTTGAAGCTAAGCCCTAAAAAAACGGAGCCAGTCTCTGTTCTTTTTAAGCGCTTTAGATTGAGGACAAACCTATTTCTTTCTCTTCTTCACAACCCCCAACGTGATTTTGGGTTTTGCTTTGCGGGGATGGTGGGGGCGCGATGTACCATAACTCCCCCGCCAGATTTTGCCGCGCGCGGTCTTTTTGTCGCCTTTGCCCATGCCAGTCTCCTGTAAGTCCCGGGTTATATCGAGGATGCTGAATTAAAGTGAAATTATAACGTTAAGTCACGCACGCAGGCAGAGCCAGGAAAGCATATTTTCACTGTATGGATATTTTCTTAGATTGCCTATTTCTTCAAGTGGCGAATTAAGAAAATAATCTTTGGCATTCCTATTTTTCGGAGATCAGGAATTCGAGTGACTCGCGTGGGGTAATTTCGCGCGACCCTGACTGTGTGAACAACCGCGCCGTATATAGACCCAGCAACCGGATATCGTTGGCCTCGATGCGTAAGGCACTGCCTTCACGCAGGCCTAGCACCGGGACTTTTGGATTGGCCTGTACATATTCCTGCAGTCGTTCAGCGCGCGCTTCGCCCTGGAAACCTGGCAGGTGCGCGTCGGTATAGTGTGGATTGATTTGAAAAGGTATCAGGTCGAGAGCTTCACAGCGCTCCGGCCAGACTACCGGCATATCATTGGTAGTGCAAATGGTGGGACAGACTACGTTAGAGCCCGCGCTCCAACCAACATAGGGAATGCCAGCCTGTACCCGCTGGCGGATCACGGTCATGAGTTTGTTGGCATATAGTTCGCGTAACAGCTGATAGGTGTTACCACCGCCCACAACCAGTGCTTCGGCTGCATTGATTGCCTTTGCAAGGTCACCGAACCTATGCAAGCCGGTGACTTCATAGCCAATGTCAGCAAAATTTGCACGTACACGCTCCAGGTAATCATCATAGTTTTTGGATACGCGTGCGTAGGGCACAAACAGCAAAGTGCGCGCCCGCGCATTCAGAAAACTGTGTAGATGATCGCGGGCATGCTCCAGATATTCGGTTCCTGCGGTGCGCGAACTGCTGAGCAGCAGCAGGCGGCGTTTATCGCGCGACATAAAGTCTTCGTCCCTTGATTTTGGCATTGATGACGGCGCCGATTTTTAGCTGACTGCTTTTTGCCAAAACTGACAAACTTTGTCAGTTGTGCGCCCATTTAGCCATGCTTAATGGCCATCCTAATGCGCAGTCATCATATGGATATGGCCCTTAAACAGGGCGCCGCCGGCTGTGGAGGGACAGCCGGCGCGCACCTGATCCCCGTCTCCCCGTACAAATACAAGCAATCCGTGTGCCAATGCCGGTTCCGGATCAACAGGTGTAATATCAAGAACAAAATCGTTGTTGATATTTGTTGATATATGTCTCCTGCCTACCTAACACAGTACGAATTCTTACGTCAGCATTTATCCTGCACACCTTAGGCAATGTGCGGGCCAGCCATTGTTAGCTGGTAGGTCTTAAGTTGGTGCGCTACTGTGTTGCGCTGGAATGGAGGCTTTCCGTTGAAACTATGTTTCTGCTTGCTGCAACATATCTGATCATGGGCTCGATTCTTGCCCATGCTGTACATGCTCATTTAAATCCTGTAACTGCTGTTTTAATGTATGCACCTTCCTGCGCCCACTGATCTATCTATATCGCATAAAATTGATCGCGAAACCTGGCTTGCATGACTGCAGAACACAGCCTGGCCAAACTTCCCATCGGTATTTTCGATTCCGGCATGGGCGGACTAACGGTGTTACGGGCGCTGCGCGAGCATCTGCCATGTGAGCATCTGCTGTATCTGGGTGATACTGCGCGGCTGCCTTACGGCACCAAAGGACCCGAGACGGTGTCGCGCTACGCGGTACAAGCCGCATCCCATTTGGTGGAACGCGGCACAAAGATGCTGGTGATCGCCTGCAACACAGCTTCCGCCGTAGCCATGCCGACGCTCACTAAGGAATTCGCGCCGCTGCCGGTGGTAGGCGTGGTGGAAGCCAGCGCCGAGGCGGCCGTGGGTGCGTCGAAAACCGGCCATATCGCCGTACTGGCCACCGAAAGTACGGTACGTGGTGGCGCCTACGAGCGCGCCATCAAATCGCGCCACGCCGACGCGTTGGTTTTCTCGCAGGCCTGTTCGCTGTTTGTGGCGCTCGCGGAAGAGGGCTGGACGAGCGGTCCGTTGGTGGACGCGGTGGTACGTGAGTATCTGCAACCAATGCTGGCGGAAAAGAAACGCGAAGGATTGGATTGCGTGGTGCTGGGCTGTACGCACTTTCCGCTGCTGAAGGAAACCATCGCGCATGTGGCCGGAGCGGATGTGACACTGGTGGATTCCAGTGAAACCGTGGCGCTGGCCGTGGCAAAAATCCTGCACGCATCCAAGCTCGCTCGCACATCCGGCAGCGGTGCAACACGTTACCTCGCCACCGATGGAACCGAACGCTTTGCGCGTGTCGGCAGCCTGTTTCTGGGCGAGTCCATCAGCCTGCAGGATGTGGAACTGGTGGATCTATGAGTAACGCAATGCCTGGCTTGGATGAACGAATGGCCGTCCGCTTTGCCCGCATGGTCATGCAGAACGTGGTGCTGGAATATCCGAATCATATCATGCACATGCTGAACGGTGATCCAGATGCCCTGACACCGCGTCAGCTGCATCCGGTGTTCTATGGCTGCTACGATTGGCACTCTTCGGTGCATAGCCACTGGTTGCTGGTGCGGCTTTTACGCCAGTTCCCGCAAGCGCCGTTCGCGTCTGATATTCGCTATCTGCTGGATAGTCAGCTGACAGCGGAGAAGCTGGCAGTGGAGCGTGTTTATTTTGAACCACCCAATCGCGCTAGCTTCGAACGCCCATATGGACTCGCCTGGCTATTGCTACTCACGGCAGAACTGCACGAATGGCAGTCGCCCGAAGCCCGGCATTGGCATGCGTTGTTGGCACCCTTGGAAAAAATGGCCAAGTGGCGATTTGCCGCGTGGTTGCCGAAACTCACCCACCCGGTGCGCAGTGGCGAACATGCCCAGACTGCTTTTGCATTGGGCCTCCTCCATGACTGTGCCCACATCACCCATGATGGTGAGTTTGCGAGATTGGTGGAAGGCTGCAGCCGGGCTTTCTACCTGCAGGACAAGCACGCACCACTTGCCTATGAACCTTCGGGCCATGATTTTCTGTCACCGGTACTGGCGGAAGCCGACCTGCTGCGGCGGGTGTTGTCACGGCAGGAGTTCGGATGCTGGCTGACGACACTCATACCGCACATCCCGAGCACCGCGGAAACTGTGTGGCTGCGACCGGTAGTCTCAAGAGATCCCGCCGATGGGAAACTGGCCCATCTGGATGGTTTGAATCTAAGCCGTGCCTGGATGTGCGAAGGCATTGCGAGCGCGCTCCCGGCGAACGACACACGCCGCCAGGCCATACTGGCAACGGCGGCAGCTCATGCACAAGCGGGGCTCGCCGCTATCAATGAGGAGCTGTATGCAGGCAGCCACTGGCTGCCAAGCTTTGCCGTGTATCTGCTAACGCGGCGCGGTATTAATGATGCCTAGTACACAAAATTTTCCGGCATCCGGACGCATACGGCACCTGGTTTGGCGTTTGCTGACGATCATGTGGATTTCATTCCTGGGGACGCTCGTGGGAGTTGCCTTTCGGGGTGTGGCTAACCCATCTATCACCGCTTTCATGCAGCAGCGTGTGTTATATCTGCAGGCGCACGGCGACGCGCATGCGCGTATCGATTACCAATGGGTGAGTTACTCGGCTATCGCACCCGCTATGCACCTTGCGGTGGTGGCTTCGGAAGACCAGACATTTCCCTATAACGATGGTTTCGACTGGGTGGCCATCGAAGAGGCATTGCAGCATAACCGTGTGAGCCGCTACATCCGCGGTGCCAGCACCATCACGCAGCAGACTGCCAAGAACCTGTATTTGTGGTCAGGACGCAGCTATTTCCGCAAGCTGCTGGAAGCCTATTTCACTGTGCTGCTGGATAATGAATGGCCCAAACAAAGGATTCTGGAGATGTATCTCAACACCGCCCAATTCGATAGCAATGTATTCGGCGTGGGCGCCGCGGCGCGGCATCTGTTCAATAAATCACCGGCACAGCTTGGGCCGGATGAAGCCGCGCTGCTGGCAGCGGCTCTGCCGTCGCCGGATCGCTCGGATGTGGTGGATCCCTCCGACTATTTATTGCGCCGCCAGTCCTGGATCCTGGACCAGATGCAGCAACTCGGCAGCGATTACCTGGATGGCATTGAGGCGGACGCACGCCGTTGACGTATCACTAAACTACAAGTATTTGCAGTGCTGCCTGGAACAGGCGATTATTTACCCTTTGTGGCAGATGACATGAATAATTGGAGGATCCCATGCGCCGCATCGCCTTGTTGCTGTTAGTTTTTTTGTCATTGACCGCCTGTTCTTTACAGGAGAAACCGGTACGCACACTTGAAGCCGTGGTATCTGCCAAGGGCCTATCGACCTTGGCATTGGGTGTGAATATCGGTGCGGTCACCATTACCCCCAGCACCGATGCCGAGGTGCATGTGAGCGTTGGCCTGAAGCCATCCAACAGTTTCCTGGGCATATTCAGCATGGGTGGCGAGGATGCTATCAAGGGCGCGGTCATCAAGCAGACGAGTTCCAATGGAGCACTTAAATTGAGTCTCCAATACCCTGCGAATACCGATGCCAGCGGCGTCAACGAGTACTGGACGCTGGCGGTACCGGCTGGCATGCACATCAATAGCGATATCAACGTGGGCAAGCTGCAGGTAAGCGGCATCACCGGCGGGGTTGAGGCCAATCTGAACGTGGGCAAAGTCGCACTCGATCTACCCAGTGGTCCTATGAAGGTGTCGATCAACGTCGGCAAGATCAATGCCCAGGCCGCGACCCTGAATTATGCCCAAGTGACCTTGGGCGCCGATATGGGCGATACCCAACTGCTAATCAATGGCGAGTCGGCTGGTGATCTGGAGAAATCGGGGGCTGGAAGCCATGTGAGTTATCAGGGTCATGGCCAGGATGCCATCAGCCTCACGGTGAACACCGGCAAAGTTGTGCTCGCGCTCAACGGAAAATAATTTTTCGAATTTCTCGTCGCCGCCAAAAATATCCGGTGTGAATCGATGCTTTGGCGGAGTAGCCTTCAG
>JBAWFD010000078.1:0-93607 GCA_049591615.1 Gammaproteobacteria bacterium | reverse complement strand
CCGTCAGCGCGCCCACGACGATCCCTTCCTATACCCTGGGCTGCAGGACATCACCGCGCAGGTGGATTTTACCGCGGTGGCAGAAGCCGCCACGGCGGCGGGCATGGAGTTCGCGGGCTACACCACCCAGGCGCATTTACTGCTGGCCTTGGGCATTGCCGAACAGGCGCATGATTGGCGTGCGGCGCGCGAGGTGAAACTGCTGACTTTGCCGGATGAGATGGGTGAACGTTTCAAAGCCGTGGCCTTCAGCAAGCGTTTGGAGATGCCCTTGCGCGGTTTCAGTTTGCGGGACCTCAGTCGCAGTTTGTGAGAATACCCGCGGTCAATCGCGCCCGGCGGTCTTTTTGATAACATCGAGTCGCGCGCGCTGCAAGCGTGCGCCGATTTCAGCCCCCTCAAGTTTTTCGCCCCCCAGAGATTGCATATCCACTGCACTGGCTGCATTCAGCGCAGTGCGCAGATATGCGGCTTGCGGATAAGCGGCGTGCTCCATGCCCAGTCGGCCACGGGCGTCCGCTTCGCAGACCAGCAGGAACTGCTCGAAGCGTTGTGGACGGCGAAAGGCGTCACAACCCGTGAACAGTTTCAGCAGGGTATCAGCGCGTAATTCCTGGGCGCGATGCGCCAGTCCGTGATAACGGGCTGCAAGCACCGCCAGTTCACGGTTGTCCCTTGGCACCCGCAAACGCTCACACAGTGCTGCCACCAGTTTCACACTGCGTTCCTCATGGCCGTAATGATGCGGCAACACATCTGCCGGAGTAGTACCCTTGCCGAGATCATGGGTGAGCGCCGCGAAACGCACCGCCATGTCATCGCTCAAACGTGCCGCCTGTTCCAGCACCAGCATCACATGCACGCCGGTATCGATTTCCGGGTGATGCTTTTCAGGTTGTGGCACACCGAACAGGCGGTCGATTTCCGGGAACACGCGCGCGAGCGCGCCACAGGCACGCAGCGTCTGGAAAAATACCGCAGGTGTGTCGGTCTGCAGGGCTCGATAGGTCTCCTGCCAGATACGTTCAGGCACCAACGCATCCACTTCGCCGTTGTCTGACATGCTGCGCATGAGCGCCAGGGTCTCGTCCGCGACTTTGAATCCCAGGGGTGCGAAACGCGCGGCGAAACGCGCCACCCGCAACACCCGTACTGGATCTTCAACGAACGCCGGCGACACATGTCGCAATACACGCGCTTTCAAATCGCGTTGACCATGATAGGGATCCAGCAATGAACCTTTCGGGTCTTCAGCCATGGCATTGATGGTCAGGTCGCGGCGCCGCAGATCCTCCTCGAGAGTCACCTCGGGTGCGCTGAAGAACTCGAAGCCATGATAGCCGCGTCCGGTCTTGCGTTCGGTGCGCGCCAGGGCGTATTCCGCATGCGTGTCGGGATGCAGGAACACCGGGAAATCCTTGCCCACCGGCTTGAAGCCGCGCGCGCTCATCTCGGTGGGTGTGGCACCCACGACCACGTAATCGCGTTCTTTCACCGGCAGGCCCAGGAGACGGTCGCGTACTGCGCCGCCCACGAGATAGGTTTTCATGGGGTCATATTAGCAGGCAGGGCTTTACACGTGTCCTGATCGCGAGACGCTAAAGCGTATTACCCGAGATTTGTGCCAACAAATCATCAGCTCGCAGCCAGCGGAACATGCCGAAACCGCTACTAGTCGGCAAGCGTCGCTACTGGTATATAAGTGTGAGGCTATATTTTTTGCTTGTGGAAAGTTGCATGCTGGGTTTCGCTACGAAATACCAATTCCTGACGCAGGATTCGGCGGCGAGATCGATAAGATCCTGGGCATCGGATTTAACCACCGAAACGTCCCGCGTATGGCCGTTTGAAGTCAATTGAAATGTGACGACGACCTTCCCTGTGCCGCACTCCAGACGCTCTAGCTTTTTGCACGCAGCAGGTGTCGGCCATAGTAAAAACCGATAGGCGGTAAACTGGGGGTAGGCGATGCGCGCGCAAAAATGCGGGTAAGTTGAATCAATGCCAGTCTGCACAAGTGGACGATCGCGATTGCCCTCATGTTCGCAAGTTTCACGCCAATATTCCAAATAGGCCATATCGCCATAATAGAAGGTATAGGACTGGTAACTTTCCAGTGGAACGCTGTATTTGTATACAGGCGCGAAACGGCTTTTTTTCAACAGATTCGTAAGTGTGCTGATGTCGGCGTTAACCGGCAGCACATGTTGATTCGTGATTGCCAGCACCCGGCCACTCTTGCTCACAACGAACGTGAAGCTCGCCTGTCCTTCGTGATTAATGGACTGTGAGACCTGACTCAGCTGGTCCGGGCTTTGATGTTCCCACAGTGCTTGATATACAGTCGTGTCGGTCGGCAGCGGTACAGGCTGTTCATCGGCTGACGGACGGATGGCCGATGTGCACGCCGGCAGCAGCGGGAATGTGCACACGATTAAAATATATGACCACTTCTGCATTTAAAACGGCCGCCATACTTTCACAGGGTTGTTATAAACCCTTGAGCTGCACCGCCACAAGGGGTTGATCTGCGGCATCGAGATCTAACCAATGTTCCTTCAAGCGGCGGCCGGTCCGGGGATGAGGTAAATCGGATGCCAGGTCGGTGAGCGGTTTCAGTACGAAAGCGTATTTGAGTATCTCCGGGCGCGGAACTCTCAGCGGCGAGTCCGTGACCAGGTCTCCATACATAAGCAGATCCAGATCCAGGGTGCGCGGTGCGAACCGTGGACTGCCGCGCAGCCGTCCACACTCTGTTTCGATTGCATCCAACTCAGCGCGCACGATCGCCAGCGGGTCGGGAGTTTCGAAGTTCACCACCAGATTCAAAAAATCCTCGCCCACGAAACCTACGGCAGGGTTGCGGTACACGGGCGAAACCCGCAGCCTGCCGAAGCGTGTGCGCAGAAGCCTTACAGCTTCGCGGATATGGCTTTCCGGTTCGATGTTGCTGCCGATGCCGACAAAGACCTCAGGCATGGCGTGAACGTTCGATGCTGACACCCACGCTTTTACTGCCGCTCACGGCACCGGGTTTGTGCACCGTCACCTTGACCTGTTGGATGTTGAATTCATCCAGGATCAGGGCGGCAACCCTTTCGGCCAGGGTCTCAACCAACTGATATTGCTGTTCGCTCACGAACTGCGCGACCCGCTTGGCCACGGCTTTGTAGTCCAAGGTGTCTTCGATGCGATCAGTTTGGGCGGCTGCATGAACGTCGGTGCCCATGTCCAGATCCAGGCTGACGATCTGGCGGATACGCCGTTCCCAAGCGTAGATCCCGACCACGGTTTCGACGCGTAAATCACGGATGAAGACGGTATCCAATTTGATTCCTGATGTTCAGGGTGCCGTCAGGCTGTCCAGCGGCCAGCGTGCTGTGACTGCCGCTGGCGCCGGCGCGTGGCCGGTGCGCAGTCGCACATAACCGGCATACGCGATCATGGCGCCGTTGTCGGTACAGAATTCCAGCCGCGGATAAAACACCTGCCCGCCAAGCTGCGTGACTCGCTCCTGTAACTGGGCGCGCAGTTTGCGGTTTGCGCCCACGCCGCCCGCAACCACCAGCCTTCGATGGCCGGTTTCCTGAAGCGCGCGTTGGCATTTGATGATGAGCGTATCGACCACCGCCGATTCGAAGGCACAGGCGACATCCGCTTTGGTCTGCGGATCCTGCGGCGCAGTCTTGAGTGTAGTCAGCACCGCGGTCTTAAGACCGCTGAAACTGAAATCCAGACCGGGGCGCTCGGTCATGGGACGCGGGAAACGGAAACGCCCGGCTACACCCTGTTCGGCGAGTTTCGCCAGCGCCGGACCACCGGGGTAAGGCAGCCCCAGCAGTTTGGCGACTTTATCGAAGGCCTCGCCGGCAGCGTCATCCAAGGATTCACCCAGTGTCCGGTACCGCCCCACATCTTGGACTTCCACCAGTTGGGTGTGTCCCCCGGAAACCAGCAGCGCCAGGAACGGAAAATCCGGAGCCGGTGTTTCCAGCATCGGCGCCAGCAAATGGCCTTCCATATGATGGATGCCGATGGCCGGCACTTTCCAG
This sequence comes from Gammaproteobacteria bacterium, assembly GCA_049591615.1. GTDB lineage: Bacteria > Pseudomonadota > Gammaproteobacteria > Natronospirales > REEB76 > REEB76. The sequence continues at coordinate 89,555 of JBAWFD010000078.1, read as the reverse complement.
GCGAAAGCCAGGGCCCGCGCCAGGCATGCACCCACCAGCAATGCGCCCATCAATCCGGGGCCGGCGGTATAGGCGATACCATGGATCTCTCCAGCCCGGGTGTGGGCTTCCGTCATGGCCGTGCGGATCATGGGTAGCAGCTTACGGATGTGGTCGCGGGATGCCAGCTCCGGCACCACGCCGCCGTATTCGGCATGCAACGCGGTCTGACTGTAGAGTGCATGCGCCAACAGACCGCGGTCGCCATCGAATACGGCCACCCCGGTTTCATCACAGGAAGTCTCGATGCCCAGGACTCTCATGGTGACCTCATTTTTGCAATTCTACACGCCGGTCGGTAGAATTCCCGCCCCTTCCGAGGCCGCGCGTGCGGGTTCGGTGTTAATTTAAGGTGAAAACTGAATGCCCAGCGTACGTGTGAAGGAAAATGAGCATTTTGACGCCGCCCTGCGGCGCTTCAAACGTTCCTGTGAGAAGGCCGGGGTGATGACTGAATTGCGCCGCCGCGAGTTTTACGAGAAACCCACGCAGGAGCGCAAACGTAAGCAGGCCGCGGCCGTCAAGCGTCATTTGAAGAAGCTTTCCCGCGAACACTCGCGTCACATACGCATGTATTAATCCAGGCACCTAACCAGGTTCAGCGGCTACCACATGCGGCGCTCTTCCAATGGAAAGCGCCGCAATGTTTTTAGGGTGGTGATAAGGCATGTCTCTAAAAGAGAAAATTACCAACGATATGAAAGACGCCATGCGCGCCGGGGACAAAGCGCGTTTATCGACGGTCCGTCTGATGCTGGCGGCTATCAAGCAGCGCGAAGTGGACGAACGCATCACGCTGGATGACGTCCAGGTGCTGGCGGTGCTGGATAAGATGTTGAAACAGCGCCGCGATTCGGTGACGCAATTTGAAAAAGGCAAGCGCCAGGATCTGGCCGATCAGGAATTGTACGAGATCAAGCTGATCCAGGCGTACCTGCCGGCACAGTTTTCAGAAGCCGAGCTGGAGCAGCTGGTGACCGATGCCATCAAGGCTAGTGCCGCCGCCTCAATCAAGGATATGGGCAAGGTCATGGGCCTGCTCAAACCCCAAGTGCAAGGCCGGGCCGACATGGGTGCGGTGAGCGCGCGCATCAAGGCCAAACTCGGCGGCTGATTTTTCCAGCCAAGCGTTGCAGTCGGCCGGCATACACTATCCTTAATATTCCCCAAAGGTGTGGAGTGAGGGGTGAGGGGCGCAGCGCCGCAGGCTTCGCTTCAGCCATACTCCCCACCGCTTACGCCTTGCCCCTCAACATTAATCATGGCGCGCATTCCGCAGAGTTTCATCGACGAACTTGTCAGCCGCGTGGATATCGTGGAAGTCATCGATGCGCGCGTGCCGTTGAAGAAACACGGTCGGGAATTCACCGCCTGCTGTCCTTTCCATAATGAGAAAACCCCGTCGTTCACCGTCAGCCCGAGCAAGCAGTTTTTCCACTGTTTCGGCTGCGGCGCCCATGGCACGGCCTTAGGGTTTCTCATGGATTACGAACACCTGGATTTCGTGGAAGCCGTGCGCCAGCTGGCTTCCATGGTGGGCCTGGAGGTGCCCCAGGAAACCGGCGAAACACGCTCGGATTTTGCACCGATATATACAGTGTTGGACCAGACAGCGCGCATCTATCGCGAAGCTCTTAAGAACTCGCCCGAAGCCGTAACCTATCTAAAGAATCGTGGTCTCAGCGGTGAGATCGCCGCGGAGTTCGGCATCGGCTTCGCACCTTCCGGTTGGGATACCTTGCTCAAAGCCCTGGGTGGCGATGAAACGGGGCGCCAACATTTGAGCGCTGCTGGACTCATCATCCGGCGTGATGACGGCCGCTTCTACGACCGATTTCGTGAACGCATCATGTTCCCGATCCGCGACAGTCGTGGACGCATCGTTGCCTTCGGCGGCCGGGTCATCGGTAAAGATGAACCGAAGTATCTCAATTCACCGGAGACACCATTGTTCCATAAAGGCCGTGAGCTTTACGGCCTGTATGAGGCCCGGCAGGCGCTGCGCGATATCGCACGGCTGCTGGTGGTGGAAGGCTATATGGATGTGGTGGCGCTGCATCAGCACGCTATCCGCTATGCGGTTGCGACCCTGGGAACCGCCACCACCAGTGAGCACCTGCAACGCCTGTTCCGGGTGACCTCGGAAGTGGTGTTCTGTTTCGATGGCGACCGGGCCGGGCGCGCCGCCGCTTGGCGAGCACTGGTGAATGCTCTGCCTGAAGCCCGCGAGGGCCGGCAGATAAAATTTTTGTTTCTACCGGAAGGCGAAGACCCGGATACGGTGGTGCGCCAGGAAGGCCAGGACCGCTTCGAGGCCCGCATCAAAAAGGCGGTGCCCTTGTCCAGCTTTCTGTTGGACAGCCTCGCTGCTCAGACTGATCTCGGCAGCCTGGATGGACGTGCGCGACTGGTGGAGCTGGCCCGGCCGCATTTCCTGAGCCTGCCGGCCGGAGTTTACAGGGACATGCTGATCACCGAGTTGGCCCGACGCGCCCAGGTAGATTCCGGGAAATTGACTATGCTTAGTCAGACGCCCGGCTCCGTAAGACCCACCCCCAAAGCCAGCACGGTGGGCCGACCGAGTCTGACGGGCCCGGTGCGCAAAGCGCTTGCGTTATTGTTAAACCGGCCAAGCTTGGCAAGCCTGGCGGGTGATCCGAAGGCACTGGAGGGGTTAAGCCTAAAGGGAGCTGAGGTCCTGAAAACCGTGCTGGAATTTGCCCGAGCTCACCCCCATATCTCTGGGGCGGGATTGCTTGAGCACTGGCGGGATACCGAGATCGGGAGCCATCTGATGAAACTTGCCCAAGCGGAACTGGTCATCCCTGTGGACGCGATGGAAAGCGAGTTTCGCGCCGTGATGACCGATTTAGAAGGCCGGCGGCCTGCGGAACAGCGGCTCGCAGCACTTTTAGAGGCATCCCGGCAGCGCCCCTTGGAAGCCGATGAAAAGGCAGAGTTATCCCATTTGCTTAAGGTACGGCCTGGTGATACAGGCCTACCGAAGTTATGAAGCGCTTGATTTACCTGGAAAAACTCAGATTTTCTGATAAAATTAACGGTTCCCCTCCGGCGCCGTACAGGCGCCGTTTTTCACCCGAGACACTATGGCCGACATGAACGATGACAAGCAGTCGAAGCTCAAACTCCTGATCGCCAAGGGCAAGGAGCAGGGCTATCTGACCTATGCGGAGGTGAACGATCATCTCCCCAACGAGATCGTTGACCCCGAGCAGATCGAAGAGATCGTCGCGATGATCAACGACATGGGCATCCCTGTGCACGAAGAAGCCCCGGATGCCGATCAACTGTTGCTTACTGAAGCACCGGCATCCTCTGCGGATGATGATGAAGCAGCTGAAGAAGCGGCTGCGGCCCTGGCTGCGCTGGATGCTGAATTCGGCCGCACCACTGACCCGGTACGCATGTATATGCGTGAGATGGGCACGGTGGAACTGCTCACTCGTGAGGGCGAAATCAAGATTGCGAAACGCATCGAAGAAGGCCTGACCCAGGTACTCGCTTCAGTGGCCACCTACCCCGCATCTTCGGCGCTGCTGCTTAATGAATACGCTGGCATCGCAGAAGGACGCACCAAACTTACTGACATCATCTCCGGGTTCATCGACCCGAATGCCGATAATTCAGTGCAGGAACCCGCGCCGCATGTGGAGGCGCCGCCAGTCGTCGAGGCACCGCCGGTCGAGGAAGATGCCGAAGCCAGTGACGAGGAAGAAGTGCCAGTCAAGGCCAAATCCGGCAAGGCAGGTGACGACGAGGACGAGGACAGCAGCACGGATGAAGATGCCAGCCCGGTGGATACCGGGCCGGATCCGGAAGAGGCCGCGCGCCTTTTTAAACAGCTGAAGAAGTTGCATGACAAGGTGCTCAAGGCCATCGCTAAACACGGCACCGCCCACAAGAGCACCATCCGGGTACGCAAGCAGCTCGCGGAAGCGCTCATGCAGCTGAAACTCACCCCGCGCATGACCGACATGCTCACCGGTGGACTGCGCCGAGTGGTGGAGACCATTCGTTCTCACGAACGCCAGATCATGGGTCTATGCGTGGCCAAAGCCGGCATGCCGCGCAAGGATTTTATCAAGAGCTTCCCTGAGAACGAGACCAACGTACGTTGGATAGACAGGCAGATCAAATCCAAACGTAAATGGTCCTCAGCCCTGGGGCGCCAAAAAGAAGACGTGGTGCGGCTGCAGCACCGGCTCACGGCCATCGAGCATGAGGCGCATCTTTCCATACAGGAACTCAAGGAGATCAACCGCCAGATGTCCATCGGCGAAGCCAAGGCCCGCCGCGCCAAGAAGGAGATGGTGGAAGCCAACTTGCGTCTGGTGATCTCCATCGCCAAGAAATATACCAATCGCGGCCTGCAATTCCTGGACCTGATCCAAGAGGGCAATATCGGGCTCATGAAAGCGGTGGATAAATTCGAATACCGCCGCGGCTACAAATTCTCGACCTATGCGACCTGGTGGATTCGCCAAGCCATCACCCGTTCGATCGCCGATCAAGCACGCACCATCCGCATCCCGGTGCACATGATTGAGACCATCAACAAACTGAACCGCATCAGCCGCCAGATGCTGCAGCAGATGGGACGTGAAGCGACTCCCGAGGAGCTGGCGGTGAAAATGGAGATGCCCGAAGACAAGGTGCGCAAGGTTCTGAAAATCGCCAAGGAACCGATCTCCATGGAGACTCCCATCGGCGATGATGAGGATTCGCACCTGGGTGATTTCATCGAGGACGTATCGGTCACCTCACCGGTGGATGCCGCTACCTCGGAAGGTCTGCGCGAGCAGACACATTCGGTGCTGGCGAGCTTGACGCCACGCGAGGCCAAGGTGCTGCGCATGCGTTTCGGCATCGATATGAACACCGACCACACTCTGGAAGAAGTCGGCAAGCAATTCGACGTGACGCGTGAGCGCATCCGTCAGATCGAAGCCAAGGCGCTGCGCAAACTACGGCATCCGTCGCGTTCCGACCAACTGCGCAGTTTTCTGGACGAGTCTTCGTCCTAAAAAACCTATTGTTAATGAAAAAAGGCCGCGCCCAACGCGGCCTTTGTATTTGAAAGGGACTGTTATAATCGGTTGCGAAAGCAATGGGCCTGTAGCTCAGTTGGTTAGAGCAGGGGACTCATCGAAATGGTGACTCTGCGTCGAAAGATGCAGATGCAAACGGGATGAATTCAGGGAACCCTCAACGGCTTGGCCGCTGGCAACCCTGAGCCAAGCCGGCGGTGCACCGCCGGAAGGTGCAGAGACTACCTGAGGGCTTCAGCGCCCTTAATGACAGGTTAAAGCTTCCCGCACCCTACCAGCGAAAGCTATGGGTGATGAGATAGTCCACCCCCACCGGAAACGGCGGGAACATGTGAATCCCTTGGTCCCAGGTTCGAGTCCTGGCGGGCCCACCATTTACGCATTACTGATATTTACGATCACCGCAACCATATTCTCCGACATCGCAGAAATCCAAAAGTTTTCATATCCAGGATGATCGGCGCCTTTATCCAGAATCAAAGTTTGTCCCCTATTCATTTCGATTTGCTTTTCTTGTAAGCCCTCCAGATTGAATACACCATATGGGCAATAGATTAGTAAAATCTTTGTGTCCACCTTCCAGTGTATTGAACCTGGTGACGAGAGAACCTCACACGCATGTTTAAATTTTTCTTGTCTGCTCATGACGTTGAAGTTGAGCACCGGCCCATCCAGCAGGCGGCAATAGGTTTGTGATTCACCCTTGAAGGTGAAGGACACATCGTGTTGGTCGATGCGCTGTGACGGTGCTGAATCGAAGCTCAGTTCCATACCAGCACGCTCGATCAGCGTGAGGCTGCGGTCATAGCCCGGAAACCGCGAGAACTCGCAGTCGTTGTCGATCTCGGCAATGCTGACGCGCCAATCGAAGGGCTTGCCATTAAGTCCGGCCTCTATGGGTGAAACTGTGATTTCCGTGGTCGTTCCCAAGCCGTTTTTCCATAGCATGTGCCGGTAATCTTCCAGTTGCAGAAGGCGAATACCGGGTGCCAGCTCATGCATGCGCCAGGCATTTCCTCATTGCAGGGTCATGAGGCGGTAAGTGAAGGCGGCGGACCAGCGGCGCGGTATGAAACGATTGCTCCATACCATGAAAGCGTTCAGCCATCCGGGCACCACACTCGGTTTGCGCTTGAGCATGGCCTTGAGACCGATGCGTACCACCTTGGGGCTTTGCATCATCAGCAGGCGCTGATACAAGGTCGGCTTTTGTCCCGCGACCCGCAGGAATTCCGTGGCGGTTACTCCCGGTGACAGTACTGTGCAGCTGACGTGGGTGTTGCGCAATTCATAGTTGAGGGCTTCGCCGAAGTACAGCACGAAGGTTTTGGCAGCGGAATAGGCCGCATACGTGGGCGAGGGTTGATAGGCGCCGATAGAACTGACCTGCAGGATATAGCCGCTGTCGCGCTTGAGCATGTCGGGGAGCTCCAGCTTGGTGAGCTGCATGACCGCCAGGATGTCGAGCATCAGCATTTGCTGTTCCTGCGGCCAGGGGATGCTCACATGTTCTCCGTAGATTCCGAACCCGGCGTTATTGATCAGTATATCGACCGATAGACCCGCAGCCTTGATGGCTGTGTAAAGTTTCTGCGGAGCATCAGCTTCGGCCAGATCAGAGGTGAAGACCTGAATATCAACCGGATGCTTGGCGAGCAGTTCCAGCTTGAGCTTTTGCAGCAGTTGTTCGCGTCGTGCTACCAGGATCAGGTGACAACCGCCGGCCGCCAGTTGGCGGGCAAATTCAGCGCCCAAGCCGCTGGAGGCGCCGGTGACCAGTGCGGTCTTTCCCTGTAGTGACGAGTTATTTTTCATGGCCATACTTGGCCTGATAGGCCAATCCCATCAGCAAAAGTCGCAGTGTGCCCAGCAGCTGCTCTGTGAGGTTCACGCGGAACAGCGCCAGCTCGGGTTCCTCGAGAATTTGTGCCATCACTTTAGATGGCTCGGCCAGATGCTGGAAGCCGATGACCAGCGCGTTGATTTTAAGCAGCAGGTCTGCGCCTTGTCCGGGCCTGAGAAACGGCAGGCAGGTTTCCAGGAGTGCGCTACTGTGCAGTACGCGTGCTTTGAGGTTGGTTTTGAAGTGTAGGGCGGTGTCGTGGTCCACGTTGCGCTCCAGCACGGTGTGCAGGATGGCCATTAGCCTGAGAAATGTGGGCCGTTCTTTGAGCGAAGCGCCCATGAGCTGCACCACGCTGTCGAAGCTCGCACCGCTGCGGTTTTTCTCCAGCGCAGCATCCAGCTCATCGAACCAACGGCCAAGCTCGTGCTCGTAGAGCGCCAGGAATAGTTCTTCCTTGCTGCGAAAGTACAGATACAGTGTGCCTTTGGCGACCTCTGCATCGCTGGCGATAGCGTCCATGATGAGCGCGTCGTAGGGGGTGTCGGCGAAGCGCGCCATGGCCACGGCCAGAATAGAATCCCGGCGTCGTTGTTTTTGGTCGTCAGTTATAGCTCGACTGCTGGGTTGCATAGTTTGGCTCGATATATGACTATTGGTCATTTATAGATGACCTTTAGTCATTTGTCAAATAGCCATGCTTGTCTATTGTGTATTGGATACCAGCCAGCGCACCGTGCTGGTGCCGCTGCCCGGCGCCAGCACCTCGGCCAGATAGCCGAGCATTGCCTTGATGGCCGCATCACTTTGCCAGGGCGGGTTCACCATCAGCATACCGCAAGCCCCAAAAAATCCCGCGGCTGCATGCGTCAAATGTAATTCTGCTACCAGTAGATGTCCGATGCCGGATCTCGCCAGTTTCCGATAGAAGCCCTGCACCACCGCCTGGTCCTTGATGGGATACCACAGTGCATATACGCCGGTGGGCCAACGCGCGTGGGCCTCCCGCAAGGCTTGAAGTTGAGCCTGATATTCATTCGACTGTTCGAAAGGTGGATCCATCAACACCAAGCCGCGCCGTTCGGAAGGTGGCACCAGCGCCTTGAGCATTTCATAGCCATCACGCGCATGTATCGCCACCCGCGGATCGCCGCGGAAACGTTCACGTAACAAGCGCTGCTCCTGGGGATGCAGCTCTGCCAGCACCAGCCGGTCCCGGCCGCGAGCCAGGGCCGCCGCTAGGCATGCTGATCCCGGGTAATAACGCGGTGTCGCGACCGCAGGCAGGTCTCGATTGAACTCGGCGATAATCTCGCAGAGTTGTTGTACGGGGACAGGGGCAGAACTCCGATGTGGCCATAAGCGACCGATGCCACTCAACGATTCCCCGGATTTCAGTGCGACCTTACTCTGGAGGTCGTAGCAACCCGCGCCTGCGTGGGTATCGAAGTAACACCAGGCAGAGGGTTTGCGGTTCAAGGCTTGCAGCAATATGACCAGCAACGTGTGCTTCATCACGTCGGCGAAATTGCCCGCATGAAACTCATGGCGGTAATTCATGTGAGGCATCTTCGCATGAAAAAGACTTGCTATGATGACCGTACTGTTTGGTTCGCGGTAGTCAGCGCTGATGCAACCCCTGGAAAAATATAACCCGCTCACCTGGCTATTCGTGGTGCTCAGCGTGATATTCACGCTGGCGCTTTTCAACCACGGACCGATACCTTCCATGGAACCGCGCTTCGCTGAAGCCGTACGCGAGATGCTGGCGCGTGGCGAATGGCTGATACCTATCAAGAACGGCGTGCCCTATATCGAATATCCACCGCTGTATTTCTGGTTGGGCATCGCCGGTACCCTGATGGGACTGCCGCTGTTGGCCGCCATCCGCCTGCCGGGCTACCTTGGTTTGCTGTTGTGGGTGTGGTGGCTAGTACGTCTACAAAAAGAATTGTTTCCCCAGTGGCCACGTTGGCTGTTGGCACTCACATCGGTAGCCTTGCCGGCGATCCTGTACAACTTTTTCACCGCCCAATCCGATAGCCTGCTAATCCTGGGTACGCTTATCGCCTTCAGCGGGTTCGTGCGTTTGCGCACCGACCCCATGCGGCAGGGTTTTTCCTGGGAATTATGGCTGGGAGTGCTGCTGGCCACGGCCGCCAAGGGTCCGGTGGGACTGGCCATCACGCTACCGGCTATGGCCATAGAAGTTATCCTGACCGCCTTCGTCAGCGCCCAGCCGGTGGTGAACGCAGGCCACGATCTGAGCTTACGCATCAAATGGATATTCAAGGAAGGCTGGCGTATGACACCGATCCGCGGGCTGGGACTGGCGCTCGTGGGCATCGTGCCCTGGTATATCGCCGCCGGCGTGACACTCAACTGGGAATTCGTGCGCGCGGTCTTGGTGTACCAGAATTTCACCCGCTTCCTGGTGGGGTTCGATCACCTGCAACCCTGGTGGATGTACGGGCAGACGCTGTGGGGCGATCTCTTTCCATTGGCATTGCTTGTTCCGTTCGGAATCTACTTCGGATTGCGGTATGTGCGCGAGTTCCGCTGGCGGGTGCTGCTGGTATGGACCTTGTGGACGCTGTTGTTCTTTACGGTCTCGGCTTCCAAACAGAGCAAATACATATTACCGGCAGCACCAGCCATGGCAATGTTGGCCCTGGCGGCGGTGCCTCTTCTGTTTAGCAGTCGCTGGATTACATGGATATGGTCAGCGTTGCAAATCTGGGCGGCGGCATTCATCCTGCTGTTCGGAGTGTTGGTGATCGCCTGGCTGCCACTCCACGATCGACAGATCGGCGGGTTGGCAGGTTACCAGCAGATCAAGGCGGCGGTGGCGCAAGCCCCCGGCAAGATCGTGAGTTTCCAATGGCCGCGACCCATGACGCTCTATATGTTGGGCGCGCCCATGTCCTATGTGCGTTCCAGCCGGGAACTGTACGCGCAGATCCACGACGGCGAAGTCAAAGCCGGCGACTACGTGCTGGTGAATGTGCGCTATCTGGGTGACAGCGGCGAACCAGATGCCATGAAATTACTGCCAGCACCACAACCCCCTTACTTCAAGGAAATACTCAAAGTCAAAGCTGAAGACCCCATGGTGCTGTATCGGGTGTTGCCGAAGGCCGTCAACAAACCGGTGCCGGCGACACCCCAGCCGGCCCCCACTAAGTGGTGGCAGCAGTTCGATACCGATTGATCCCCGGCTGCGCAATAGTTAGGTTGCGCTCATCCGAGCTTCGATCAGTGCAAGTATTCAGTCTGGGAGTACTTCGAGAGTTCCTGAACCGTCGGCTTCGAGGATCTTGTTGTAATACGCCTGCGAGCGTCCAGCACTGACGCTGGTATGCAGAGCGATATACAGGATCACCAGACTCAACACCGCTACCGCCAGCATGTCCCAATAGATGTCGAGCAGACCATTGCCTTGCATCGACACTGGGCCGATCCAGCCCAGCACCCACATACCACCGAAATAAGGGAGCAGCCACAGCGCGTGCCGCCAGTCACGCGTGCCTTCACTGCTGTTGAACACCAGGTACACCAGCAGTGCGGCAATCAGGATTGCAAATAGGAAGCTCATGGTGGAAAAACCCGCCCAGAACAGTATGAAATTTGAGGCAATGAAAGCCAGGGGTGCGATGATCCAGGCCGACCACAATTTGAACGGGCGTTTTATCTTCGGCATCACGCGCCGCATCTGCAACAGCACCACACAGCCCAGGCCGTAAGACAGCACCGTGGCGGAGGATGCGTAGTCCACCAGTTTCTGCCAAGACGGGAACGGAAAGAAAAACAGCAGGCCGACAAAAAAGCTGACGATCAGCGCCACCCAGGGAACGCCGTGGCGGTTGATCTTCATCATGCCAGCGGAGGCAAATTTTTCGTCCGCCGAGGCCATCAGCATGCGGGCTGTGGCCGTGGACCAGATGTAGCCGCAGAATGCCGGCGAGATAATGGCGTCGGCATACAGTGCCAGCGCCCAGAACGACGCGCCGATGGTCATGGCCAGACCCGCCATGGGCCCGGCGACACCCTTGAAATTCAGGCCGCTCCAGCCGCCCTTGGCTAGCAGTTCCGGCGGGATGGCGGTCACGAATGCATATTGCACCAGCACGAAAATCAGGGCGCCGATGATGATGGTGCCGATGACGGCGATGGGGATGTTGCGCGCCGGGTTCTCGGTCTCGCCGGCCAGCTGGATCGCCTGGGTGAATCCGAACAGCGAGAAGAACACGCCGGCCGTGGAAATGGCGGTGAGCATATTTGCAATGTTGCCGCTGGCATGCGCCGGCACGGAAAGGTTTTCGGGATGATGGGAGTAGATCAGCAACACGATGATGGTGCCAATAGGCGCGCACACTTTGATCCAGGTAGCGAGAGTATTGAGCAGCAGGATCAGCCGCAGCACCAGAAAATTGAGCGCGGTCAGCAGCGCCAACACACCCACTGCGATCACCACGCCCATGGTGGTCAGCAACTGTGTCTCGGGATGCACCATGCCGGGCAGATAGTTGTTGGCATAGGTCACCACCGCCATAGCTTCCACCGGCGCGATGGACACATAGGCCAGGAACAGAATCCAGCTCCAGATGCGGCCCACCAGCCGTCCATGGGTGATCAGGCTCATATACATCAAACCGCCACTCTTGGTGAACAGCGGCCCGAGTTCCGCATACACCAGGGCGATGAGACCCACCACCAGCGCGGCGATAGCCCAGGAGCCGATGCTGAGCGGTCCCGCATCCCGGGCAGAATGCATGGGGCCGAGCAGCCAACCGGAGCCGATCATGGTGCTCACGCCGACGAACAGCAAGCCGACCAGACCTGCATCTTTGCGCAATTTGCCCTGGGCCACGCTGTGCTCCTTCGAGGATGGGAATCGGGGATGCCAGAGGCTAACCAACCGCGCCCGGCGGTGCAAGCACAAACTCCTTATAATCCTGCGGCGCTTACCGTTGGATGATCCGCATGGCCAAAGACCTGAACCCTCAAAAGCAGCATATGGGCGACGAGTCCATGGTGCGCACCCTGGCCGCCCAGACCGACGCCATTTGGCCGCAGGAACAGGAACTGATCGCTACCTATGGGCTGCTGGCCACAGCCGAGATCCTGGACGTGGGCTCTGGTACCGGCGAGTTCACCGCGCGGCTGGCGGAGTTTCTGCCCCAGTCAAAACTGCTGGGCGTTGAGATTTTGCCGCAGTCTGTGGCCTATGCCTGTGAACGCCACGCGCGGCTGGCGCCACGCCTGGATTTCAAAGTCGGTGATGCCTTCGCGCTGGAGCTTCCCGACGATCGTTTCGACTTCGTCACCTGCCGCCACATGCTGCAGTCGGTGCCGGAACCACAAAGCGTGATCGCCGAACTCATCCGCGTCACGCGCCCCGGCGGACGCGTGCATCTGCTGGTGGAGGATTACGGCATGATCCATGCGTACCCTACACATCGTGAGCTGGACGGATTCTGGCAGCGGGCCATGGCGGGCTTCGTGAAAGCCATGCATGTGGATCCGCGTATCGGCCGGCGTACCTGGCATGAACTGGATGTCCGAGGCGTGCGTGACCTGACGGTTAACTATATAACCGTGGATACGCTGCGGGTGCCGCGCGACACCATGGCCAGGATCTTCGAATCCTGGCGCGACGGCTATGCAAATACAGTGGCGGAACTCGCGGGCATGTCTAGCGATGAGGCCTACGCGGGATTTACAGATATCGCTGAATGCATACGTAATCCGCAGGGCTATGCCGTCTGGCATGTACCGATTGTTAGCGGACTTAAAGCCTAGATGCACGCCGAGCGCAAAGCAGAATCCAAACTTTCCGACCCACCATCGGTCACTCTGCAGCGCAGGGTTATCGTTGCTTCCACCATCGGCAACGCCTTCGAATGGTTCGATTTCACTTTGTTTGGATTATTCATTCTGGTAATCGCCGGTGAGTTTTTCCCAATCGCCTCCCACACCGGTTCGCTGCTGCTGGGTACCGCGACCCTCAGTGTGGCGTTCATCTTCCGTCCCATCGGTGGCATCGTGTTCGGCGTATATGCGGATCGCGTGGGTCGCAAACGCGCCGTCGCCTTGGTGGTGTTGTTGATGGCGTTCGCCACCGCAGGTCTGGCGCTTATTCCCAGTTATGCACAGATCGGATTCATGGCGCCTTTGCTGGTAGTAGCCGCACGCGTCCTCCAGGGGTTTTCAGCCGGCGGCGAATTTTCCAGTGCCACCGCCTTGCTGGTCGAATACGCACCCGCCAGCCGCCGAGGTTTCTACGGCAGCTTCCAGATGTGTTCCCAGGCACTGGCGGTGACACTCGCTGGATTTTCGGTCTATGCATTGAGCGCCGGACTGTCACCGGCGGCACTCCACAGTTGGGGCTGGCGTCTGCCGTTTCTATTCGGAATCCTGGTGGGGCCGGTGGGTTTTTACATCCGCCGGCGCTTGCAGGAATCACCACAGTTTGTGGCGTATCTGCGCGCCCATACGCGGCCCACGTCCGCCGATTTAAGGGCCGGGCTTATGGGCGCGCGCCGCAACCTGTTGAGTGGTTTTGGGCTGACGGTGTCCGCTACGGTTTCCTTCTATGTGACTTTCATCTACATGCCGATTTTCGCGGTGCGGGAATTGCATCTGGGTTTGGCGCAGGCGGCCCTGCCGACCATGCTGTGCGGCGCGCTGCTGGTCGCTCTATGTCCACTGGCCGGCCATCTCTCGGACCGCTGGGGCCGCAAGCGCATGCTGGTGACTGCCATGATCCTGTATGTGGTGGCGATGCTGACGCTCACCGCCTGGGTGCTACATTCACCTGGCTTTCTTGACTACCTGCTGCTGCAGTTTGTAGCCACCGTGTGCATGGCGTTTGTGTGGGGACCGTTCCCCACCGCCGTGACCGAGACCATACCGGTCGGTGTGCGTGCCACCGGCGTGGCACTCATCTACAATTTCAGCGTGATGCTGTTCGGCGGTCTGGCGCCCTTCTTTATCACCGCGATCATCGGTGTGACGGGAAACGCCATGGCGCCGGCCTATTACGTGACCGGCGGCGTAATGCTGTCACTCTTGAGTTATGGAATATGGGGACAAGACACAAATGTTTTTCTGAAAGCCGCCGACGCAAGAACTTAAACGCGGCTATGAAAAACCGCGTGAATGAATGCGCATTTCAACTGCCAGGGGGTATCATCTTTTCCAGCGTACCTATTACGTCGATAACATCGAAAGGAGTAACCATGAAAACTTCCATATTTTTTACTGCCTTGATGATCAGCATCTTTGCCATGCCCGGCATGGCCCTTGCAAAGGGCAGCCACGATCCCAGCCAGGAATTCATCGCCAAACAATTCGACATCTGGAATGCGGCGCTGCAAACCAGAGATGCAGATAAAGTCGCGGCGCTCTACTGCCAACCCGGCGGCGTGCTGCTGCCGACGGTGTCCAACCAGGTGCGCACCAACCGCAGCGAGATCGCTGATTATTTCGTGCACTTCCTCGAGCTCAAACCTGCTGGCAAGATCGACAAAGCCTACATCCGGATACTAGGCCCCGACACCGCGGTTAATTCCGGGGTGTACACCTTCCATCTGATCAAAGATGGCAAACCTACCGAGGTCCAGGCCCGTTACACCTTTGTCTATCAGAAAATGCATGGCAAGTGGTGCATCATGGATCACCATTCATCGGCTATGCCGGAGACCGAGCCGACTGCATCGCACTAATAGAAATCCGGATTCTCAGTGGGCTGACTCGCGAGCGTCAGCAACCTTTGAGTGTGGCGATGTCGATGACGAAGCGGTAGTGTACCTCGCCGCGCACCAGCCGGTCGTAAGCTGCGTTGAGCTGTTGGATCGGGATGACTTCCACGTCGGAGGCGACTTGGTGGGCCGCGCAGAAATCCAGCATCTCCTGGGTTTCACGGATGCCGCCGATCAGCGAGCCCGCCAGTTGCCGACGTCCCATGATCAGCGGCCGCGCCGAAAGCGACGAGGGTTCCGCTAGCCCCACCAGCACCAGCGTGCCACCCCGTCGCAGCAAACCCAGATAGGCGTTGTAGTCGTGCTGGGCTGAGACCGTATCCAGGATGAAATCGAAACGCTTGGCATGCTGGGTGAAGACCTGGGCATCGCGGCTATCGATGAAATCATCGGCCCCGAGCTGCAACGCGCCCTGGCGCTTTCCAGGGGAATGACTGAGCACACTTACATGCGCTCCCATGGCGTGCGCGAGTTTCACTGCCATATGCCCCAGACCCCCAAGGCCCATCACAGCCATACGGTTGCCGGCGCGCACGCTGAAACGACGCAAGGGCGAGTAGGTAGTGATGCCGGCGCACAGCAGCGGCGCGGCGCGTTCCAGTGGTATGCCATCTGGGATCCGCAGCACGTAGTCTTGATCCACTACGATGCGCGTCGAATACCCACCATAAGTCGGGGTCTTGCCGTCCCGCTCGTAGCTGTTATAGGTGAAGCTCGCGCCCTGTTCGCAAAACTGTTCTTCGCCTTCCTTGCAGGCCGGGCATTCCCGGCAGGAATCCACGAAGCAGCCGACACCGACCGTATCACCGACTTTCCACTTGGTGACCTGGTCGCCGACGCGCCTGATCGTGCCCACGATCTCGTGGCCCGGCACCATCGGGAAAATGCCGCGGCCCCAGTCGTCGCTGACTTGGTGCACGTCCGAATGACAGATGCCGCAATAGCGGATGTCTATCAGCACCTCGTGGGCGCGCGGCTCACGTCGTTCGATGCTGAAAGGTGCGAGCGGTGCCTTAGCCCTGTTGGTGGCATACGCAGGGGTCTTAAGCATGGGCATTCCTGATTTATAAGTCGTGGAAATAACTTCCTGTGCGTCATCGCTCGATAAAGATGATCACGCTGACGAATGCACAACAGTCCGGCTCAGCAGTATAAACCTCCGCATCAGTAGAACTGCCGCCACCGTCAGCCCGGCGATGAACCCCGCCCAGATCATCTGTGGGCCCAAGTGCAAAGGGATGCCAAACAGCCACGCCATTGGAAAGCCCACTAGCCAGTAAGCGATGAGGGTGATGATCATGGGGACGCGAGTGTCCTTGTAGCCGCGCAAGGCACCCGCCGCGCTGACCTGCAGACCATCGGAGATCTGGAAGATGGCGCCGACATACAACAGTCCCACAGCGATATGTGCGACACCCGCGTCGCGGGTATACACATCCACGATTAGATGCGGGAATAGCAGCATGCTGAGGGCTGACAGCAGCTCGAAGCATGCGCACAGTCCGATGCCGGCGAAGCCTGCGAGACGCGCGCCATGGGGATCGCCGCGACCCAGCGCATGCCCGACGCGCACCGAGATGGCGAGTGCGATGCTCATGGGCACCATGAACACGAAAGAGGCGTAGTTCAACGCGATCTGGTGCGCGGCTACGATCTTGGTGCCGAGCGTGCCCATCATCAGGCCCACACCCGCGAACAAACTGGATTCCATGAAGATGCCGATAGCGATAGGCACGCCCAACCACAGCAATTCCCGTTGCGGTATCCACTGCGGCCATTCAAAGCGCTTGAATATTTCCAACGGACGGTAGAGTGCGCGACGGCGCATATATAACAGTAGCGCCAGAAACATCAACCACTGGCTGGTGGCCGTGGCATAGCCACAGCCGACGGCTCCGAGTGCCGGCAATCCCAGCTTGCCGTACATCAGCAAGTAATCAAGCACGCCGTTGATGAGCAGCCCACCGAGAGCAATCGCCAGCATCGGCCGCGTATGGCCAAGGCCTTCGCTGGTGAAGCGCAGCGTCTGATACAGGCACACCCCCGGTAAACCCCAGGCGAGCGCATGCAAATAAGCCGTGGCGTTGGGAATGATGCTCGTCTCAATGTGAATCAGGTGCATGAAAGGCGCGGTGTTTCGCAGGATGAAGAATCCGCCCCAGCCGAGCAGCTGCGACAGCCAGGCCATCTGGCGCACATAGTGTCCGACGTCGCGGGTCTTGCCGGCGCCGTACAGGTGCGCAGTGGTGGGTGACAGCGCCATGAGCACGCCCAGGGTGAACAGGAACACTGGCGCCCAGAGGTTGGAGCCCACCGCCACGGCTGCCAGGGTATTTGCCCCGAGCAATCCCGCCATGATGGTGTCGGTGAGCGCCATGGCCACCAGCGCTAGGTTGTGGATGATCAAGGGTCCGGCCAAGGCCAGGGTGGCGCCTGCTTCGGCGCGCAGCCATGGCCAACGGCGCACGGATGTGAACGGAGCCGCTGACGGATCGCTGGGGTTGGGTAGAGATGGCATATTTTCTTAAACAAGGACGCACGCGCGTCCGCTTGACGGCAGGTGGATAATATCAGGAGCGTTACGATCGCGGGCTGTGGCATCATAATTCCGCTGCAGCTGCCGCCGTCCCGATTCACCAGGAGAATTCCATGATCAAACTGCCTCGTCCCATCGCCGTGCTTGGTGGCGTGCGTATCCCGTTCTGCCGCATGAATACCCAGTACATGCACATCGGCAATCTGGAGATGCTGGGTGCCAGCGTCAAAGCGCTGGTGGACCGCTACAATCTAAAGAACGAGATTCTCGGCGACGTGGCCGCCGGTGCGGTCATGAAACATTCCCGCGACTGGAGCATGACTCGCGAAGCGGTGCTGTCGAGCGGCCTGCATCCACATACACCCGGACACAATCTGGATCGTGCCTGTGCGACCTCATTGTCCACCGCCATCGAACTGGGCACACGCATCGCCGTGGGTGAATTGGATTCCGCCATCGCTGCCGGTGTGGATTCCGCGAGCGATGTGCCTATCGTGTTTGGCCGTCATTATCAGCAGATTCTGTTGGACCTGAATCGTGCCCGCACGATCGGACAGCGTCTCAAGGCCATCTCGCGCTGGCGGCCGAGTGATTTGAAACCGCATTTTCCGGCGGTCACCGAATCACGCACTGGTCTGTCCATGGGCCAGCACTGTGAACTCATGGCCAAGGAGTGGAAGCTCACCCAGAAGGAGCAGGATGAGCTTGCCTACGCCAGCCATATGAAAGCCGCGGCTGCCTGGAAAGAAGGCTTCTATTCCGATTTGGTTGTGCCCTTCAACGGTGCAAACTATGACAATAATGTGCGCGCCGATACCACGCTCGAAAAACTCGCGAAACTCAAACCCGCCTTCGACAGGACCGGCGGCGGTACACTCACCGCCGGCAATTCGACGCCGCTGACCGACGGTGCCTCAGCCGTATTGCTGGCCAGCGACGAATGGGCCAAAGCCCACGGCATCCCGGTGCAGGCCTATCTCACCCATTTTGCGGTGGCGGCGGTGGACTTCTCATCCATCAGCGGCATTTACCAGGAAGGTCTGCTCATGGCGCCCACCTATGCTGTGCCCAAGATGCTGGATGCTGCCGGACTCAAACTCCAGGACTTCGATTTTTACGAAATCCACGAAGCCTTCGCCGCCCAGGTGCTGTGCACACTCAAAGCCTGGGAATCAGCCGACTACTGCAAGACACGACTGGGCCGCCAGTCACCGCTGGGCTCCATCGACCGCAACAAATTGAATGTGAAAGGCGGCAGCGTGGCGCTCGGTCATCCGTTTGGCGCCACCGGCGGACGCATCATGGCCGGGCTCGCCAAGCTATTGGCACAGAAGGGTAAGGGCCGCGGCCTGATTTCCATCTGCACCGGTGGCGGCATGGGCGTGACCGCGATTCTGGAACGTTGAGCGAGATATCGAGCTACACAAAAACCCGCTGCTGTGCTAACAGCGATGGGTATTTATAGCGTAATTCCGCTCACACGTTGGAGGTGCAGTTCGGGCAGCGTTTGGCGTTGATGTTGATAATGGAACAGCACTGTGGACATTCCTTGGTGACCGGCGCCGAGGTTATTGGCTTCTCCAGTGGGTGCTGCAATCGCGCCATGAATCGGATGAGCATGAACACTGCGATGGCGATGATGATGAAACTAATGAGCGTATTGATGAACAGGCCGTAGTTGAGCGTCACGGCGCCGGCCGCATGTGCCTGGGCGATGCTGTCGTAGGGCGGCGCGCCCTTGGTGCCGTCCTTGAGCACCACGAACAGGTTGGAAAAATCCACATTACCGAGTGCCAGCCCGATGGGCGGCATGATCACATCGTCCACCAGCGATTTGACGATAGCACCGAAGGCCGCGCCGATGATGATGCCGACGGCCATGTCCACCACGTTGCCGCGCATCACGAACGCCTGGAAATCTTTCAAGACTGACATGAGAGGCTCCTTGATTGAGATTGACTAGATAGGCGAATTACCAACTTGCTATTTATATCCAAGGGATTTTTTATCCTGAGGTAAATATACCCTGGAATCCATACATCGGAGCGCGGTTCGGCCAGACATGGCGCTCAGCGCTCGTGCCATAATCTGCAGCCCTTTAAATAGTTTCGTCGTGATGCCTGAGACCAATAAACCAGCAAGCGATCCACGCGCACTTACCGGTGTGCTGGTCACCAACCTGGGGACGCCGGATGCGCCCACAGCGGTGGCATTACGGCGCTATCTCGCCGAGTTCCTTGCGGACCCGGACGTGGTCACACTGCCGCGCTTCATATGGTTGCCATTGCTGTATGGCTTGGTTTTGCCGTTCCGGCCGAAGCGCTCCGCCGAAGCCTATACACGCATCTGGACACCCGCAGGCTCGCCGTTGCTGATCCACAGCCGGGCGATCGCCGCCGCGCTCAGCAAGATATTGAATACGCGTGTTGGCAGAAAAGTGCCATTGGCGCTCGGCATGCGCTACGGTAATCCTTCCCTGCCCGAAGCACTCATCGAGCTGGCGGCTGAAGGCGTGACCCGCATCGTGGTGCTGCCGTTGTATCCCCAATATGCGCGCGCCACCATCAGTTCCACCGTGACCAGGCTCAAGCAACTCAGCACCCCAACATTGTCTTGCATCGAAGGCTATTGCAGGCATCCGGCCTATATCGATGCTCTGGCCTTGAATGTGCGCGACAACTGGGAGAAACATGGCCGCGGGCGGATGCTGGTGATCTCCTTCCATGGTATTCCTAAGCAGGTGGCGCTCAAGGGTGATCCCTATCCGGAGCAGTGCGCAGATACCGCAAGACTGCTGGCAGCCCGGCTCAAATTGCCTGACAGTGAATGGCAACTGACATTCCAGTCGCGCTTCGGCAAGGCTGAATGGCTACAACCCTACACAGATATTCGGCTGCAGGAACTGGCGGCAGCCGGTATGAAAACCGTGGACGTGGTCTGCCCGGGCTTTGCCGCCGATTGCCTGGAGACCCTGGAGGAGATCGGCCTGCGCTATGCAGAAACTTTTCTACAAGCCGGTGGCGAGAGGCTGCGCTATATCCCGGCGCTCAATGACCGCCCTGAACATATCCAGGCTCTCGCTGAGCTGGTATCGGCGCAGCTCGCCGTTTGAGTCAACCAGCATGCTCGGCAACTTCCTGGAGATCAGCATCCAGACACCGGATATCCTGGCTTCCCTGGATTTCTATCTGCGCCTGGGCTTCGAACGGACGCCTGTCAACAATGATATCTGGACCCACCCGTATGCAGTGGTGAGCGACGGGCAGGTGTATCTGGGCCTGCACCAGTATGCTTTTCCCTCGCCATCGCTGACCTTCGTGCAACCGGATCTGCGCCGTCAGCTGCCCGATTTCGAAGCGCTCGGTATTCAGATCGAGTTCAGCAAACTGGGCGACGACCAGTTCAACGAGGCGGGTTTCTACGCTCCCGACCGGCAGATGATCACCCTGCTGGAAGCCCGCACCTGTTCACCACTCAGCTCACCTAACACCGCTTGTCTGTGCGGCTACTTCGATGAATACCGTATGCATGCGCGTGATCCAAAGGCCAGCCGCAGTTTTTGGGAATCATTGGGTCTGATCTGTACCGGGTCAGATGCGGTGCATGCGCAAGGCGTGAGGCTGGCCACCGGTGGTTTGAATATCGATTTGCAGCAGCCGGTCACCCTCGGCCGGCCACTGATGGTGTTTCTGCGGCACCGGCCTGAAGACCTCACCGAACAGTTGCTGCGGCGCAATATTCCGGTCACAACGACACAGCCGGCTGCGGGGATATGTTTGACTGCCCCGGAAGGCACACAACTGTTGATCATAGGCAACGATTCCTGAACCCAACGGTCCCATGCTAGAGTGCGGCGCGCATACCAGGCGGTAATACATGCATCCATCCCTTGCCAATCTCGGCAGCACGCTCCTGATCGCAGCGTTGGTGCTGTTCGTCCTGTATCGACGTTTCCGGCGTAACTTCGGCCGACAGCCATTGCGACAGAACCGCATGATCATTCGCATGCTCATATTGGGCATCGTCTGCCTGGTGTTGCTGTTGTCACCCTTTGGTTCAGTCAAGGGTTACATGGCGGCGCTGCTGGGTGCGTTCTTGGGCCTGGTGTTGGCGTTGTATGCCATCGCCCACACGCAATACGAAGTCACCCCTGAGGGCCGGTTTTACACACCTAACATTTATATCGGCATGACGGTGACCGCGCTGTTCATCGGCCGGATCATCTATCGCTTCTTCGTCGTATATCCGATGCTGCATGGCGCCTTACAGCAGGCGCACCAGAATCCGCAAATGCAAATGAACCCGTTTGCCAGTTACCAGCATAGTCCACTGACATTGGGTCTCTATTTTCTGCTGGCGGGCTATTACATCTGTTACTACGCCGGCGTCATCATCAAGAGCCGATCAGTCACTGGGAACGATGACAAAACTGTGCGGCCGAAGCCACTTACCTGATTTTCACTAGCCTCGCATGCACACGGGCGTCGCTGCTAAACTGGACCGCAAGTCGGTGGGAGAAACCTATGCTCAGTCAGATTAATTATCTTGCGGTGATAATCGCCGGCGTCGGAGGGTTCATCGTGGGCGCCGTGTGGTATCTACCCTTCACCTTCGGTCCCCTGTGGCTCAAGGCCAACCCGCATCTGCTGCAGGATATTGAATCCGGCGGCCGCTGGCAGCGCTACCTGGTGGCGCTGGTCTGCAGCATTCTGCAGGCATTCATCTTGGCGCTGTGTCTGGTGTTCGCAGGGCACGATGCCGGGCTCGGGACGGCGCTGGTAGCGGGCGTGCTCCTATGGCTGGGATTCACGGCCGCGCCTTCCCTGGTGGACACCCTGATCTCGCGGCGCAAGGTCGCCGCCTGGCTGCTGGATACCGGCCATCGACTGCTTGCTATCCTGGTGATGGCGTTCTTGCTGACGGCTATAACCGGTATCAATTCATAAAGCAGCCGCTCATAACTCGACGACGAACCGTATCCGGATGGCATCGCGGGTTTTTCGTATCAACGGTAGGGCACGAACGCTACACGGTTGCGGCCCTGCTTCTTGGCTTCGTACATCGCGTGATCGGCAATCTTGAATAATTCCTCGAATTTCACTGACTGACCTTGGCGGCGCGCGCTCACGCCGATGCTGGCGGTGACTGTCACGCCCTCGGGACGCAGCGCTTCGATCGTCCGGCAAATCTCTGTAGCGCGACTGCGGGCATCATCCGCCGCACAGTGATTCAGCAGCACCACGAACTCCTCACCGCCGACGCGCGCAGCCAGGTCGCCTTCACGGCAGGCCTGGCGCAGCATCGCGCCAGTCTGCGCCAGCACATTGTCGCCTGCCAGATGGCCGTGACTGTCGTTGATGTTCTTGAAATGATCCAGATCGATGACCAGCAGGCTCATGGGATAATCGTAGCGAGCGGCATTGCTGAAATATTTGGGGGCGAATTCCCGCAACGAGTTGCGGTTATATAGACCTGTGAGCTGGTCCTTCATCGCCATTTCATACAGCTGGTGCGACTGTCTTTCCACCTGATCCAGTAACTGTTTGTTGATAATGAGATTGCGCACCCGCGCACGCACCTCCTCTTCAAGCGGAGGCTTGGTTGTATAGTCATTGACACCCAGGCGGAACAGTTCGATGCGTCGCGAGGGGTCGTCTACACCGGAGAGCGCCAGGATCGGCACACGGCGCTTACGGGTTTTCAGGTTGCGTACCCGGCTCACGATGCCCACGCCACTGATGGATCCCTCCAGCAGGATATCGCTGATGATGAGGTCGTAATCCTCTTTCTCGAAGGCTGCCAACGCTTCTTCCGCTACGCGGAAGTGATCCACGTGCAAGCTCATCTGCGTCAGCAGCTTGATAATGATGTGCGCCGCCACCTGGCTGTCCTCGATGTACAGCACCTTGCCGTGCACTTCCTCCTGCTCGTCCATGAAGAAACGGCTCAGCCGGTCGGTGAGTTCCTTGGCGTCGGCGCGCTCCTGGATTTCGGTCACCCCGGCTTCGAAAGCTTCGTGTCGCAGCCGCTGATCATCGGTGGAGGTTAGCAGTATGTAAGGTGTCTTGAGATATTGGGGCAGCGAGCGCACTTGCTGGCAAAGAGTAATGCCATTCATACCTGGCAGTGTCAAGGCTGCACATACCAGTCCGACCGGCTCTTTGTGCAGCACATCCACGGCTTGCTCGGCACTGTCTACGGAGATCGGGTGATGACCAAGAGTCGTCACCATCTTGTGCAGGACGGTGCGGAACACCTTGGAATGATCGACAATTAGGATATTCATGCCGATGGAAATAGCTTCAAGCGCTGTGGCAACTCAACGCAGTGTACTCGACTGTATCTGTGCCGGCACCCTGCGGTTTTCTGGGGCTTGATTTCCGGGCTGCAGGCGTATAATCCGGGCTCCTCTGCGATGATCACCACGTATCTCCGGCAGACACTAATCAAACTCTGCGCCATGTGGTTTTCGAAAAAGGGCCATTCATGAAAATACGATCCGTCGTCATCACCTTGCTCATCTTGCTCATGGCCACCGCCGTCATCGGTGTTTTCTGGCATCCATTCTGGTGGCTGTTCAGTATCGTTGGGGCGCTGGTGGTGTTGGCCATCTACGATCTGACTCAGACACACCATACCATCCTGCGTAACTATCCGATCTTCGGACATCTGCGTTACGCCTTCGAGGATATCCATACCCAGATACGCCAATACTTCATCGAAGGCGACATGGAAGGCCTGCCGTTTGCTCGTGAACAGCGCGAGATGGTGTATCAACGCGCTAAGGACCAGGGGTTACTGCACCCCTTTGGTACCATCGAGAACGTGTATCGCAGCGGCTACGAATGGATCAACCATTCCATCACTGCGCTCTGGCCACAGAAAGACGAACCCCGGGTGAAAGTCGGCAGTAGTCAGTGCAGCAAACCTTACATGGCTTCTCATTTCAATATTTCCGCCATGAGTTTCGGGGCGCTGTCGGCCAATGCCATCCAGGCGCTGAATACCGGCGCCAAACTCGGCGGCTTCGCCCACGATACCGGTGAAGGCGGCATCAGCCGCTATCACTTGAAACCCGGTGGTGACCTCATCTGGGAACTGGGCACCGGCTACTTTGGCTGCCGCGCTAAAGATGGCAAATTCGATGCCCTGCAGTACCGGGAACATGCCACCCTGGATAACGTAAAAATGATCGCCATCAAACTCTCCCAGGGCGCCAAACCCGGCGGCGGCGGCATCCTGCCGGCGGCCAAGGTCAGCCGCGATATCGCTGAAGCGCGCGGCGTGCCGCAGGGCCACGACGTGGATTCGCCGCCCTATCACAGTGCGTTCTCGACGCCATTAGCAATGCTCGAGTGGGTGCAACAGTTGCGGCACATGAGTGGCGGCAAACCGGTGGGCTTCAAACTGTGTGTCGGCCGCCGGGAACAGTTCATGGCCATCCTCAAGGCCATGCTGGAGACCAAGATCCTGGTGGATTTCATCACCGTGGACGGCGGCGAGGGCGGCACCGGCGCCGCGCCCCAGGAACTCTCCGACTTCATGGGCATGCCGCTGCTGGACGCGCTCATCTTCGTGCACAACGCCCTGGTGGGTACCGGCTTGCGCAAGGAAATCCGTGTCATGGCCAGCGGCAAGATTGTCAGCGGTTTCGACGTGGCTGCCAAGATCGCCATGGGTGCGGATATGTGTAACTCGGCACGCGGCATGATGTTCGCGCTCGGCTGCATCCAGGCGCGCCGCTGCCATACCAATACCTGTCCGACCGGCGTCACTACCCAGGATCCCTGGCGCGTGCAGGGATTGGTGGTCAAGGATAAAGCCCAGCGCGTGTGCAACTACCACCACAACACCATTCGCAATTTCATGTGGGTACTGGCAGCTGCGGGACTCACCGATCCCGGCCAACTTAGACCGGAGCTTCTTAACCGCCGCGTGTCGCTTACGGAAATCAAGACCTACCGGGAACTGTACCCGTACCTGGACACCGGCGACATTCTTGAAGGCCGGGCAGCAGTGCTCTATATGCAACCCTGGCAAGCCGCGAATGTCAGGACCTTCTAAGAACCGACTTGTTCATCCAGGAGAATCAAGTTGGAGGAACGGACACATTTTCCCGATGGCTAGGCGAGTTCCTGAAAGCGAGATAACGTGCGCACGAAGATACGATCAGTCCAAACAGGATCATTGCCAGTAGGTTTTCGATGAACTTCTCAGCACTGAACTGCCGTTTCCAGGGATTCCACGGAGCGGCAGATAGCGGTACCACCAAATAGTTCATGACCAGAAAAATCAACACGCCGTAACTTATGCCGCTGGTTATCCAGCGCCGGGTAAGTGAAGGCAAGCGTTGCGCAGCAGCGACGAATATGGCCGCGATGATGAGTGACATTCCCCATTGCAACCCCAGTCCCAATATCGCCGCAGAGCCGCCATCAGTGAATGATTGTTTTCCCAACAAACCGCTGGCTACAGCGTGCAGGATCGTGACCGGACTGAGCCAATTGATCAAAGCCGCGGCGCCGATGTCGATGGTGCCGGCCACGAATCCGCCGCATATGACAGCGATTAATAGGGTACGGTGTTCGGATTTCATGGATGGTGAGTGCCTGCCGTGGGCGCGAAAGCCGTGGCTTGTTGCGGAACTGGATTGGGGATTTTTTGTAACAACGTGGGCAATGCCGGCGCGTTTGCCAGCGTATGCATGTAGTGTAGATGCCGCGTATTTGATTGTTTACCGCCGCTCATAGCGCATTCTCCGAATAGAACGCATGCACTAGGTTTAGCTTGTCGCCGGCAGCCGGAGCTGAATAAATCATTAAACAACTCTGATTCATTTGTGGATTTCTCGAGCACACGCATGCCCTATCAGAAATGCAAAGTGGGTTGTGTACCCGTCTCAGGACATCTACGCTGGAATATAGGGGGATGATCCACTGTTATCCCGGCAAATAATTAGGCAGACTGATATGGAAAACCGAAATGAAGTCAGAGCCGAGGCAGGAGAAATCTCTGGCCGTTGTAATCCAGAACTACCCCCTGGGGAGTGATGGCGATTATTTTAGGCCCTTCCTTGAGGGTGTCGCCGGTCTGGTAACGCTGCATATTGATAACCACAAAACGATCGGCGGGTTTCTGCGCGTAGCCGTGGACGTCCAGATGCAGCGGTGGCAGTGATTGCTGAAATTCAAGTGGCAGGCTGTCGAGCGGTGGGACATCATCAATCGACACACTGGTCGCAGCTGAACTGAGCGGCGCGCTGGTAGCGTGAGTCGGTACGGAAGACGCAGTTTCTGCCGGCGTCGTGGCGGGTGCAATTGACGCCGCGTTTGCAGACACTGTATTGGGTATAACCACGGTTGCTGCCGCAGTCGGGTTATCGACCGCAGCTTCCGCGGCTAACGAGCGTATGGCCGGGCGATACACCGGCGCGGCCATCAATGTGGCAGTCGCCTTAACCGGTGCCTGGGTTTCCATAATAGCGGCAGCGGAATTGCTGGTGTGTGCATGCCAGAAGATGATTGTCAGCACCAGGGCATTGGCGACCAGCAGGATGCCGATGAGTGTGGCCCATGGTACCGGAATGCGCGCGCGCCTGGGCGCAGCATCGCTGGCGCTCAGCTGGCCAGTGAGCGTTTGCTGGCGGGTGCGTTCCGATTTGCGCAGAGCATCAAGGATTAGTGACATGCTCAGTTCCCCGCGAGTGTGAGATGGGGTGTGCCACTCACTTTCAGGGCTGTATTCAGATGGATCAGAGTCTCTTCGCCGGCGATGCCATCCACCTTCAAATGTTGCGATGCCTGGAATTGTTTCACCGCATTCATCAGGTTGATGTCATAAGTACTGTTGCCGGAATCGGGCGTATGTTCTAGCGCCGACAGCTGCGTGCGCAACCAAACTACGGCAGTGCCGATCATGCCCGGGTTGAGCGCAGCTGGCGCATTTGGGTTTGGTTTCCACAACAAAAGATAATCGCCGTACCATAAGGGATCCAGTTCATTGATGGGGAAATGCATACGGTCATTCCCGGCTTGCAAGCTCACGCTGTCCGCATCCAGTCCTGTGACCACCACCTGGTGTAGTGCGCCCTGCGCATCCGTCAGCGTGATGATGGCGGGGCGGTCGAAGCTGCGCAGATTGTTCCAGGTGCCCTTGCGGTACAAACAGCGCAGGCCTACGGATTGAGCTTCTTCGCAGCCGCTGCCGGCTCCACCAGGCGTGTAGTGCGCGCCCCACAAGGTGAACAAGGCGCTGAAGGCGGTATCGGTATCCGTGGGGTGGGTGGCATCGGCCAGCCAGCTGATGGCTGTGGGTGCAAGCATGGATTTGGCGATCGCCGGAGGCGCGGCGTTGCCTGTCGAAACTGCGGGTTTGTCCGGCGACCATGTGCCCAGATGGCCCATGGCGGCCAGCACCGTCACTGTAGAAAGCAGGATCACTGCGGCAGCACCGAGCCAGGCCAGGGTTTTGCGGTTGCCACCCGCAGGTTTGGTCTCCAGTACTTCATGGGCTGCGCGTCGCACCAGGCCCGCATCTACTTGGCGCAGTTCATTGGTAAAAGCACCCAACATGGCGCGGTCACAGATGATGTTGATGAGCCGTGGGATACCTTCGGTCACGTGCTGCACCGCGCGCAGTCCCGATAGGGTGAATATCGGCGCCATGGCACCCGCCACGTTCAAGCGGTGGTGCACGTAAGCGCGGGTTTCCTTGGCGGATAGCGGTTCCAGATGGTAACGCCCGGTGACACGCTGCGAGAGTTGGCGCAGCTCTGTACGCGCCAGCAGTTCGCGTAATTCGGGCTGGCCCACCAGGATGATCTGCAGGAGTTTCTGGCGGCTGGTTTCCAGATTGGTCAGCAGCCGCACTTGCTCCAGTACTTCGCCAGTCAGGGCCTGGGCTTCGTCGATGATGAGTACCACGCGCCGGCCTTTAGCGTGGGCTTCCAGCAGACGCGCATTCAGCGCATCGATGAGGTCCTGGGAACTCTGTTGTGGCGTGCACGCGATATGCAACTCATGGCAGATGCTGCGGAGAAATTCCGGGATGGTCACGCGTGGGTTGATGATGAGCGCCGCGTCCACCGTGTCCGGGAGCTTCTCCAGCAGGCTGCGAATCAGGGTGGTCTTGCCGGTACCGACCTCGCCGGTGAGTTGGATGAAACCGCCGCTCTCGGTGACACCGTATAAAAGGTGGGCGAGTGCTTCCGTGTGCCGGCCAGAAAGAAACAGGTAACGCGGATCCGGCGTGATGCTGAAAGGCTTGTCGCTGAGACCGAAATATGCGGTGTACATGGATTTATGATGCCCTATTTCCTGTGTCAGGGCATACCGCGACGGACTGCGCGTTCACCGAAGCGCAACTGGATTGCAGCCGTGGTTGAATCCAGGCGACGATTACGGTTCAAGCCATCCTCGAACAGGGCAAGCTGGTCGCGCGTGGTGAAATCCCGGGCACCGATGCCGATGAGCCGTAAAGCCTGACCTGGGTTTTCTTCAAGCCACTGACGAAGCAGCGACTTGGCCAAAGGCCAGAGCACCGCGAAACTATTAGCCGGCGGGGTAAAACGCTGTTGGCGCGTGTGACGGTGGAAATCCGTGGTACGCAGTTTGAGTACCAGGGTATTAGGCAATAGATCATCACGTCGCAGGATGGCGCACAATCCTTCAGTGAGCGGACCTAATTTATGCGCAAGCGTCTGCAGATCCGTCAGGTCAAGTTCGAAGGTGGTTTCTTGACTCACGGAACGCTCACCCGTATTCGGGCCCACAGTGCGTTCATCATGACCTGCCGCTAGTGATTGGAATAAAAACGATTGGTTACCAAACAGTGCTTGCACAAGCTGCTCAGGTGCGAGTCGCAGATCCCGGATAGTGTGGATCCCATTATGTGCAAGTTGTGCGCCGGTACGCGGACCGATACCCCAGAGAGCCGTCACCGGCAGCGGGTCAAGAGTTTCACGCACGTGCTCCGCGGATATATGCAGCAGGCCGTCCGGTTTGCTGCGCTCGCAAGCTATTTTAGCCACCAACTTGTTAGGACCGAGGCCTACGGAGGCTGCCAGACCCGTGTGCGTGCGGATACGTTGTTTGATGTCGCACCCGAGGCCGAGCGGATCGTCGGTTTGCAAACTATCACTCAAATCTAAGAACGCCTCGTCCAGGGACAGGCCCTCGATGCGAGATGTGAACCCCGTTAAACAACTGAACACAGCTGCAGACACTTCCCGGTAGCGTGCCATGCGTACCGGCAGATACCTGCCATCCGGACAGCGGCGGCGTGCTGCATACATCGGCATGGCTGCATGCACACCAAAGACGCGCGCTTCGTAACTGGCGGCACACACCACACTGCGGCGGCTGGAGCCGCCCACGATGACCGCCTGACCCATGAGTTCCGGATGATCATGCTGTTCAACGGATGCATAGAACGCATCCATATCCACGTGTGCCACCAGTCGTGGGTTCATGGATCCAGGCGCTTAAGATAAGAAAAGATGGGAAGCCATGCCGTGTCTGTATATCTGCATTCAGAGACCGGCAACATTACTTTAATCTCAACCAAGCTCTGACAATCATGGGGATGTTGGAAACCGTGATTTTTTAAAGTTAATTAACTGGTGACTCGGAACGCAGCACCTTTGGACATACCTTTGTAAAAGGTGGTTGTTGAAGGCCCACAAAGCCATGGACACCACGGTTCACGTCGCGGGGTTAGGTGGAAACTTGGCGAGTATCGCATTTACAGTTTTGGTTATCGCGCTTTCGGAATAATTATCCTGGTTGACCACATCATTGGTCCAGCCGCGCCACATCAACTGCTGGTTGTGGGCATTGATGATGTCGAGCATCAAGGTCCCCTGTTCCTGGGTTTGAACGTTGTTGCCGACGGCCACGCTGCCGAATCTGTTGGGCGAGGCACCGAAGAATCCGAAACTGAAACTCCCGCCGGAGCTTTGCAATTGCGTCTTACCGACGATGTGATAGGTAATGATGAAATCAGGGTTCTGTTCAGGCGTCATTTGTTTGTAACCACGACCCGAAAGGTTGGTCACCGTGGCATGTTGCACCCGTTGCTCGAGGATCTGGCTGTCAAGAATCGGATCCCGTACCTTGCCTATCGGCGGACTTACCCATGCAAAGGTGTGCAGACCCGAAAACTGCGCGCTGCTGTCTTGTTCCACATACACCCGCGGTGCGCAACCCACGAGAGCGATGCATAAGCACACCAGGGCGATGAAGAATGGGTGTCTCATGAGTATGATTTCCCAGTAAAACAGCCGGTTACCAAGGGTTAGGCTGTCAGTTTAGCACGTGGGTTCCCGCCGGAAGAGGTGATATTTTGTAGACTTATGGGATACTTGCGCCCCCGATATTGCCTATTTCATAGGTGTTCCGGGGACCGGGCTTGGGGAAGCTATGCTCAATATAAGAAACGTCCCGCACATATCGCTGCTCTACACTGGACTGCTGGCCGCCGTTGGTCTGGCGGTATTGACCTTTCTGTCGTGGCACGCAGGCCTGCAGATAGCCAGTCCGCCGGCATTTGTCGGTTTTGTGTTGTTTGGAGTCGCGGTCGCAGCCTTCGGCTTTCCGGCACCGCATGTGGGTTATGTGTCGCTTGATAGAGTCGTGCAGTTCGCGAGCATATTGATCTTCGGTACGCTGCAGGCTGCCTGGATAGTGGGCATCGCGGCATTCATCTGGCCGCTGCTGCCATGGGGTAATGCGCGCAATGGCATGCGACTCATGTTTGTGCGTGCCTTGCACAATTCCGGAATGATGGTGATTGTCATCCTGGCCACCGGTGGCTTGTATCAGTCCTTCGGCGGCGATGTGCCGCTCCTGCAACTCAACACGCGCAATGTGCTGCTAATCGTCGTTCTGGCGATTATCATGCAATTTCTCAATACTTTGTTTCTGGCGGTCATCGCCTGGCTTGAAAACTACGATTGGCACAAAGCCTTCGGGTTCTTCGCCGCCGTGGTCGATCTGGCTGCGATTCCAATTGCGGTGTTCACGGCACTGGTCTACAACCGGCTGGATACAATTACGTTTGTGCTGTTTCTTATTGTGTTGGCGCTGATCGTGCTGATCGTGAAACGTCTGGCAGATACACGGCGTGCGTTGGAAAAGAAGGTGGATGAACTGGTGGCGGTGAACCGTGTCGGTAAGGCGGTCAGCAGCTCGCTGGTTCTGGATGAACTACTGGAGTTGATCTTTCGTGAGAGCCGCAGTCTGGTGGTGTTCGATACCTTCATGCTAGCGCTGTATGACGATAGCTCGCGGGAAATCGATTTACGCTTGCATCACAATCCGCAGGGACGCCAGCCGCAGCGCCGCCAGAGTCTGGGAGTGGGCATCATGGGCTGGGTGGTGAGCCACAACCAACCGGCTTTTATCCGCAATTGGCAGCAAGAAGGCAGCGAATTCAAGCGCATCATCATCAACATTGGCGACACTCCGCAGACACAGTCGCTGATCGCAGTGCCTATGGCTTATCGCGAACGTGTCTTGGGGGTTTTGAGCGTACAAAGCTATACCGGCAACATGTTCAGTGAGTCGCACGTCAATTTGTTGATGACATTCGCCAGCCAGGCGGCCATTGCCATCGCCAATGCACGTTTGTTTGAAGAACTGGAGCGCGGCCGCAGCGAACTGGAACAGCGGGTGAGCGCGCGCACCCGAGACCTGGCGGAGCAGAAAGACGAGCTGCACGCACTCACCGAATCGCTGCGCAGCACCAATCGGGAGAAGGAAGAGTTGCTACTCAGGTTGCAGCGCCAGACCCTCGAGGATGGCCTGACCGGCCTGTACAACCGCCGCTATCTGGACAGCCGGCTCAGTCTTGAAGTCAGCCGCGCGGAGCGCTACAAGCGTGATCTGGCCCTGGTGATGGCGGACATCGATCACTTCAAGGTTGTCAATGACCGGTTCTCGCACATGGTGGGCGACGATGTGCTGCGGGTAATGGCGAATATCCTGCGCGCGCAATGCCGATCCATCGACATTATCGCCCGTTATGGCGGCGAGGAGTTCCTGTTGTGCTTCCCTGAGACCTCACGTCAAAACGCCGCAGCGGTCTGCGAAAAGATCCGTCTGCAGGTGGAATCCTATGAGTGGGACCGGCTCGAACCGGGGTTGAAGGTCACCATCAGTTTCGGGGTGGCTGCCGCCCCCCCAGGTTATGGAGTGGATGTATTGATAGCGGCTGCCGATGAAAAACTCTATGCAGCCAAACATTCCGGACGCAACCGGGTGTGCGCCTAAACCGCCAGAACTTCTGTAAGTATCAGCACGACTCCCAGTACGAATGTAGTTATAAGCGCCAGCCAGTAGATGAAACCCAGAAGCAGGAACTTGACCAGCGTCTTGATGAAGGACTGACGGTAATAGAACAGCATGGCCAGGAAGATATAAACCACCAGATACCAGCCGACCACGTCATTGAAGTAGTGAGTTGCAGTTGCCAGCCACGAGAAATGAGTGCCTAACATCCCAGCCAGCAGCATGCAGATCATGGCAGTGTATATGAAGGCATGATTATGCAGAGTGAATATCAGGTGTTCCATGTAGTAGCGTTTCGAACGTATATAGAACAGTTTCAACAGTAGTGCCACTAACGGCAGGAACACGAACATCATCTTCGGCAGGTAGGTCTCGAAGTCATGGATGAGCCGGTTCGTGAATTCGGTTTTGGACATCTCGAATTTTTTACCGAACAGTGTTCCAGTGACTGTGTCATTTTGGGCTTTAGTAGCCGCGCCACTAGCTTTTATGTTTTGTGTGAGGTTAGCAATAGCTTGCCGTTGTTTGTCCGAGACATTGGGATTGGCATTCATGTTCTGCTGATCAGGCGTGAGTAACTTGCTGGTTGCATGACAGTTCGTCTCGCCAATACAGTTCGCATTGTTGAATCTGGCTATTTGCGGGGATGCCACGGTCCAGGCAATGAAAAACAGTACGATGCTGCTGAAGATGTACAACCGCAATGGATTGATATAGCGCACGCGCCGTCCGGCGGAATACTCACGCGATAGGAATCCCGGCCGAAACAGCAGCGGCAGGATACTATGGAAAAACTTGGTGTCGAAACCGAAATGGTTGCCGAAGAAATCATTGATGACCGGCCATAAAGGTGCCGCATAGGTATGATTCTGCTGGCCGCAGTTGGCGCAGAATTTTCCGGCCAGCGGCGCACCACAGTTAAGGCAATGCAACGCTATAGGTTCGAGTGTTGTGGGTGATGCTGCGGAGAGGTCGATATCCGGCAATTCCGTCCCGTGTCTATCCAGCACCCGGCGACTGGTGCGCAGGCCTTGGCCAAAGCGCGCCACTGCTTCAGCGCGCATGCGCTTGGCATGTTCCTGAAAATAATGCTCGAGGTCGGTGCGGCTGGTGAGCTTGTAGCGCACCACCCGACGCACCGACATGTTGCTGTCCGCGGAAGCAGTCTGCGTCTTCGGGCGCAGTATCTTTGCGTCCAGGAAGCCCGGCAGCTGCAGCATGTCATGCACATGCGTTTCCAGCCAGGCGTCGAGATTCGCACTGCTGCCCGCGTCGGCATCGACCGTGACTTCATAGATGACGGCGTTTCTTGCCATGCTTGGTAACCGGGTGGACCGTTGTTGAGCTGACTAGGCAGTTATCCCTGTGCGGGATGGGTCTGGGGGAAAGGCTTGGTTCCCAGTTCGTCCGGGGCGAAATCATCCACTGCGCAAATTTCGTGGGTAAGTTCTTGCAATCGCCGCAGTTGCTGAACTTCGGGATCGCCGATGATGCCCATTTTGCGGGCTGCGTCCACTGGTGATTCCTGCGGTGCCAGCTTGAGTTCGCCTGCGCGGATGGCGATGTGGATTTTTTTCTCCACGGATTCCAGCTTGATGGCAAGTTCGAGGGCTTCCGCGAACATACCCACGGGGCTGTGTTTATCGCCGGTGTAGGTGTTGCGGGTCAGGCGTGCGCGGGCAGTGCTGGGGGTGCTCAGCAACTCTGCGATGCGGTGGCCGCATTCATCGTGGGGCGCTGAATACATTCGCCCGCGAGTGAAGATCATGAAGCGCAGCACGATAGCAACCGGACGATTGGGGAAATTGCGCAGAAACCCGTGCATCTGTTCCTGCAGATGATAAAGCGCCTGGCGGCAGGACCATTCCACCAGCGGCAGGTCTTCGCTCTGCCGGCCTTGGTCCTCGTAACGCTTGAGTACGGCGGAAGCGATATACATATAGCTGAGCATGTCGCCGAGGCGTGCCGAGAGTTTTTCTTTGCGCTTGAGTGCACCACCCAGGGTCAGCATGGCAGCGTCCGATGCCAACACAAAGGCGGCGCTGAAACGGTTGATATGTTGGTAGAAACGCCGGGTCGGGCCTTGAATCGGTACGCGCACGAATTTTGCATTGGTGAGTGCCAGGATCAATGAACGCGCCGTATTACTGAGCGCCAGCCCGATGTGACCGAACACCGCATCATCGAATTGCCTGAGGGCATCCTGATGTTCACTGGCAACCGCGGCGCGCTGTTCATCGCTACTGGCCGCTGCCGCAGCGGCGCTCGCATGTTCAGCCATGGAAGCGGCGCGCATTTCCTTGAGCACATACGGATGGCAACGTATGGCACCCTGGCCGTAGATCATCAAATTGCGCGTCAGGATGTTGGCGCCTTCCACGGTGATGGCGATGGGGATCGATTCATAGCCGCGCGCCAGATAATTTCGCGGCCCGAGCTGGATGCCCTTGCCGCCATGTATATCCATGGCGTCGTTGCCGACCATACGGCCCATCTCGGTGACGTGATATTTGGAAATCGCAGCGCACACTGCCGGTTCCTCGCCCTGGTCAATGGATGCGGCAGTCATGGTGCGTACCGCTTCCATGGAATACAGCAAGCCGCCCATGCGCCCCAACACTTCGTCGATGCCTTCGAAGTTGGCGATGGCCAAGTTGAACTGCTTGCGGACGCGCGTATAGGCACCGGTGGTGTATACGCCCAGGCGCGCACCGCCGGTGGTGTTGGATGGCAGGGAAATGGCGCGGCCGGCACCCAGGCATTCCATCAGCATGCGCCAGCCCTTGCCCGCCATCAGCATGCCGCCGATGATGGCATCGACCGGAACGAAAACATCTTTGCCGTGGAGCGGGCCGTTCTGGAACGGAATATTGAGCGGAAAATGCCGCCGGCCGATACGGATGCCGGACAAGTTGCGTGGGATGAGCGCACAGGTAATGCCGTATTCATCCTTGGTGCCCACCAAGTGTTCGGGATCATAGAGTTTGAAAGCCAATCCGATGAGGGTCGCGATGGGGGCCAGAGTGATGTAACGTTTGTCCCAGTTGAGACGGATGCCGGTGATCTCCTTGCCTTCCCATAGGCCTTTGCAGATCACGCCGTAGTCGGTAATGGCGCCGGCGTCGGAGCCGGCAGTCGGCGAAGTCAGTGCGAAGCACGGTACATCTTCGCCGGAAGCCAGCCGCGGCAGATAATGGTTCTTCTGTTCTTCGGTACCGTAGCGCAGCAACAACTCTGCAGGACCGAGGGAATTGGGTACCGCCATGATGGAAGCGGCCGTCGGGCTGCAGGTCGCCACTTTCGCCAGGGTCTCGGAATTCATGAGCGCCGAGAACTGTTTGCCGCCGTATTGTTTTGGGATGATGTAGGCGAAGAAGCCATTTTTCTTGAGGAACTCCCACACCGGGGGCGGCAGATCACCCCACTCGTGGGTGATCTTCCATTCGTCGAGCATGCCGCACAGTTCTTCCACTGGGCCATCCAGGAAGGCTTGTTCTTCCTCGCTTAATTTCGGCACGGGTGTATCCAGCAGCTTCTTCCAGTTAGGCTTGCCGCTGAACAATTCTCCATCCCACCATACGCTGCCGGCTTCGAGTGCCGCAGCCTCGGTCTCGGACATCTCCGGGAGTACCCGGCGGAACACATCCAGCAGCGGCTTGCTGATCCAGTGACGGCGCAGCTCCTTGATATTCAGGGGGATGGCGATGGCCAGGAAAATGATCCAGAACAGCAGCGCCAGCCAATCAGTACCTTCACCATAGGTGGCCCACAGGCTGTACAACAGCACGAATACCCCGTAGGCAGCGGTGCTGGTCAATAACGACCGTCGCTGGTAAGCGAGCACCAGGCTGCCGATGATAAAGGCCAGGACCCAGAGGATAGTGATGACGGTTAACACGGGTTTATTCCCTGCTTGTTATTGACAGGTCGATTGGCAATCAAGTTGGTCACCGATCACCAGGGAAGCTCCAGAAAACTATACTCCAGCTCGGACCTACCGTTAAGCGCGGTTTGCTAGCTCACAGTATCACGCAGCTTGGCGAGAACATCAGCTGGAAAACTGATGGTTTTTTGCGCACCAAAATCGAAATACACGGTTCCGGTTTTCGCTTCTGCCAACACACGGCTATCGGCGACGTGGGTGATGCGGTAATAAAAATCACAGCCGCGGCTGCCGAAATCCCCAGCCGCCACCTGGATACGCAAGCGGTCAGCATAGAATGCTTGGGCGCGGTATATGATTGCCGCATCGGCGATCACAAAACCCAGGCCGTTTACGCCGATTTCTTCCAGACTCAGGGACTCCAGGAAGCGCCGGCGTGCTTCGTGAATCAGCGTGAGCACGCTATCGTTGCCCAGATGATTGCCATAGTTGAGGTCGCTGACGCGCACTTCCAGTTCGGTGCTGAACGGGAATGCGCCTGGAAAATGGATGCTAACGCGTGACATAGTGCAGCCCCTTGGGCAGGCCGGGAATGTCCCGGAAGATCGATGCTACCGCACACAGGCATTTAATCAAACGCGGGAAAGAGGTATGCTGCGCTGCCTGAT
Source organism: Gammaproteobacteria bacterium (assembly GCA_049591615.1). Classification (GTDB taxonomy): domain Bacteria; phylum Pseudomonadota; class Gammaproteobacteria; order Natronospirales; family REEB76; genus REEB76. The sequence continues at coordinate 52,467 of JBAWFD010000078.1, read as the reverse complement.
TTCCCGGACGCGTAAAAATCGTAACAGAACTGCATTGAAAAGGGCCGTGTACCTGGCTCAGTTGATAATGCGGTTTGCCGGGAACTTGTATCTCAGGACTGGTGTCTTGAATGCATCCACAGAACCTCACAATCCTTGAGTTATTCATGAAAGGAGATTGCACGTGCAGAAATCAAGACTATTTACATTGTTAGCCCTGTGCGCGCTGACCCTGCCGGCCTTTGCTGCGGATAAACCAGCCGCCAAAGAGACCGCAGCGGCAACACCCGCCGCGGCCACTTCCCCGCAGGAGTCGACCACCCAGGGATCTGTGACGGTGGAAGGTCAGAGCATCAAGTACAAGGCGATAGCCGGCACCCTTATCCTGAAGAACAAGGACGGCAAGCCCACCGGCAGCATGTTCTATGTGGCCTATCTGAAAGACGGCGCCAATCCTGCTAGCCGGCCCGTGACCTTCTTCTATAACGGCGGTCCCGGTTCTTCCAGCGTGTGGTTGCATATGGGCGCCTTCGGTCCGCGCCGTGTAGTCACCGAAGACCATACCCATACCCCGGCCGCACCTTATCAACTGGTCAACAATGACTACAGTCTGCTGGATGCCACTGATGAAGTGTTCATCGATGCCATGGGTACCGGTTTTAGCCGCGTTCTCGACAAGGACAAGGGCGGCGTGGGCACACCCAAGGATTTTTACGGTGTGGATCCGGATGGCAAGGCGTTCGCCCAGTTCATCACGGAGTTTCTCTCCAAATACGGCCGCTGGAATTCACCCAAATACCTGTTCGGCGAGAGTTACGGCACCACACGTTCGGCAGTGCTCGCCAATGATCTCGAAACCGACGACGACGTAGATTTGAACGGCGTGATCCTGCTGTCTGAAATCCTCAACTTCGACATCAACGCCGATTTCCCCGATTCCAACCCTGGCGTGGATCTCCCCTATGCATTAATGCTGCCCACCTTCACCGCCACCGCCTGGTATCATCACAAGCTGCCGAACCAGCCGGCTGAGCTGCAGCCGCTGTTGACGCAAGTGGAGCAGTTCGCAATGAACGACTACACCAAGGCGTTGCAAGCCGGCTCGACGTTAGATCCGGCAGCCAAGCAGCGGATGGCGGAGCAACTGCATAACTACACCGGATTGCCGGTGAGCTATCTGTTGAAAGCCAACCTGCGCGTTACCGGCCCGGAGTTTGAACACGAGTTGCTATTGGATTCGGATGAGGTCACTGGCCGTCTCGACAGCCGCTTCTCCGGTCCGGTCATGGATCCGCTCAGTCAAACCACTGAGTACGATCCACAATCAGCCGCCATCAGCTCTGCTTATGTTTCGGCTTTCAACGATTATGTACGCAAGGATCTGAAATTCGGCCAGGACATGGTGTACCGTCCGGAAATTAACGTGTTCGCCGAATGGAGCTTTCTGCATCAGCCACCGGGGGCGCCTTTCCCCTTGCCGTTTGGCACCAACGTGATGCCGGACCTGGCATCCGCCATGATCTACAACCCGGACCTCAAGGTGCTGCTGAACTCAGGTTATTTCGATCTGGCCACGCCCTACTACGCGGCGATATACACCATGCACCACCTGCCCATGCCGGATAAATTGCAGAGCAACATCCAATATGCGTTCTACGATTCCGGCCACATGGTGTACGCGCATATACCGTCTCTCAAAGCCATACATGACAACACTGCTAAGTTCATCGAGTCGACCCATAAGTGATGGGACTTGAGTCTGCATAGTTGCAGATGACAAAAGGGCCGCAGTGATTCACAGCGGCCCTTTTAATTTTCTGCTTGAGAGAAGTTGTTCAGCTACCCAACAAGTCCTTAACGCCCGCACGCTCTTCCAGCAACTCTGCTTCGGTGGCGTGCATACGTTGCAGTGAAAATGGCCCTGGCTTGAGCCCCTTCACAATCTTGTAGTTGCCCTTAGTGCACACCACCGGGAAGCCGTAGATGATGCCTTTCTGGATGCCATAGCTACCGTCGGAAGGCACACCCATGCTGACCCACTGATTTTTGCTGCCTGTCACCCAGTCACGCATGTGATCGATGGCAGCGGAAGCCGCAGAGGCGGCGGATGATGCCCCACGTGCCTTGATGATGGCGGCACCGCGCTGCTGCACCGTGGGGATGAATTCATTCTTTACCCAATCCTCATCTACCAGCTTAACCGCCGGCCTGCCTTTGATGGTAGCTTGATGGATGTCAGGGTACTGGGTCGATGAGTGATTGCCCCAGATCGCCAAGTGTTTCACCTCGTTCACATGTGCACCAGTCTTGGCGGCCAGCTGCGAAGCGGCGCGGTTATGGTCCAGGCGCATCATGGAGGTGATGTTCTGCTTGTTGATGCGCGGCGCGTTGGTGGCTGTGATCAGGGCGTTGGTATTGGCCGGATTGCCGACCACCAGCACCTTGATGTTCTTTTTTGCCACTTTGTTGATGGCTTTGCCTTGGGTCGAGAAAATCTTGGCGTTTTCCAATAATAGGTCCTTACGCTCCATCCCAGGACCGCGGGGCTTGGCGCCTACGAGGATCGCGAAATCCGCATCCTTGAAGGCCAACTCGGGATCGTCGCTGGCCACGATACCGGCCACGCTCGGGAAAGCGCAGTCGTTGAGTTCCATGACCACGCCCTTGAGGGCACCCAGAGCCGGGGTGACTTCCAGCAGTTGTAGAATCACCGGCTGCTGTGCACCGAACAGGTCGCCGGCCGCGATGCGGAAAATAAGCTGGTAGCCGATCTGTCCGGCGGCACCAGTGATGGCGATGCGTACAGGCTTTTTGTTGGCCATGGTGATTGAATCTCCAGTGGGTTGAGTGAATACCGGCACTGCCGCAAGCTGCGCGCAGACACGCGAAAAAGTGGAATACCTATTTTAACACCGGCGCACAGCCGGGTTTGGATCACGGCAGGTCGGTTATGCGTGCACCCAACGCCAGCACGAAACCGATGCCGAAGGCGCGCGCTGGCGTCTGGAATCCGGGTTTGAGGTCACCGCCGAGCACACGTCTGGCGGCGGCCACCGCCGAGCGTGCCGTAAAGCTATAGCCGTTGCCGCAGCGTAGACGGCTCTGCACACATTGGTCCTGCGCGCGCACTTCACCCCAGACTAGGCTCTCTGTTCCTCGGCGGGTGGCGGCATCGGGTCCGGCCTTATTGCTGTCAATACGACGCTTGATCTGGGTGCGCAACAAGCGGCTACGCAATAACCATCCAAGGTGGCGGCTTAGACGCAACGCTCGGATTTGCGCTGGCGGCAAGGCGGCATAAGTCTCGATGTTGGGGATGCCGGTGCTGTACCAGGCTGTGGCCACATCCCCCCAGGGGATGCTGACGACCTCACGCAAGCGGCCGTCCCCAAAATCCAGCAGGCGGGTTTTCCAGGCCGCCGCTACCGGAGTGATGTGGCCATCGCGACGTACCGCACCGCTGCGGCCAAGACCCTCCAGCATGGTGCGGCGGCTACCGCGGGAAAAACCGCCGCCCGCACGGAAGGCCAACGCCAGATGGGTAGCCGATGGCAGGCGATCCTTAAGATGGGCAGCGAGACAATCTGTGGGTACCACGTCGAATCCCACGCCCGGCAGCAGCATCACGCCGGCTTGCAAGGCTTCCTGATTCATAGCTGCCAGTTTCTCGAAGACCTCGATTTCACCGGTGATATCCAGATAGTGAACCCGCTGGCGCAGGCACGCCGCCGCCACGGGCCGGAATGTCTGCGTAAAGGGACCGGCGCAGTTGAGTACCAGACGCTGTTCTTTGAAGGCCTGGTCTAAAGTCGCCGCATCCTGCAGATCGAAGGCTTTATAGGGCAGGCCGAAGCGCTCGGCCAAGGGTTTTAGTTTGGCGGCATCGCGCCCAGCCAGCAGGGGGCGCAAACCCTGTTCGAGGGCGGCTTCCACGACCAGCGAACCGGTATAGCCATAGGCGCCGTAAATCAGCATGCGCGGGATTCCTGTGTAGTAGTGTTGTCCAGTATGTCAGAGGGGTTTATTTTACCGGCCGCGTTACGATCACCTCGACCAAGCGGTTCAGGGTATTGGAAACCCAAGTTTATAGTTTGTAACACATTGATATTCATAGCCATTTCCAAGCTGATGAAAATTTCTTCCCAGACCCTTGCGTTTTTAATTCCTAGTGTTATAGTTATCTACAACACCGTTACTGAAAAGCCGTGGGCCGAGTCTGAGGAAAGTCAGGAGCACTACCATGAACACCACCCGCAAAACGCTTATTGCCGTCACAATCACCTTAAACATCGCTGCCATCGCTGTAGTCTCTGGTATGGCCTTGCAGCACTACACCTACACACAGGCTAATACCATTCAGCTGGGCACCATCGTTGTCACCCCGGAGGATGTTGATACCCGCAGCGTAAACCTCGGAGTCATCGTGGTCACACCCAGCGATGCCGATTGGCGCTATGCGGAAACCCGCGGCGTGCAACGCCCGAGGCAGAATACCATCGCACTCGGGTCCATCGTGGTGCAGCCGACCGCCGAACAGCGGGCGGAGATCGCTGATGCCGTAGTCACAGGCAACGCACCCGCCACCGGGGCAGTCACCGCAGAAGACCTGGTGAGCACCTCTCTGGTTGAGGGGCTGAAGTCATTCACTCCCGGCAATTACCTGGATGCGGGCACAGCTCTGTGGGCATTCAACGCGCTGGTGTTTGAGCATTCGGGCAGCTAAGGTACACCGCACTTAGCGCTCTAGTACGCTAGAGCAGCAAGGGAGGAATACATGGATCCGAAGTGGAACGACAACTCGCCCATCTACCGCCAACTGCGGGATCGAGTGGTGGCCATGATCCTGGAAGGTAGCCTCAAAGAGGGCGACCCCTTGCCATCGGTGCGCGCCGTGGCTGCGGATTACCAGATCAACCCGCTTACGGTGCTCAAGGGTTACCAGGCGCTGGTGGACGAAGAACTGGTGGAGAAACGCCGTGGCCTGGGCATGTTCGTAAAACCGGGCGCCAGCCGCGCGCTGATGAAGAACGAACGCGAGGCCTTCCTAAAAGCCGAGTGGCCACAGATGCTGCAACGCATTGGTCGTCTGGATTTGGATGTGAAGGAATTGTTGAAAGCCGTGGAAGACGGCAAACGGAGCAAATCATGAGCATGCTGGTACAAGCCCGCGGACTGAGCAAGAATTACGGCAGTCTGCGCGCGCTCGACAAGGTGGATTTCGATATCGAAGAGGGCCGCATCGTAGGGCTCATAGGTCCCAACGGCGCCGGCAAGACCACGGCCCTCAAGGCCATCCTCGGACTCACCAATTTCGAAGGCGAACTGGATGTGTTGGGCCACGATCCACGCATGTCACGTCGTCAGCTCATGCAGGATGTGTGTTTCATCGCCGACGTGGCCACCCTGCCACGTTGGCTCAAGGTGGCGGATGCCATCGAGTTCGTGGAAGCCGTGCATCCACGCTTCAGCCGCGCGCGCGCCAAACATTTCCTGGAGCGCACCAAGATTTCGCAGAAGAGCAAGGTAGGTCAATTATCCAAGGGTATGGTCACGCAACTGCATCTGGCGTTGATCATGGCTATCGATGCCAAGTTGCTGGTACTGGACGAGCCGACTATTGGTCTGGATATCCTCTACCGCAAGGAGTTTTACTCGAACCTGCTGAACGATTATTTCGACGAGAAGCGCACCATCCTGGTCACCACACACCAAGTAGAAGAAGTGGAAAAATTGCTCACCCATCTGATGTTCATCAACAACGGCAAGATCGTGCTGGATGATTCCATGGAAGGTGTGACGGAAAAATATTCAGAGGTGCTGGTACCGATTGACAAAGTCGGCGCTGCACAGGCGCTCAATCCAATCAATGAGCGCGAGATTTTCGGCAAAAAATTGTTCCTGTTCGAAGGGACAGATCGCGACAAACTGGCAGCTCTCGGTGAGATGCATACACCCAGCATCGCCGACCTGTTCGTCGCGAAGATGCAAGGAGCCATGCAATGAACAACACCCTGCGAGCTTATTCAGCCCTCGTCAAACGCGAGATCTGGGAGCACAAATCCTTCTGGATCGTGCCCGCCGTGATCGGTTGTCTGGGGATATTATTTACCCTGTATGGCTGCGGGGCGCTGCTGGTTACCACTCACCAAGGCTTGATCAACATTAATGGCAATGTAAATCTAACGGGTGTTGATCAGGTCCAAGTCGTACGCGCATTCATTTTCGGCAGCGCGGCGTTATTTAATACGGTCATGCTGTTTATGGTGTGGTTTTATCTTATGGACTCCCTATATGCCGACCGCAAGGACCGCAGCGTGCTGTTCTGGAAGTCGATGCCGGTCTCCGATACCAGCACAGTACTCTCCAAACTATTTACCGGTATGGTGACCGCTCCGGCTTTGATGGTGGCGGCAGTCATGGTCACTGAGATCATCACGGGTATTTTGTTTATCATCACTTTGTCCATACTCGGCGTACATGTACTGCCGCTGGCTTTTCAGCCGGTCACTATTATCCTTGCCTGGATTACCCTGGCATTCGCACTGATCGTACAGTCCTTGTGGCTGATACCATTCTTCGGGTGGTTCCTGTTGTGTTCCGCGTGGGCCAGGAAGCTGGTGCTGGCGTGGGCCGTACTGATTCCGCTGGGTGCCATGATCGTGGAACGCTTGTTCATCGGTACACATTATCTGTCCGGTGCGATCTTCGGCCACATCGCCAGGCTGTTCACCATGGTCATGAGCGGGCATTATACGGTCAACGGTGTGACTATCGGCTCGGGCATCGAGATCGGCGATAAGTCCGATATGGTTGCAAGCCATAGCCCGCTTATGACATTAGGTTCGCTGGCGCGTGTGTTCGCCCAGCCGGAGATGTGGATCGGTATAGCCATCGGAGCGCTCTTCGTGTTCGGCGCCATCTGGTTGCGCCGTAACCGCTCTGAAATCTAGGCATTCACCGGATTGGATGCTGCATTTTACAGAAGCCCCAACCATGAAATGTATCGCCATTCTGGTTTTATTGCTGGCATTACCGCTGTTGGCGCAGGCGGCTGCCCCACGTATCCTGAATACGGAAATTCCCGCATCAGGCATCAATACTGTCGCCATCACCGCTGGTGTCGGGGAGCTTCATATCACACCGTCCACGGATGATGCCGTGCATGTACAGGTCAGCCTCGAACAAAAATCCCGTGAATTCCTGTGGTTTTTCCACTGGCAGAGCCGTGCAACCACACAGGAAATTCAGGCAGCGCAGATTGCCCAACAGCAGCAGGGTCAGCGCCTGATCTTGATGCTGACTACATCCGGGAAATTGAGCAACGACGACGTCAAGCAAAAATGGAATGTACAGGTGCCGGTGCGCATGGCCGTGGATTTGAATATGAAAGTCGGTGAGGCGACCATCGACGGTATCGCCGGTGGCGTGCAGACAGTATTAAATGTCGGTGAGCTGGATATGGACGTCCCGCGTGGAGTTTTGAGCGCTAAGGTCAACGTGGGTCAGATCAGCGTAACTACCGGCACAAGCCAACCGGGCGATATTGCACTGTCCAGCAATATCGGTGAAGCCGCGTTATATATGAACGGCAAATACCTCAGCCATGCCGGTGAGCACAGCGGTCTTGGCCGCAGCATCGATCTCAATGGCAAGGGTCCCGACCGCATGCACTTGAGCGTCAATATCGGGGAAGTGGATTTGCGCGTCGAATCTTCAGCAAAACAAACAGCAAACTCAACATTAAAAGCGCCCGCGTGAGCACAATGACTGCGCTGTTTATGAAGCTATCAAGCGCCGATCTTCTCATGTTTGCGATGGCCATACTGTGAAACTCATCGGTTCATTGTCGAGTCCCTATGTGCGCAAGGTGCGCGTGGTACTCGCGGAGAAAGATATCGACTGCCTGTTGTTGCAGGAAGATGTGTGGGCGGCCGATACCAAAATCCAGAGCAACAACCCCCTAGGCAAGGTGCCGTGCCTGCTGCTCGACGATAACAGAACACTCTACGACTCGCGGGTGATCTGCGAATACCTGGATTCGTTCTCACCCGTTAATAGCCTGATCCCATCTTCGCTGGTGGAACGCATCGAGACACGCCGCTGGGAGGCGCTGGCGGACGGTGTCTTGGACGCCGGCGTGCTCATGCGCCTCGAGCATACCCAGCGGGAACCCGCTCAGCGCAGCGAAAAATGGCTGGCGCGCCAGCGTGGGAAAGTCATGACGGGACTCGAAGTGATGGAAAAGGATCTGGGTGACAATGATCGGTGCGTGGCTGGCCGCTTCACGCTCGCCGATATCGCCCTGGGTTGCGCGCTCGGCTGGCTTATCTTCCGGCTACCGGAACTGGACTGGCGTAAAAATCACTCTAACCTCGGCCGGCATTTCGATCAGCTGTCGCTGCGGCCATCGTTTACGAGCAGCATGCCGCAAGCTTAGTCGCGGAAATTCACGAACTGTACCGGCTGTCCCAGTTTCGCGCTGCGCAATAACGCGATGGCAGCCTGCAGGTCATCGCGTTTCTTGCCGGAGACACGCACTTCCTCGCCCTGAATGGCAGCTTGCACCTTCAGGCCGCTATCCTTGATGAGCCGCACGATTTTCTTGGCCAATTCCTTGTCGATACCCTGTTTGACTTGGATGCATTGCTTGGCTTTGTCGCCACCGATAGCCTCGATCTTCTGGGGATCGAAGCTGGCTACGTCGATGCCACGTTTGGCGGCGCGCTGATACAGGATGTCCTGTATCTGTTTGAGCTGGAACTCACTGTCGGCGAACAATGTCAGTATGTCATCCTGGCGCTCGATCTGGGCGCTGGTACCCTTGAAGTCATAGCGTGTGCCAATCTCGCGGCTCACCTGATCGGTGGTATTGGTGAGTTCGTCGGTTGCAACATTTGATACCACATCGAATGAAGGCATGCGTGCTCCTTAATATTAAGAATTGATCATCTGGGGGTTCGCTGGCGCGCTTACTTCATATGCACCTTGATCGCCGCGGCCGCACGCCGGGCCTTGTCACGGGCTGCCGCGATGCTATCGGCGCGCGCCAGGGTCACGCCCATACGCCGGTGGCCGCGGATCTGCGGCTTGCCGAACAATCGGAGCATGGTGTCCGGCTCCATGAGGGCGCCATCCACATTCTCAAACAGCGGGCCGTCGGAGTCACCCTGTGGCAGGATTACCGCGGAGGCTGCCGGTCCAAATTGACGGATCACGGGAATCGGTAGACCGAGGATGGCGCGTACGTGCAGTGCAAATTCGGACAGATCCTGCGAGATCAGGGTCACCAATCCGGTGTCGTGCGGCCGTGGCGAGACTTCACTGAACCAGACTTCGTCCTTCTTGATGAAGAACTCCATGCCGAAAATACCACGGCCACCCAGATTGTCGGAAATGGTCTGAGCCATGCGCCGCACCTCGGCCAGGGCTTTCGGCGACATGGGCTGGGGCTGCCAGGATTCACGATAATCACCCTGTTCCTGACGATGACCGACGGGCTCACAGTAATTCGTGCCGCTCGCATGCCGTACTGTGAGCAGCGTGATCTCGTAATCGAAATCCACGAAACCTTCCACAATCACACGGCCCTGGCCACTGCGACCGCCCATCTGCGCGTACTGCCAGGCAGCCTCGATTTCGGATGGTTTGTGGATGACGCTCTGTCCTTTCCCGGAGGAACTCATCACCGGTTTGACCACGCAGGGCAGGCCTATGGTTTTGACAGCTGCTTGGAATTCTTCGGGACTGTCGGCAAACCGGTACGGCGAGGTTTGCAGCTTCAGTTCTTCCGCCACCAGCCGCCGGATACCTTCCCGGTCCATGGTGAGCCGTACGGTGCGGGCCGTGGGGATTACGGTCCAGCCCTGCTTCTCCAGTTCCAGCAAGGTGGGTGTGGCGATGGCTTCCAGTTCCGGCACGATGTAATGCGGCCTTTCCAGCTCCACCACCCGCCGCACTTCCGCGCCGTCCAGCATGTTGATGACATGCGAGCGGTGCGCCACCTGCATGGCGGGCGCGTGCGCATAGCGGTCCACGGCGATGACTTCCACGCCAAAACGCTGCGCCTCGATGGTGACTTCCTTGCCGAGTTCTCCCGAGCCCAGCATCAGTAAGCGGGTGGCGTTGGCGGTGAGTGGCGTGCCGATTTTGATCATGCGGTGTCTTTGACAGGACTGGCCGCGGGACGCAGTCCGCGTAGCAGGATGTCCTCGGCATTTTCCAAATCTTCAGGGTTGCCCCACAACACCAGGACATCACCTTCCTTCAATAGGGTTTCTTTCGGAGGTTGTCGCCCAACCACACCTTCGCGACGCAGCGCAGTCACCACTACACCTTTATCCTTAAAGTTGAATTCTCCAATACTGTGGTTGATGGCTTTGGCGCCGGCTTCGAGCGTCACAGTGTAGAGCTGTTCGCGAAAGGCATGTCTGGGATCGATCGGCAAGGCATCCTGGCCGCGGAACACGCTGCGCAACAGGCTGTAGCGATGGCTACGCACTTCCTCCACCTTGCGCTGGATCTCACCCATGGGCATGCCCAGCAGGTGCAGCAGGTGCGAGGCCACCATGAGACTGGATTCCATGGTCTCTGGGATCACCTCGGTGGCGCCCGCCTGCATGAGTTTATCCAGCTCGGCATCGTCGCGGGTACGGATCAGCACCGGTATATCCGGGCGCATTTTTTTTACGTGCTCCAGTATCTTGAGCGCCACCGGAATACTGAAGTAGGTGATCACCACGATGCGGGCGCGTTCTAGTCCCGCAGCCCTGAGCATCACCGGGTTGGTGCCGTCGCCGTAATACACTGGGTCGCCGGCTTCGCGCGCGTGTTTGACGCGAACCGGATCCAGATCCAGGGCCACGAAACTGAAACCCGCGGGCTCCAGGAAACGCGCCACGTTCTGGCCGACGCGTCCGTAACCCACCAGCAGCACATGGTTCTCGAGCCGCAATTGCTGTCGGCCGATATCGTGCTGCAACCGGTCTTGTGCATCTGCGGTGTCGTCCTGTGGGAACAGGCGTGCAGCCAGCAACCCGCTATAGCGCAGGCAGAAGGGACTCGCCAGCATGCTCAGTACGATCACTGCCAATCCGAATTCCGCATGCGCCGGGCGTATCACCGCCTGCGCCAGCCCTAGCGCCAGCAACGCGAAGCCGAACTCGCCACCCTGATTGAGTGCCATACCGGTGCGCAATGCGCTGGCCCGGTCGCTGCCCATAAGACGCGCCAGCAGCGCCACCAGTCCGGTCTTGAACAGCATCAGTGCGATCACGCTCACGATCAGCAGTCGCCAGTGATGCAATATGGTGTGCGGGTTGAGCAGCATGCCGACGGTGACGAAGAACAATCCCAGCAGGATGTCCCGGAACGGGCGGATGTCGGCTTCCACCTGGTGCCGGTACTCGGTCTCGGCCAGCATCATGCCGGCCAGGAAGGCACCGAGTGCCAGCGACAGACCGAGTACTGCGGTACTCCACGAAGCCGCGAGCGTGAACAACAGCACCGCCAGCGTGAACAGTTCCGCGGAACGGGTGGTGGCGATCTGGTGGAACAGCGGTCTGAGCAGCCAGCGGCCAAAAGCCAGGATCACGATCACCGCGAATGCGCCCTTGGCGAAAGTCCAAAGCAGTTCGGCGGCGAACTGTGTACCGATGCCATGAGCGAGACCCGGTATCAGGATCAGGAAGGGGATGACTGCCAGGTCCTGGAATAGCAACACCGCGATGGCCAGCCGTCCATGCTGCAGATTAAGTTCGTTCTGCTCCGCCAGCTGTTTCACCACGATGGCGGTGGAGGACATGGCGAACGCACCGCCGATCACCACCGCTACCGGCGCCTGTGCGCCGAACAGCCAGGCTGCCAAGGCGGTCCCGGCAGTGGTCAACAGCACTTGCAAGCCGCCGAGGACGAACACCGCCTTGCGCATGACGATGAGCCGCGGCAGCGAGAATTCCAGTCCCAGGGTGAACAGCAGGAACACCACGCCGAATTCCGCCAGCTCACGGGTGTCTGTCGAGTCGGCTATCCATCCAAGACCATGCGGCCCGACCAGAAAGCCGGTAGCCAGGTAAGCGATGATGGTGGGCAGTTTCACGCGCTTGAGCGCTGCCACCACCAACACCGCTACGGCCAGCAGGATCAAAATCGAGCGTAGGGTAGTGTGTTCCATACCCGTGGAATACCCATGAATCAGGTCGATTCCCCGATCGCGCAATCATAACATTCGTGCTGCTTATACCGATGATTCCACACCAGTCAGTGACATAAGTGACACAGCTGCACAGCATCACTAGCGCTATACTATCTAGCCGTTCTACCGCAGAGGTGAAGCTAAATGATGCGGGTGCTGCGAGCACTGTTCGGTCTGCTGCTTGCCGGGATGTTGCTGGGCAGCACCCAATGCCAGAACACTACCAATGACGGCACCAACTCTGATGGCCCTATATTTGTGACCACGCTTGCCGTCGAGGATGCCAACGGCAATGCTGCCAGCAGCTTTTCCCAGGGTGCAGAGATCCAGTTTGTATTAAGCGTGCGCAACCGCACCAGCTCAAGCCAGACAATCTCCTTCAGTACCGCACAAAAGTACAACTTCGAAGTGCTGGACAGCGGCACCGCCACGGAGGCGTGGACTTGGTCGCTGGGACAATCGTTTACCCAGAGCACCACCAGCCTGACATTCGCGGCGGGCGAGACACAGACATTCACCGTCACTTGGGACCAGGTCGACGATACCGATCAACCTGTACCCACAGGTTCATACGAAGTGATCGGCGGCATGACTTGCACTAACAACAGTAGTTCTTCAAGTTCTTCCAGCACATCGACCAGCAGCACCTGCATGCCCACAGGGATCCCGACCTCGGATCAGCTGGTACCTAGTGTGTATATTTCAACACTGGTACCGTTCACCATTCAGTGATATCCGTGCAGGATAATGGTTTACTCAGAATGCTACCCAAAACAATGTCCACATATAAGAGAAGGCCGCTAATCGATACGCGCCTGATTGCCCTACTTGCATGCTTGGCAGTGATGCTGTTGCAGCCGGTGATGGCCAAAAATGCGCTGCAGTGCGACCTGAATAATGGCGGGATCACGCTGCCAGCGGGGTTCTGTGCCACGGTGTTTGCAGATGATCTCGGCGTCGCCCGCCACATGGTGATCAGCAGCAACGGCGACGTATATGTGGCGCTGCAATCGCTGCATGACGGCGATGGCATCGTGGCGTTGCGCGACACCACCGGCGACGGCCATGCAAATATGGTTAGGTATTTCGGCACAAAGTCCGGAACCGGGATCGGCATCCATAACGGTTACCTGTATTTCGCCAGTAATACCGAGGTACTGCGTTATAAATTATTGCCCGGTCAGCTTCTCCCAGACCCGCATCCGCAGGTGGTGGTCAACGGTTTTCCGGAGCAACATGAACATTCGCCCAAAACCATTGCGCTCGACGGTGCAGGGCATCTGTATGTAAACGTGGGGGCGCCTTCCAACGCCTGTCAGCGTGAAGATCGGTTGCCAGGCTCACCGGGAATCAATCCATGTCCGTTGCTGGCGCAGCACGGCGGCATTTGGGATTTTGACGCCGATAAACTCAACCAGGTATTTGGCAAGGACGGCAGCCGTTTCGCCACTGGCATCCGTAATGCGGTGGCCATCACCTGGAATGCAGAGGCGGGTGCTCTGTATGCGGTACTCATGGGCCGCGACCAGCTTTACGATAATTGGCCAAAACTGTATAGCGCACAGCAAAGCGCTGAGTTGCCAGCCGAGGAATTTATCCTGATCCACCGCGGCGAAAATTTCGGCTGGCCCTATTGCTACTATGACCAGCTGCAAAACAAGCGGGTGCTGGCGCCTGAATATGGCGGCGATGGTAAAAAGTCGGGTGACTGTGCCAGCTACGGCCTGCCGCTGCTTTCGTTTCCGGGACACTGGGCACCGGAAGCAGTGCTGTTCTATAGCGGCAATTTGTTTCCCACGGTTTATCGCAAGGGTGCATTCATCAGTTTCCATGGCTCCTGGAACCGCGCGCCGTTGCCGCAGGCTGGCTACAAAGTGGTGTTCGTGCCATTCAATGGGCGGCGGCCTCCCGGTGGCTATCAGATATTCGCGGATGGTTTCGCGGGTGAAACGCCCATTCTTACTCCAAACACCGCACACTACCGCCCCATGGGGCTTGCTCAGGGGCCCGACGGCGCGCTCTATATCGGTGATACCCAGCATGGGCGCATATGGCGAGTGATCTACACCGGCAAATTCTGAGCAGGCTTGCAAGCCAATGGTGGGTCGTTATCATTGGCGTCCCTTCGATGGGTAAAACCGCATGCTGCTGGCGCTCTTGATTCTGCTGTTGTGCGTGATGCTCGCTGGAATCCTGTTCGCGATAGGGGGTATGCGCGGACGGCAGTTGCCGCTGATAATCAGCAGCCTGCACGGGATTGCCGGTATCACGCTCATCGTGCTGCTGGTGATCTTTGACCTGCATTTCCCCCACAACACGCCGGTGAATGCCGCCACGGTATTGCTCATGCTGACTGCCACCGGCGGTCTGCTGCTGTTTGGTTTCCGCGCCGGACGCCAGCCGTTGCCTGGGCTGGTAGTGAGTCTGCACGCGGGGTTCGCCGCAGTCGCGCTGGCGCTTATGATCGTCGGCTATGTGCACGCATAGCCATGCCCAACATTCCAGCCTCTACTCACCTGTCAATTTCAGAAACCAGTCTGCAATTGGCAGCCACCCTGTTGGGCCTTGTGGGCACCGCCTTGGTATTAGTGCAGGCACTAGTCTGGTTACCCAGCGGGCATGCAAATCTCACGGTGCTAATATTTACGGCATTCGTGCCTATGATCGCCGCTATCTTTTTTGCTTTGGCACCGCGCCGGGCGGAACAGCCTATAGCGCAAAGCTATGCGTTACAGGCGCCCAGGGTGTTGATCACTGTCGGACTGCCGCTGCTGTTGAGCATGCTGGTGATCGTGCTCATAGGTATGAGTGGCAACTTCAACAATTTCGCCGGTCTGGTTTTGCTGTTGGCGGCGAATACCGGCCGCAACCTGCGTGATTTTGTGCACAGTCTGCGGCTGCATAGCATCAAAATACAATCGTAATGAAACGCGTCATCAAAGCCAGCATTGACATCCACGCACCACCCGAAAAAGTCTGGGAGGTGCTGATGGATTTCCCCAGATACTCGGAATGGAGCAGGTATCTACTGAGCATCGACGGGCGGGCGGTACCGGGCTCTTATCTATATGTGACGCAGATGGCTGCAAATGGTCAAACGCGTGAATTCAAGTCTATGGTGTTGCAGGCTACACCGCCGCGTAGCTTGCGTTGGATGGAACATCTGTGGTTACCCGGGTTACTCGATCGGGAACATGAATTCGCTCTCGAATATCAGTTCGGCGGTCATACGCGGGTACGTCAAACCGAGGAATATGGTGGTTTACTCACGTTGTTTTTTGGGCAGTGGCTTGATCCACCGGTTGAGAGCGACTTTGCAGCTTTCAACCGCGCTCTCAAGAAGCGCACCGAATCCCGGCGCTAATGGCTATCAGTCAGCCTGTATCAAAGCGATTGAATCTCGGATAAGCTATTTTGCATAATCTAAGGCGTGTGCAGGCCGCTCGCTGGTTTGAGGCAGGGGCATGCGTGTAGGCAGGTCTCAGAGCAGGCATATCGTGACGCGTACCCGAGTCAAGTTGTCAGCCGGCATGCTGGTTACGCTGTTGATTGCAGTGGCAGCGGTGTTTCAGTTTGGTCGTGGGCTGGAGCTCGCGACCTATGAGGCGGGTGTGTGGCTGGTACCGCAACATCCGCCCAATGCCGATGTGACGGTCGTAGGCATCGACGCGGCTGCCCTGCAGAAACACGGGCCTTGGCCCTGGCCACGTAATATTCTGGCTGACTTGACTTCACAGTTGGCTGCTGACAAAGCCAGGGTAATCGCCTTCGTGCCTGAATTCGATAACGCCCAGAATACGGCAGCGCTGGATTACCTTCAGAAATTTGCCGCCTTGCATGCGGTGAGTTCAAATCACGAAGCGGCAGCCCTGGTTTCTCAAGCGCAGACTGAGCTGGCAACGGACGCGTCGTTTGCGGAAAGCATCCAGAATGCAGGCAACGTAGTGCTGGCGGCACGCGTTACATCGGCATCCGGTTCCAGTGTGGCGGATCTGCCGCCGTGGTTGGTTTTCAAAATGAACGTGGCTCATCCAGATCAGATCGGCATCGCCGGTATTTTTTTCAATCCCATCAATGTGCAGTTACGTGCGCCACTTTCACGTCTTGGACAGGCGGCAGATGGCATAGGCTACTTGCCGGATGCCTCTCTCACCGGAGCCCAGTCGTTGATTGTCAGTGATGGCGAGCTACTGCTGCCTTCATTTGCCTTACTGGTAGCGGCACGTGATTTAGGCTTGAAAAACAGCGACATCATTCCACATGCAACCGGCGGTATCAGCCTGGGGGACGAATATCTGTTCACCGATCAATATATGCAGGCCCGTCCGCGTGGCTATGCTGCCGGCCGTAATCACAATGCGATCCCAGTCTATGCAATCGACGATGTGCTGGATGGCAAGGTGCCAGCGGAAACCCTTACCGGCAAGGCGGTAATCGTGGGACTGACAGCGGATTTGGCCAACTCACAGGCTCTGGTAGCAGCCGGTATGGTGTCGAGTATCCTCGATGATGACTTGATGGCCACGCCATTCTGGGCATGGTGGTTGCGCGGCCTACTCACCTTGCTGCTGGGTATCTATCTTCTGTTTGCGGTTCCACGTCTACGCATGTGGCTGAGCATCAGCGCGAGTGTGCTGTTGCTGGTAGTCCTGGTGAATGGCGAATTCATTCCATTGATCACACGTGGTCTATGGCTACCGCTTACCCTGCCAGCGCTATTTCTTATAGTGGGGCATGTTGTGGTGTCGACGGTGCGTTATCTGAGAGACCACCATGGGGTATCGCAAGAGGATTTTTCCGAAACCAACCGCCAGTTGGCGCTCGCCTGCCAGGCGCTCGGTCGGTTCGACGAAGCCCTGACGCATTACGCCAAATGCATACCTTCCGGTGCCTTGCATAAAAACCTGTTGCAACTCGGTCATGATCACGAGCGTCATCGCCGTTATGCGGCAGCCATGGAAGTCTATACAGAGATGAAGCGGCTGGTGCCGGAGTTCGGTGATGTAGACGATCGTCTGCAAAAATTGCAGGCGATCGATAGTCACACTACCATTACCCGCCGACGCGGTCCGCATATCTCACTGCCTGAAAATGGCCTGCAGAAACCGGTGCTGGGACGCTATGAACTTATCAAGGAGCTGGGACGCGGCGCCATGAGCGTCGTGTATCTGGGACGCGATCAGAAAATCAACCGCACTGTGGCCATCAAGACCCTGTCATTCAAGGATGAATTCGAGGGGGGTGTTCCACAAGACGTTTCGCAACGGTTTTTCCGCGAAGCCGAGACCGCCGGACGCCTCAACCATCCCAATATCGTCACCATCTATGACGTGGGTGAGGAGCAGGATCTGGCATACATCGCCATGGACTACCTGACAGGCGAATCGCTGGAACACTACACCACACCGGGAAATCTATTACCCATCGATGAAACGATGGCCGTGGTTATCAAGGTTGCGGAAGCCTTGGAATATGCCCACAGCCGCCAAGTGGTACATCGCGACATCAAACCCGCCAATATCATGTATGAGCGCAACACCGGCCAGCTCAAGATCACCGATTTCGGAGTGGCCTCGCTTGTCAACACCGCCCGCACGCGCGCCGGCACGATTCTCGGCAGTCCTTCCTATATGTCCCCTGAACAGGTGGCTGGCAAGAAGGCTGACGGGCGCAGCGACCTGTATTCCCTGGGTGTTACGCTGTATCAGCTGTTGCGCGGTGAACTGCCATTCGAAGCGCCCTCGTTGACCGGCTTGATGTTCAAAGTTTCGCATACACCGCCGCCCGACGTGACTTTCCTGCGGCCGGATATTCCATCCAAACTCAAGGATGTGGTGGAACGCGCGATGCAGAAGAATCCGGACGCGCGCTTTCAGACAGGTATGGAACTGGCCACCGCGCTGCGTATGTGCCGGGGACAATTCAAACGCACCGGCTAATTCGAGCTGCGATGCAAGCGTATCAACATAGAAATTTATACCCGCCGATATTTGAACCGAATTCCAAGCAGTAAGTCAAAGGCATATATGAAGTTAGTCCAAGGGATATGTAGTCCCAATTGGGGCTGTCAGCGAATGATTACATTTACTTACACTCTGGAAATATATTGCGAGATTTAAAGGGTTACGCTTGATACCTTAAGCGATATGCATCTCATCCGTCATACTGAAGGCTTTATGAGATATGCTAATCAGCATCATCGCACGACCAACCGGGTCTAACCGGGTTAATTCACGCAATAAGTTTGGAGATCACGTATATGAAGAAGATTTTAATTATCGTAGCAGCACTGGCGATAATCGTACCCATGACCGCAAACGCGGACGGACCCTCCTACAATGACCTGTATGCGGGTTATTCCAAAAGCAGCATTAATGAATTGAGCGGCGGCAAGGGTTACACATTTGGCGGTAGCTATGAGTTCTATCCCAATTGGTTCTTTGCTACCGATTACGCGCACAACAGCTACAACGGCGGTTACCAGACCGGCGGGTTTTTCACCGCGAGTTACACCTTGACCTTCGGCGCACATTTACCCATCAGCGACTCGATGGATTTTGTGGGGACGGTCGCTTATGCCAATGATCACTGGAAACAGGGTCCCACCGAGGGCCTGTTCCCTGGTTTTACGGTCGCCACCAGCGATACTGCATCCGGCTATAACGTAACCGCTGGCGTGCGTGCCATGGTACTGGACCAGTTGGAACTCAACGCGTTTATAGGCCATAACGATGTGGGTTTGGTGAGCCATGACCATAACAATTCCGAGACCACCGGATCCTTGGGCGCCGTCTATAATTTTACCGACCAGTTTGCCATTGGCCTGAATTATCTACGTAGCAATCAGCAGAGTGCCGCCGATTGGACGCTGACTGGGCGCTGGTATTTCCAGGCGCTGTCTGAATGATGAGCCGCTGAGCGGGATATCACGGCCGGGTTTCGAGTAATGCGGGCCGACAGTCAGCCGGCCCATCCTCGCTTTTTAGACAGACGCTTCAGCAACTGAGCGTCTTTCGTTCCTGGGCCATGGGATAATGTCCGGGATGCCGTTGCACATCCAGGCTGCCATGAAAAACAAATTCACCGCCTACCGTATTCATGAGCGTGGCAAGCAGATCATTGCTGTCTTCGAGCAGATCACATTGGATGATCTTTCGGCAGGCGATGTAGTCATCAGGGCGCAGTATTCGAGCATCAACTACAAAGATGCACTGGCCGCCACCGGTAAGGGCAAGATTCTGCGCCGATTTCCCTTGGTGGGCGGTATCGACGTAGCAGGCGCGGTGGTTTCATCACACGACCATCGCTATAAAAAGGGCGATAAGGTACTGGTCACCGGTTGCGGTGTCGGTGAAGACCACGATGGCGGTTATGCAGAATACGTGCGCGTCAAAGGCGCGTGGGTGATCCCGCTGCCGAATGGTTTCACGACCCTGAGTGCCATGATGCTGGGTACTGCGGGCTTCACCGCAGCGCTCGCCATCCATCGCTTGGAACACAATGGCCTGCATCCCAAAGGCGGACCGGTGGTGGTCACCGGCGCCAGCGGTGGCGTCGGCAGCCTGGCGGTGAACATGCTGGCGAAACGCGGCTATGAGGTGGTGGCGATCACCGGCAAACCCGATGCCCAGGAGTATCTGAAACAGCTAGGCGCCGGTTCGATATTGGTGCGCAGCGATATCGATTACGGCAGCCGACCGCTGGAGCGCGCTCAATGGCAGGGCGCCATCGATAATGTGGGCGGCGAGATGCTCGCCTGGCTGACACGCACTACCGGCTGGTGGGGCAGCATCGCCAGCATTGGCCTAACCGGTGGCCACGAGCTGCATACCACGGTAATGCCCTTCATCCTCAGAGGCATCAACCTCCTGGGCATCAATTCCGTAGCCACGCCACGCACGCTGCGGCTCAGGATCTGGCAGCGCCTCGCTACCGACCTCAAGCCCCCCAAGCTCAAACTGATCGCCGCCAGTGTGATTCCGTTCGATGATTTGCCCATGGCATTTCCAAAGATACTGGAAGGCCGCCACCGGGGCCGGATCGTGGTAAAGATCGCTTGAACAAGGCTATGTGGCGGTTAGCAGCTATCACAGCAAACCGCTAAAATGACCCGCTCCCGGCCAATAACAACTCAAGGATGCCCATGGCTGAGCCCCTTTCTGCCGGTGCCAGGCTCTGGTCCGCACTCGATGCCGAACGCCCGCTGCAGGTAGTGGGCGCCATCAATGCCTACAGCGTCCTGTTAGCGGAGCGCGCCGGCTTCCGGGCCCTGTATCTTTCCGGTGCGGGCGTCGCCAATGCATCCTTCGGTCTGCCGGACCTGGGCATCACCAGCCGCAACGATGTCTGTGAGGATATCCGCCGCATCACCGGTGCAACGCAGCTGCCATTGCTGGTGGACGCCGACACTGGCTGGGGCAGTGCCTTCAACATCCAGCGTACGGTGAAGGACATGCTGCGCGCCGGTGCCGCCGGACTGCATATCGAAGACCAGGTGGCGGCCAAACGTTGCGGCCATCGTCCCGGTAAGGAACTGGTGGATGCGGTCGAGATGTGCGATCGCATCAAATCCGCAGTCGACGGCCGCAGTGATTCCAAATTCATCATCATGGCGCGCACCGATGCGCATGCAGTCGAGGGCCAGAAGGCCGCGATTGAACGTGCGCATCAATACGTGGCGGCCGGCGCTGACATGATTTTTGCCGAAGCCCTGACCAGCCTGGAGGAATTCAAGCAGTTCACCCAGGCGATCAAAGTTCCAGTGCTGGCCAATATCACCGAGTTCGGTAGGACCCCGCTGTTTACCACCCACGAGCTGAACTCAGCCGGTGTACGACTCGCGCTCTATCCATTGTCTGCATTCCGCGCCATGAGCAAGGCGGCAGAGACGGTCTACAGCGCGTTACGCCGCGATGGCACGCAAAAGCACGTTACCGATCTAATGCAGACTCGCCAGGAACTGTACGCGGTACTGGATTATCTGAGTTACGAGAAGAAACTGGACCAGCTGTTCAAGAAATAGTTGTACCTATGTTTCTCACACTATTAATAGGAGACGCCTGTCATGAATGATTCGAATCCAGGCTTCAAAGCGAAAAAATCCGTGGCCTTGTCCGGAATCGCCGCCGGCAACACAGCCTTGTCCACTGTCGGCCGCAGCGGTAACGATCTGCATTACCGTGGTTACGATATCCTCGACATCGCTGACAAATGCGATTTCGAGGAAGTGGCCTACCTGCTGATCCACGGCAAGCTGCCCAACCGTGCCGAACTGCGTGCTTACAAGGCCAAGCTCAAGGAACTGCGCGGCCTGCCGGAAGTAGTACGCACGTCTCTGGAGCAATTGCCGGCCTCCGCTCATCCCATGGACGTGATGCGCACCGGCGTATCCGCGCTCGGTTGCGTGCTGCCGGAGCAGGCCGACCACAATCCAGCAGGGGCGCGTGACATCGCCGATCGCCTGCTGGCTTCGCTCGGCTCCATGCTCTGCTATTGGTATCACTGGAGCCACAATGGCCGCATGATCGATGTGGAGACCGAGGACGATTCCATCGGCGGGCATTTCCTGCACATGCTGCACGGCCGCGAACCGCCGGATGACTGGGTGCGCGCCATGCATACCTCGTTGATCCTATATGCCGAGCATGAGTTCAATGCCTCGACCTTCACGGCGCGCGTCATCGCCGGCACCGGCTCCGACATGTATTCCTGCATCACCGGTGCCATCGGCGCGCTGCGCGGGCCCAAGCACGGCGGCGCCAACGAGGTGGCCTATGAGATCCAGAGCCGTTATGAATTTGCCGAAGCGGCCGAAGCGGATATCCGCCGCAGGCTTGAGGCCAAGGAGATCATCATCGGATTTGGGCATCCGGTGTACACCATCAGTGATCCGCGCAACCAGGTGATCAAGGCCATGGCGCGGCACCTGTCGAAAGAAGCCGGCGACATGCAGCTGTACAGCGTCGCTGAACGCCTCGAGAAAGTCATGCGCGACGTCAAGAACATGTTCCCGAACCTGGACTGGTTCTCGGCGGTCTCCTATCACATGATGGGCGTGCCCACCGCCATGTTCACACCGCTGTTTGTGATCGCGCGCATCACCGGCTGGAGCGCGCATGTCATGGAGCAGCGCGCCGACGGCAAGATCATCCGCCCGAGTGCGAATTACACTGGGCCGGAAAACCGTAAATTTGTCCCCATCGATAAAAGGGATTGATCGCGCGCGCTGCGTCGATAGAAAACACGCTTGTGGAGCGCAACACGATTACCCAGAAAGACTCATGCGCATAGCGGAAGCTGATTCAGCTGATATCGCTATTATCCGTGGCATGCTTGCAGAAGCCGGATTGCCTTTCGATGACATCAGGGAACCTGGGAAAATGCGATTCTTGATTGCGCGTGATGATGATCAGGAGATCATCGGCGCTGTGGGTATAGAGGTCTATGGCAAGTCTGGACTGTTACGTTCTCTGGTGGTGAAACCGGATGACCGTAAGCGCGGAGTGGGCGCGCAACTGACGCTCAATCTCGAACGCCTGGCAAAAAGCCAGAGCGTCGAATGTTTATATTTACTCACCACAACGGCTGAGAAGTTTTTTGCAACTCACGGTTATCACCGGTTCGATCGCAAACGCGTGCCACAGGACATCGCGGCGACTACCGAGTTCAAGCTGCTGTGTCCTTCCAGCGCGGTTTGCATGTGTAAGCAACTTAAGTGAATAAAAATATTGGGAACTGTTGATGAGCAGCATCGATACAAAATCCGCCAAACGCCTCGAACCCGAGAAGGTACTGACGGATATCGCCGATTACATCCTGGATTACCAAATCAGCAGTCCTGAAGCCTATGAAACCGCGCGCTATTGCCTCATGGATACGCTGGCCTGCGGCATGCTGGCGCTCAACTACCCGGCCTGCACCAAGCTGCTGGGCCCGGTGGTTCCCGGTGCCACGCTCAAGGACGGCGCGCGCGTGCCTGGCACTGCGTTCGAATTGGAGCCGGTGCAAGCTGCCTTCAACATCGGTGCCATGATCCGCTGGCTGGATTTCAACGACACCTGGCTGGCGGCCGAGTGGGGCCATCCTTCGGATAACCTGGGCGGCATCCTGGCGGTGGCCGATTGGCGGTCGCGCCAGAATCAGACCAACGGCAAACCGGCACTGACGCTGCACGACGTGCTCACCGCCATGATCAAAGCGCATGAGATCCAGGGAGTGCTGGCATTGGAGAATTCCTTCAACCGCGTGGGACTGGATCACGTGCTGCTGGTGCGCGTAGCCTCGGCTGCGGTCGTTACCGGGATGCTGGGTGGCAGCCGCGAACAGATCATCCATGCCGTATCCCAGGCCTTCATTGATGGCGGCGCCCTGCGCACCTACCGGCACGCGCCCAATACCGGCTCGCGTAAGAGCTGGGCGGCGGGCGACGCCACCAGCCGTGGAGTACGCCTGGCACTGATTGCGCTCACCGGCGAGATGGGCTATCCGACGGCGCTATCCGCCAAGACCTGGGGGTTCTATGACGTGCTGTTCAAGGGGCAACCCTTCAAGTTCCAGCGCGGCTACGGCAGTTATGTGATGGAAAACGTGCTGTTCAAGATCAGTTTCCCCGCCGAGTTCCATGCCCAGACGGCAGTTGAATGTGCCATGCAGCTGCACCCGCAAGTGAAACACAGGCTGGAGCAAGTCGACAAGATCGTCATCGAGACCCAGGAGCCGGGCGTGCGCATCATCGACAAGACCGGCCCGCTCAATAACCCCGCGGATCGTGACCATTGCATCCAGTACATGACGGCGGTACCGCTGATCTTCGGCCGGCTAACGGCGCAAGATTACGAAGGCAAGGTGGCAGCCGATCCGCGCATCGATGTGCTGCGTGCCCGCATGCAAGTGCGGGAAAATTCGGATTTCACCCGTGACTATTACGATGCAGCGAAACGCTATATCGGCAACGCGGTGCAGGTGTTCTTTAAGGACGGTTCCAGCACACCGCGCATCACCGTCGAATTCCCCATCGGCCACCGCAAACGCCGCGCCCAAGGCATCCCCCTGTTGATTAAGAAATTCGAGGATGCCATCGCTGGCCGCTTCCCGACCAAACAATGTGAAGCCATCAAACGTCTGTGTGTGGATCAGAAAAGCCTGGAAGCTACAACCATCACGGACTTCATGAAACTCTGGATGGTTTAAAACATTCACCTGGAACTGACCCATGAAATTTCTTAAATCTGTTTTGTTTTGCTTGTTTAGCATGTCTTTGTGCCAAGCCGTTGTCGCTGAACCGGCACCGACATTCCAACTGAGTGATTTGCAGAAGCTCGTGTCCCTGAGTGATCCGCAGATCTCGCCGGATGGAAAACAGATAGCCGTAATTTTATCTATACCGGACTGGAAGACTGATAAGGATAAGAAGGAAATCGACCTGGTGGATACGGTCAGCGGCGCAAGCCACGCGCTCACCTGGAATCGCGAGGGTGTGTCCCAATCACGCTGGTCGCCGGACGGCACACGTCTGGCATTCCTGGCCAAGGATGCGGTAACCAAGAAGCCACAGATCTTTGTCATGCCCTTGAACGGCGGTGATGCAGTGCGTATCACCGATAACAAGCAGGGTGTGGACGCCTATTCCTGGAGCCCGGACGGCGAGCAGCTCGCGTTTATCGCCCAGGACCCGCCGCTCAACGAAAATGCCATCAAGGAACACAACAAAGTATTCCAGGTGACCGACGGCAACTTCCTGCTCAAGGATGCTGTAGCACCCTGGCAGCTGTGGGTGATTCCAGCGGCAGGCGGAAAGGCGAAGCAACTGACGGAAGGCACGTTCAGCCTGGATACTGACCAGGGCGGGGCGACACCACCTGCTTGGAGCCACGACGGCCAGCGCATCGCGTTTACCCGGTTCCCAGTGCCGTATTGGGGTCCGTCGTTCCATTCTGTGATCGCCGAGGTGGGCGTGAACGGCGGCACGCCGAGTACGCTGGCTTCAGCCCAGGGTGCGATCGCTTTTACGTATGTACCCAACGGCAGTGATTTTGCATTTCAGCGGCCGCGCAACGGCGACGAGAACAATGGCAATGCCGTGTACGTGAATGTCAACGGGAAGACTTACGATGCAACCGCCACGCTGGCACGGAATTTCAACGCCTATGCCTGGTTGCCCGACGGCAAGGCATTGGTGACAACCGGCGAACTCGGTACGCGTTCGGTGTTGTGGGAAGATCCCCTGTCCGAAAAGGCGAGTTTGCTCGATATCGGAGACGTGAATGTCCAATCAAACATTAGTATTGCGAAGCATGGTGCGATTGCGTTCGTCGGCAGCACCGCGACGCATCCCGATGAGCTTTACGTCATGGATTCAGTGAGCACCGGGCCGCGGCGGCTCACCGATGTG
Source organism: Gammaproteobacteria bacterium (assembly GCA_049591615.1). Lineage (GTDB taxonomy): Bacteria > Pseudomonadota > Gammaproteobacteria > Natronospirales > REEB76 > REEB76. The sequence goes on along the minus strand of JBAWFD010000078.1, from coordinate 26,908 downwards.
AACGCGTTTGTGGACGGTCTCAGGCTCGGGCGCACGCAGCCCATTGAATGGAACGGTCCAAATGATTTCCGTGAGGACGGCGTGCTCACCTATCCGGTCGGCTATGAATGGGGTCGAAAGTACCCATTAGTTCTGGTGATTCACGGTGGTCCGGAAAGTGCCTCGACCGTGGGTTTCTCACCGCTGCCGCAGTTGCTGGCCGCCGCAGGCTTTCTGGTGTTCCAGCCCAACTACCGTGGCAGCATCAATCTGGGCGACAAGTACCAGCATGCCATTTACCGTGACACCGGCGAAGGTCCGGGGAAGGATGTGATGGCGGGTCTCGCGGCCGTGGAGAAGCTCCGTATCGTGGACACCAGGCGCATCGGCGTGACCGGCTGGTCCTACGGCGGCTACATGACTACCTGGCTGACCGGTCACTACGATGTATGGAAAGCCGCAGTGGCAGGCGCGCCACTCACCGATTGGGTAATGGATTACACCATTGCCTATTATCAAACCGGCGACCGGTATTTCTTCGGTTCCTCGCCCTGGACCGATGCCGGTTGGAAGATTTGGCGCGCGCAATCGCCCATCACGTATGTGCGAAACGTCAAAGCGCCGACACTGCTTATGAGTGACGTGGACGACGCCAACGTGCCGTTTGTCAACGCCGAAGAGTGGTATCACGGACTGCGTGACAACAGTGTGACCGTCGAGTTCTATGCGTACCCGGAAAGTACACATTTCCCACACGACATCGTTCAGACTACGGACGTCTATAACCGCTGGGTGGGGTGGATGGAAAAGTATCTCCAATAGCCAGCTACCCCAGTGGGGACTGGCACCCGTCCCATGCTTGGGGCACTATTCCGGGTGCCACATAGGCTCAACGGGAGAAGCACACATGGGGAAATTCGCACGCACTTGGCAGCTGATGGGCGCATCGTGGCAACTGCTGAAACAGAACAAGAAGCTGATCGTGTTTCCGCTGGTTTCGGGCGTGGCGCTCGTGTTCGTGATTCTGTTGTTCGGAGTGCCGCTGTATTCCAGCGGCGAGGCCCAACGTTACGCAAGCGATTCGAACCACCCTGCACGTCAGATGTATTTTGCTTTGTTCCTTTTCTATTTCATCAGTTATTTTGTGATGATCTTTTGCAATTCGGCGCTGATTGCCTGTGTTCTGAAGCAGATGGATGGCGACCAGCCGACGCTCGGCGACGGATGGAGCGCCGCCTGGCAGCGGTTGCCGCAGATTTTTGGCTGGGCACTGCTCGCGAGCACCGTGGGTTTTCTATTGCGCCTGATCGAAGAGCGCGTCGGCTTCATCGGCAGGATCGTGGTCGGCCTGCTCGGCATGGCCTGGACAGTGACCGCGTTTCTCGTGGTGCCGGTGTTGGTGGCCGAGGGTGATGGTCCGATTGATGCGTACAAACGCTCGGTGGAGATGCTCAAGCGCACCTGGGGCGAACAGCTCATTGGCAACGTGAGCTTCGGGCTGGTATTCCTGTTGCTGGGGATCGTGCCGGTGGTCGTGACCGTCTTGTTAGGCTCCATCATCAACCCGGTGACACTGATGGTCATAGTCCCGCTCGTGGTGATCTATTTGATAGCCCTGGCGCTGGTGCAATCCGCTTTGCAGACCGTCTATCAGGTGGCCATTTACCGTTACGCCACGGACGGCAAGGCCCCAGATGGTTTCGATAGCCAGTTGATTGCGGAGTCATTTCGTATAAAAAATTCCGCTTAAACACAGTGTTAAGATTATTCACGCAAATATGTGATTGCTGAGTTCACGGCCCGCCATGGAAGCCAAGGACGTTCTAACTTTCTGGTTCGATAAACTTTCGCCAAAACAGCATTTCGAGAAGGACAAGAGACTCGATGCGCTGATTGCTGAACGATTCATGGAATTTCACTTGTCGGCATCCCGCGGCGAGTTATCCATCTGGCGGGGCACGCCGGATGGGCGACTGGCGGAAATCATTGTGCTTGACCAATTCTCGCGCAATATTTTCCGCGACCGGCCGGAAACCTTCGCCTGTGACGGGATGGCATTAGTACTGGCACAGGAAGCGATACATGCCGGCGCTGATCAGTCATTACCAGCGACCCGCAAAGTCTCATGTATATGCCGTATATGCACAGCGAATCACCGCGAATTCACGAGCTTGTGGTGCAGTTATTCGATCAGCCGGGGATGGAGTTCAACCTGAAATACGAACTTAGGCACAAAGCTAGCATCGACCATTTCGGCCGTTTTCCGCACCGCAACACGGTATTGAGTCGGATTTCCGCTGCTGAAGAAATCGAATTCCTGTCGCGAGCCGATTCAAGCTTCTAGTATTCCCATTTGGCGGGTAGCCGCTTGCTGGTATGCTGCTTTGTGATGAAAACTGTAGCGCAGAAGCCCAATAACCATGCTCCCGCCAATTTGCGAGCGGAAGACCTGGCATCGAAACCGCTGGCCGAGGCAGTAACACTGCCGGCTTATGTCTATGCAGATCCCGAATTTCGCGCGTTCGATCGAGAAGTCATCTTTGCAAAAAATTGGCAGCTTGCCGGACGCGTCGATCAACTGCGTAATACGGGCGATCATGTGGTGGTTGAGATTGTCGGCAAGCCCGTGATCCTGGTGCGCGGCAACGACGGGGTGCTGCGCGGCTTCTTCAATGTCTGCAAGCATCGCGCCGGACCGTTGGCGCTTGAGAACGGCAACGCCCGGCAGCTGCAGTGCAAGTATCACGGCTGGACCTACACCCTAGAAGGCCAGCTGCGCGCGGCCCATGAGATGCAGGAAGCCAAAGACTTCGACATGGCCTGCGTCCATCTGGATGCGGTGCAGGTGGGTGAATGGCAGGGCCTGGTTTTCGTGGCGCTGCATGAGCCCGCTGTAAAACTTGAACAGTTGTTGGCTGGAATCAAAGAACGCATCGTGCCTATCGAACTCTCGCAACTGCAGTTCCATACCCAGGTTTACTATGAGATGGCCTGTAACTGGAAGGTGTATGTGGACAATTATCTGGAAGGTTATCACCTGTCGCAGGTGCATCCCGGGCTGAACAAGTTGCTGGATTACCGTAGCTATACCACGCATACAGCCGATTGGTATTCCTGGCAGCACAGTCCACTGGACGGGTCCCAGGGGCCCTACCAGTCCGGAGAAGCCCATTACTATTTCATCTTCCCCAACCTGATGCTCAACATCCTTCCGGGACGGCTGCAGGTCAACCGAGTGCTGCCGGTCTCGCAGCGCCAATGCCGGGTGGTGTTCGATTACTACTATGCAGACATCGAATCCGCAGCAGCGCGCGACATGATCGAGCAGGATCTGCGTTTCAGCAACGAAGTGCAGAAAGAAGACATCGGCATCTGCGAACGTGTGCAGTCGGGGCTGGAATCCGGCGCCTACCGGGCGGGTCGTCTGTCACCCAAGCGCGAAGCTGGTGTTTACCATTTTCAGGAGCTGGCGCGCAAAGCCTACCGCGAAGCTTAAAACAAGAAATAGTAAGGTTTTTATAGAACTTCGGATCAACATTCGATGCTTGTCACCATCACCAGGGCAGTCAGTTCGAATATAACGCGATGTGAACTGACGCATCTGGCGCGCGAACCCATCGATCTCGAGCGTGCCAAGACGCAGCATCGGCAATACGAAGAACTGTTGGTGGAGCTGGGCTGCAAACTCATCAAACTGCCCGCCGAACCCGAATTGCCGGATTCGGTCTTCGTGGAAGACACCGCCATCGTGTTGGACGAGCTGGCGGTAATCACCCGTCCGGGTGCGGAATCCCGGCGCCCTGAGACAACATCGGTCGCCGAAATCCTTAAAAAATATCGCAAGCTGATTTACATCGAGCCGCCCGGCACATTGGATGGTGGTGATGTATTGCAAGTCGGCAAATCTTTATATGTGGGACTGTCTCACCGCAGCAATCAACAGGGCATCGATCAGTTACGCAAGATTCTCTCGGCCTACGGCTATATAGTGACCGCTGTTGAATTACACGATTGTCTGCATCTGAAAAGCGGCGTGACCCGGGTCGCTGATGACACGCTGCTAATTAACAAGCAATGGGTCGATTCCAATCCTTTTGGAAATATGAGATTCATTGAGATTGCACCGCAGGAGCCATTTGCCGCCAATGCGGTACGAATTTACAATACCCTGATATATCCAGAAGCATTTCCGACGACACGCCAAAAACTGAAGGCTCAAGGTATCGATTTACGTACAGTGGATGCTTCAGAACTCGCCAAGGCTGAGGGCGGCGTATCCTGTTGCAGCCTGATATTCGAGGTATAACATGTAGGTGTGTACGATTGCTTTCGGTTTTGGCCAAAAGCGAGCACTGGGAATAAAGCAATACTTTAAGCCAAGTAAGAACTATCGCCATTTCATGCGGAACCTGACGAAATGAAATTCAAAGGCCGTTCTGTTAGTTGGATCATTTTCGTCGCAATGAGTACTACCCAAATAGGCGTGGTCTTCGCTGCTGCGCCAGTTGATCTAAGTTCTGCAAATGCATCCACTGCCGCTGCTAAAGTCGTGACGGTAAAGGTCATTCCCGGTTTAACAGGAAAACTCCAGGCAGTGGAGAGCACGTTTTGCGGCGGTCTCGCTGACGATGATATGACCTTAATTGTTTATGAAGGTTCGAAAACTCTAGAAGAGATTCCATTTTGCAGTTCTTATGGTAAAGCTACTGCAAATGTAGTCGCCGACGCACATGGAGTCAGTTACATACTCTTGGATTTTGGTGTAGGTCGAGGCACTAATGCAGTAACAGAATATCTCGATGTATTTCCCGCTGCAAAGGATATGGTTGAATTCGCACACACGCCGTTATCTGAGGGAGCAGGTCCGGTGTTGCGTTGGAACTACAATTACGACGTCATTTCACCTCCGTCGGGCGGTATAGTGCTGACATTCAACTTACGAATTGAAGGGGATGGGCCTGTTTGGGTTGCCTTACCTGAGAAGACACGCTCCATTAGTATTGGAACATTCCTGCAGAATGGTCCTGTGGTGTTTCGATCTACAGATAGAGTTTTCTAATCGGCGTATGTACTTTTTGAACGACCGTTATAGGTTGTCGGAAGGGGATGACGGTAAGTTAAGGTCACATGAGCAATAGGAATAATGTGTATTGATGAATAGCATCTTTTCACACACGCTAGCGGAATTTTTTGACCCCACGCATTTATTGGGCGCCCTGATCTATGGTTTGATATTGCTGGTCCTAGCATTCATCGGTGCCCGTGTCGTGCGTGTGGTCGCCGACCGCAGCCGGGCACATCTTTCTGACCTCACCGCCCTGAAATTTGTCACGCAATTTTTGCGAGCCCTGGTTTTCCTGGTAGCGTTCATCATCTATGCACACCTGATCCCATCGCTGCGTGCCCTGGGAACAACCATGCTGGCGAGTGCCGGCATAGTCTCGATCATCATCGGGCTCGCCGCACAAAACACCCTGGGCAACCTGATCGCGGGTTTCTCCCTGGTGCTGTACCGTCCGTTTCGCATCGGCGATGAGATTCAGATCAACACGCCCAAAGGACTGACCACAGGGACCGTGCATGCCTTATCGCTTGGTTACACGGTATTGCGTGATGCAGAGGGACAGCTCATCATTGTGCCAAACAATATCATGAGTAATACCGTCATCATTCTCATTCGCCCGCATTCACAATAACTTCTTTGTTACTCTGATTGGACGGTCATAAGAAATCCGCGTTCCCGAAATTACCGCCTGGCAAGATCCGGTCATTATGAAAAACAGCACCGTTAAATCCAAGGTCCCCGAATCAAAACCCAATGCAAAAGACGATTTGAAATCTTTACCCCTGGCTGAGTTGGAAAAGAAATTGGGTGCAACGCCGAACGGACTGAGTTCAGCCGAAGCTCAGAAGCGACTGACCCAGTATGGGCCGAACGCCATCGTCGAAAAGGAAACCAACCCGCTTCTAAAATTCCTCAGCTATTTCTGGGGTCCGATCCCATGGATGATTGAAGCGGCGGTGATCCTCTCCGGTGTCCTCCGCCACTGGCTGGATTTTTTCATCATATTTTTATTGCTGGTCTCCAATGCCGTGGTCGGTTTCTGGGAAGAACACCAGGCCGGTAACGCCATCGCCGCCCTGAAGGCCAAGCTGGCGATCAAGGCTCTGGTTAAGCGGGATGGCAAATGGGTGAGCGTGGGGGCGCGGGAATTGGTACCGGGCGACGTCATCCGCGTGCGCCTGGGTGATATCGTGCCGGCTGATGTGCGCTTACTGGCGGGAGATCCAGTGGAAGTGGATCAGTCCGCATTGACGGGCGAATCGCTTCCAGCCACGCGCAAAGCCGGTGAGGCGGTGTATTCAGGCTCGATCATCCGCCAGGGTGAGAGCGACGCGCTGGTGTATGCCACCGGCGAGAATACCTATTTCGGCAAGACCACGGAGTTGGTGCAGGAGGCACATACCGTCAGCCATTTCCAGCGCGCAGTGCTCAAGATCGGCGATTACCTGATTATCCTGGCCGTAGCGCTGGTGGTGCTGATCGTGGCCGTAGCGTTGTTCCGCGGCGACCCGATACTCGGCACCTTGCAGTTCGCCTTGGTGCTGACGGTGGCTGCAATCCCAGTGGCGCTGCCCACGGTATTGTCGGTGACCATGGCGGTGGGCGCACGACTGCTGGCAAAGAAGGAAGCCATCGTGACGCGGCTGGCGGCCATCGAGGAATTAGCGGGCGTGGACGTGCTGTGCTCGGACAAGACCGGCACTCTCACCCAGAACAAATTGACACTGGGCGATCCGTTCTGCGTCGGCAGTGTTCCTTCCGAGCAAGTGATCCTGTGTGCCGCACTCGCTTCGCGTGCTGAAGACAAGGACACCATCGATTTGGCTGTGATCGGCGGTTTGAAGGATTCGAAGGTATTGAAGAGCTATAAGGTCCTTCATTTCCAACCCTTCGACCCGGTGCACAAGCGCACCGAGGCCACGGTCAAAACATCGAAAGGAAGACAGTTTTTTGTGGCCAAAGGCGCGCCGCAGGTGATCCTGGCGATGGCTGCCAAAAATGCCAAGGTGAAACGCGATGTCGACAAAGCCGTGGATGGGTTTGCCAAGCGCGGGTTCCGTTCCCTGGGCGTGGCGCGTGCCGATCGTAAAGGCCGATGGCAGTTCATCGGCGTGTTGCCCTTGTTCGATCCGCCGCGCCCGCAGGCGAAAACCACCCTCGCAGATGCTCGGCAGATGGGCGTGAGCGTCAAGATGGTGACCGGTGATCAACTGGCCATCGCCCAGGAAACCGCCCGGCAACTGGGACTGGGCACAAATATCCTAGACGCCAGCGGTTTGGGTGACGCGCACAAGCAAGAGACGGCACAATCGCAAACCTCCATTGAGAAGGCCGATGGTTTTGCCCAGGTCTTCCCAGAACACAAATTCCACATCGTGGATGTGCTGCAGAAACTCGGCCACATCGTCGGCATGACCGGCGATGGTGTGAACGATGCCCCGGCGCTCAAGAAAGCCGACTGCGGCATTGCGGTGTCAGGCGCCACCGATGCGGCGCGCGCTGCGGCCTCCATCGTGCTGCTGGCCTCCGGCCTCTCGGTGATCATCGAGGCCATCAAGGAGAGCCGCAAGATCTTCCAGCGCATGAACAGTTACGCCATCTACCGTATCTCCGAGACCCTGCGCGTACTGGTATTCATGACCCTGGCGATCCTGATCTTCAATTTTTACCCGTTGACGGCAGTGATGATAGTGATACTTGCGTTACTCAACGACGGCGCCATCCTGTCCATTGCCTACGACAACGTACATTACAAGGACAAGCCGGAAATATGGAATATGCGACTGGTGTTGGGGATTGCTACGGTAATGGGGCTGGTCGGCCCCATAGCCGCCTTTGGGCTGTTTTTTCTAGGTGATCGCATCTTTCACCTCGACCATCCGCACCTCCAAACACTCATGTACCTGATGTTGTCTGTGGCCGGGCAACTGACCATTTATCTCACGCGTACCCGTGGACCATTCTGGTCCATCCGTCCCGCGCGGATCTTATTGGTCGCTACAGGTGGCGCACAAACTTTGGCGACGCTAGTTGCCGTATACGGGTTGTCGATCATGACGCCCATCGGGTGGAGTTGGGCGCTATTCGTCTGGGGCTATGCCCTGGCCTGGGCGTTGCTGACAGACCGGGTGAAACTGCTGGCCTACCGGATATTCGATCCGATGGCCGCGCCGCTGTTGGGCAGAAAACCTGTGGCGATGACGCAGTAAGATGAAACTTTCATATACATCGATGCAACGTAGACGGCGAGCATCGCCGTAAGGATAGCTATGAGAATAAATCCGAAAGACTTCCGCGTACACGAAGGTGATCAGGTCAAATTGCACAAGAGGCCCACGATTGCCGAGCCCGTCTACAAATCCAAGGACCAATACCAGAAATTGCTGGAACAGCATGTCGCGCAATTGAGTGAGCAACAAGAGCTGTTATACGCATCCAACCGCCATGCCATCCTGCTGATATTCCAGGCCATGGATGCAGCCGGCAAGGACGGCGCCATCAAGCACGTGATGTCCGGAGTCAACCCGCAGGGTTGCCAGGTGTTCAGTTTCAAGCACCCCAGCGCCACCGAATTGGCACACGATTTTCTGTGGCGCACCACACGCGACCTGCCATCACGTGGAAAGATCGGGATCTTTAACCGATCCTACTATGAGGAAGTATTGATCCTACGGGTGCATCCTGAGTTACTCCAGAGCGAAGGACTCCCGGACGCGCCGCACGACGACGAAGTGATCTGGCACGACCGTTATCGTTCCATCAAGAATCTGGAGCGGCACCTGCATTGCAACGGCACCCGCGTCATCAAGTTCTACCTGCATCTTTCCAAGGAAGAGCAACGCAAGCGGTTCCTGGAGCGCATCGATCAACCGGAAAAGAACTGGAAGTTCAGTCTTGCGGACATCCAGGAACGGAAGTTCTGGAAAAAATACATGCAGGCCTTTGAGGAATGTCTGGCTGCCACCAGCACCCGTGATTCACCCTGGTATGTGGTGCCCGCCGATGACAAGGAGAATGCGCGGCTGATCGTGTCCAGGATCATCCTGGATACTCTTGAAGATTTGAAGATGAGTTACCCGAAGACCAGTGCCGAGCGCAAGCGGGAGTTGCAATCCATCCGCGAACAGCTGACGAAAGAAAGCGATTGACTCGAGCGCAGCATATATCTGGAACCGCAAACTGAACGTACCCCCACACATGACTGCCATGGTACTGGAGCAGCGTGGTGGACCGCTGCTTAAACACCAGTTGCCGGTGCCGAAACCCGAACCCGGGGAAGTGCTGCTCAAAGTGCTGGCCTGCGGCGTGTGCCGTACGGATTTGCATATCGTCGATGGTGAACTCGCACACGGCAAACTGCCGTTGATTCTTGGCCATGAGATCATTGGCAGAGTGGCGGCGGTGGGCGCCGGGGTGGGCGGATTCAAACCGGGCGAGCGCCTGGGCGTCCCCTGGCTGGCCGGCAGTTGCGGCCAGTGTGCGTATTGTCGCAGCGGGCGCGAGAACCTGTGCGATCAGGCGAAATTCACCGGCTACGACCGCGATGGTGGTTATGCTGACTACGTGCTCGCCGATCACCGTTACTGTCTGCGCTTGCCGCAGAGCTACGATGATGCGCATGCCGCACCATTACTGTGTGCTGGACTCATCGGCTACCGGGCACTTAGGCTGGCGGGCGAGTCCTCAGCCATCGGCCTCTACGGTTTCGGCGCCGCCGCCCATGTGCTAGCGCAGATCTGCGTTGAGCAGGGGCGGCGCGTGTATGCCTTTACACGCCCCGGTGACACCGCCGGCCAGGATTTCGCACGGGAGCTGGGTGTGCATTGGGCCGGTGGTTCCGATGAGACGCCGCTAGAACCACTGGATGCGGCGCTCATCTTCGCACCGGTCGGCGCGTTGGTGCCGGTCGCGCTCGGCGCAGTGGCGAAAGGCGGCACGGTGGTCTGTGCCGGTATCCACATGAGCGACATCCCGGAATTTCCATATGCGACTCTATGGGGCGAGCGACTGTTGCGATCGGTGGCCAATCTCACGCGGCACGATGGGGTCGAGTTCATGGAGGCGCTCGCGCGCTGGCCGGTACACACCTCGGTGACGACCTATGCGCTGACCGACGCCAACGAGGCGCTGGCGGTCTTGCGGGCCGGACGGCTGAACGGCGCGGCGGTATTGATCCCGGATGCCTGAAACCATTTTCTGTTCAAATGCGTAATAAATAGTGCATGGCGCGTGTCTAGATGCTATGCATCTGACTTTTACCGGGAGTCTCAAAGTGAAAATCGTTCGCGGAATCGCGATTGCCGCTACCTTGGCAGTGCTCGCAGGTGTCATGGTCGCCGGTCTGCATTGGGCCACCGGCCTCAATGCACTGCCATTGTCAGTAGCAGCGGATATGCCGTCACTGGCCGGCAAGCAGCCGGCGCCGCCGTTTCCAACGGGACTCGACTGGATCAACACCGGCGGTCGGCCGGTCACCCTCCAGGAACTGCGCGGCAAGGTAGTGCTGCTGGATTTCTGGACCTACGGCTGCATCAACTGTTTCCATGTGATTCCCGATTTGGAGAAACTGCAAAAGAATTACGGTAGCAAGCTGGTCATCATCGGCGTGCATTCCGCCAAGTTCGCCACCGAGCGCAAGACTGCACATATCGAAGCGGTTGTGCTGCGCTACGGCATCGACCATCCGGTGGTGAACGACAAGGACATGCAGATCTGGAATGCGTACGGTGCGGAAGGCTGGCCCACGCTCACGCTCATCGATCCCGCCGGCAACGTCGTCGGCCAAGTGTCCGGCGAAGGCCAGTATGATTTGCTGAACAAAGTTATCGGCTCATTGGTCAAAGAATTCAGCGCCAAGGGTTTGATCAATGCCAAACCGATGTGGTTCAGCGGCATCCATGTAGAGATGCCCAAGACCACCTTACTGTATCCCGGGAAAGTGCTGGCGGACGCGGAGCATAACCGGCTGTTCATCGCCGACTCCAACCATAACCGTATCGTGGTGACCACACTTACTGGTAAGGTTCTGGCGGTGATTGGCGACGGCAAACCCGGATTGCGGGATGGCGATTACGCACTGTCACAATTCCATTACCCCCAAGGCATAACATTAGCCGGTCCTGATACACTGTATGTGGCAGACACCGACAATAATGCGATCCGCAAAATCGATCTTGCGAAACGCACGGTCACAACCGTGGCCGGTGACGGTACTCGCATCTACATGACCGATACGTCTATGCCGGCGCGTACCGCGGAACTGAATACACCCTGGGCGGTGTTGTTCCATGGTGGCTTGCTGTACATTGCCATGGCTGGCCAGCATCAGTTGTGGAGCTACGATCCACTGGCGAACACCATCAATTTATACGCCGGTAGCGGCCAGGAAGGCATTGATGACGGTTCACTGGCGCAGGCAAGTTTCGCGCAGTCCAGCGGACTCACCACTGACGGCAAGTTTTTGTATGTGGCCGATCCGGAAGCCAGCGCCGTGCGCCAGGTCGGGTTCGACCCCGGGGCACAGGTGCGCACGCTGGTGGGTACCGGTCTGTTCGACTTCGGCGACGTGGATGGCGTCGGCGACACGGTGCGTCTGCAACACGATCTCGGCATCGGCTGGCATGCCGGGCGCTTATATATAGCGGATACCTACAACAGCAAGATCAAAATATTAGACCCACAAACCCGGCGTGTGACCACCTTCGCAGGCGGTAACCAGGAGTTCGACGAGCCGGGTGGACTGAGCGTAGCCGGCGACTATGTATATGTGGCCGATACCGACCACAACCGCATCGCGATGGTGGATATCCAAACCGGCAAAATCAGCAGTCTGAAGCTCGACGATCCAGACCATCTGCTGGCGCAGCCCTGAGGTTATAGGCCTGCCGTGCAGGCTACGGGGCTTTTGACTACACTGGAGCCATGTCCAGTCCGCGCCCGCTTAAAAACGAGCCTGATCGCAAGCTGCCGTTGCTGGAGGTGCTCGTCTGGCTGGAAGCCGACGGCATGCTCACGGCTGAGCGTGTCGCTCTGTTACGCGGTCTTGCACAACGCGGTTCTTACGACGATCAGCATCCACTGTCGGTGATCGGCAAACGCGGCTGGCCGGATGCGCGCCACCCGAATACGCCGCTGACCGTCGAGAGCCTAACCGTGTGGCTGGCTGAGAAGGTGAAGATCCCGTATTTCCGCATCGATCCCCTGAAACTCGACATGCGCCGCATCACCGGCGTGATCTCCCAGGGCTATGCCTCGCGTTTCAAAGTGCTGCCGGTGGAAGTCACAGCAGATGAGATCGTGGTGGCCACTGCCGAACCCTACGAACGCGAATGGGAGCGGGAGATCAACCAGATCCAGCACAAGAAGATCCGGCGCGTGCTTTCCAATCCGGATGACATCTCACGCTATCTGGTGGAGTTCTATTCCATCTCGCGTTCGGTGATCGGCGCCGAGAGCCAGAATGTTGGTAACGCCGCCACCGGCATCCAGAATTTCGAACAACTTATAGAACTGAGCCGCGCCGGCAAGCTCGACGTCAATGACCAGCATGTGGTCAGCATCGTCGATTGGCTGCTGCAATACGCCTTTGACCAGAGCGCCAGCGACATCCATATCGAGCCCCGCCGCGAAGCCGGTCTGATCCGCTTCCGCATCGACGGCGTGCTGCATCAGGTCTATCAATTCCCGATTGCGGTGCTGACGCCGGTCACCAGCCGCATCAAGATCCTGGCACGCATGGACATTTCCGAGAAACGCCGTCCGCAGGACGGGCGCATCAAAACGCGCAATACTAACGGCCAGGAAGTAGAGCTGCGCATCTCCAGCATGCCGACCGCGTTCGGCGAGAAACTGGTGATGCGCATTTTCGATCCCACGGTGCTACTGCGGAGTTACCGCGAGCTCGGTATATCGGAAACGGATGAAAAATTCTGGCAGGGCATGATCGATAATCCGCACGGCATCATCCTGGTGACCGGCCCCACCGGCTCCGGCAAGACCACCACTTTATATACCACCCTCAAGCAGCTTTCCAAACCGGATGTGAACGTGTGCACGGTGGAAGATCCCATCGAAATGGTGGACCCAGCGCTCAACCAGATGCAGGTCCAGCCCAATATCGATCTCACCTTCGCTAGCGGCGTGCGCACCCTTTTGCGCCAGGATCCGGACATCATCATGATCGGTGAGATCCGCGACGCGGAAACCGCCGAGATGGCGGTGCAGGCTTCGCTCACCGGCCATCTGGTGTTATCCACGCTGCATACCAACGATGCGCCGACATCCATCAGCCGCCTGCTGGATCTGGGGGTGCCGCCTTTTCTGCTGCAGTCGACGCTGCTAGCGGTCATCGCGCAGCGTCTGGTGCGCACCCTGTGTCCACATTGCAAGAAGGAGACGCAGCTCGGCGATGATGAATGGGACAGCCTGGTGGCACCGTGGAAAGCACAGAATCCCAAGCGCGTATACAACGCCATCGGCTGCCTGGAGTGCCGCAACACCGGTTACAAAGGGCGCATCGGGCTCTATGAAATGTTGGGGTTTACGCCGGCCATCAAGCGGCTCATCACTGCCGATTTCGACATGGATGCCCTGCGTCAAGAAGCCATGCGTGCCGGCATGAAACCCTTGCGTCTGCGCGGCGCTCAGAAGGTAGCCGAAGGCGTGACCACGGTGGAAGAAGTGCTACGCGTGGTGCCGCCGCCTACCACTCATTATTGATCGTTATTTTCCGATGCGCGGCTCATGACATCCGCCGACTTTAAGGCGCAGCTCGCGCGCGGCTGTGCACAACTACATGTAGATATACCACCGGGGGCGGATCAGGCGCTGCTGGATTTCATCAAGCTGCTTGATAAATGGAATTCTGCTTATAATCTCACCGCCATACGCGCTCCCATGGACATGCTGAGCAAGCATCTGCTGGACAGCCTGAGCGTCCTGCCGTACCTGCAGGGCAAACGCATCGTGGATGTGGCTTGCGGTGCCGGCCTGCCCGGCATCCCGCTGGCGCTGGTCTGTCCAGACCGGCGGTTTGTGTTGCTGGACAGTCAGGCCAAGAAAACCCGCTTTGTAACCCATGCGATAACCATACTCGGCCTGCGGAACGTGGAAGTAGTGCAGTCGCGCGCCGAGGACTATCGTCCCGCGGAGCTGTTTGCTACCGTGATCAGCCGCGCATTCGCATCGCTGCTTGATTTCATGCGGCTGGCCGGTCATCTTGGCGAACCGTTTGCGGCATTTCTGGCCATGAAAGGCCAATCACCGGCCGGTGAATTACAGGCCTTGCCGGCCAGGTACCAAGCAACAGTGCATCCACTCACGGTGCCGGGGCTAAAAGCGCGACGCTGTGTTGTGGAAATCCATAAGAGTTAGGATGCGAGATGATCAGAATATTTATAGGTTTTATTTTTAGTCCTCACACCTCACAACACTTTCCCATAGACTGATTTAAATGGCCCGCATCATTGCCATCACCAATCAGAAAGGCGGCGTCGGCAAGACCACCACCGCCGTGAATCTGGCTGCTTCGCTAGCCGCTACCAAGCGCCGTGTGCTGCTGGTGGACGTGGATCCCCAGGGCAATGCCACCATGGGCTGCGGCGTAGACAAGCACGCGCTCGCGCATGGGGCCTATGAGGTGATCATGGGCGAGACTCGCATACGCAATGCGCTCGTCAACCTGGATGCCGCCGACATCAAACTGCTACCAGCCAACAGCGATCTGACTGCCGCCGAAGTAGGCTTGATCAATGCAGAGCGCCGCGAGAGCCGTTTGCGGGAAGCACTCGCAGAAATTCGCGCTGATTTCGATTACATACTCATCGATTGCCCACCCTCCCTCAACCTGTTGACGGTGAATGCTCTGGTGGCCGCGGACAGCGTGCTGATTCCCATGCAGTGCGAGTACTATGCGCTGGAAGGGCTTTCGGCCCTGATGTCCACCATCGAGCGACTGAGGCAGGTTAATCCGCAGTTGCAGATCGAGGGCCTGCTGCGCACCATGTTCGATCCGCGCAATAACCTGGCCAACGAGGTGTCCTCGCAGCTCATACAACATTTCGGCAAGCAGGTATACAACACTGTCATCCCGCGCAACGTGCGGTTGGCAGAGGCCCCGAGCTTCGGTCTGCCGGCTCTGAAGCATGACGCTACTTCTCGTGGCGCACTTGCCTATCTGGCATTGGCTGGCGAAATGCTGCGCAGGGAAAAACAGCACGGCGCAGTTTCCGGCGTTGCTGCTACAATCTCCGGCTCTTCAGGGGAGGCGTGAACGTGGCGGCGAAACGCAAAGGCTTGGGTCGTGGTTTGGACGCGCTGCTGGGCGGCGCCCTGCCTGCATTGGACACGGATGCCGGCTCCGAGGAGATGCGCGATATCCCAGTGGATCTGATTCAGCCCGGGAAATTTCAGCCGCGCATGCACATGCATCCGGAAGGCCTCCAGGATTTGGCGGACTCCATCAAGGCCCAGGGGTTGGTGCAACCCATCGTGGTGCGGCCGGCCAACACTCATCTGGGCGGGGTTCAATCCGCGGGCCCGCGCCGCTACGAGATCATCGCCGGTGAACGTCGCTGGCGGGCTGCGCAGATGGCGGGCCTGCATCAGATCCCAGCGGTGGTGCGCGATGTCCCGGACCGGACCGCCATCGCCATGGCACTCATCGAAAACATCCAGCGAGAAAATCTCAATCCTCTGGAAGAAGCCCAGGCTCTGCAGCGGCTGATCAGTGAATTCGACATGACCCACCAACAGGCCTCGGAAGCCGTGGGTCGTTCGCGCGCCGCCGTCAGCAACCTGCTGCGCTTGCTGGAACTCACCGATGCGGTCAAGGATCATGTGGAGCGTGGTGATCTGGAGATGGGCCACGCACGGGCACTGCTGGCGCTCAAAGGCGCTGCCCAGACCGACGCTGCCCGGCGGGTGGTGGCCCGTCACCTTTCAGTGCGCGAAACAGAAAGCTTGGTGCGACGTTTGCTCAAGGAACACGGCAGCCCCGTCAAAGGGTCTCGACGGGTGGATCCCAATATCCGCCAGTTGGAAACCGAGCTCACTCAGAAACTCGGGGCCAAGGTCAATGTGGAAACCGCAAGCGGCGGCAAGGGCCGGCTCATCATCCATTATTCCAGCCTGGACGAACTGGACGGCATCCTGACACGCATCCGCTGATGCGAACCGTTCTTGTATGGCCATTTTTAGCGGTTATTCCCGCCTTAAATTCATTGAAGATACCCGCTTAGCCCGTTAATATACACGGCTCTCCACAAGCAGGGGCTTTTGGAGCCGCCACCCGCTGCCAATCCGGTAACGACGTGGCTTTTTTATATTCAGGAAGCGCAGCTCATGGCCGGCTTATACACCAAGGCCCGGCAGGACACCTTCATCATCGTTGGCCTGCAACTGGCGGTGACGGTGCTGGCAGGGTTGGCCGCGGCCATGATGGCCGGGCGTTACGCGGCCTGGTCAGCGCTGGTCGGGGGCTTGATCAATGTGCTGGCCAGCCTGTATATGGCATTGAGGTTGTTCGCCGGCGGTCCGGGTGTGGGGCCGCAGCGATGGCTTGGGCGCTTCCTGGTGGATGAGGCCTTGAAATTCGTGATCACCGTGGCGCTGTTTGTGTTCAGCATCGTGGTGTTGAAAGCGGCGTTCCTGCCGCTGATTCTGGCTTATATCGCCACCTACGTGGCCTATTGGGTCGGATTGGCAAGGATCGGTTTTGGACAGGCAGCATGAGTCAGACAGCAGCAATAACTCCAAATGAGTACATCTATCATCATCTGACCTATTGGACGGTGGGGCATGGATTCTGGTCGTTGGATCTTGATACTTTGTTGGTATCGGTTTTGCTGGGCTTTGTATTCTTTTTTTCATTCTGGATTGCCGCTCGTAAAGCCACATCCGGTACACCCGGCAAGTGGCAGAATTTTGTCGAGATCATGGTGAGTTTCGTGGACCAGCAGGTAAAAGAGACCTTCCACGGCCGCAACAAACTAATCGGACCCATGGCTCTCACCATTTTCGTGTGGGTCTGGCTCATGAACTTCATGGACATGTTGCCGGTGGATTTATTGCCGCGTATCGCTGCTTGGCTGGGTATGCCATTTGGTGTGAATCCCGAGCATGTGTATCTAAGAGTCGTTCCTACCAATAACCTGAATATGACCTTCGCCATGTCCCTTACGGTTTTTGCTTTGATGATCTTCTTCAATTTCAAGGTGAAGGGTGCGGGCGGTTATGCCAAAGAAGTTCTTTTTCATCCCTTCAATCACTGGACACTGATGCCAGCCAATGTGCTGCTGCGGATAGTAGAAGATATTGCCAAGCCCGTTTCGCTGTCATTGCGGCTGTTCGGCAACATGTTTGCGGGTGAATTGCTTTTCATTTTGATTGCGCTTCTGCCGGCTTTGATCCAGTGGCCATTGTCATTCGTCTGGACCACGTTTCATCTGCTCATCATCACTATTCAAGCATTCCTTTTCATGATGCTGACAATTGTGTATCTGAGCATGGCGCATGAATCGCACGATTCGCATTGATTTTTTATTTTGAAAAATTTCACAGGAGAGCCTCGATGGATATCGTAAGTTTGATCGCAAATGTTCAGGGTATGACCGTTTTAGCTGTGTGTATCGTATTTGGTCTGGCTGCCCTTGGGACCGCCATCGGATTCGGTATTCTGGGCGGCAAGTTTCTGGAAGGCTGTGCACGCCAGCCGGAATTGTCCGGCATGCTGGCTGCACGCATGTTCCTCATGGCTGGTCTGTTGGATGCGGTAGCCATGATCGGCATCGCGTTTGCCCTGTACTTTGTATTCCTGAACCCGTTCATAAGTGCAGTGACTGCTGCGGCTAAAGCAGCGGTTGGGCATTGATGTCGATTGTCTCCCGTACGCATCGAGGTTGAACGACCGTGAATATTAATGCATCGTTGATCGCGGAAGCTTTTGCGTTCGGCTTGTTCATCTGGCTGACTATGAAGTTCATATGGCCGCACATCACCAAGGCCATGGACGAGCGTGCCAGCAAGATAGCCGAGGGCCTGGCAGCCGGTGAGCGTGGCAAGCAGGAACTGGAGCAGGCCCAGGTGAAAGCCACCGAGATCCTGCACACAGCGCGCGACAAGGGCGCCGAAGTCGTGGAAGTAGCCAACCAGCAGGCCACTTCCATCCTGGAGGAAGCCCGCAAGCAAGCCCAGGCGGAACGCCAGCGTCAGGTGGAGGCTGCCAAGGCCGAGATTCAGCAGGAACTGAATCGTGCCAAGACTGCATTGCGAACCGAAGTGGCGAATGTGGCAGTGGCGGCAGCCGAGCGCATCCTCTCGCGCGAGATTGATCCCAAGGCGCACAAGGCGCTGCTGGACGATCTGGCGCAGCAGATTCACTAACTGACAGCTATCCCATGGCAGAAACTCTCACCCTCGCGCGCCCTTACGCTAAGGCAGTTTTTGAACTTGCCAGCGAGCACCAACAAGCAGAACAGTGGAGTGAACTGCTGAAACTGCTGGCTGGCTTTACGCGCAACCACGAGGCGCAGGTGATGCTGGGTGATCCGCGGATCCCGGCAGCTGTACGCGCCGAGGTATTTCTGGAACTGTGCAGCAAGTCCGGGCATAAACCCGACGCGCATGCCAGCAACTTTGTGAAGCTATTGGCTGAAAACCAGCGCTTGCCAATCCTGCCGGAAATCGCCGTGGAATACGCGGCCTTGCGTGAACAGGCGGAGAATGTAGTGGAAGTGGAATTGCGCGCCGCCGCCCGCGTGGATGCCGGCGAGCAAGCGCGCATCAATACGGCCCTCAAGCAGAAACTCCGGCGCGATATAAAACTGACCTGTGTGACCGATCCCACACTCATCGGTGGCGCCGTCATCCGCGCCGGCGATCTGGTGATCGATGGTTCAGTACTTGAAAAATTATCCCGCCTGGCGGCGGCCATCATTCAATAGACAGATACGAGAACTTCAAGGATTACGATCATGCAACTCAATCCTTCCGAAATCAGCCAACTCATCAAAGAGCGCATCCAGCACTTTGATGCGGAAGCGGAGACCCGCAATGTCGGCACGGTGGTGAGTGTCACCGACGGCATCGTGCGCATACACGGCCTGCAGGCCGCGCAGTATGGTGAGATGCTGGAGTTTCCCAAGAACACCTTCGGTTTGGCTCTGAACCTGGAGCGCGACTCGGTAGGCGCGGTGATTCTGGGCGACTATGAACATATCTCGGAAGGCGACACGGTCAAGACCACCAATCGCATCCTGGAAGTGCCGGTGGGACCGGAACTTTTGGGACGCGTGGTGAATTCACTCGGCCAGCCCATCGACGGCAAGGGCCCCATTAAGACCAAACTGACCTCGCCCATCGAGAAAGTCGCTCCGGGCGTAATCGAGCGCCAATCCGTATCGCAGCCGGTGCAGACAGGATTGAAGGCCATCGATGCCATGGTGCCTATCGGTCGTGGCCAGCGCGAACTGATCATCGGCGACCGTCAGACCGGCAAGACCGCGGTGGCAGTGGATACCATCATCAACCAGAAAGGCAAGAACCTATTCTGCGTGTACGTGGCCATCGGCCAGAAGAATTCATCCATCGCTAGTGTGGTGCGCAGGCTCGAGGAGCACGGCGCCATGCAATACACCATCGTGGTGGCCGTATCGGCGTCCGAATCCGCTGCGCTGCAGTACATCGCGCCGTATGCGGGTTGCGCCATGGGCGAATACTTCCGTGACCGCGGCCAGGACGCGCTCATCATCTATGACGATCTCACCAAGCAGGCCTGGGCCTACCGGCAAGTTTCCTTATTGCTGCGCCGTCCGCCGGGCCGTGAAGCCTATCCGGGCGACGTGTTCTATCTGCATTCGCGCCTGCTGGAACGCGCGGCGCGCGTGAATGCCGCTTACGTGGAGAAATTCACTCAGGGCCAGGTCAAGGGCAAGACCGGTTCGCTCACGGCGCTGCCGATCATCGAGACCCAGGCCGGCGACGTCTCGGCCTTCATTCCCACCAATGTGATCTCCATCACCGATGGCCAGATTTTTCTGGAAACCGACCTGTTCAATGCCGGCATCCGGCCGGCCATCAACGCCGGTATCTCGGTGTCGCGCGTGGGCGGCGCCGCCCAGACCAAGATCATCAAGAAGCTGGGCGGCGGCGTGCGCCTGGCTCTGGCCCAGTACCGTGAGCTGGCGGCCTTCGCGCAGTTTGCCTCGGACCTGGACGAGTCCACCCGCAAACAGTTGGAGCGCGGCCAGCGCATCACCGAACTCATGAAGCAGAAGCAGTACTCGCCACTGTCCATCGCCGACATGGCGCTATCGCTGTACGCCGCCAATGAAGGTTATCTGGACGATATCGATGTCAAGAAGATCGTGGCCTTCGAGGCCGCCCTGCACAGTTATTTCCACAGCCACTTCGCGGCGCTGCGCGACAAGATCAATGCTAGCGGCGATTACAACAACGAGATCGAGGCGGGCTTGAAGAAGGCAGTGGAAGAATTCAAGAAGACCCAGGCATGGTAATTAACCCCCCATCCTGCCCTCTCCCGCAGGGGGAGAGGGGACAAGGATCGAGAGAAAATTAATTTATGGCAGGCGCGAAAGAAATCCGGACGCAGATCAAGAGCATCCGCAGTACCCAGAAGATTACCAAGGCCATGGAGATGGTCGCGGCCAGCAAGATGCGCAAAGTGCAGACGCGCATGGCGGCGTCGCGCCCGTATGCGGAGAAGATGCGCAAGGTGATCGGGCATCTGGCCAAGGCCAATCCCGAGTATCGGCATCCATTCATGCTCGAGCGTCCGGTGCAGCGCGTGGGTTTCATTATCATCGCCACCGATCGCGGCCTGTGCGGCGGCCTGAACGTGAACCTGTTTAAGGCTGCGATCCTGGCGCTGCGTGACTGGCGCGGTAAGCAGGTGCAAGCGGATTTCTGCATCCTGGGCGCTAAGGCCATTGCGTTCTTCCGCCGTGTGGGCGGCAAGGTGCTAGCCCAGGCGACGCACCTGGGCGACACCCCGCATGTGCATGATTTGATCGGCACCGTCAAAGTCATGCTGGATGCCTATCGCGCCGGTGAAGTGGACCGGGTGTTTCTGGTAAACAATGTGTTCGTTAATACCATGAGCCAGAAGCCGACTGTGACCCAGTTGCTGCCGGTCCAGGGCATCGAGGACCCGGAGCTGCAAGCTCATTGGGATTACATCTACGAACCGGAAGCACGTGAATTGCTGGATAGCATACTCACACGCTACGTGGAATCGCAGGTCTACCAGGGCGTGGTTGAAAATATCGCCTGCGAACAATCAGCGCGCATGGTGGCCATGAAGTCCGCTTCGGACAACGCTGGTGACCTGATCAACTCTCTGCAGCTGGTTTATAACAAGGCGCGGCAAGCCGCTATCACCAAGGAACTGGCGGAGATCGTCGGCGGTGCAGCGGCGGTTTGAAGACTCATTTGGCAGAAATTAACAAAAGTATTTTTGAATCGAGGATGAAATCATGAGTTCCGGAAAAATCGTACAGGTCATCGGCGCGGTGGTGGACGTGGAGTTCCCGCGCGAGTCGCTCCCCGAGGTGTATGACGCCCTCAAGCTGGAAGACGGCGGTTTGACACTGGAGGTGCAGCAACAGCTCGGCGACGGTGTGGTGCGCACCATTGCCATGGGTTCCTCGGAAGGTCTGAAACGCGGCCTCAAGGTGCAAAACACCGGGGCGCCGATTTCGGTGCCGGTGGGCAAAAGCACACTCGGTCGCATCATGAATGTGTTGGGTGAACCGGTGGATGAGGCTGGACCGGTGAAAGCCAAGGAGCATTGGCCCATCCACCGCAAGGCGCCGAGTTACGAGGAGCAATCCGGCTCCACCGATTTGCTGGAAACCGGCATCAAGGTCATCGATCTGCTGTGCCCATTCGCCAAGGGTGGTAAGGTCGGCCTGTTTGGCGGCGCCGGCGTCGGCAAGACCGTCAATATGCTGGAGCTTATCAACAACATCGCCAAGGAGCATTCAGGTTTGTCGGTGTTCGCGGGCGTGGGTGAGCGCACCCGCGAAGGCAACGACTTCTATCATGAGATGGCGGAATCCGGTGTCATTAACCTGAAGGACCTGAACGATTCCAAAGTCGCGATGGTGTATGGCCAGATGAACGAACCGCCGGGCAACCGTTTGCGCGTGGCATTGACCGGCCTCACCATGGCTGAGTACTTCCGCGACGAAGGTCGCGACATCCTGTTCTTCGTGGATAACATCTACCGCTACACCTTAGCAGGCACTGAGGTATCCGCGTTGTTGGGACGCATGCCTTCGGCCGTAGGTTATCAGCCGACGCTGGCCGAGGAGATGGGGGTGCTGCAGGAACGCATCACTTCCACCAAGAAGGGTTCCATTACTTCCGTGCAGGCGGTGTACGTGCCGGCGGACGATCTCACCGACCCATCACCCGCAACCACCTTCGCACACCTGGATGCCACCGTGGTGTTGTCCCGTGACATCGCCTCGCTGGGCATCTATCCGGCGGTGGATCCGCTGGATTCCACCTCGCGCCAGCTGGACCCGAACGTCATCGGCCAGGAACATTACGATACGGCGCGTGGTGTGCAAGCCGTGCTGCAACGCTACAAGGAACTCAAGGACATCATCGCGATCCTGGGCATGGATGAACTCTCCGAGGAAGACAAGCTAGTCGTGCAGCGCGCGCGCAAGATCCAGCGCTTCCTGTCACAACCGTTCTCGGTAGCTGAGGTGTTCACCGGCTCGCCTGGCAAGTATGTGCCGCTCAAGGAAACCATCCGCGGGTTCAGGGGTATCGTCAACGGCGACTACGACCAGTTGCCGGAGCAGGCTTTCTATATGGTCGGCGCCATCGAGGAAGCGGTGGCAAAAGCCAAGTCCCTGTAAGCGGAACGGATACACATATATATGAACACCACACTCCATGTCGATATCGTTAGTGCCGAGCATGAGATTTTCTCGGGCCGCGCGCAGATGGTGTTCGCCCCGGCGGAGATGGGCGAGCTTGGCATCACCCCGCGGCATGCACCACTGCTGACACGGCTCAAACCCGGCAGTGTGCGCGTCAAGACCGATACCGATGAACAGGTGTTCTACGTATCCGGCGGGATCCTCGAGATCCAGCCGCATGGGGTGACCGTGCTTTCCGACACCGCACTACGGGCCCGCGATATCGACGAAGCGGCCGCGCTTGAAGCCAAGCGCCGCGCCGAGGAAGCGCTCGCCAGCCAGGCCGCCGAAGTGGATATCGTGCGCGCCCAGGCGGAACTAGCGGAAGCCCTGGCGCGTCTTCGCACCCTGGAACACATCCGCAAGAAACTCGGCGGTCATTAAGCCGTTCGAGGCCGACAGGACCTGTTTTTCGGCTATCATTTCCAAGTCTTAAATTCTCAGAACGGGATTCAGCCCATCATGCCCTTGAGCATCGTCATCCTGGCCGCCGGTCAGGGCAAGCGGATGCATTCCAACCTTCCCAAGGTGTTGCAGCCATTGGGCGGCATGACCTTACTGGAACATGTAGTGCAGACTGCGGCAACACTCAAACCGGATGCCATGTATGTGGTCCATGGCCACGGCGGTGAACAGGTGCCAGTCACACTCAAACATCTGCCGGTGCGTTGGGTGTTGCAGGTTGAACAACTGGGCACCGGTCATGCAGTCATGCAGGCACTGCCTGCCATCCCCGATGAACACCTGACATTGGTGTTGTACGGTGACGTACCGCTGGTGCGCACACAGACTTTGCAGAAACTCCTGGACTCGGCATCGCGCGGTGAGCTGGCGGTGCTCACTGCACACCTCACGGATGCCCGTGATTATGGCCGCATGCTACGGGATGCGGAAGGGCAGGTGCAAGGCGTCGTGGAGGATAAGGATGCGACACCGGTTCAGCGCCATATTGACGAAATCAACACCGGCCTCATGGCTTGCAGGACATCGGTGTTGCGAGGCTGGCTGGCGAAACTGCGCAACCACAATGCCCAGAAGGAATATTACCTGCCGGATATCATCGCGATGGCGGCGGCAGAGGGCATGTTGGTGGATGGTATTGAGGCCGACGATGCCAGCGAAGTGGCAGGCGTCAATAACCGCCAGCAGCTGGCGGTAGCGGAGGCCACTTTGCGTGGGCGTATCGCCAACGATCTTATGCAGCAAGGCGTTACGTTACGGGATCCGGCGCGCATCGATGTGCGTGGCCAACTGGATTGCGGACGGGATGTGTGCATCGACGTCAATTGTGTATTCGAGGGCAAAGTGCGCCTGGGTGAACGAGTGCAGGTCGGCCCCAACGCTGTCATCCGGGATTGCGAGATTGGCGACGATACCCAGGTATTTGCCAGCTGTGTGCTGGACGGTGCGCGTATCGGTGCGCGCGTGCGCATCGGACCGTTCGCACGTATCCGACCGGAAAGCCAGCTGGCGGACGAAACCCACGTGGGGAATTTCGTGGAAATGAAAAACAGCCACCTTGGGCATGGCAGCAAGGCGAATCACTTGAGTTATCTGGGTGACGCCGAAATCGGGCGCGCGGTGAACATCGGCGCCGGTACCATCACCTGCAATTATGATGGCGTGAACAAGCACCGTACCGTCATCGGTGATGGCGCATTCATCGGCTCCAATAGTTCGCTTGTGGCACCCGTGAGCGTGGGCGCAGGCGCCACCATCGGTGCCGGTTCGGTGATCACCAAGGAAGCGCCAGCGGAGGCACTGAGTGTGACACGCGCCGAGCAAAAGACTGTAACCGGCTGGAAGCGGCCGAAGAAAACATCATGAGATTTTTGCTTCTCTCTATTTGAGAATGAGAAGTCGGGATGAGAGAGTAACCCCCCTCACTCTTGCCTCTCCCTCAAGCGGAGAGAGTTATAAGGAACAGGAACCGTTCATATGTGTGGAATCGTGGGCGCAGTGGCTGGGCGCGACGTGGTGCCGCTGCTGATCGAAGGTTTGCAGCGGCTGGAATACCGCGGCTACGATTCCGCCGGCATCGCGGTACTGGACGGCGTCATCAAGCGCGTGCGCAGCGTCGGCCGCGTGGCCGAGTTGCAGGGCAAAGCGAAGGCCGAAAAACTCAGTGGCCAAACCGGCATCGGCCACACCCGCTGGGCCACCCACGGCGGGGTCACGGAACCCAACGCCCATCCACATGTCTCTCGGGACGAGATCGCGGTGGTGCATAACGGCATCATCGAGAACCACGAGGAGCAGCGCGCCAACCTCCTCAAGCTTGGCTATGTATTCAAGTCACAGACTGACACGGAAGTCATCGCCCACCTGATCCATCATCATTTCCAGCAGCACGGTGATCTGTTCCGCGCCACCCGCGAGGCGGTGCGCCAGCTGGTGGGTGCCTATGCCATCGGCGTGCTGTGCCTCAAGGTGCCGGATGTGGTCACGGGCGCGCGCATGGGTTGTCCGCTGCTGGTGGGTCTCGGGGATGGGGAAAACTTCCTAGCTTCCGATGTCTCGGCGGTGCTCTCGGCCACCCGCAAGGTAATCTTTTTGGAAGATGGCGACGTGGTGGAGATCAGCCGCAAAAGCGTGCAGGTTGTGAGCCGGGATGATCGGCCAGCGATACGCAAACCTTACCAGAGCCAGGCATCACTCTCGGATATGGAACTAGGGCCGTACAAACATTACATGCAGAAGGAGATTTACGAACAACCCAAGGCGCTTACGGATACTATCGAAGCCGTGGTGGTGGAGGGTTTCGATCCCAAGATCTTCGGCGAAGAGGCGGCGGCGGTGTTCCGCGCAACGGACTCAGTGCTGATACTAGCCGCAGGCACCAGTTACTACGCCGGACTCACGGCGAAATACTGGATCGAGGCCCTGGCCAAGGTGCCGGTGAACGTAGAGATCGCCAGTGAGTACCGTTATCGCGAGTCCGTTCCCAATTCGCAGCAACTAGTGATCACCATCTCGCAATCCGGCGAGACCCTGGACACACTGGAAGCACTGAAGCACGCCAAATCGCTGGGGCACGTGCAGACACTCTCCATATGCAACGTACAGGAAAGCGCCATCCCGCGCGCCTCACAACTGGTGTTTTACACCCGTGCCGGCGCTGAGATCGGCGTGGCCTCGACTAAGGCGTTCACCACCCAGCTGATCGCGTTGTTCGTGTTCGCCGCGACACTTGCCAAGCAACGCGGACTGCTGGATACCGAACATGAGAAGGCATTCCTGGAATCATTGCGGCATGCTCCAGGCAGCGTGCAGCATGCCCTGAACTTGGAAGCGCAGATCTTGGAATGGGCCAAGCTGTTTGCGGTTAAACAGAACGCACTGTTTCTGGGGCGCGGTATCCATTACCCGATCGCGCTCGAAGGCGCACTCAAGCTCAAAGAGATTTCCTATATCCATGCGGAAGCCTATCCTGCGGGCGAACTCAAGCACGGACCGCTGGCGCTGGTGGACCGCAACATGCCGGTGGTAGTGATCGCTCCGAACGATGCGCTGCTGGAGAAAGTGAAATCCAATATGCAGGAAGTCCGCGCCCGTGGCGGGGAGCTGTTCGTTTTTGCGGACCTGGACAGCCATTTTTCCGAAAGCGCGGGTGTGCATGTGATCCGCACACCACGGCATGTGGGCATCCTGTCACCTATCGTGCACGCTATCCCGGTGCAAATGCTGGCCTATCACACCGCCCTACAGCGTGGTAACGATGTGGATAAGCCGCGCAACTTAGCTAAATCAGTGACCGTGGAATAGAAGCCCAACGGCGCGTCAAGTTGTCGTCTTTAAATAACTTTGCCCATCAATTTTAATAATGATTGTCAACGCACTTGAATCGATTGCATAGTCAGTAAAAACTGCCATTTTAACCAGGCACAGTTTTTCCATTCAGGTCAGTCACCCA
>JBAWFD010000077.1:0-1916 GCA_049591615.1 Gammaproteobacteria bacterium | reverse complement strand
CGTGGAGACCTTCTGCCACTTCGCGCCCGTTCCAACCGGCTCCTCGGGGAGCGGTGCGCACGCGTCGCGCAGCATCTGGAGGACCTGCACGACCATCTCCCCCTCCATGCCGGCGTCACCGGCGGTCGGTGGGTCGAGCGACACTCCCGCGGAGAGGCCGCGCGACGTGAACGCGCCGGTGCCCGACAGGTGGGCGATGGGGGCGAGCTGCGCGGCCCAGCCTTCAGCGACTTGCTGCGGTGCGCCCGCGTCGGCATCGGCCTGCGCGGAGGTGACGCGCCACGCGTACCGGAGATCGCCGTCCGCGGACACGCTCTTCGCATCAATCGCCAGCGCGATGTGCAGCGCGGGGAACGGCACGTCCTGCCGTGCGCCGCCCGACTCGGCAGACACCGTGGTCCGCAAGGTGATGGCCATCTGCTCCTTGTCGTCCTCTCGCCACGCGTAGCGAAGCTCACGCCGGGGCTCGCGGCCCGGATCCTGGAGCGTGACGCTGGACTTGGGCGCCGGCGGGGCGAGGTCCGCCGAGGCTGAGGAAGACGCGGGCGGGCGCGCGGACAGGAATGGATCGGGGACGGGCGCAGCGGACGCCTGCGGCGCCTCGGTGGAGCCCTGCGGCTTCGCGGAGTCCTTGGAGCACGCGGAGATCGCGAGCGCGAGCAGCACCATCGTCGCCCGTTTCATAGGGGACCCTCGGTGAGGCCGTGCACGAACTGTCGAACGCGCGGCTCCTCGCATGCTCGTGCCTCTTCGGTCGTGCCGTCGAAGATCATCTCGCCTCGGTACATCATCCCGACCCGGTCGGTCACGGTGAGCAGCCGGTCGAGGTCGCTCGAGACCATGACGACGGTGGCGCCGCTCGCGCGCTGCTCGGACCGGAGAAGATCGAAGATCTTCTGGGACGTCACGGGGTCGAGCCCCGCGGCGGGTTCGTCATAGAGGACGATGGGGGCCCGCGTGACCGTCGCGCGAGCGACGCCAACGCGCTTCTTCTGGCCGCCGCTCAGCCCCGCCGGCATGCGTTGCTCGAAACCGGGGAGCGAGACGCACGCGAGCCGCTCCGCGACACGCTCGCGCACTTCCTGCTCGGCCGGGGCGTAGAGCCGGCGCAGAGGAAACGCGATGTTGTCGAACACGGTCATGTGATCGAAGAGCGCGTTGTTCTGAAATAGCATCCCGATTCGCTTGCGGATCTCCTGCAGGGCGAGCTCCGACACCTCGGTCACGACGTCGTGGGCGATGCGCACGGAGCCGCGGTCGGGGCGCATCAGGCCCGTCACCATCTTCAAGAGGACGCTCTTGCCGGCCGCGCCCGGCCCGATGAGCCCGTAGAGGCAGGACTCCGGGACCGCAAGGGAAACGTCGCGCAGGATGACCCGTCTCCCGCCGCCGGGCTGATGCACCGACTTCGTGAGACCGGAGACCTGGATCACGACGGCTCGCGTGAAGGGGGCGCGCGGGGATGAGATGCGGCCAGCTGTTCGGCGCGGACGCGACCGAGGCGCGCGACGAGCACGAGCACGAGCGACGAGAGGGCCGCGATCACGGCGACGAGCACCACCAGGGTGGCCTGGAGCGACCGAAGCGACGTGCGCGCGACGCTGATGGGACCCAGGTGACCCATTCCGGCCGACGTCGTCGGGGGCGCGGGTCGCGACACCATCACGACCGTCACGTCGGCCGGAACGAGCCCGGCGACGGCCCCGGCCACGAGGCGTTGGATCGAGTCTTCGCTCAGAGGCGGCGTCGGGCCTCGGTGCTCGAGCAGGACGCTCGCGCTGGCCCCTTGGGCGATGGGCTGGTCGTGCAGGGGGCTAGGAAGCGGCAGGCTCAGGTGGACGCGCGCGCTCAGCACGCCGTCGATCCCCTCGAGGGAACGCTCGAGGTCGCCTGCGATGCCGGCCACGAGCTGTGCG
>JBAWFD010000076.1:0-7290 GCA_049591615.1 Gammaproteobacteria bacterium | reverse complement strand
CGGCTGGGTTGATGATGAGAGAGGTACGCATAGGAGCGTGGTTTCAGACACCCGATCTGCAGGTAACACCACAAGTGTTACGCAAGTGACGCACGAACACGTACAGATTACTTGCTGCCATTGCGCATATCCGCCAAGTCCGCCAGATACAGGATCACGCGCTGGATTTCCCCGCGATCGTCCTCAGGCAAGCGCTCCAAGGCATGGGTAAGCCGCTCCGCCAAATATGAAGGCGCCGCTTCTGCGACCGCCCGGCCGGCGTCTGTCACGGCCACCAGCACTCGGCGTTTATCCTCCGGTCGGCGCTCGCGCGTCACCAAGCCGCGCCGCTCCATGCGGTCAAGAATACCGGTCACGGTGGCGGGGCTTAGCGAAACTGCTTGTGCCAGCATACCCGTCGTCATAGGACCTTGTTCCAGCATATGCTGCAAACAGATGAGTTGCGGCGTGGTGATGCCGTATTTACTGATGAGCTGGCGGCTGGCGATATCCATACTACGCATGATGCGCCGCAGGGCCAGAACGATGTCTTCCGCCACCCGATCCGGGTTCATGCTCATGCGACCGGCTTCCCCTCCAAGCAAGTGACTGATTGTTGAACACCTGCCGCTGACCTGCAAGTCTTGGTGTGCCCAGCCCTGCTAAAATGGCGGCCTTGTCAACAAAGAGGGATGTAGGAATATGCCGGCATTGATCATCAGGATACTTCTGGCATACCTGCTCGGCTCCCTCATCGGCAGCCTGATCGTAGGCAAGTTCTATGGCGGTGTGGATATCCGCAAATCCGGCAGTGGCAATGCGGGCAGCACCAACGCCCTGCGCACCCAGGGAAAAGTATTTGCACTTTGGGTGATGGTGATTGATGTGGGTAAGGGCGTGCTGGCAGCCGGAGCGTTGCCTTATTTACCATTAATGCATGGCTCAGTCAGTCCAGGCTGGGTCTCTGTTCTGTGTGGAGCCGCAGCGGTTGTCGGACATGTGTTCCCGGTATTTTTCCGGTTCCATGGTGGCAAGGGCGCAGCTACTTTCCTCGGTGTGTTACTGATGATTTCTTGGCCGGCATTAATTTTGGCCTTGGTGGTATGGGTGTTCGTGCTCATATTCAGTGGATATGTCAGTCTGTCCACTATCTTGGCCGCATGCTCAGTGCCAGTGTACGCATTGCTGGCTCGGGGCGATGGATTTAACTCACCACTTTTCTGGTTTGGAATTGCCATGGCACTGTTCATAGTGTTCACCCATCGCACCAATATTGGCCGACTCAAGTCAGGTACCGAGAATCGATTCACGCGTGTCATGCTGTTGCGCCGACATCGCTGACGGTTGCCTGCAGGCGCTATCAATGCAATCCATATCTGCGAGCACGCATACCATCGTACGCATACTGGCTGATGGCGGTTACCATTCCGGTGAACAAATCGCACAACAGCTGAATATCAGCCGCAGCGCGGTCTGGAAGCATGTGCGTCAGCTTGAATCACTCGGATTGGAAATAAAATCCATGCCGGGGCGGGGTTACCAGCTGGCCCAATCTGTCGAATTGCTGGAGGAGACGCAGGTACGCAACCGGCTCACGCCGGGATGCAATGCAAGCCTGCAAGCATTCACTGTTCTGGATAAAGTAGACTCCACCAATTCTTGGCTCATTTCACGCACAATCGACTATCCAGCCGTTTGTCTAGCAGAATGGCAGACTAGTGGCCGTGGTCGGCGCGGCCGAATTTGGGTATCGCCGTTTGCTGCGAATCTGTATCTTTCGTTGGGTTGGCAGTTCGATGATGTGCCTGCGGGTTTTACCGCGCTCGGTATGGTGGCAGCCATCGCCGCGGTGCGTGCTTTGCGTACCCTGAACATTTCAGGTGTTGCCATCAAATGGCCCAATGATTTGCTGGCTTCAGGCCGTAAGCTGGGTGGAATACTCGTGGAGATTCATGGCGAACCACCCGGACTTGTGCGTGCCGTAATCGGCATGGGTATTAACGTACGCATGCCCAAGAGAGTTGCAGCACAGATTGATCAGCCTTGGACAGATATCGCAGCCCTGGTTACAGGTGCGATGCCTGATCGCAATCATCTCGCGGCGGCGATAATCGAGGAACTGGTGACAGCGTTGCAGGAGTTTGCGGTGCAGGGATTCGGCGCTTTTGTAGCAGACTGGCGCGCACTGGATCTGGTCGCCGGACGACCAGTACATCTGCAATTCCAGCAACAGATCATCAACGGTACGGCACTGGGCGTGGATCAGGATGGCGCGCTGCTGCTACATACCGAGGCCGGTACGCGCCGCTTTGTATCTGGCGATCTCAGCCTGAGGATCCAGTCGTGATGCTGTTGGTGGACGTGGGCAACACCCGTATCAAGTGGGGCTTAGCTCACGATCACGTCATCTCCGGTTATGGCGCACTCGAATACAAAGATAAACAGATATCGGAAGTATTGGCATCTGCCTGGGCCGATTTACCATTCCCCGTGCGTATTCTTGTTATCAACGTGGCCGGGGCCTCATTAGCCGAGGGCATCAACTGTTATTGTCACGAGCAATTTCAGCGCGAACCGGAGTATGTACAAACGGCGCTACAGGCCTGCGGCGTCACTAACGGTTACACCCGACCTGCGCAACTAGGTGTGGATCGCTGGGCTGCGGTCATCGGTGCTTATCATATATATAGCGGACCCACCTGTATTATTAGCTGCGGGACGGCAATCACTGTGGATACAGTTACCCGCGATGGCCGGCATCTGGGTGGATTGATCGCACCAGGCATCAGCGTCATGCAACACGCGCTCGCAGCGGTTGCTCCGGCAATTCCCAAAGCACCAGGCGATGCATTTACCCTTTACGGTCGCGACACACGCACCGCTATTACCAGCGGCGTCTTATATGCGGCCGCTGGTTTGATGGAGCGGGTGACCACGGAGATTCAGGCGCAGCAGGGCGCGCAGACTAAATTCTTGTTGACCGGGGGCGATGCCGAACGCATGCAACCGATAGTGCGGGGCCAGTTTACACTGGCGCCCCATCTGGTGCTGGAGGGTCTGGCGGTGTTGGCGGGACAGCAAACGTGATGCGTAAAATTTTTCTGGTATTGGTACTCGCCAACTTCGTGGCGTTTATCTGGTATGGGTGGTTGAGAGCGCCGGCGCAAGCAACGCATCAAATGTCGCCGCTGCCCCACGTCCAGCCATTGAAATTGATTTCGGAACTGACGCCCACAGAAAAACAGGCGTTGGGTAAAGCATCTGCGCCTGTGCCCACGCCGGCTGCATCGGCGGTAACCGCTGCCTCCGTCAGTCAAAATGCAATACAAGTCTGTGCCAGCTACGGGCCGTTTCCCAGTACCGAAGCCGCGCAGACGGGCTATGCTCGTTTGCTGAAAGTTGGCAACCAGGTCGTGCAACGTACCGTTCCGGGTAAGGTGCGCCTCGGTTACTGGGTTTATCTGCCGCCGTTCGGTTCGCACCATGAGGCGGACGCCGCAGCCAAATTACTCAAGGCACGTGGGGTGAAGGATCTCTATGTGGTCACTGACGAGGCCAATCGTAACGCCATCTCCCTGGGGGTGTTCAGCGATCGCTTTGGCGCGCTGACACGCCAGAAGAAGATCCGTGAAATGGGCTATCATCCACTTTTGACTGAACGTTTTCGCGATTCACCGCGCTACTGGCTAGATGCTCATGGCGCTGAGAAGCAGCTGCCATCGGCCAAGGTATTCTCCGACCTGGACGAGGGGGATGTGACCATCGGGCGCACGACTTGCGATTCAACCAACCCCTGATCTCGGTGTTCGCTCCTGCTAGAATCGTGTATCTCTTAGGTATTAAGCCGGCATAGCTCAGCTGGTAGAGCAGTGGTTTTGTAAACCAAAGGTCGGGAGTTCGATTCTCTCTGCCGGCACCATGAATCAACTTAAATAATTATGATATGTAATTGTCTTCGCTTGTACAGAGGCATGGCCTCGCGGGTGATCAAGGTTATGTAAATATATTGGATCGCGTGTCACTGATAACACCCATCGCCCGCACCTACGCTCAGTTCAGCCCATTGGGGTGTTTTTTTGATCTTAACTATGTTTATCAGGGATGTATCGACTCAGGTACGTCGTCATAGACTTCGAATTTTTTTCACTATCCTTGCTTCATTATTCGGAGACATAAGCGCGTCTCTATATATTTAAGAGCATATGAATGACTTTATTGTGAGCGTACTGCTGGTTACTGAGCTATTTTAAGGAAGCCTAAGACAACAAAGCCATCGGCGTATGAAAAAAACCACATATTTGTGATGTGAGTTATTAATCGCTAAATTTCACGTGACTTTATTCTGACTGTCACCAAAAATACAACATTCCGTCATGAATCCGTCATATTGATTGCCTAACCTCTTGCGCACAGAAGCCACCCTTCAGGTGGTCCGTTTATCGTCATTCCATCAGGAGTACTCACACATGCGCAAGATCCAATGGGCTTCTATGTTATTGGCGGGGGCCGCGCTGTTTACGCTGCAAGCCCATGCCGACGCCCCACCGGGGACTACCACCATAGGTGGCACCATGTTCACCGATTGGTCGTACCAAAGTCAGTATACCAATGGCGCGCCTACGAATAACGCCGGTACTGGCGTTGACGTGAAGCGCTTCTATCTGATTGTTGATCATCAATTCGATGATGTCTGGTCGGCCAATATAACTACTGACTTCAATTACGTGTCAACGGATAAAGAAACTCAGCTGTTTGATAAAAAGGCCTATGTGCAGGCCAAACTGAGCAATGCGGCCATATTCCAGATGGGCGCGAGTGATATGCCCTGGATTCCCTTCGATGAGGGCGTTTATGGGTACCGGTTTGTTGAAAATACCCTGATTGATCGCTTGGGTTTCGGTAACTCCAGCGATTGGGGTATCCACTTCTTAGGCAAGGATGATAGCAACACTGTGAACTATTCCGTGGCATTGGTGAATGGCGGCGGATACAAGAACCCCACCCGCACCAAGACCATGGACTGGGAAGGCCGTGTGGCCTTCATGCCGGTGGACGGCCTGATTATCGCCGTGGGTGGCTATAACGGCGATCTGGGTCAAAACACCAATAGCACCCCGGCAATCAATACCGCCACCCGTGAGGATGCCTTGGTCGCCTACAAGACCTCGCAGTTCACAATCGGCGGTGAGTATTTCCATGCGGATAACTTCGGGGCTGCCTATATCACCACCCCGGTAACTAATTCCGCCGATGGCTACTCGGTCTTCGGGGACTATGTAATTAGCGATAACGGCACCGCCGTATTCGCCCGTTACGATAACGCTGATCCGAGCAAGGACGTGGACCCGACCGAGAAAGATATCTACGCCAATGCCGGTATTTCATTCCCGACGGCCAACAAGAACATCACCTGGGCTTTCGTCTACAAGTACGAACATGAGTACGATGACGCTACCATCAAATCATTTTCGACCACCACCCGGCAATACGGTGTCTGGGCACAAATCAAGTTCTGATCGCTGAGTTCATCTGCACTCCGTACGAGTGGTTAGGCGGGCTTTGGCCCGCCTTCTTTTTGTGCCCGATTATTACAGAGCAGCTAGCCAGATGATGATGGCGCATGGCGCCTTCATAGAATTGCCAACAAAATGTCATCGCTTTGTCATACGGCGCTTTTAAAGTTAGAAAATAGAATTCAATATATCCAAATGTTTCCGTAAATTAATCAAGCATTCCTGAGGAGGGAATACAATATGTGGAATCAACAGATTAAGAAACTGGCTGTGCTGATGCTGGCGGGAGCTGCTGTGATGAGCTCAAGCGCATTTGCTGACCAAACCATAACTGGAGCCGGTAGTACTTGGGTGTATCCATTAATCGCTAAGTGGGCTACTGCATATCAAACCAAGACTGGGGTTGAGGTGAATTATCAGGCAATCGGTTCCGGTGGCGGCATCAAGCAGATCACGTCTGGTACTGTTGCATTCGGGGCGAGCGATATGCCTCTGAAGCCTGAAGACCTCAGGAAGAGCAAGCTTATCCAGTTTCCAACGGCCATTGCAGGCGAAGACCTGGTGGTGAATATCCCGGGTATTAAGCCCGGAGAACTCATACTCAATGGCCAAGTAGTTGCCGACATTTATCTTGGCAAAATCACTAAATGGAATGATCCAGCGATTGTGGCCTTGAACAAAGACGTTAGTTTGCCTGACATGGGAATCTCAGTGGTCCATCGTTCCGATGGCTCTGGCACCACATTCACGTTCGCCAATTATCTTTCGAAGATCAGCCCGGAATGGGCTGAGAAAGTGGGCGCCAACACCTCGATTAATTGGCCGACCGGTGTGGGTGGCAAAGGCAATGCCGGTGTTGCTGCTTTCGTGCAACAAATCAGGGGCTCGATCGGTTATGTGGAGTATGCCTACATTCAGGAAAACCACATGAATTGGGCACGCATGTATAACAGCGCCGGCAAGCTGGTGAGCCCAACGCTCAAGAACTTCCAGGCGGCAGCTTCACATGTGGATTTCACCAAGGCCCAGGATTTTTATGTGATCCTGACTGATCAGCCGGGAGCCAATAGCTGGCCCATCTCGGGCGGTACCTGGGAGATCATGCGTACGGATATGCCGAAGTCAACGAACGAGCCCGTGATTAAGTTCTTCCAGTGGGGCTATGAGCATGGCCAGAAGATGGCTGAGGAACTTGGCTACGGCCCCCTGCCTAAGAGCACGGTGGAGGCGATCCGGGCCTATTGGAAGAAGAATCTCGGTCTTTGATTCCAGGGTCATATTGAAGGGCGACAGGACGATTGCCCAACCCTTGATGACAAACGGCGCCGGAGGAGTCACCTTCGGCGCTTTTGTTTTAGTTGCGGGTGATGAGCTGGAGTCCGCAGCAACCTGGGGGTGTAGTTTTGTTGCAACTTTTGCGCGCCTTCATCACCCTCTGATTTAGGCTCATCCTCAGACTGGTCGTATGGGCTAGGAAGGGCGCGGGGAGCCTTTCTCTGTACTGCTGCCGGTTGACACAAATCCGTGAAATATCAGACAATTCTCGGCTTCGTCCGTGGAGGGGTACTCAAGCGGCCAACGAGGGCAGACTGTAAATCTGCTGGCTTTACGCCTACGAAGGTTCGAATCCTTCCCCCTCCACCAGAAAGTTGAGTTTCGAGAGCCCCTGGTTGGCCGGTTCAGGTGTCCAATGCCCGGACGCAGCGGGTGTAGTTCAATGGTAGAACCTCAGCCTTCCAAGCTGATGACGTGGGTTCGATTCCCATCACCCGCTCCAGGATCAGCGGGTGGATGAGGT
>JBAWFD010000075.1:0-4041 GCA_049591615.1 Gammaproteobacteria bacterium | reverse complement strand
CCTTGATCTTGAGCATAAAGCCGCTGTGTTGCTGGCGATGAAAGAGGGTGATGACCAGGTGGACCAGTATTTGAGTGCTGGCCAAAAAGTGATCAACGGCTGGTCTATCGGTTCCTTCTTTGGCGATAGCGCGTTTTACAACGGCAACTGGCTCATGCGTGCAGCTGCCGCCAAGGGCGGCATTTACGGGAACGATGCCGTCGAGGCCATGTATTCGCTCACACGCATTGACGGCAACGGTCAACCACTCGATGGCAGCAAGCACAACTACACGCTGACGTTTGCGAAGGGTGAACTTCCCCCAGTGAATGCGTTCTGGTCCGTGACCATGTATGACGGCAAGACGCAGTTCCTGATCAAGAACTCCATCAACCGTTATCTCATCAACTCGCCGATGTTGCCTAATATGAGGAAGAACAGGGATGGCTCATTGACACTTTATATCCAGAAAGATTCGCCGGGTAAGGCCAAGGAGTCCAACTGGCTGCTGGCGCCCGATGGACCAATCTATCTGGTGATGCGCCTGTATTGGCCGAAGACCGGAGCCCCCTCAATCCTGCCGCCGGGCGAAGGTACATGGCAGCCACCAGCGATCAAACAAGCGCAATAGTTTAACGCTCCGAAACGCTCGAACCCCACCGCCGCCAGCCGCGGCGGGGATTATTTATCCGACTGTGACGTGAGAAACCGCGGTTTCGTTCCGATAACGCCAATACGGCTATGGGGCCAAGGTCCACTATAAAAGTGACTACGTGTGGAATAAGATTAGTTTTGAAGGTTTAACACCCGCATCAATGGAGGGAGGTCTTTGCCATCATGAAATCCTATAAAAGCGCCTTAACAATTTTTGCAACAGCAGTGTTCATAGCACTGACTGGCTGTGCCAGCAAACCGACCGAGCACTATTCGGGATTCCTGAGCGACTATTCTCAGCTCAAGCCCGCTAAGGATGCCAAGGGCGAGCCGATCATGGCCTGGGTGAGTCCGGATATGACCTCCGGCAAATATCACAAAGTGATCATCGATCCGGTGGTGTTCTATCCGGCAGCCGCGCCCACCAAGGAAGTCGATGCGGCGACCCTGAACCAGATCCAGGCGTACTACACCAATGAGTTGCGCCAGAAGATCGGTGCGCAGATACCAGTGGTGGATCAGCCGGGCCCGGATGTACTGCGTTTGGAAGTAGCGATCACCGCCGTGGCGACCGAGAATGCGCCGCTTAAGGCTTATGACTACATTCCGATTGCTTTTGTTGTTCATACTGGCATGTCTGCCGCCGGTAAGGGCGCCCAAGACGCCGAGATCGGCACGGAGATGGAAGTGCTTGACAGCCAATCGGGCACGCGTCTCGCCGCCGTGGTGAAATCCGGCCGGGGTACAGAAGTGACGGAGATGAAGCAAGGGGACGAGAAAGGCCAAGAGATGGTGACCTTGGACAATGTGAAACCGCTGCTCGACTCCTGGGCTGAGACCGCCGCCGATTTCGCTGCCAAGAATCTGTCACATTAATCGGGATAACGTACCGCGCCGCTCATTCGAGCGGCGTGATGCTGTATGGGTGTAGTATCAGGCAGCGTTGTGATCGGCGGTGAGTAATCGACGGCATGTACAACCAAACGGTTCCTGACGCATCGCTCATCGCCTGTCCCGACTGCGATCTGCTGCAACGCCGGCCGGAGCTAGCACCCGGCGAGTCGGCGCGCTGTCCACGCTGCAATGAGGAGTTGCGACGGCGTCAGCCAGATTCCCTCCACAAGCCGCTGGCTCTCACCATCACCGCTGCACTGCTGTATCTCATCGTAAATGCCGTTCCAATACTCGGGCTGAGCGTGGTCGGGCGGCACGCATACACTACCGTCATCGGTGGCGCTGAACATCTGTGGAATACCGGTACTCCTGGTTTGCAGATCGTCGCAGTGCTGGTGTTTTTCACCGTGGTGCTGGCGCCTGGGCTACAGATCGGCATGATGTTGGCGATTTTGTTGGGCGCGCATCGCCCACACCCGCGGCGTTGGGTGGGGAAACTCCTGCGTTATTATCCGACCACCGCTACCTGGAGCATGTTCGAGGTCATGATCCTGGGTGTAATGGTGGCGCTCATCAAGATCGCCGATTACGCCCAGGTGCTTCCAGGCCTAGGACTGTACGCCTTGGGTGTGCTGATCTTCATTATCGCGGCCATCGAATCCAGCTTCGATCCCACGGCCGTATGGGAGAGGGTCACATGGGCTGGGAACGCTGAAGCCAGGGCGCAGATTGCTGAGCGGCAGCCGCAGGTGCGTTCATGAGCGCGATTGTCAGTGAATCGCCTATGACAGCTATGCAACGGGGGTTGCATAGCTGCGAAGGCTGCGGTCTGCTATCACAACCCATGGCCGGCGAGCATGAAGGAAAGTGTCCACGCTGTAACCAGAAACTCGAATTCCGCAAACCGGACAGCCTCGATCGTACCTGGGCGTTCCTGATTGGCGCGGCCATCTGTTACATACCGGCTAACTTGTTGCCGGTACTCACCACGGTTATACCCGGGGGCACCGAGTCCGACACCATCCTGCAAGGCGTGGTGCTGTTGTGGTCACCTACCGGCTGGCCGCTGTCGCTGATCGTGCTCGTCGCCAGCATCATGATCCCTATCGGCAAAATCGTGGCGCTGGCTTACCTGCTGATCACGGTGCAGCGCGGTTCCATCCACAACGACCGCCAACGCACGCGCCTGTACCGCATGGTCAAGTTCATCGGCCGCTGGTCTATGGTGGATGTGTTCGTGGACACCTTCACCGCCTCGCTGGTGCAATTGCAGCCACTGATGTCGGTGGAGCCGGCACCGGGGCTGGTGTTCTTTGCGGCAGTGGTAGTATTGACCATGCTCGCGGCTGAGACTTTCGACCCGCGTCTGATTTGGGATCCTGCTAGTTCCCGAGAGGTGCAACATGGCTGAGCGAGACACGCCGTCTTCCCCTATCCCTGAATCCAGAAAGCTGGCAAAAAAGAAAACCCGTCTCTCGCTGGTGTGGATCATTCCGATCGTGGCAGCGCTCATCGGCGTGTGGGTGGCGGCCGTGAAGATCATGAACCAGGGACCGACCATCACCATTGAGCTGCGCACCGCCGAAGGACTCGAAGCCGGCAAGACCGAGGTCCACTACAACGGCGTGACCATTGGTACGGTCAAATCCATCCGCCTCACGGACGATCACGCGCATGTGATTGCCACCATCGACATGGCACCCAAAACAGAAAGTCTTTTGGTTGAAGACACTAAGTTTTGGGTGGTCTCACCACGTATCTCCGGTGCCACGGTCTCCGGTTTGAACACGCTCATCTCGGGTGCCTATATCGGTATGGAAATCGGTAAATCCACCACACCACGACGAGATTTCGTTGCTTTGGATTCTCCACCGGTTGTGACCGGCGAAGTGCCTGGTACCTTTTATATTCTCAAGAGCACCGACCTGGGCTCCGTGGATTACGGCACGCCCATCTACTTCCGCCGCTTGCAGGTCGGACAAGTGGCTTCCTACCAGTTGGATAAGGATGGCCAGTTTTTGACCATCAAGATTTTTATCAATGCGCCCTATGACCAGCTGGTCACGACCGAGACGCGTTTCTGGCAGGCCAGTGGCATCGATCTGTCCATGTCCGCCAGCGGCGTGCATGTGCAGACTCAGTCGGTGATGTCCATGCTGATCGGTGGTCTGGCATTCGAGACGCCGGATAGCACTCAAGGGTTGCCGCCGGCAGCGGCGAACACGGAATTTACACTCTACCAAAATCGGGCACAGGCCTTCCGGCCACCGCCGGTTAATCCACAGACGTATATATTAGTGTTCAACCAGTCAGTCCGTGGTCTTGAGCCGGGCGCGCCGGTGGAATTGCGCGGCATCCCCATCGGTACAGTGACGGATGTACGCGCGCAAATCGATGTGAAGACTGCGCGCTTCACCATCCCGGTGACCATTAGCGTCGACCCGCAGCGGCTGGGCGTCAAGGTCTATGGCCAGAGTGGGAAACAACCGACTGTCGAACAGCAGCGGCGCATCG
>JBAWFD010000074.1:0-3935 GCA_049591615.1 Gammaproteobacteria bacterium | reverse complement strand
CTCTGGTACCTGCCGACAGGTGAGCAGCAAGCTCGTGGATTGCATACGCAGCGTAAGACCTGCGAGAGAATCGTTGAATACCAGACGACCTTTATGGATGATCTGCACGCGGCTGCATACGGACTGCACTTCCGGGAGGATGTGCGTGGAAAGGATCACACCATGCTCTTTGCCGAGCTCGCGGATCAGGTTGCGAATCTCACGGATCTGTATGGGATCGAGCCCGACGGTGGGTTCATCCAGGATCACGACCGCAGGCGTGTGGATGATAGCCTGGGCGATTCCAACACGTTGCCGGTAGCCCTTGGAGAGATTGCTGATGAGCCTGTGACCCATATCCTTGAGACCACAACGCTCTTTGGATAAGTTGCGTGCGGTTTGCAGTTTATCGCGTGGCACACGGTTGAGACTGGCACAATACTCGAGGTATTCATCCACCGTGAGATCGGCGTACAGGGGCGGCTGCTCAGGCAGGTAGCCGATGCAGGATTTAGCGCGCTTCGGCTGGTCAAGGATATCGGTGCCATCGATGAATATTTGGCCGGCGCTGGGCGCCAGATTGCCAGACAGCATCTGCATGGTGGTGGTCTTACCGGCGCCATTCGGTCCCAGGAAGCCCAAGATCTCGCCTTTGCGCAATGCGAAATTTACGTCCTGCACCGCACAATGATCATCGTAGTAGCGATACAGATTCTCGACTTTTACGAGAACATCATCGTCATTCATATTTTTGACAATACCGGCTCTGATTGGAGTATTACCGACGGCAATTATTTTATTTTTTCGTTAGAGGTTCTGAGTTAAGTGCAAGTTTGACATTGTATAGTTGCGGAAATATCGGAAAAGTTCCCGGACAGGGCTGCAGTTTTACGGCTCAGGGCTTGGATTGCAAGCCCGCCAGCCAGTATGACAGCTTCAGATAGACGAGATATGGTTAAATCGTATATAGTGACTGGGCATTCTTGCATTAATTAGGTAACGCACTTGTTTTTAATTCACGGTATTCTCGATCTCCCAATCTGGGCCTTATTCATCGTGGCCCCGGTATTTATTCATCTGACCATCGTGGCGGTCACGCTGTTTCTGCATCGTGATCAGACCCATCGTGGTCTGGAGTTACATTCTGCCGTCAGGCACTTCTTCCGTTTCTGGCTGTGGATGACTACCGGTATGGTCACGCGCGAATGGGTGGCGGTGCATCGCAAACATCATGCACGTTGCGAAACTGCTGATGACCCCCATAGCCCGCAAGTAAAGGGGTTGCTTAAGGTGCTGTTGGAAGGTGCAGAGCTGTATCGAATCGAAGCCAGGCAAAAAGACACCGTTGAGAAATATGGCCGCGGTACGGTTGACGATTGGATGGAACGCCATGTCTACGGCCGGCACCCTATATTTGGTGTCAGCCTGATGCTCGTCATCGACGTATTACTGCTGGGGCTACCGGGCATCACCGTCTGGGCCATACAGATGCTGGCCATCCCGGTGTTAGCGGCCGGCGTGGTCAATGGCATGGGGCATTATTCCGGTTACCGGAATTTCGAATGCAAGGACGCAGCTACCAATGTTTTCCCCTGGGGTTTCATCGTCGGCGGTGAAGAGCTGCATAATAACCACCATGCTTTTCCGAGTTCCGCGAAGTTTTCCCAAAGGCCTTGGGAGGTGGATCTGGGCTGGTGGTACATTCGCACACTGGAATTTTTCCATCTAGCCAAGGTGCTACGCATGGCTCCAGAACCGGTGATATCGCTAAGTAATGACCAAGTAGATTTAGGCACAGTGCAAGCAGTGATCGTCAATCGCATGCATGTATTGCGTGATTATTGTCACGATGTCATATGGCCGGTAGTGGCTACAGAGAAACGCGCTGCGGGGACTACGGCCCGGAGATTATTTACCAAGGCCCGCAGGCTCTTGACCCGTGACGAGTCACTGTTGAATGCCCGTAGCCGTATGCGCTTGCAGGAGACCTTAGCCCACAGCCCGACCTTGCGTACCGTCTATGAATTCCGCCAGCGGTTGCAAGCACTGTGGGAGAGCAACACGCTTTCCAACGACAACCTGCTGCAGCAGTTCAAGGACTGGTGTGCCCAAGCGGAGGCTACCGGTATCGCTACCTTGCGGGAATTCGCTCTGCAGCTCAGAGGTTATTCAATGCAACCGGCCTGAGAGCATCCGGTCGCAAAACTAAAAACCCGCCATCAGGCGGGTTTTTAGTGTGAAAACTTTGCAGGTAACGAACTGCTATTTAATTTTGGCTTCTTTGTAGGCCACATGTTTACGTACCACCGGATCGAACTTCTGAACCTCCATCTTATCCGGGTGCAGACGGCGGTTCTTGGTGGTCGTGTAGTAATGGCCGGTATCAGCGGTGGAAACTAGTTTGATTTTTTCACGCATGGTTCATTCCTCAGAGCTTTTCGCCATGGGCGCGCAAGTCAGCGACCACCTGCTCGATGCCAAGTTTGTCGATGGTACGCATGCCTTTGGTGGAGACGCGTAGCGTCACAAAGCGCTGTTCGCTATCCAGCCAGAACCGGTGGGTGTGCAGGTTCGGCAAAAACCGCCGGCGGGTCTTGTTGTTGGCGTGCGAGACCGTATTCCCGGTGATCGGGCCTTTGCCCGTGACCTGACAGACTCTCGACATGGTTAAATCCTCATTCTACTGAACCACGCACATCAAACTGCGCGAAAGGGCGGCTATTCTAGCAGCCAACCCCAGTTTCGCAAGTCATGGCCCTTATACATGGTCCTTAAATAGAAGACCGCGTTCTGCAAACGACACGGCCTCCCCATCACCGACCACGCAATGATCCAGCACCCGGATATCCACCAAAGCCAATGCATCTTTGAGGCGCTGGGTGAGCCACCGGTCGGCGTCGCTGGGTTCTGCTACGCCGCTTGGGTGGTTGTGGAATATCAGGGCAGCGGCGTTATGGGCCAATGTCTTGCGCAGCGCTTCCTGGGGTAAATCAGGTAACCGCGTGATGAGATAGCCCCGGGTAGCCGCGGGATCGGTGAGCTGCATACCGCGCTGTAGGGATTCGCCCAGATGACGGCGGGCCATTTCCAGTACCGCTTGTAACTGCGCGTATTTGGCTGGACCCAGCCCCCTGGCCGTACATAGGCGATCACGCTCGGCGGCGAACAGGCCTCGCAATCCTTTGAATTCAGCAAGTAACTCCCTGGCCAAATCCATGGCAGTTTTGCCGCGTATGCCGGTGCGCAGGAAAATGGCCAGGAGTTCGGCATCCGAGAGGGCTTGAGGCCCCCGAGCCACTAGCTTTTCCCGCGGCCGCTCAGCCTCGGGCCAATCATTAATCGCCATCCATAGCGCCTTTTTTGATTATTGCCGGGTCAGAATGTGCCTAAACATGCCGTCCAGGTAAATGCAGGACGAGTTAAGTCGAACTTCGATATCCGCTTGACGGTGGCGAAAACGCCCTGAATAATGCTGTACTCAATTTGCCGGCTGAACCAGCCGACATGCTTAAAATACCTAGCAATTCCGTTGACCGGCCCTTAGTGACCTGTATAATGGTGGGTCTGCCTGGGATATCCCCCAGGCCCGTTCTTTAACAGCATGATCAAGTAACTTGTGTGGGCGCTCGCGTCTGGGTTTGGGAATGCAGACCTTAAAGACGATGAGTTGCTCAAAATCGAGAACAGTAGTTCAAAGATTTAGGGTTCAACTC
This sequence comes from Gammaproteobacteria bacterium, assembly GCA_049591615.1. Classification (GTDB taxonomy): domain Bacteria; phylum Pseudomonadota; class Gammaproteobacteria; order Natronospirales; family REEB76; genus REEB76. The sequence goes on along the minus strand of JBAWFD010000074.1, from coordinate 243 downwards.
GATGATCGCTAGTTTTACTAGCTTTAATTGAAGAGTTTGATCCTGGCTCAGATTGAACGCTGGCGGCATGCCTAACACATGCAAGTCGAACGGCAGCATGACGTGTAGCAATACATGTTGATGGCGAGTGGCGGACGGGTGAGTAATGCATAGGAATCTGCCCAGTAGCGGGGGACAACCCGGAGAAATCCGGGCTAATACCGCATACGCCCTACGGGGGAAAGCGGGGGACCGAAAGGCCTC
>JBAWFD010000073.1:0-4901 GCA_049591615.1 Gammaproteobacteria bacterium | reverse complement strand
CTGTAGATACTTTAGCAGCTGCTCAGCCGCTGCCCACAGTTCATCAGGCTACATATACCCGCTACACAGGGAATCCAACAGCAAGCCGGTTCCTGAGCGCAAGAATCAGTAGGCCGGCTTTACAGATCTGCCTGCTCCGAACGCGATGCTTCCACCAACAGGCTTATTTCTGGAACGCGAATATCTGTTTCCAGTCGTTCTTCATGCTGATGATGACCCAGCCGTTCTTCTTGGCCTGGTCGTAGAGCGCCTGCGGGAAGGTGCCGACCTTGCTCGCAGGCAATCCCTGCGCGGGTCCATAGGCGTATTCACGCTTGGCGTCGTCATGCAGCACCAACATCTCCAGCCGCGCGCCATCTCCTGCCTGTGTCCATTGCAGCATCTGGGCATCGCCACTGGAATTGCCGAAGGCAGCGTTAGGCCGCTTGCCGATAAATAGATTGATACCGATGGCTTTGCCGGGACCATCATCGATAAAGAACACCTTGGGCTCACGCATGAGTACAGGCTTGCCGTCATTTAATTCGTACTTGGTGACGATGCTCGACCCCACGACCTGTTCGGGTGGCACGCCATACACTTGCTCACTATAGACGCGCACGAACTCCTGGCCGCCGCCGGTTACGATATAGGTCCTGAAACCGTTGGCGCGCAGATACTGCATCACTTCCAGCATGGGCTGATAGACGAGATCGGTATACGGACGCTTGAAGCGCGGATCTTTAGCGGTCGCGAGCCATTCTTTCACGATACCCTGAAATTCTTGCGTGCTCATGCCCGCATGCGTCGCCGCGACGATCTGCATCCAGTCGCCCTCGGTGAACTGGCTCATGGCCTTACGGTCGCGTTCGATGATTGCTTTGAACGGCTGCTTCTGCTTCCACTCCGGATGCTGTGGTGCAAGCTTACCCACGCGCTGCAGCGCGAACATGGCCTGCGCATACACCGGGTGTTCCGTCCACAATGTGCCGTCCTGATCAAAGGTTGCGATGCGGTCCCCCAGCGGCACGAACTGCGGGCTGGAGGCATCGGTCGTGGCGTGCACGAAGTTCTCGATGGCTTGTTTGGCGGGTCCGGCGTTCCATGAAGGCAGCGGGTCGGCCAACTGCGCATTTCCTTGGGCGATAGCGCTCAATCCTGGCGCGAGCGCTAAGAGCATGACCAAGATCACACTTAGAAATTTGCGATTCATCCGCTTTAGTAAGTCCACAGCAACCTCCTAAATGTATAGGGATAACGACCGTGTTGGGAAATAATCTACTCCGTGAAACCGGCTCCGGGTATTGGAGCCTTGGTCTTATTTAATTAGGATATTCTTAGCGTGCGTCCGTGCCTTAAGGCCACAGGCTTATTGCCCCAGATACTCCAGTGCCTTGAGTAGCGGCGCGTTCGAGACCTTGATCATGCCGGTAAGCGGGTGATTGAGTTCCAGAATGATGAATATGGCGCTGGAGACCGATAACACCGTGACCAGCAGCACCGCCATCACGGTCAAATTGCGCGGCGCCTGTAATCCGAAACTTAGATGCAGCATGGTGAGCCAGAAGACCAGCATCACCAGCAAGGGTATCGGCAGAGAATTCTGAAGCTGTTCGATCAATAGCCAGCGGAACTGCAGCAAATCGTCACTCAGTTGTTCTGCTTGTGTCAGCAATTGGCGCTGTGCATCGTTTACCGGTGCGAGCGCGCGCAATCTTGCTTGCACCAACTCAATACTATTGGCACGTTCAAACTGTGTCATACCTGGAACTGCCGTCTTTTGTTCTGGCCAGATATCTGCAATCACTGCGGCTACGGAGCGCTGTATCTGTATACGTATGTCCCTGGTCTCCGGCCCATAGGCGGCCAGTGCCCGGTCCAGCTGAATGACCGTGGCGGCACCGCGTGTGACTTCCGAACTCACCATGTCATACGTCCCCTTGGTGGAGCTGATCAGCAGGCCCAAGACCAGCGCCGAGAGCGTAGCCATCATAGCCGCGCCCAGCTTCATGGTGTCCTTCGAGTCTGAACTTAGATGATGCTCCGGCAGCCGGCTGCGGATGACAATGCCCAGCAACACCCCCCCATAGATGCAGGCGGCACTGATACACGCGATGAGGAATGAGTTCATTTTCTGCTTTTCAACTCAGAGAAGACCAAGGAAGCCGTGAAGTATAAGTATGCATTGGTTTGGTATATGTATTATTTCTTTGTTATTTGATACTCGCCCGGCCATGTGAGAAAAGCGCGGTGTGGCCAAATGGTTTTTGTCACTATGCAAAATTGAATGGCGAGGCTTGAATCCTGTTTAAATATGAACTAGACTAATCAAACTTAGTCTATAGAGAGACCACATGAATACCGTCAACATGCATGATGCTAAAACCCAGCTTTCCAAGTTGGTGGACAAAGCTGCCAAGGGCGAGCCCTTCATAATCGCCAAGGCCGGCAAGCCACTGGTAAGGGTCGCCGCGTTGCAAGCCCCGGTCCAAGCGCAACGGCTCGGGTTCCTGTCCGGCGAGATTGCCGTACCTGACGACTTCGATCAGTTTGCCAGCAAACCGATTCATCAACTCTTCGAGGGTGAAGAGTGAAGCTGCTGCTGGATACTCATTTGCTGCTGTGGGCTGCGGGCCAGCCCGAAAAACTGCCGGCTGAGGGACACAAGTTGCTGGACAATCCGCGTAACGAATTATTCTTCAGCGCCGCCAATCTTTGGGAGGTAGCCATCAAGCATGAGTTGGGTCGTAAAGATTTCCTTGTGGACCCCAGATTATTGCGACGCGGTCTGTTGGACAATGATTATGGGGAACTATCCATAACCAGCGAGCATGTAGTGGCAGTTGATGGCCTACCTCCCATTCATAAGGATCGTTTTGACCGCTTGCTGGTTGCACAGGCAATGATAGAAGGCATCACGCTGCTTACGACCGACCCACAAGTTGCAAAATATCCTGGTCCTATTCGACGAGTGTGAACGGCTCCTATCTCTACGGACAGGCGGACTTAAACACAAACAAATCCGGATACCTTATTTAGATTCACTTGTTTTATTGAACATTAGGGTGAGCGCGCATTTTTCGGTGCTCGCCTGCGTTTTGATTTGCGGCCGGCTTTATCCCGATGATCTGCTCCACGTTCCTGCAGCTGTTCTACGAATGAGTTGTAAAGCACCCTGAGCTGCTTCGCTTCCTGGGCGTTACCCCTGGTGATAAGGGTGAAAGCTGTAGGTGTTGCTCCCACCGACTGGAGCCGCGCCAAGCCGCGGGAATCCAGATAAGGCTTAAGCAACACCCGGTCCGATTCGTTTGCCAGTACTGCCAGCTTCACCAGATCGCGGGTATCCTTGTCTCCCTTCGACGTACCGCTGCGCCCGGCCTGTGCATCAAATTTCAGCACCAGTAGATGACCGATAGCCGCTACCCGTAAAGAACCATAGGTGCTGGCATGCGCCAGCAACTCATCATAAGGCACCCGAAGCCTGTTGTTGTGCTCTACATACAGGTCGGACTCTATACTGCCCACGGTCACCTGATGCTTGTGCAGACGGGCGTTGGCCGTTACTTCGAATATATCGCGCAAGCCGCCAAGATCCTGGATCGAGATGTAGGCGTCCACATCGTGGCTGAATTCCACTAACCGTTCACGACTCATCGGCAGAGTGCCCAATGGCCGGTTCTGGGTATGCAGGTAGACTGCGAGACCGCCGATCAGCACCGCTCCCGGACAGTCATCCCCCAGGGTCTGTGCCGCTTGCAGCACATCAGTAAAATCACTATCATTTCGTTTATTGTTCATAATCGTCACAGTGACGGAAATGAATAACTCTATTCCTATGAACGTCTGGCCGTCAAGGCCGGTGCCGGTCAGACCCACCGACTGGGCTGCGCTTGCGCGTGAACGTACTCTGGCGATCGTGACCTATCAGGCACTCTGCGATCTGGCCGGCGTAGCTGTACGCATAAGCGGAGCAGACCTGGATCGCCGCGTCCATGTTCTCGCAGGAGATCAGCACGCCTATCCGGTCGGCATGCCGGATACGGTGGGTGTCGCCTTGCCGGGTTACCGCGGCACCCGGGTACATGCGCTGCGCATACTAGAGATTCTCGCCTATGGTTTTTTCGATTATGCCGCCAGGGAAACGCTGCGTGGACGCGACCTGTTTGCACCGAGCGCACGCCCCGGGCGCAAAGCTTCGGGCAAGGCCCTCTCAGGTGCGGAAAGGATGCGACGCATGAGATTATGAGGTTCAACCAAGCCAAGGCCAGGTCATTTGACACGGATAACAATGCGCTGGTCTGGCTAACCGTATTTTAGTTGCGCCTAGTTGGTCCCCTAAGTTTTCGCAGACTTATTACTCATGATTACCCGAATCAATAACACTGTCAGGACAAGATGCAGCACGACTGCCGGCCACAGCAAAACACCGGTGGCACCGCCTGTGAAGCCGAGGTAGGCGAGATACAACGTCACTGCGGCACTGTAGGTCAACATGCCGACCTTTGCCGTGCAAGGCCAGCAGCCAATGCCCAAACCCACCAAAGCGATGCCGGCCACGCGCGCCACCATGACGACGACACCGGTAAGCTCATCGCCCAACAACACGCGCGCCACCAGCGAGGGGACGATCAGCAACGCAAACCCAGTTGCCACTTCAGTGACGGCGGCGAAGATCAACACCCACTTCATGGCATAGATTCCTTTTATGTTGTCAGGATTCTTTCGTTGGCTGACGATAACACGTGAAGCAGGCGGCCCTTCCGAACCGCCTGCCTCACTCCTAGATATTAAATGGTCGTCTAGTCATTCACCGCCTTGAGAGTCTCCTCCGCTTTTTTCTTATCCTCATCCGTCATCTGTGATGGGCCGAGCTTAAAGGTAAGCTTTTTGATGGTACCGGTGAAGCGGAATGGCAAATGATA
>JBAWFD010000072.1:0-1508 GCA_049591615.1 Gammaproteobacteria bacterium | reverse complement strand
GGCGGAAGCCGGAGCCGCTGTGATGCTCGAAGAAAAGGATCTGGACATTCCCGACAAGCTGCTTTGGATTCTCGCCGGCTTGATCGCCGATCCCGTGCGGCTGGCTACGATGGGCGCGGCTGCGCGCGCGCAGGCGCATCCGGGCGCGGCCGACCGGATCGCCGACCGGCTGACGGAGATGGCGGGGAAGCAGCGGAGTTAGTGGAGTTGGCGGGGCTAGCGGGGCTAGAAAAAACCTGACCTACTTGGCGAATGCGTGTGCTGGGCCGCCGCGCCAACTGCGCAAACAAAAAGCCCGCCTGCCGAAGCAAGCGGGCCTTCCGATGAATCAGCGGAGTTCAATTTTCCGCTGTAATCCGGAATTACCGGTTCCGATTACCGGCGTCCGCAACCGCCGCCAGTTATAACCCTTCGTGGTTCGGTCCGTCGTTACTTCTCGATCGGTGCGCCGACGATGCTGCCGTATTCTGTCCAACTGCCGTCGTAGTTCTTCACATTGGGGAGCCCAAGCAGGTACTTGAGTACAACCCATGTGTGGCTTGACCGCTCGCCGATGCGGCAGTAAGCGACCGTGTCCTTCTTGGGATCGACGCCTTTGTCTTCGAGATAGATCTTGCGCAACTCATCGGCCGACTTGAACGTGCCGTCGGCGTTGGCCGCCGTGCTCCACGGGATGCTTTTGGCGCCGGGAATGTGGCCGCCGCGCTGCGCTGTCTCCGTCATGCCGGGAGGCGCGATGACCTTGCCGGAGAATTCGTCGGGGCTGCGCACATCGACAAGGTTATGACGCTTTTCTGCCTGCACTTTCAGCACTTCAGGCAGCAGAGCGCGCAGGCTCAGATCGGGCTCGGAGGCGCGATACTGCGTGGGCGTAATCTTGGTCTTGTCCGCGACCAGCTCTTTGTCAGACTCGTTCAGCCACTTGACGCGGCCGCCGTTCATGAGGCGCACGTCTTTGTGGCCGTACATTTTGAAGAGCCAGAACGCATAAGAGGCAAACCAGTTATTGTTGTCGCCGTAGAGGATCACTGTGTCGCTGGGAGAGACACCGACTTCGCTCAGGAGCTTTTCAAACTCCTGTTTACTGATGATGTCGCGGCGCACCTGGTCTTGCAGCTGGCTCTGCCAGTTGAAACCAATTGCGCCGGGGATGTGGCCTGCGTCGTATGCCTTTGTGTCGACATCGACCTCGACCAGTTTGATCCCGGGCTTGCCGAGATTCTGCTTCACCCAGTCGGTGTCGACCAGGATTTCGGGATGAACATACTGTGTCATGGGAATATCACCTTTTCTCATCTTGAGGTTTGAGTTCTGGAATGTGCTTGATCATGTTCGAGGTGTACTTGAACACGCCGTCGGGAAAGATCATGACGCCAAAGCCGCTCTTATCGCGAGCGGCGATGCGCAGGGCGCCTTCGAGAATCAGGCCAGAACTGGGGCCGGCCATCAGGCCCTCGTTCCGGCAAAGCTCCAGGGCGCGGGTGTAGGCGAGGTTGAAGTCAATCTCA
>JBAWFD010000071.1:0-1590 GCA_049591615.1 Gammaproteobacteria bacterium | reverse complement strand
CGGCAGCTACGAAATCTTCCGTCAAAGCGGAGCCGAAGGCAGCGGCCCGCCACCTCATAGCCATCCATGGGACGAGGCCTTCTATGTTCTCGAGGGGCAGGTCCACTTCGGCGTCGACGACGACCAGGATCTGATCGCCGATCCGGGCACCCTCGTGCACATCCCTGGCGACACGACCCATTGGTTCCGGTTCGGACCCGACGGTGGCGCGATGATTTCGATCACCTCATCTGCCGGCGCCTCCGCGTTCTTCACCCAGGTCGATGCCGAAATTTCACCGACCAACCCCGATCTCGGCGCACTGATCGGCGTTGCCGTTGGCCACGGACTTAGCGTCCCCGTCCCGTCCGCCTGAGCCGACCATGCCCGAAATCGCAATGATCAACCACGTCGGGGTCACCGTGACCGACATCGAACGCAGCGCACCCTGGTACACCGAGATCTTCGGATTTACCAAGCTGATGGAAGGGACCCACCCCGACGGCACCGGCTACGTCTGGGTGCTGGGCAAACCCGACTGGTCGATGTGCGTTGGACTGCACACGCATCCCAGCAACTCGAACGAGCCGTTCGCCGAGACCCGGACCGGACTCGACCACATCAGCTTCTTGGTGCCCAGCCGCGCTGACCTCGACACTTGGGAGAGACGGCTCGTCGAGCTCGCCGTCGACCATTCCCCCGTCAACGACCAGCCCGGGTATTCAGCGCTCGTGTTCCGAGACCCAGACAACATCCAGCTCGAACTCATGTCGATGGGTTGAGATCAAGTCAGTCGGTCAAGGCGGGTCTCGCCGCGACCGGGTCGTTGCGGCCTCTTGAATTCGCGTAAACCAGAACTCGTCGCTTACGCCACGCAGCAAGGCTCGCCAAATCGGCGATCTGCACTCCGATGTGTCGTAACAACTGCTGAAGCTGTACTCGAGGAGGCCCCAGTCGTGCCGCATGCTGCGTCCCGGTCCGGCGAAACGGGGGCAGTGGTCTCAAGAGCCTCATTGGCCATGACAACGCGCTGATGAGTGCTACTACGAAGACGCCAGAACATCGGCGGCATCCTCTCCCTGCTGCGTCGAAAGGGACTGACTCGTCCTCGCCAGCGTCGAGCGTTCCAGTGCTGGCCAACCACGGATGATGCCCCTCAGGCTATACAGGGATTGCAGCGTCGCATCTGGAGCGACCCGTTGTTGGGAGGAGATGGAAATGCCGAAGATGGTGATCACATACGGCGTGGCAGACGTCGAGACGTGGCTGAGCTTCAAGCAAGAGCGCGCTGAATCCATCGCCGCTGTTGGTGGCCGCAATCCCGTCGACCTGCCCGCCCAAGATGGCAGTCACACCGTCGCCGTCATGGCTGACACCGACGACCCAGCGGCCGTGATGGCAGTTTTCGCATCGCCTCCGGCTGAGCTCGTTGCGATGATGCAACGCCATGGGGTCCTTCTGCCACGGACGGTCTACGTCGAAAAGTAACCGTTACGAGAAGTCTCCGGTACGCCCATGGCCTGCCGGATGCCCGGCGCGAAAGGCGCCCGATCGAAAGGATGGTGGCCCCTCCCGACGTTAGGGGGCAGTTCGGAATGAGAGTTCCGGTCC
>JBAWFD010000070.1:0-14810 GCA_049591615.1 Gammaproteobacteria bacterium | reverse complement strand
GCCATACCGTACATGCTGGAGCCAGTGACCCAGCCAGCGTCACCCAGATTCATCATCCATGCCACAAAACCAATACACATGAACCCAATGGTGGAAACTACTACCGATTTATTGTTCATAAATACCTCCGATTGCTGGTCATGAATTTGAAACCAATGGATCATCAGTTGAAGCGGTCAGAGTACGGGCGCATCCCCTGCACCTAAACCCCAGTGGGCCTCTAACCGTTGGCATTAGGTATAGACCATCCCTTGAGATAATCCAGCATTATGACCATGGGGGTTTACTATCCTCGGCTATCATGCAGCCATCTCCTGATAACTTGCGGGCTATTTGAACCCTGCGCTTAAGACCGCATCTGAAAATCAAAGATAAGCAATTTACATGCCTGAATTGACACCAGAGGCTGTATCCGAATAGCACTCCAAGACATTTATTCAGGCATGCAAATACACGTTTTTCAGATGCACATAGTGCGCCGCCGAGTAGCGCAGCATTGCCAATTCTTTGGTATTCAAAGCCCTCACCTTGCGCGCCGGATTACCGCGATAAAGGTGGCCTGCTTCCAGCCGTTTGCCGGGGCTGACCAGACTACCCGCCCCCAATAGCACCTCCGCTTCAATAACGGCGCCATCCATGACAATGGATCCCATGCCGATCAGACAGCGATCACCGATGCTACAGGCATGCAGCAGGCATTTGTGGCCCACAGTGACATCCTCACCGAGTACCAACGGAAAGCCGCCAGGGGTGTAAGGGCCATCATGGGTGACATGCAGCATGCTCAGATCCTGGATATTGCTGCGCGCACCGATGCTGATGGTATTCACGTCACCCCGCACCACCACATGGGGCCACAGTGACACATCGTCAGCCAGGGATACCCGGCCGATGACCAAAGCGGTGTCAGCTACATACACACCCTTGCCAAGAATGGGCGTCTCGCCCCGATATGGTCTGACAGGCATGCTCTCCACTCCTTAAAACCAGCTCCAGATAACCCCATAACCCAGTAACTTGAGGCTTGAAAAGTTGTTTTCAGGCCTCAAGTGTATACTTCAACGCACAATGATTCGCATTATGGGGAGTGTCATGAGCATCACCGGTTTTGTGATCCTAGCGATTATTATCATCATCCTGGTTTATATAATTCTGCTGTATAACGGCTTGGTGACACTGAAAAACAATGTCGCCAAGGCCTGGGCCAACATTGACGTGCTGTTAAAACAGCGTCATGACGAACTGCCCAAGCTTATTGATACTTGCAAACAGTACATGGGCTATGAGCAGCAGACTCTAGTTAAGGTTATGGATGCCCGGGCCGGTGTACAGCAGGCACGTGAAACCGGGAACCTGCCGGCCCTAGGGCCGGCAGAAGCACACCTGCGCTCCATGATCGGCAACCTGTATGCCGTCGCTGAAGCTTATCCGCAACTCAAGGCCGATGAGTCATTCCAGCAACTGCAAGCACGCATCACCGGCTTGGAGAATTCCATCGCCGATCGTCGCGAGTTCTACAACGACAGTGTCAACATGTTCAACATCCGCATCGAACAGTTCCCGGCATCCCTGATCGCCAGCAATTTCGGATTCAAGCAAGCACAGTTACTTGAATTCGGTGAGGATGAGAAGAAAGATGTGGATGTGAAAGCGCTGTTCAGCTAAGCCGCAAGCATGTTCAACCTGTTTGACCCAGTCAGCTGGGAGCCGGCGATACGCGCGGCCGAACCGGCGTCTTTCTGGTTCTGGACGCTCGTGCTATGTGCCGCGGTGATCGCAGCATTGATCGCCGGCTTCCTGTTTCTGCTGCGCGCCTGGACAGTTGAGGAAACCCCCGTGTCATTGATCCGCTCGGCCGCCCAGGGCTATGTAAAGCTCGAGGGCACTGCTGATCTGATGCCCGGCCCACCGATTACCTCGCCACTGACGTCCAGCCGTTGTGTGTGGTGGTCGTACAAGATCGAAGAACGCGTTTCCAGCGGGCGCAGCAGCCGATGGGAAACTGTCGATCATGGCACCTGCGATGACCTGTTCCTGATCCGGGACAGCAGTGGTCAATGCGTGGTGGATCCGGAAAATGCCGAGGTCATGCCCGCCACTGAGACCGTTTGGTATGGAGATGAACCACACCCACTTACTGGGCCCACGATCGGCGGTTTTGCCTTGGCTTCCAGGTATCGCTATGCGGAGAAACTCATCAACCCGCAGGAGTTCATCTTCGCTTTGGGACTCTTCCATACCCAAGGAGGCAGTACCGGCAACATGGCTATCAACGATGAAGTGGCTCAGTTGCTGCATGCATGGAAACAGAACCAGGCGGAGCTGTTGCGCCGCTTCGACACCAATCACGACGGCCAGATTGATCAACAGGAATGGGAAGCCGCTCGAGAAGCCGCGCGCGAGCAGATTCTCTTGCAGGAACAGCAGGCGGCACAACGTCCGCCAGTGGATGTGTTGTCGCAGCCCAGGGACGGCCGGCGTTTCATTATCTCTACCCGCCAGGAAACACGCGTCGTGCGTCACTTTCAGTTATGGGCCGCGGCCTGCCTGCTGTTGTTCGTCGTCGGCGCCGGCATCGCCGGATTCATGATCACTACGCGCTTGAGCACTCCAGCCATCGTTCAGCCTGCCGGCAACCCCACAGCGTGATAATATTTTCCTGAAACTGTTTCCGGATTCAAAGTTCCAATGAACAATCCATTGCTGTCACAGGACGGCCTGCCGCTGTTTTCCCAGATCCGCGCCGAACATATCGAACCGGCCGTGGACGCGGTACTCGCGGAAAATCGCACGACACTCTCCCATCTCACCGCCATCGGCAATCCCAGCTGGGATGAGTTCGTCGAACAATTGGAGAGCCTGGACGAGCGCCTGCACCGCGCCTGGTCACCGGCCGCGCATTTGAACGCGGTGATGAATTCACCGGCTATCCGTGAGGCTTACAACGCCTGCCTGCCAAAGATCAGCGATTACGCCACTGAACTGGATCAGAATGAGGGGCTGCAACACAGTTTTGCCCGATTGCAATCCGGTCCTGCCTGGCAAACTTATGCTGTAGCTCAGCGAAAACTCATCGAAGACGCACTGCGGGATTTCCGCCTGGCGGGCGTTGACTTGCCACCCGAGAAGAAAACACGTTTCCGTGAAATCATGCGGGAACTCTCGAAATTGCAGTCGAAGTTCGAGGAGAACTTGCTGGATGCAACCCAGGGATGGTCCAAGCAGGTGACTGCGGAAGGCGATCTAAGGGGCATCCCCGAGAACGCGCTGGCGCGGGCCCGTCACGAAGCTCAGACCCGAGGTCTTGAAGGGCATGTTTTCACACTGGATTACCCCAGCTATTCCACGGTCATCACTTATGCAGAGGAACGCTCCCTGCGCGAAGAGATTTACCACGCCTACGCCACCCGCGCCTCGGATCAAGGACCGAATGCCGGCCGCTGGGACAATAGCCAGGCCATGCTGGATATCCTGCGGCTGCGACATGAAGCTGCATTACTCACCGGTTTCAGGAATTTTGCAGAGTATTCATTGGCTACCAAGATGGTGCGCAGCCCTGGGGATGTCATCGCCTTCCTCAACGATCTGGTGAGCCGATGCCGGGCAGCCGGCCGACAGGATTTTGAAGAATTGCAAAAGTATGCCCGCGACCGGGACGGCCTTGAAAGTCTGGCGGCCTGGGACATCAGTTATTACGCTGAAAAACTCCGGGAAGCGCGTTATGCCATTTCCGACGAAACCCTGCGCCCTTATTTTCCGCTGGAAAAAGTCCGTAGCGGCCTGTTCGAAATCATGCACAGACTCTATGGCATCACCCTGGCGCAAGCAGTCGGCGCCGAGGTGTGGCATGCGGATGTCAAGCTCTATGAAATCCATGATCAATCCGGCAACTTGCGTGGCCGCTTGTATCTGGATGTGTTGGCACGCAAAGACAAGCGCAGCGGCGCCTGGATGGATGACGCCTTGAGCCGGCGGCGTACCGCACACGGAGTACAGATTCCGGCGGCTTATCTCACCTGCAATTTCCCACCACCTATCGGCGATACGCCTTCCTTGCTGAGCCACGATGAAGTACTGACTTTCTTTCATGAATTCGGCCATTGCCTGCATCATCTGCTGACGCAAGTTGATTACCCTTCGGTTGCGGGCATCAACGGCGTGGCCTGGGACGCCGTCGAGTTACCGAGCCAGTTCCATGAGAACTTTGCCTGGACCCGGGAAGGTCTGGCACTGGTCTCGGGCCATTATCAGACCGGTGAGCCGGTTTCAGACGAGCTGTACGAAAAACTGCTGGCTGCACGTAATTTCCATACCGCCATGTCCATGCTACGGCAATTGGAATTCGGGCTGTTCGATTTCAACCTGCACCTGCGTGCCGATATGCATATGGACGAGGATTTTATTGCCGCGACCCTCGCTGAGATACGCCGCCAGGTGAGCGTGGTGCCGGTGCCGGACTGGAACCGCTTTGCTCACAGCTTCTCGCATATCTTTGCCGGTGGTTATGCCGCTGGTTATTACAGTTATCTGTGGGCCGAGGTGCTGGCGGCGGATGCCTACTCCGCCTTCGAGGAAACCGGAGTCTTCAACCGCGCCACCGGCAAACGCTTTCTTGACACCATTCTGGGTCAGGGCGGTAGCCGCGAGGCCATGGAACTGTTCGTGGAATTTCGCGGCCGCCAGCCGACCCTGGATGCCTTCCTGCGACTGAACGGTATTGCCGCTTGAAGATCTCCGCAAGGTAAGCAGGAGTTTTTCGATGATATGCCGGTGCAAGTCATTCCCGCAGAGCGCCAGCATTTCCAAGTGCTGGCTGAACAGGGTCCATCAGGGATGGTGCGATGAGTACATTCACAACTTATGAAAATTGCTACCTGGAACGTGAACTCTCTGCGCGTGCGACTGCCACACGTGCTGCATTGGCTTGATGCCAACCATCCGGATGTGTTGGCACTGCAGGAAACCAAGACCGAGGACCGGAATTTTCCGGTAGCCGAATTTGAAACCGCCGGATACTTATCCGCCTTCTGCGGACAGCCCGCTTATAATGGCGTGGCGCTATTGTCGCGCAGGCGCATGGACGTGTTTGCAACCGCGCTGCCGGATTTCCACGACGCCCAGAAGCGCGTGTTGGGCGCGACCATAGGTCACCTGGCGGTACTCGACTTATACGTACCTAACGGCCAAACTGTCGACTCCGACAAGTACCGCTATAAACTCGACTGGCTCGCTCAATTGAACCTGTGGATTACCACGCTCCTGAAAGACTACCCACAACTTGTGATACTCGGTGATTTCAATATCGCACCCGAGGATCGCGACGTTTACGATCCGCAGGTCTGGGCCGGACAGGTGCTGGTGAGTGAACCGGAGCGCGCCGCTTTCCATTCATTGTTGAGAACTGGTCTCAAGGACAGTTTTCGACTCTATGAATCAGCGGCTGGACACTACAGTTGGTGGGATTATCGTGCGGCGGCCTTTCGTCGCAACCAGGGCCTGCGCATCGATCACATCCTGCTTTCGCTGGCCCTAGCGCAACATAGCCACGCGACGGTCATTGACCGGGAACCGCGCGGCTGGGAGCGACCTTCGGATCACACACCTGTCGTATCGGAAATCGACATCTAAACTGTATGGCACCGACGGTCTACAATTCAAGGCCCGTTTGAAAATCATGACAGCCCGCTGACAGGGACGGGAAAGCCAGCTGTAACTGATTTCAAGCAGCCAGCCCTAGCCGTCCTTGCCACCGGCAGGTTCACTTTGAAAGCCCTTCACCAACCGATCGAACAGCAGCCCATAGGCCACCGCCAGCGGAATAGCGACAATCACCGCGGCCGCCATCAACGACTGCCAGTAATAGATGTCACCACGGATCAGCTCAGTGGGCACACCGGCGCTGACTGTACGGCTCGCGCTGGAGCTGATGAAAATTGCCGAGTAAATGTAATCACTGAGCGACAATGCGAAGGCAAACACGATGCAGGTGGCAATACCCGGCAGCGAAAGCGGCAGCGCCACGCGCAGGAACGCCTGCCAGCGGCTACAGCCGTCGGTGAGTGCTGCCTCCTCCAAATCATGCGGTATGGATTTGAAGAAGCCGAGCAGCAGCCAGGTACAAAACGGCACAGTAATGGTGGGGTATACCATCACCAGCGACCATACTGTGTTAGCGGCCTTGAGGAACGTCACAATCTGGTACAAAGGGATAAACAACAGTGTCGGCGGTATCAGGTACACCAGAAAGATGGCGATACCTGAACGTTCACCCCAGCGCCCCACCAGACGCGACAGGCTGTAGGCGGCCGGCACCGACAACAACAAAGTGATAATCACCACGATCACGCCGATGTAGAACGAATTCCACAGAAATACCGGATAGTTGGTGCTCGTGAACAGCAGTGTGACGTTTTTGAGTGTAGGCGGCAGGTTGTACAAAAAAGGATCGTTGGAGACGTTGTAGAGATCCCCGTCCTGCTTAAAGGCGGTAATCACCATCCAGATCACCGGGAAAATGGAAAACAGCGTGAACAGTAGTAGACCCAGATAGAATCCCAGCCGGCGCAGAAACGGCATCACGACCGATACCCTAGCCTGACTCGGCTCGGTAGGCCATGCGTAGCGTCAAAATGGCGCCTGCCAGCAATACCGGGAACATGAACAGCGCGACCGCCGCCCCCTCGCTCAACGCGCCGCCCTCGATGCCTTTGAGATAAGCCCAGTACGGCAATACCTGGGTTGCGTATCCGGGACCGCCACGCGTGGTAATGGCTACCACCGTCATGTCGCCGAACACCAGCAGCGCCGTAAACATGGACGCGACTACCAGGATCGGCAGCAGGGCCGGCACGGTGATGTGAAACAGTGTGCGGAAGAAGCCGGCACCGTCAATCTGTGCCTGCTCGAAGATGTCGCGCGGAATTGAGGTGCGTCCGGCGAGCACGATGATGGTAGCCAGCGGCAACAGACGCCACACGTTGATGGCGGTCACTGCGCCGAGGCCGAGCCACTCCCGTCCGTAGTAATACAAGTGATTGGCCGGACCGAAAACCGTGCCGGGTCCCAGAAGGTGTATCTGGCGCAAGATCCAGTCCACCGGACTGAATTCCGAATCAAGCAGCCACAGCCAATCGACCGCCGCCAGCGACACTGGCATCGCCCAAGGCAGGATGATGAGGATCTGCACCAGCCATTTGCCGCGGAACTCCCGTGCCAACAACTCGGATTCTGCGGTTGCGAGCACCAGCGTCACGATGAGCGTGGCGGTCGTAACGATGATGCTGTTGCGCAGTGCCAGGGAAAACGCCGACTCGTGCAACACACTGGCGAAATTCGCCAAGCCGATGAAGTGGTGAATGCTGGGGTCGCCGATCGTAGCGCTGGTCAGGCTGAGCGCGATCGCCAGACAAAAGGGCAGGCCCACCAGCGCGGCGATGTACACCAACGCCGGTGCCAGCATCAACACACCCAGCAGGCCCTCCCGGTCGCCCACGCCGACGCGGACGGCGGTTTCAGTGGTACGCATCCGTCACTCGCAGTCCGGTCTCAGGATCGAAAAATCGCAGATGCGCGCGCTCCACCGCAAACTCGCGCATCTCATCGACCCGCAACTCGGCGGCTACTGACGACTCCACTTTGGTGAGCAGCTTTTGGGGCGCTCCGCCGTTCTCGAGCTGGCCGTACACTTGCCATTCCGCGCCCAGGAATTCGAGTTCGATGATGCGCAGGTTTAACCGCAGCGCGCCCTCGCCAACCGCTGCCACCGGCATCGGCCGCAAGAACTCGGGGCGAAAGCCCACGATCCTGCCATCGCGCTCCAATAGGTTCATGGGTGGGCTGCCAAGAAATGCAGCGACAAAAGTATCGGCCGGCTGGTCATATAATTGCTGCGGCGTGCCGATTTGGCATACTTGGCCGTTTCTCATGATGGCGATGCGGTCTCCCATACCGAGCGCTTCCAGCTGGTCATGGGTAACGTACACGGTGGTGATGCCAGTGCGGTCGTGCAACTGGCGCAGCTCGCTTCGCGCCATGGCGCGCACTTGGGCATCCAGCGAGCTCAACGGTTCGTCGAAGATAAACAGCGCGGGATCGCGCACCAGCGCGCGTGCCAGAGCTACTTTCTGTTTTTCGCCGCCAGACAGCCGCGCGGGCCACCGCTTGAGCAGCGGCTCGATGCCGAGCAGCTTGGCGGCCCATTGCACTCTAATGTCGCGCTCCGCGCGCGCTACGCCGCGCGTTTTGAGCGGAAATGCGATGTTCTCCGCCACCAGCATATGCGGATAAAGCGCGTAGCTTTGAAAAACCATGGCGACATTACGCGCGCGCGGGGGCAGGTGTGTGATCGGCTTGCCACCGATCAACACCTCACCGGTGCTGGGTATCTCCAGCCCGGCGATCATGCGCATTAATGTGGTCTTGCCGCAACCCGATGGGCCGAGTATCGCCAGAAACTCACCCTCGGCTACCGTCAAGTCAACTCCGTCAACTGCGCGGATGCTGCCGTAGTTCTTTTTTATTCCCCGCAGTTCCAGCGTCGCCATGGAATCAGACTCGCCCTCCGCAACACCTCATTTAGCCGGACAGCCAACGTAGCCCAACGCTTTCCACTTAGCGACAATTCGGTCGATTTGCTGGGCGGTATCTTTGACCGCTTGAGCCGGGGTTTTCTCACCGCGCGCAGCCTGCGCCATCATGGTGGTGAGCAGATGGGTGTTATACACCTCGCTCACCGCCGGATTGGCGAAGCCGGGATAGCCGGGCCAAGCTGTCCAAGTGGAAGCGTCACGCAGGACCTCGAGCTTGTTGGCCGGTACTGAGCCCCATGGATCGTGATCCAGCCAGCCGCCCTTCTCGAACAGTTGCCGTACGTTCCGGGGGAACGCCGGAAAATTGTACAGCTCACTCTCATAGGTTGCCGAGCTGGAATTAGCGGTCAGATCCAGCAGGAATTTCTTGGCCGCAAGAATCTGCTCGTGATCGGTCACATATTTCGGCATGACGTAGATAAACCATACGTGCGAGGTTTGGTGTACCTGGCCGCCGGGTCCCTTGAGGCCCGGACTGAACCCGGTGTCCTCGGCGTTTGCCTCATTGGATTGCTGGGCGGTACGGTAGAACGATATCGAGTTCTGGATGTAGGAGGCTTGGCCGGAGACAAAAGCCTGGTTGTTGGAGGCCGGATTCCAGGCAAATACCTCCGGAGTTTCCGCCGCCTTGAACAGCTTGGTCTGATATTGCACCGCCGCCACTACCTGGGGCGAGTCCAGCGCCACATCACCACACTTGTCGAACACCGAACCGCCGAACGACCAAATCAGCGAGCGCGCGTAGAACTCGGAATCGAGTTCCGGCGACATACCAACGCCGACCGGGATACCAGTTTTCTGAAAGATTTTCACGCCACCGTCATACAGATCAGCGTAGGTGTGTGGACCAGTGGGATAGCCCACCTGCTTCCAGAGAGAAACGCGGTAGTCACCCGGATCCGGCACCCAGCCGTGGCAATAGCCATACCACTCGTTCTTTATCGGTAGATACGTCTGGCTGGTGCACACTTCCTCCTCGGGGCCGAAGGCTTGTACGGCAGCCTTGTGCACGTCCGCCAGGCTCTGCAAGCCCTGAATAAAAGACGCCGGTGGCGATATCATCTCGAACAGCGTGGAACCCTTGCTCGCCGCAATGGCTGCCGCCAGTGTCGGCACCAGATCACCTAAGCTGATATGTTGCACCACAACCTTGACATTGTTGTGCGCGCCCCACTGTTGCGCGTATTGGTCGAACCACTTGTCGTAGCGCGGTACGAAATGGCTCCATTGGGTCAGTGTAATCGTGGTTCCGGCTGGAAATTCAGCCGGGAAGCTCATGGAACCGAACTTGGAAGGGAAATGTTCAGGAGTCGGTTGGATCCCAGTCGTGGTACCGGCCGCCATCGCTGCGACCGACAATACCAACACGAAGACCCCAGTAATATATTGTGAGAGGTATCTGCTCATGACTGACCTCCTTAAAATAAAGGCTTGATTAAACGATTTTTGCCGCCGAATGATGGCCGTGTGCTGGTAACGGCCTTCCAGGGACGTCCATCCATGGACGTCCGCTAATTAATATAACTTTATCAATCTAGTCTAGAAATGATAGATCGCACTTACAGAAACTTGATTGCCTCCAGTGGAGGTGGTGGCTGTCCCGCCGGTCGTAGTACCAGTGGCAATGCTATCCAGGATGGCGTGCATCCACTCAAGACCAAAACCATAGGGGCCATTGCCATAAATCAGGTCGGCCGCCCACTGTTGGCTTTTGGTATAACCGGACGCGCCACTGCCGGTCCAGGTGACTACATCACCCTCATTCGGATGGTCGGCGGCATAGGAAGCATAAAGCGCCCAATTGGGTGTGAACTTGTAGCCGCCTTGTATATACCCGCCGGTTTCACTAATGTCGCCGAACTGTGCCATCGCGCCAAATACCTGGCCGAGTCCTTTGCCGTTATAGATCGCAGCTTTCAATACAAACTGGCCGGGCGTCCAGGTAGTACCTAACTCTATAGCTGAAGTTGTGATGGTGTCGGTGATCGGGGTCGGCGTGCTGCCACCAACACCGCTCAAATCCACTGTGCTGTAGTGGCCCACGATGTAGCCCAGCCAGTCACCTTCCTGCGCGTGCAGGCGAATCTCGATTTGTGGATGGAAGTTGGCATTGCCGGCGGTATTGTCATTGACGTTCGAACCGGGCCCATCCCATTCACCCTCGAACGCAGCCATGTCTAGCCGCCACGCCAGAGAATCGGGTGACGGCTGGTTGAGATTCTGTTCCCATACGACGCCCGGGAAGCGCCATCCGATCATGCCGGTAGCGAAGCCCAGCGGGAAGGCGATATGTGCGAGCGACTCGGGCACACTCTCTCCGGGGAACAGCAAATCCCATTGCTGGCCTATGATGACATTACTGCCGCTATCCTTATTCTCCAAGTTCATATATGCCTGCCGTAACCGTGGTGTTTCCTGTGATGAGCTGTAGGGTCCGGTGCCGTTAAAACCGCCAAATAAATCGCCTTCTATATGACCGCCCACGCTCCAGTCACTAGATAGTGCTGGGCCCTTAATATCTATCCACAAACGTGTGTTCTGGATACTGGCTCCTGAGAGATTGTCGTTGCTGCCGGAGGTATTGGGTACCGGGAATTCGGCGTCCTGACCATTACCGAAAATAAAATTCTGGTCTTGCCAAAAGAAACTAGTATCGATGAATCCATGCAGCGTGATACTCACGTCAGAATTGGTACTGACATTAGATGTAACAGCTGGTGTTGCGGGATCAGCGAAGATGCTGGTTGTAAATCCAAAAAGTAATGCCGTGCTGAAAACAAGAAACATTCTAAAGCGGTTCGTGCTCATGATAGTTACCTCATTCGCAACAGGTTAAGGGACCCGCTATCCGCTTCCTGCGCAGCAGGTATCCTGCCTTTCTACTCTACACCAATGATCTGTAAATGACTTAGGTCAATTACAAAGTCATATCAATGCTTTGATTATGTTGTGTGCATGTAAATATGTCGTCTGTATAGATTTACAGTACTTAAGGTCATTAAGTAATTACCTCTCGTAACTATATATTTTTAATTCAGTAAATAAGAATAATAATCCCAGCTTCTACTGTTGGATGGGTTTATCTCCACTTGCAGACTGGAATTTCCGAGCATATAAACAATGCGGCTTCACTCATAAATTTATGGAGGAGCTCCCATGGCAGAAGAATCTAAATCTACGTTCGCCAATCCCGCTCCACTCGGCCTGATTGGCTTCGGACTTACCACAGTGATACTTAGCCTGATCAACGCCGGCCTGTTGCCGAAAGGCGGAGAGCAGGTGGTCATTCCACTGGCGCTCGCGTATGGCGGACTGATACAGATACTGGCAGGATTGCTTGAGTTCCGCACCGGCAACACCTTCGGTCAAGTGGCGTTCCTGAGTTACGGTGCGTTCTGGTTCTGGTTTGCTTTGCTTATCCTGCTCGGTGGTCACGGTGTGCTGGACCTGTCACATGCAGGCAGCACCATCGCCGTCACGCTGCTCGGCTGGGGTGTGTTCACGCTGTACATGTGGGTCTCGACTTTCCGCCTGAGCAAGGCCTTGTGGTGGGTGTTCCTGACCCTATGGATCACTTTCTTCCTGCTGGGCTTCGGTGCTCTGTTCGGAATCAGCGGCTTGTCGCTCGCGGGCGGTTGGCTAGGTTTGGTTTGCGGACTGCTCGCCATGTATACGAGTTTCGCCATCGTGACCAACAGCACTTTTGGCAAGACAGTGGTGCCGGTAGGCGCTCCCAAAGGTTGAAGGTATTTGTTAAAAGCGATCGCACGGGCTGCCACACTAACTGTCCGCCCGTTCGATCGCAGCTTGAAAGCTTTTGTTGAAGAGTAAAGCACAGCAAGCGGTATATGTGAGGTATCCGCAAGGAGAAACCCCCATGGCAAACAAAGCCAAAGCAAATGAAAACACCGAGGTCAGCGAAGCGCAGATCGCCGTGCATTGGAAAGAAGAAGAATATTTCCAACCGCCCAAGAAGTTCATCGAACAGGCAAACGTCAGCGATCCGCAGATTCGTGAGCGTTTCAGTCTAAAGAATTTTCCTAACTGTTTCAGGGAATACGCGGATATGCTGTCCTGGTTCGAGCCGTATAAGAAAGTGCTTGATACTGACAGACCGCCGTTCTGGAAATGGTTCGTGGGCGGCAAACTCAATGCCAGCTACAACTGCGTGGATCGCCACCTGACCCAGTACCGTGATAAAGCCGCGCTCATATTCGTCAGCGAGCCGGAGGAAGATCCGCCGGTTGCACTCACCTATCAGGAACTCTATATCCGGGTGAACGAGATGGCGGCATTGTTGCGCGATTATTGCAGGCTCAAGGCCGGTGATCGTGTCACCCTGCACCTGCCGATGACGGTTGAGCTACCGATCACTATGCTCGCGTGTGCGCGCTTGGGTGTGATCCACTCGCAGGTATTCGGCGGATTTTCAGGCCAGGCCTGCGGCACGCGCATCCAGGATTCGGGCAGCAACATACTCATCTCCATGGACGCCTACTGGCGCGCCGGTAAGCTCCTCGATCACAAAGTGAACGCCGACATCGCGGTGCAAACTGCGAAAGAAATGGGCCAGAAGGTGGACAAGGTGCTGATCTGGCAGCGTTACCCGGGCAAGTACAGTTCACCGACACCGATGGTCAAGGGGCGCGATTTCTTCGTCAACGAAATCCTGATCCAATACAAAGGCAAACTCGTTGAGCCCGTACCCATGGATGCCGAAGCACCCTTGTTCCTGATGTACACCAGCGGCAGTACCGGCAAGCCCAAAGGTTGTCAGCACCGTACCGGAGGCTATCTCGCTTATGTCGCCGGCACTTCCAAGTACATCCAGGATATCCACCCGACCGACACCTACTGGTGCATGGCGGATATCGGCTGGATCACCGGACATTCGTATATCGTCTATGGTCCGCTGGCACTTGCGGCCACCAGTGTCATCTACGAGGGCGTGCCCACACATCCCGATGCAGGGCGGCCGTGGCGGATCGCCGTGCGCCTGGGGGTGAATATCTTCCACACCTCACCCACAGCGGTCCGCGCGCTGCGCAAACAGGGACCAGACGAGCCGAGAAAATACCACTATCACTTCAAACACATGACCACGGTCGGCGAACCTATCGAGCCTGAAACCTGGCGCTGGTACTACAACGAGGTCGGCAAACGTGAAGCCGTGATCGTGGATACCTGGTGGCAGACCGAAAATGGCGGATTCCTGTGCAGCACCCTACCGGCAATCGATCCGATGAAACCCGGCAGCGCGGGTCCAGGCGTTCCTGGCATCCATCCGGTCATCTATGACGAGAATCGTGAAGAAATTGCTGCGGGTTCCGGTCGCGCAGGCAATATCTGCATCCGCAATCCCTGGCCTGGGATCATGCAGACCATCTGGGGTGACGACGAACGCTTCGTGAAAACCTATTACGCGCGCTATTGCCAGAATCCCAAGAGCAAGGACTGGCGGGATTGGCCGTATCTGGCGGGTGACGGCGCCATGCAGGCAGCCGACGGTTACTACCGCATTCTGGGCCGCATCGATGATGTCATCAATGTTTCGGGGCATCGCTTGGGCACCAAGGAAATCGAGTCTGCGTGCCTGACGGTGACCGAAGTCGCTGAAGCTGCGGTGGTGCCGGTGGCCGACGAGCTCAAGGGACGCGTGCCCGAAGTCTATATCGCACTCAAGCCGGGATCCGAAGGTACACCCGAAGTCATCAACCGCATCATCAAGGCCAACGAAGACATCATCGGCAAGTTCGCACGGCCCAAACATGTCTATATTGTGCCCGACATGCCCAAGACGCGCTCAGGCAAAATCATGCGCCGGGTGCTAGCTTCCATCTCCAACCGACGTGACGTGGGCGATGTGACGACCCTGGCGAACCCCGCCGTGGTCGAAGAAATCCGCGTCTTGGTTCAAGGCAAGGAGAAAGTCGTTACGGCCGAAGCGGTACCCGATGATATCGCGAAGTTCGGCCAGAACGAGTGATGCGTGTCACGAATTTAGGTTGATAACGATCGGTATTTAATCAACACTTCACTGCGACACTCTTATAAAAACGAGCGTCGCATGTTAATACCAGCCTCTTAATTTCTTGTGTCGTCTTTAAATAACTTTGCCCATCAATTTTAATAATGATTGTCAACGCACTTGAATCGATTGCATAGTCAGTAAAAACTGCCATTTTAACCAGGCACAGTTTTTCCATTCAGGTCAGTCACCCA
>JBAWFD010000069.1:0-6832 GCA_049591615.1 Gammaproteobacteria bacterium | reverse complement strand
TGGGTTACGCCCTATCAGGTCGTCAACATGTCGTTGATCATGGCGAAGCTGCCAACATGGCGCAGGCCAATATCATTCATCTGATAGGCATACACGCCAACTTCGTTTGAGGAAGCGTAGGTGTACGGGTCCACCAGAATGTCGAGGCCAGCCCAGCCAGCGATAATCAGGTCGGCGAAGTTGCCGAAGATCGTCGCCGAGCAGACGCCGCTTGAAGAGCCCTTAGTCAGTGTGCTAGGTACGTTCTGCGAGTTGAACACCGGATGACCAAGCAGCTGCGTATAGGGATCATTCATAATGAACGTCGGATATGTGCTGCCTATGCGTGCCGTGGTGGCAAAGGTCTCGAATACCTGACCGTTGATGAGCCAAGCGAGTTTGCCCTTGTAGGCGTTCGCTTTCATCAGCAAGCCAACCATGTCAACTACGTTGACATATGTGGGTGCAGCACCATTTGTGCCCAGCGTTATCTCACCAACACCACTCGTCTGCAGGATACCTGTCGGCTGGCCGCTTGAGCCACTGCCGTTAATGGCGGCTGCATCCAGACCAACCGCAATCACCTGCGCCAAGTCATCGCGCACCAGCTGCTCGACAGCAGGAGTTGCCTGCGCGAGTAATTGGCGGCTGTACTTGCTAAAGCCCGTCAGGGTGTGCGGCGTGAGCGCCACGTTGTCGAATGCTGTCTCAGATTCAGTCAGAGCACTGGTGTCAGTGGACAGCCAGTAACCTGTCGCCGTACCAGAACGCCTCGGGATATTGACGTTACCAACCAAGCCATCCAGGCGGATGGCGCCTGCTTGCGCCACGGTTACGAGGTTATACAGATATTCGATGAAATCGCCAGCCAGAAGGTTGGTGGCCACGACATCTGAACTCGATGCGCTCAATGCGCTGCGGGTTGCTTTGGCGCGCAGCACATCGAAGGGGATCGTAAATGTGCCCTTGCCTGTCGGTGACAGGGAGCGGGCTGCTTCGCATGTCTCTATCTCGAATTTCGCAGCTTCTTTGTTCTTTGCGGTCGGCTCAACCTGCGCCAGAATCATCCGGCGGAAGCTGAAAGACTGCGCTTCTTTGGCGGTCAGACCGACAATAGCATCAGAGGCAGATGCGCGCTGCACACCAGTGTCCACATTCTTCGCCATCTCGGCGAAAGCGGTGGCGGTGAAGTCCTCTTTGGACTGGCCGGACTCAATGGCGCGCTTCGCCATGTCATCGGCATCACGGAGGCCCATCTTTTTGAGGGAGGGCAACATGCCGTTGATCGCAGAAGCGCGCTCGCGCTCGGCTTTCATGGCGCCATCGGCGGCAGATTTCACTTCTGCATCGCGCTGTGCTTTCAGTTCGACTTCGGTCATGGTGGCATTCTCTCTCTGTTCGGTTGTGGGTAAAGCATTGGCGCCTGTGACGCTGTTCTCTGTATGTATGAAAGTTTCTGCATTAAGCTCGCGGTTGACGCCGACCGTGGCATCTGCAGGCATGGAAACGATGGACAATTCCATCGGTTGCCAGTTGTGGATGCGCTGGATTTGCTTGCCTTCGCGGGTGGTTTCGGCCACCGGATCGCCATGGTCATAGCCGACGCTGATATTGCGGCGGATGCCGTCTTTCACGTCCTGATAGATGGCGTCGGCATCCGGGTTCTTACTGAAACGGATGACGGCACGGCCTTTACGGTCTGCGCCGATGTTGGCGCTCTCGACGACGCCAATCTGCTGGCGTGGGTCGTGATTAAGTAACAGGGGTGCGCCGTTGTTGAGGCGTGAGAAGTCAGCGCCGCGCCCGTGGTCAAGCACTTCCATCCCGGAGTAGCCGCGCACGGGTGTCTCAGACGAAAATGCGATATTCACGCGCCGGTCGTCCCGTACCTCCCGCTGATCCATTTCTATGACGAAATTGCGCGTTGATTGTGGCGCGGCATCCGTATTTGGAAGGTGTAGCGTGCCAGCCTTGCGCTTCTGCGCCGCCGGTGGCCCCTTCTCGTCAATCTTGGCCTTCCATGCCGCCACGATCTTGGCCTTGACCTCTGCCAGCGTTGCCTCGTCATACTCGGCAGCGTTCTTTTTCTTGTGGATGTAGTTCCATGCGGCGCGGATATGTTCCTCGGTATCAATCGGATATTTCTTGTTTTTCTCGTCGGCAAACTCAACGTTGCCGTACTTGTCAGTGCCTTCCTTCGGAGTTTTCCCGCGCAGGAACAGGCCGTATTCGATTAGGGCTATGTCAATCTGAGGGTCTTTCATGTTTCATTCCCATAAAAAAAGCGCCCGAAGGCGCTGTGCTGTCTTGTATGTATCAATTTAGTGGTTACAAGTCCTCTTTGATCTGCTCGACGATGTTCTGCTTGTTTGGATCGAAGCTCAGGCCCAGCGCCGCCATCTTCTTGTTCTCCTGCGCTATTTCAGCCCATACATCATCCGGCTCCTGGCCAAATTCGTGGCGTATGACATCGCTGCGGCTGCGCAGGCCATTGATAACTTCGAGTGCCCGTGACTGCGCATCCTTGATGGGGTCAATGCTGTGGAATACGCGCGGTGCAAAGCGCACCGGTGAATAACGCTCTACTTCGTCCAGCATAAGCGTCTTGCGCGGCAGTTTCAGTGTGCCGATCATCAGCTGAGTCTGAATCCAGTTCTCATAAGCTGGCTGTATTAACCGGTTTATCAGGGTGTCGGTGATAACGCGGTATAGCTCGCGATCCTGCAGCGCATCCTGCCGAATGGAGCTGTAATTGACGCTCTCGATGTCGTTGCTCAAGCTGGTGTAGCTGATACCGAGGCCGCTGGCGACCTGGCGCAGTACGGTTTTAACGAATGGCTGGAAAGCCGTACTCGGATAGTCTGGTTTCCATGCAGTAACGTCCACGCCATTCGGGAGTTGGCGGAAGGTGCCAGGCTCGGCATCGAACGCAAGAGAACCGTCCGGATTCTTGTCATCAGCGATTGTTTCCTGCTCTCCGCCTACGGAATGGAAGAATCCCATAGTGGACGCGCCAACACGGGCCGCAACCACTGCGGCTTCCATATAGCCATCCAGCATCTTAAGCGGGTTCAATGCGTTAGACGTCATAGGGACGCCGCGGCGCTGATCAACGCGGAACGGTACAAAGACGTGCAGCATTTCTTCCGCCGGCACGCGGATATACTGGCCAGCACCAGCGGGCGCATACGTGGCGTATGAGTCACCGGGCGCAGGCTGATAAATGTGGTATGCAACAGGGGCATTGAACTTGTTGTATTCGATGCCTTGCAGAATATAATTGCCGTTAGGGAGCTTTTTCTCGAAAAGCAGGTCAATAAATTCAGGGTCAATGATCTGCATGGCGAAGCCATACTTAAATGACCGGTCGCGATACATGCGGATAAAGATTTCGCCGTCGATGGCGAGCGTCTTGACGGCCAGGCGTTGCAGGTCTGGAAAACTTAGGCTTTTACCGACATCACAGTGCCGACCCTGTCCCCAGTCGGTATATGCGTCGTGAATGAGCTTGTTTACCCTATCATCCATCGTCCCGTCGGCTTGTTTGACGTTGGGATGAGCTAAAATGCCCTTGTGACCCACTACATTCGAGGCTATGAGGTCTGCAAAGCGCTTCACGTATGGGTTGTTCTCCCATTGTTCGCGGCTGCGGGCGCGTAAGGCGCGCAAACTCGACCGAATGACCCAGTTTGTAGGCTGCGGCAGTAGCTGCCACGCACCACCAAGGCGCGACGGCATGGCTGCCTTGAACATGCGCTGCGCAATAGCAGCGGCTTTATGAGAGATTTTCTCTTTGATTGCGTTGGTTTCTACGTATGGAGTAGCGGTGCGGTTGAATAATTTGAGGGCAAAGGGGTTCATTAGTAACCACCTCCGCGCCACCACAGATTAGGCATCGGCCAGTCGCCGAGGTCACGGAACCGCACAACGATCTTGCCCTTGTTTCCCTTACCCTGGGCAATCGCCTCGCTGCGCTTCTCGCGGTCAAACAATTCCTCGTAGAAATCAATCCAGTCCAGTATCTCTTTTGGCGTCATGCGCGACAACGACCGGCCGCGGATGGTGTAGTTCATCTGGTCGCTGCTGGCCTTGTTCTGAACAAGCGCGTACAGGGCGTCCAGCGTTTGTTTAACGGCACTCTGATAATTGGCGACGGCGGCAGTGGCAAAGTCCGGCTTGATCTTGATGCGGCCATTGAACAGCGTGGTGCGGTTGCCGCTACCGTCTTTCATGTAGGCCTGCCAGATATAGTTATCTGACGGCACCCATGCCTCGGTGGTGGCCCCCGCTACATTGACTTCAAATGTGGCGTGATCGCCATAATCGACGGCTGTAATGGTGATGATGCTGCCGGTGGTTGGCATCAACGCATAGGAAAGGGTGTAATTAACTGGGTCGTAATTTGAGAAGGTGCGCAGCCATTGCACGTTATCCCCGGCGACAATGACATCAGGCTCATTGTATGGGGGCGTTACTGTAGGGGTCATGTTCTACCAGTTGTTGACGAATCCTCCGCGCCGCTTGCCTTGAGATCGCATCCTCGACACAATCTCATCTAGTACAGGCGACCGCGTTGTATCCGTTTTCTTTGTGGGTTCCTGTGTATGTATCCGTTTGACCGCTCCAAGCGGTTCCTCGAGCTTGTCGAGGTTCACTTTCAGGAGTTCCAGCGCTGCCCGGTTATACACACGAATGTCCAGCGCCTCATTGCGCGGCCTGACCTTGACGTACACGCGCACCGGCTGGCCGCCCTTGTGCCGGGTGACGCACTTCTCGGCGGTTAGCTGCTCGTAGAAGTCTGACCCGTAGGTCTTGGGGAAGTGCATAAACGGCGACTGGCCATCGTTCTCGACGCGCAGGTGCGCGAGGATGATGTCTTTGACGGTATCCACGCCGACCGGGAACACCTTGATGGTGCGGCTGTACTGGTTTTTCAGCGGGCGACCGATGATTGCCTTACCAGGACCGGCTACACCCTTGACGGCGAATATGCGGCGCCCAGCCCTGTCCTTGACGAATTTATAAACCATCTCCGTGCAGAAGCCGGAGTCGATACAAGTACATGAGATGCGCAGTTTATCGCCGCCTTCGCTATCAAACTCTCGTTTGAGATACAGATCGACCTGCTGCCATATCGCAGGTTGAGATGGGTCGCCGTAGATGATGGCGCGCTCAATCCCCCACGACTCGTAGTGTTTGCTCCATGCTATAACCTCAAGCTCAATACGGTCTCCCTGCACGTCCACGCCACAGGTCAGCACCAGAGCCAGTGCAGGCACCTTGTTGTATTCCTCGGCGCGCAGTTCAATCTCTGATGTGTCCGGCAGGTCGTCCTCTTCCTCCCACGCCTCGCCCAAGCTGGTATTGACGAAGGTGCGCAGAGTTTCCGGCAGCTTGCTTGACTCAATGAAATTTGTGGCCAGCTCGCCGAAACTCACGAATGGGCTGTATAGCTCATTGATGTGAAACCCGCGCACCTTACTGTGACCGCTATTCTGACCGCTCTCGGATTCGTCTGCTGGCCTTGTAGATCGCCACTCTCCGCACAAAAGCATCCGCGCCTTGTCCGCATTTTTGACCGCTTGGTGACATTCCTCACATTCATACCATGCGGTATCAGGGCGCCCAGGTTCCCACTTGAGTCCGTATGTCTCGGCCTTACCGCCGAAGCGCAGCACCTGCATGTGACGACAATGTGGGCACGGCACGAAGTAGCGTTGCTGGTCGCTATTGTTGTATTCGAACTCGATGCGGCTGGCGCCCTTGACGGTCGGGGTACTGACAAGCGCAATCTTACGGTTGTAGAAGGCGGTGGTGCGTTTTCTGGCCAGTGCGACAACATCACCCTCGTCTGCCAGCGATACCGGGTATCGATCAATTTCATCCAGCAGCAGAATCCGGATGGGGCGACTCGCTAGGCTGGCCGCAGAGTTAGCGCCGGCAAGCGTAAGGTGTCCACCAGGAAAAGTCCGGTGCAACATCGTATCCTGCACCACATCTCGGCGCGTGGTCTTTTTCAGCGTGACTCGCTTCGAAATTGCGGGACAGTCGCGCACCATCGGGATGATGCGATCCTTTACGAAGGCCTCGGCTATCTGCAGTGATGGTTGTACAAAGAGGATTGGGCCGGGGTCCTGCGTTATCACATACCCAATGATGTTAAGCAATACCTCGGATTTGCCGACCTGGGAGCTGGCCTGCACGGCCACAGTTTCCACGTTGGGGTCATTGAAGGCATCCATGATGCCGCACAGATATGGCGTCCGGCTGTTGTGCCAGTGGCCAGGGCTGGCCGATGACTCGGAGCTTAGGATGCGGAACTCGTCGCACCATTCAGACACCAGCAGCAACGGCGGTGGGCGCAGTATCTCCGGTGATAAAGCCCGCCCGATGGCCGTGCGTTTACTTTTCCTCATCTGCTTCAATCTTGGCTATTTCATCCGGATCAAGATCGGCCAGCTCGTTCAGACATTCATGGATGGCGGCCTTGAGAATGGCCTCGGCCTCTGCATACGATGCCGCAGCCTGGATAAGCTGCAGCACTTTACTGGGTAGCTGCAAGACGCGTGCCCTGAAGTTCGATAACATCAGATTCCAGCGGTCGCGTACCGCCTCAGTCTCAAGCAACTGGCGGCGCCGATGTTTCACGTGGAGCTCTAGCTTGTCGGCGGTCAGCTGTTGCACGCGCGCGCGCTCATGATCGAGATTTATCTCGCCGGTGGGGTCTTGGACTGGTGGCCTACCCATTACCCCCTTGCGTTTCTTGGTCTTGCGGGTTGTCATATCGAGTTATTCCGATTTGTCTATACGCGGTGGATTCCCGCAATCGACAGGCGACCGCCCCCACCCAGGG
>JBAWFD010000068.1:0-16239 GCA_049591615.1 Gammaproteobacteria bacterium | reverse complement strand
CCTTCGCGTTCGGCAGATCGAGGCTGGTCAGCGCCGCGCAGCCGCTCGCGTCCACCCAGGTCGCGTTCGGCAGATCGAGGCTTGTCAGCGCCGCGCAGCCGCTCGCGAACGCCTCCTTCGCGTTCGGCAGATCGAGGCTGGTCAGCGCCGCGCAGCCGCGCGCGTCCACCCAGGTCGCGTTCGGCAGATCGAGGCTTGTCAGCGCCGCACAGCCGCTCGCGTACACCGTCCTGATGGATGCTTTCTCCATGCCCGAAAAATCCGCAAGCGAGCACGCCTTACTGTTGACCGTAATGAAGATTTGGTCCGGGCTCATGGCAGTCCTCCTACGGCTCCGCAGCCGTTTTCGCATTAGGCAAGTCTCCACTTGCCTCCATGCCAGCGAAGAACAGGCCTCGTTGGCACCTCCGCGGGCTTCATCGCCGCGCCACCATGCTCAAGCTCATCGGATCGAGATCGAAAATCGGTTTCCCTGCACGCTCGAAAACCTCGATTTCATGGGCTATTCCGCGCGATTCCTTCCATCCGTCCATGTGCGCCACGATCAGTACGTCGCACTTGTCGAGGAAGATCGCGTCGATCTCTTTCCAGAAATCTTGATCGAGTGGATCATGTCCGCCGTTGACTGCGATCGGATGCGAATGCGCGATCGGCGAAAAGACGTTGACGCCGGTCCGGATCAGCGGCGCCGCAAGCGCGCACACGTCGCCGAACGCGGCGTCGATACCGCGCGGATATTTGGTGTAGGGCGACGCGAGGTAGGCGAGGCGCGCGGTCATTCCGCCGCCTCCATTGCTCGCTCCGCCTCAAATCCCCAGGCGCTCCATCCCGCCCGCGCCGGCCCGCGCCGGTTCAACTCGATCTTCGGCAGCGTCGGGAAGGATCCCTCGATCAGCTCCAGGAAACATTCCGGCTTCGCCGAATGCTCGCCGCGCGGCGCCATGACCAGCGATTCCCATTGCGTGCCGGGAGCGGGAGCGGGGATGTCGCCCTTCACGCCGACCAAAAGAATTTCATGCTTCTCGCGAAACCAGTAGCCGAGCCCGATCTTGTCCTTGCCCCACACAACGTGCGATTTGTAATCGAAGCCGCGCAGCCGCATCACGTCGAGCGCCACGGCCAGATGCTGCCCCGTGGTCCACTGAAAGCACACGCAATCGTCGGCGGCGCAGGCGAAGCGGTCTTTGGTCCGCTCCACGATCTCCTGCGCGGTGTGGGCGTCCTTGCTGACCGGATAGTGATTTTCCGCCGCGCGATCGCGCCCGCGCTCCGACCAGGTTTCGTGATCCCATTCGTAGTCTTCGACGATCACGCCGAATTTGCCGGCGGGGGCGGCGAGCTGTGTGACGCCGAGGATGCGTTCGCGCGATTCGCGGCGCGCCTGTTTTTCCTTTGTCGCCGCATCGCGATCCATAACCTTCGCCGCGCCCGATACGATGTGCTCGCGCAAAGCTTCATTATTGGCTTCGAAAGTCTGCTCGTCCTGTGCCGCAAGTTTTTGCGCGCGCGCCGAGAGTTTTCGGTCAACTCCGACTTCGGCCAGCGTCGCGCGGGTTTCTAAATGTTCCAGGTCAGAACATTTAACCCGGTTGCCCGACAGAAAATGTCCAGCCTCACGCGCGGCGAGGATGATTTGCCCGAGCCGGCGTTCGGCTTTGTGCTGGAATGCGGCGGCGTCGGCGAGGAGCTGCCGGTCGCGCACTTTCCTGGCGTGCAATTTGACATGCTCGATCTGATCGAGAAGAGGCATCACATCATTGATGGCGGCGGCTTCGCCGAGCGCCCGGCAGGCGGCGTCATAAAGCTCCAGGACGGTCCCCTGCCGCTGCGGCACCGCGAGGGCTTGATGGCTCGCCTTCTGGATTTCAACCTTCTTCATCTCGCCGCGCGCCTGGTGGCGCGTGATGCCAAGCTGTTCGGCGATGCGGCGATCGCCGTATCCTCGCTCGGCGAGTTCGGCGACGCGGGCGGATATGTCGGTCATCTCCTAGTGCCCCGCCAAAGTTGATATTCGTCATCGCATTTCGCGGCGCTTTTCCATTTCGGGAAAATCAGCCGCTCAAGAATACACCGCGCCTCGTCGGGGCGATGGCCTTGGAGTTCTCGATAAGCCTCACAAACAATATCGAGGTCGCATGTCCCGGGTTGGGCCACCATCAACTTTCGGGCGCGCAATTCTTCCAAGAGGTCGTCGTCCTCCAGTTGATCGAGCATGTCTTGAACGTCAATCTGGACGTAACCGCTTCGTCGTCGCATCGCGTTGCCCTCTTGAATCCCTGTTCTCAGTTGACCGAATCCGGCCTCGCTCCCACGAAGGCCCTCGCGTGAAACAAGACCTTCACAGCCAAGGCCGTCATTACTTCGCTCCCGCTATGCCGATGGATGCGCCCGCACCTTTGACGACTTTGAGGACAAGCCCGACCTCCTTGAGAAGACCGAATCTGATCGAGACGTAACAGGTGATCCCGGCTTTGCGTGATCGCAGACTGATCGTTGCCGGGAGGTTTTCCGGCTTGACGGGAACGTGAAGCTGAAAGCTCACCGGCACCCCCACAGCATGGCCACGCCGAAGAGCATCACCCCGGCGATAACCGGGACGACTGTGAAAAGAGGAAGCTCAAGCGTCGCCATCATCGCCATGCCGAGCGATTGGTGTGCAACTGGACGCGGTAAGCTACTGGAGACTGTTACGGAGAGGACTGTGCAGGTTTGTTTGTTTGGTTTTGGCGTAGCTTGGCTACCTTGGCGCTCATGTCGCCGAGAGGGCTTTACTGCCATTGAGGCTTGTTCTTATTTCTCCACCTCTATGGCCGTAAGAATCTCACAGAACGATTGAGGGCATGGGTAGCCAAGCTAACCAAATCCTACTTATCTCCTGCAGGAACTTTGGATTTCAGCGTCTCGATTTGAGTCCGCAGCGAACGGTTTTCGTCCTGGATCTCCACTCAGGTCCGCAGCAACGGACACGCGACATTCGGCAACGAAAAGAGGAGTCAAGAGAATTGCGAAGGCCTGCGATGAAAGATTCAGCCTTGACGCATAATCGCTATAGTTGTCGGATAGGCTGCCGGGACGGTGGCGTCGCGTGGGGGCTCGGTGCCCCGCCCCTTGCGTCAGTGAGTGAGGAGCAACGCCATGTACGACGTGATCTATTGCGCCGGTCTGGAACGGATCGAGGACGCCGGCGGCCGAAATCTGCGGTTCTGCCTGTACGAGACACGAGACACGAGGCGGCGAGCGCGAGATTGTTGCCGAGATCATTGCCCCCAGCTCTGCTGTGCCCGATGCGATCATGAAGGCGCTCGCCGCGCTGGCGTTGACGCGATCCTATATCGCCAGAGCGTTCAGCCCGCTCGATCTGCGGATGCAGTAGGGCCGTCATT
The DNA here is from genome assembly GCA_049591615.1 of Gammaproteobacteria bacterium. Lineage (GTDB taxonomy): Bacteria > Pseudomonadota > Gammaproteobacteria > Natronospirales > REEB76 > REEB76. The sequence continues at coordinate 12,856 of JBAWFD010000068.1, read as the reverse complement.
TGGCGGCCTCCAATGCGCTCCGTGCCTCGTCGGTCAGAAAATCGTTGGCTGTCACCTCTCCGCCCGTCTCGCGGATGATCTTCGCAACCGTCTTCGGCCGCGGCGCATATCTCCCGCGGCAGTAGTCCGTGATCACAGACGGCTGCACGCAGATGCGCTCCGCGAAGCGAAAGCGCGGCAGGCGTTCTTTTTTGAGCCAGTCAGCGAGTTTCATGGTGGACCGACTCAATAGCATAGCCGAAAATTCGGGGCAACCGAATATTCGGAACGGCGGTCTTCTGCCTTTGGATTCACCCCCTAGACTTAGCCGCATGCCCAAGTCAGGACCGCACCGGCCGCGCCAAAAAAACCAGCAACGTCAACTCCCTATGCACTTCATCAAGGAGTGGCGGATATTCCGTGATTTAACGGTGGAAGACCTCGCCGAGAGGTCGGGAATGTCCACCGGCAACATCTCGGCCATCGAAAATCGCCGCCAGGGCTACAGCACCGAAGGACTGGAAAAGCTCGCCCACGCCCTAAAGACGACATCTGGCGCGCTGCTTGAGATCAATCCCTTGGATGAAACGACCGGGCGGTTCTGGCCGTTGTGGGACCAGGCAAGTCCCGAAAACCGAGAAACCCTGCGCATTATGGCGGAGCGGTTGATCGGAAGCCGCAAATGAGAGTGCTTGCGATATTAACGGCTGCGGCGGTTCTGCTAGCCTCGACGCCGGGCCACGCGCAAGGCGGCTTTTGCGACGGTTATCAGAGGGGTTACATCACCGGCTACAAACAAGCCTCCGGCTCGTCGCTTGATCCGCTGCCCCCACTCTGTCCGTTTGAACCCCTTAGAACCTTTGGGGACCCGGAATCAGACTTCGAGTTCGGCTATACGATCGGCTACCGCGCCGGCCTGGAAGCCGCCGCCAACTAGCCCCGACGGGCGATTCAACCCTTTATTGCATAAGCCGATTTCGGCCTAGCCGAAAATATTTTCGCCTGACCTGCTTTTTCGGTTGCACCGAATATTCGGTCATGCTATGTATTCTCCCGTCATCAAACGCGGGAGCCAAATCCAATGGGCTTTGAAATTCAGGCCGTGCCGCCCATGAAACTTCACCACGACAAATCTCGGTATTCCGGTCTTGATCTGAGACAAAACGATCTTCGCTATATGCACGGAGATAAAGATTGGTCGCTGACATTGTTCAATAATCAGCACGGCACATTCGAAGCGACATTTTATCTGACGCGTGACGATGCTGAGGCCATGCGTGATTGGCTCAACGATCTTCTCGCGAAGTTGGGGGACTGACCAATGCCCCTCACCCTCACGTCATCCCCTTCCCCCACCGTCTTCGACCGCGCGCGCCAGATCGCGCAGGACGCGGACGCGCCCGATCCGCGCATCGACATCGTGACAGCCTATCGCTTGGCGGAAGCCGACGCGATGGAACTGCGCTGGCTCGCCGAGGCGCACAAGACGGCCTGGGCCGAACATCGACTCGACGATCAAATCAGGCTGCTGGCGCGGATGCGGGCGATCAAGGGGCCGGTGCCGGCACCGCCGTGCACGTTCACACGGCGCCGCGCGTTCGCGCATCATTTTACGACGTGGTGAGGTCATGACCCGCGCCCAACGCATCGCCATCGCCGACCAGGACGGCCGCATTGCGGCAGCGAATAAATTGATCGCCGAGTTGACGGCATCGCACGCGGCTTTGTTCGGCGCGCTCAAGTTGATGCTTGATGAACACGGCGGCATGTGTGTCTCGGCTGCCTCCAAGGCGGCTGTGGCGCCGATCGAGCAAGCGACCGGCGGCATCTATGTCCGCGAGATTAAATGTACCGGACGGGAACATTTAGCGGGGGACGTGGCATGACCCACGACCAACACATCGCCATCGATCACGCGGCGGCGAACACGCTGATTGCTGAGCTGACAGCGACCAAAGCGGCTTTGATCGACGCACTGCGGTTGATCGAGCGGGGTCTTGCAAACACCGGCACCGCGCCGGGGCAATGGATGACGCGCATTACCAAGGCCGACGCCTGGTGCATCGCTGCGGCTACACTGGTCGACGTGGCGGAGAAAGTACCGTGACCATCAAGACACTATTCGCCGATTGGCTGATCGCCGCCGGCACCAACATCGCCAAAATCGTTTATCTGCTCACGCATTGAGGGAGATCGTCATGCTCGATAGGACCAGCATCAGAAGCACCACCGACGCGCGCATGCGCGCCGCGGACCTGGCCGACAAGTATATTCCGGCGGCCGACGGCGATGTTGCTACGACCGATAATCAACCGCCCGGCTCGATCGACAGCGCCAAGGATGCGATGACCGAACTCTCGGCATGGCTCAAGGAACATCCGGTTATCGAATCGCAGCCCGAAGCCAAGGATGGTGGCGCTTACGTCGAACGGACACGGATCGCACTCGCCGCGATGGAGGACGAACGCAAGATCAAGGTCGATCCGCTTAATAAACAATTGGCGGCAATTAACACTGCTTACCGGATCATGCGCGAGCCCTTGGAAAAGGTGCTCAAGGAACTGCGGCGCCGGCTGACTGATTACGCCGCCGCGATCGAGGCCGCGCGCATCGCCGAAGCCAATCGCCTACGCCGCGAGGCCGAAGAAAAAGAGCGTCTGGCGCGCGAAGCCGAAGCCAAGGAACAGGACGCCATCGCGTGTGCCGATGTCGGCGAATGCGCGGATGTCGGCGGTGCGATCGAGGAAGCCAACGCCAGCTTCGCGCAGTTCCAGAAAGCCGATCGGGCGGCGGCAGTCGCCGAACGCGCTGTTCCGGTCCGCATCGGATCGGTCATGGGCAACAAGTCGCTGTCGATGCGGACAACGCGCAAACTCGTAGTGACCGATGCTGTTGCCGCCGCCAAGGCCGTCATCGCCATGGGGCTGACCGACAAGATTCGCCTGGCGATCCTGCAGTCGGCTAAGGATTTCGAGGAAGCCCACGGCGAATTGCCGGAAGGCATCATCGAGACATTCGAACGCTCAATGTAATCCCAAGAGAGGAGTAAAACCAAAATGAACACCACAGTCATGGAACGTCCACCGCTGGTTTCCGTCGTCGGCACCGTTGTCCACATGAGCGCGGCACCGGCCGCCAATCGCTCGGGCAAGATCAAGCTCGACAACGGCGCGATCCTGTCGGCCTTCCCGGACAAGCTCCAACAAATCGCGGAAGGCCATGTTTACGATTTCGGGTGCGTCGAGACCAACAAATTGGGCGTCATCTATCGCGACGTGAAAACCGTGCGCCTGATACCGCAGCCCGAAGTCTTCCGTCAGCACAGTACCCCACCGCGTTCCCAATCCGCCCGGCAAACGCCGGCACCCGCACAACGGAGCGCGCCCGTGAATGCTCACGTCGATCCGCCGCACAATCCGCAACCGCAGAACGGCAACGGCGGTCCGTTCTACAAGGCCACGCATCCGCGCGATGCGCGCCGCATGTGGGTGTCGAAGATGCTCGGCGACCTAGTCCAAGCGCATCAGGTGACAAGTGACAAGGAAAGCATACGCCGGGCGATTATCGATCTGTGCGAGCTGTACGAGGAAACACCGCTCGGCGACAACGGCTACGGCGATTAAGTGGCGTCGCGTGGGGCGCGCCATGGCGTAGCGTTTGGTGGCGCGCCCCGTGAGTTTCATCGACAACTGAGTGACCGCACCGAGATCGTGAGCCACCAGATCAAGAATGAGACAATCCCTTCCTGAAACCCTAACGAGGCACCGACCCTGACCAAACAAACCAACTCCGACGACATCGGAATGCGCACGCTCGACATTCGCCGCATGATTGATGATGGCGAGATTCACATGGTACTGACCGGATCATCCAATCTGCACAAGGTCGGCTACCTGGCGGACCAGAAACTCCTGGTCGTGCAGTTCCGGCAGAAAACGGCGATGTACGCCTATCACGGTGTTGAGCCGAAACTGTATGACCGGCTCATGGGGGCGCAATCGATGGGCGCCTTTTTCAGCGGCAATATCCGCCATCGGCCGTTCGTCAAGTTGCCTGAGACCGTGAAGGAGCCCGAACCCGAACTTGCCGCGACAGCCTAGGCCTTGCGGCAGGGCGCCGGCCGTCGCCCGGACTCCCAAGGTCTGGATGACAGCGATGGTCGGCGCTTTTTTAGATCGAGCAGTTGAGCAACGGTGACCGAGTCCGGTCTCTCCGCTGGGAACAAACTGTCATGACCCCAATCTTAAAACCGCAACGTCTCCTGCCGTCTCCGTCGCCAGGGACACTCCTCAAGCGCCCCTTCGCCGTGGCACAACGCATGCGGCTCAAAGAGGTTAGCGAACGCGATCCGGTCTATTTATCTCTGATCCGGCAATTGCCCTGCCTGCACTGCGGTATGGAGCCGGCCGGCGAAGCCGCGCACCTTTGCATGGCAAGCGGCGCACACGGCAAAGCAAGCGGCATTGGCAAGACGCCGGCCGATCGATGGGCACTTCCGTTGTGCGGCGAGCATCATCGCCTGGCGCAACGCGCCCAGTACAATATCGGTGAGCGCGCGTTCTGGTCGGAAATCGGCATCGATCCGTTTTTGACCGCCGAGCGTCTCTACGCCGCGCGCGGCGATGTCGTGGCGATGCGGGTGGTGGTGATGCTGAGTTTTGTGGAGAGGGCAAAGATGTGACCCCCAAGCTCCAGGCCATCATCAAAGCGGCCCAAGACCGCTACCGGCAAGGGAATATCTCCCCCGACGAACCCTTACGCCTGGAGGTCGCCATCGCGCTGAAATACCCCTGCGGCTCCATGACGGTCAGTGGATTACGTGCCGAGGCCCGCAAGGGACGGCTTGCCATCGAGCGCACGGCGGGCAAGGATTACACGACATTCGCGGCCATCGAGCGGATGAGGCAGTTATGTCGCGACGCGTACGACCGCCAAGGCTCTGGCTGCGGCCGGCCGAATATGATGCCGAAGGACGGCTCACCCATGCCGCAACGTGGATCATCAAGGATGGCCAATACCGCCGCAGCACTGGATGCCGCGAAGAAGACGGTGGCGAGGCTCAGAAGCGGCTCGCCGAATATATCGCCGGCAAACACGTCGCCAGCGCCAACGCGGGCATCCGTGCACCGGCTGACATCCCCGTAGCGGACGTCATCGCGCTCTACACCAGCGACGTGGCCGAGAAGCATTCGCGGCCGAAGGAAACCGCCGCCCGGCTCGATCGCCTGCTCGGATTCTTCGGCAACAAGATGCTCTCCGACATCAACGGCGACTTGTGCCGCGAGTACGCGCGCAAACGCGGCAACGCCGCAGCGCGGAGAGAGATGTCGGATTTGCGCGCCGCCATCAATCATCACCGTCGGGAGGGACTCTGTTCCGCTGTCGTGGAGCTGGTGCTGCCGCGGGCCGGCGACAGCCGCGAGCGCTGGCTCACCCGCACCGAAGCGGCAAAGCTCATCCGCAGCGCTTGGCGCTACCGCGAAATCCAGAAAGGCCATCCGACCGGACGCTACTCGCGCCGGCATGTCGCCCGCTTCATCCTGGTCGCGCTCTACACCACCCGCCGCAAGGGAGCCATTCTGAGCGCCGCGCTATCGCCTGCGGAAGGGCGCCCATGGGCCGATCTGGACCGGGGCGTCTTATACGGGGCTCCAGGCGCCAGACGCTCCAAGAAGCGCCAGCCCGCCATAGCGCTGCCGTTACGGTTGCTCGGCCATTTGCGGCGCTGGAAAAAGAAAGGACAGCGGTTTCTCATCGAATTTAACGGCGCCCCGATCGGCTCGATCGACAAGGCCTTCGGTGCCACGGTGGACGCGGCAAAACTGGATGCTGCGGTCATCCCGCATGCGCTCCGTCACACCGGCATCACTTGGCTCGCGATCGAAGGCGTGGACCCCTACGAGATCTGCCGCTACGCCGGCATCACCATGGAGGTTTTCGAAAGGGTCTATGCGCACCACCACCCCGACTTCATGCGCGGCGTGCACCGCGGCTTCAATCGGTCCCGGCGGGACCGCCAGGAACGATCCGGCCGTGAACAAAGCGAGATGAACGTGCTGAAAATTCCAGATTCATCAATGATCGCAAAGTAGCGACCATCGTTCGGGACGAGGGGGTCGCAGGTTCAAATCCTGCCACTCCGACCAGCACTTAGCCGATTTTTAGCGGCGAAACGGGACCGATACCGGGACCGATTGAAAGGAAATCGGCAAGAGACGTGGGACAGGCAAGTAAGGAATTGCGCCAAGGAAGCGGCCACAGTATCGCGGAATTTGGAATCATTATTCCGCCGTAGGCGTGGCGATTGTCCGGGTGCTCCACATCCGCAATCGTAGGAATAATTATTTTCCCGCGTTCATTGTCCCGAATTAGAAAACCGACCGACACGCATCTGTGTGGATCGGGAGAAGGAACGTCGTTCAAATCTGTCCATCCGCCGTCACATATTTACTAGGTCGATGCCGCGCAGCGCGCCTTCAACAAACGTCTGCAAGATGATTGCGCTAATCTGCGCCTCCATCCGCGCTTTGAACTTCTCGCGTACATCCATCGGCGCATTGCGGGTCAAGTTCATCGGGCGCGTCACGTTTTTAATCATCGACGTGATGTCAACGTCGGCGGCCCACTTGTCGGCAAGACCGTCGAGAATATCGAGGCCGATCGCCGCTTTTTGCGTCGCGTCCATGACGGCTCCTTACTTCTTTAGCCAGATTCGTAAACACACAATCGCACCAACAACATAGATTAGCAACACTACCGCAAGAGTCGCGGGCGCAAGCCGCGGCTGACATGTCATTTCAGGCGGGCACACCAGATTGCTGACGAGCGCCTAATCCGCCGTTGGAAATCCGGCGACGAAGCACCTTCCAGGGAGCGCGCCGACAAGCTGATCGGACTCACAGCCGAAGTGCTGGCGGCACAACTGATCCGCACCCTTGAACTTGCCGCCGATGGCCAGGTCGAGATCGCCCGCTTGATGGCGACCGCCTCTGACGGCGTGAAATCCTTGCGCAGCCGCGGATCGTTTTCGGCCCATTCGCCGGCCACGATGTCGGCCAGCGGCACGGTATGGACTGGAATCGCCTGGTCGCGGAAATTCGACAGCTTCCAGGCCGCGAGGCGGCGCGCGCCGGCAATCAGGGTGTTGCGCAGATCGACGACGATCGGGTGCAGCAGACCGCGCGTGTTGATATCGGCAGCGAGCGCTTTGAGGTCGCCGAGATCCTTGCGATGGCGGTCGCGCAGCTTGATGTCGGACGGCCGTACGCACGGCTGCTCGACGCGGGCATCGTAATCCTCGCCCGCTATCCAATCGATCGGCTTGCAGGCGCTCGCCGCGCGTTTGCGGCTTTGCACGCCGTGCCGCCGCGGCGTTTGTTTGGTGCGCTTTTTCGTGGCCTTTTTCATGCCGCGGCGCCGATCGTGGTCCGCACCGCGGCCTTGACCATGCGGTCGAGCCCGGCGCGGGTCTCCGGCGGCAGCGCATAGCCGCGTCCCCAGCGGGTCTCGATTTTCAGGCCATGCCGCGCAAGCTTTTTGCGGATTCTGAAGACCAACACATCGACGATTTTGATCTCTGGCGCGTCATCGCAGCGCGTGCTGTAGAGGTGCAGCAGGATCGCTTCCTTCGTCGCCTCGGCGCGCGCCAGCAGCGCCTCCAGAACCTTCGCCTCGGTCGGCGTCAGCCGCAGCTGCGGCGGAATTTGCGGCACGGAGAGCGCCTTCGCCAAGGCCGCTTCAAGTTCGCCGATGCGCCGATTTTGCTGCTCGATCGTCTCGCGCGCGCCGATATATTTTTGCTCGATGTCGGACAGGTAGGACATGGGCATTACGCCAGCGGATTCATCGGCAGTTCGATTTCGTATTCGTCGTCGTTGATGCGTCTGATCGGGCAATAGGTGGTGTCGAAAATCTCCTCGCCATATTGTTTGATATGCCCGAAGCGCAGCATCAGATGGTGGTGAAACTCGGTCGGCTTGACGCCGCCGGCCTTGACCTTGACGCCCTTGATGCGCAGCTTCTGCACGTCGCCGACGGTGCCGACCAGGAGCTGAAAATATTCGGCCTTGGAGATCACGACCGCGGTTGGCACGGAGACGAGCAGCAACGGCAGCCCTTTCGGACCTGACTTTTTCGAATGATGCCGCATGTAGCGAACGCTGGCGCGAATCTGCTTCATGGGCCCGGTTTCGATTTCAGCAACCTCGAACGGCATGGCGTCTCTCCCTTTCTTTTCTCATTCCTTCGCCCGCGCCAGGATGGCGGCGGCGTCGCCGCGCACCAGCGGCATCAGATGGCCGACCAGACAGTCCCACTTCTCGACGACGCGCGACTCCTCGCCGTGGAAACGCGCCATCAGCGCCCGGCGGATCGAGGTCAGAAGCAAAGGGGCGAAGTTGCGAATAAGGTCGGGATAGGCGCTGTGCGCAGCGGCAAACTGCGCATCGAGCGTGTCGCACCGCGTCCACCATTCCGCGGGCACGATGGCGCGCGGCTTGGTCGCGATCTCGCCGGCGAAGCCGGTGATGGCGTTAAGAAGCGCGATGTCCTCGACGAAGCTCACAGCCTGATCCCCGGCGTCAACAGCGCGATCAGAAACACCACGATGACGACCGCGAGTCCGGTGATGAGATCGGCAAAGAACAGGCCGACATGAAGGAGATCATGCACCACCGGCGGGCTCCTGTTTGTTGGTCGACGGCGCGACGCCTGACGCTCCACACCGCGGCGGCTTGGGCGGCGGCCACGGCGCCGGCTGATAGCCGCCCTGAAGTGGTCGCGGTCGAAGTGATGCGGCGTTGCGGTGCCGGTCGAACCTTTCGATTTCGGCAACGATCAGCGCGGCCGCGCGCACCAGGTCGCGCCGAAAATTCTGCGGCTTCCACCATTGGTGCGACCACGGCCACGTCGACGGCGCCGCCACGTCGCGCCCCGCGTAAAAGGCATAATGCGCGCCCGCATTGGCGAGCTCGCCGGCCGCGTGCGCCGTGTCGTCGTGCACAATCGACCAGCCTTCGACCTCGATCTGGCGGAATCGCTCGGCGATGATCGCCGCCATGGCCGGCGACAGCGGCCGGCGAATATGCAGCGCCTCGAACATCCGCCGCAGGATGAATTGCCGGCAGATCGACACCCCCGTCATCACCAGCGCGAATGACAGATTGGCCGTGATCGGAATGTCGACGCCGAGCAGCGGCAGCACGGTGGCTTGAAAGCCGACCGACAGCCCGAAGCCGACGCAGATATTGATGATGGCCTCGATCAGCGATGCCGCGCGCGACTGCTTCATGGAATCCTTCGCCATCGTGTTCGGAGCCAAAGCCGGCCGCGGGACGCAACAACAGAGAGAGGAAACTAGACCGCTACAGACACTCGCCGACGATCTCGCGCGTGAGCGCGCCGATCTTTTCTCCGTCGCTCACCGTCTCGCCGATCAGGGCGACGATCCACCAGCGCTCGCCCTTCCATTTCGGCGGGATGAGCGTCGCGTGCAGCGTTCCGCCACGGCACAGACAGAGCGGACCGTCTGCCGTGTGAACCACGCCTGGAGAAGCAGGCTCGATTTTTTTGCCGCCGTTTGCAGAAAGACCGCGCTCGTTCGAGCGCCAGAAGGCGATCGTAGCCCCCTCACGGCGAAGCACCGCGAGCCGTGAGCGGAAAGTGTCTGGCCACTTCGATGCAAAAGCATCGACAGCGGCCAGCCAATATTCTTTCGAGCCGTCGCGGGAGCCGTCGCCGTAGCCGTAGCCGTAGCCGTCGCCGTCGCCGTCGCCGTAGCCGTAGCCGTAGCCGTAGCCGTCGCCGGAGCCGTCGCCGTAGCCGTCGCCGTAGCCGTCGCCGGAGCCGTCGCCGGAGCCGTCGCCGGAGCCGTCGCCGTAGCCGTAGCCGTAGCCGTCGCCGTAGCCGGAGCCGTCGCCGGAGCCGGAGCCGTAGCGATCAAACAAAATGTCGTCCGGGACTACGCCCCGGACGACGCTTGCCGATGGCATTATTTCCACGGCGCAGCCTCCCAGGCCTTCACCGCCTCGTCGGTGACGAGCGAGACGCTGGTGATGTCACGCAGCTGAATGTCGACCGCCGGACCGACGCGGCAGCTTTTGCTCGGGCCGGACGCGGCCAGCCCGGCGAAGCCTTTCACATCGCTCGACCAGTAAAGACAGTTGCGGCCGGCGCGCAGATTGATGATCGCACCATCGATGTCCTTGGCGTAGCCAAAGAATACGCCGCGATGCGACGTGGTGATAAGAACGGCGCGCTCTTTCTGTTTTGGTCGGTTGGGATGATTGATCATCGCGGTTGCTCCGCCCCTGAATTCCGCCGAGGCGCACGGTCGAACCGTCATGGCGATGCTCCGCCATCCACGCCGTCCAAAATCTCGCGGGCCATGAAGGGATGCAGCCCGATCAGATGACGAAGCAGCCGCGTTTCCTCGGCCATCAGGACCACCGAGAGCCGTTCGAGGGTCGAAAGCCGGACGTCGGTACTACCAGCGAGCACCCGGTGTGCGGTGGATGGCGAAAGCTCGGCTATGCGACCGAGAACTTCCGGCAGCAGCCTGATTTTGGCCGCGCGCGCCTTGATTTCGCCGGGAGAAAGCCTGATAACTTGCATAGTTGCAAGTCAATTGATGATTCGTGCAAGTTTGTAAAGAGCAATGTTACAAGATGTAGGGTTGCTTCCACAGGCGCATACTGCGCCTTGCATGATTGCAAGGCGCAGTATGCATTTGCCTCGTCCGACTCCGGCGCCGGCGCGCGAAACCGAACCGCCGCGGCTCTCGCCCTATGCGCTTTTCCTGCAGGAAATCATTAGCCTCACCGGCAAGCCGCCCTCCGCTATTGCGACTGCTATCCACGTGGCGCAGGCCACCCTGACCCGGCATTTACCAAAAAAGGACGGAACTCCGAAGCCCCGAACTCCGCGCACCATGCACGCTGATACGATCCGCAAGCTCGAAGACTTTTCGGGTTTGCGGTGGTCAACATCGGCCTCGCAAGGCAGCGGGGGCGAAGGGGGAAAGATCGTGCAAGGAGGACGCCGCGAAATCGCGCGCGTCGCTTCCGACGCTGTGCGCAATGCGGAAGCGGCCAATGACGACATCGACCTGTCCGGAGCCATCAAGGCGCTGGTCGGCAACCGGACGCATGCCGAGGCCTGGGAGCTGCGCAGCGCGGCGCTAGAATGCGCCGGTTATCTGCCCGGCGACCTGCTCATCGTCGACCGAACCGCTTTGGCCCGCGACGGTGACGTGGTCTGTCTCAATTATTGCCCATGGGGACGTCCCGGGCAGGCACAGACGCTGATGCGCATCTTCCGCGATGTCGGCGCCATGCGCTTCGTCATCGGCTCAACCTTCGATCCGGCGCTGTCCGATCCGCTCCCGGTCGACAACGAACGCACCGTCATCATGGGCGTCGTGACGCATTCCATCAGGGTTGCGCGCCGGCAGGCGTGAAAGATTGCAAGTTTTCATTCATTACGTGCAAGTAATACTTGCACGTAATTTGGAATCGGCCTATCGTTCGGCCATGCACGCATCCTGCTTTGCTCCGCATTGCGGTCAGGACTTTGGCTTTCCGGCGCGCGCCGCTCTGGTGCGGTTGATCCTCTTGAGGCGGCGCCGCCACCTCCAGCGCACAACCTCGACTGCGACGCAGAGCGCCAAAAATCCCCACAGCAACAAATGGGGAGAAATCGTGAAGACAATGTGCATGGCATTACGACGTCGGCCGCGGCCGGCGCTCTCCTTTTGCCGGCGGCGCGAAACCGCGCGGCACTGCCACCGGCACCGCGGGAATCATCGTGGCGTGGACCGGATTGGGGACATGGCTCAGCGCCGCCCCGGTCGAGGCGTCGACCGCCATGCCGACGACACCGCCGAGCAGCAGGTTGCCGGCAAAGCCCGCGGCGCCGCCGCCGGCGACCTTAGCGACGACCGGGACACTCATGGTCTGATAGCCCGGCGCCGCGAACACCACGGTGAAATCATCCTTGCGCGGCACCTCGATGGTGCAGGGCGTCACGCAGCTATAGCCGGTCGACATGCGGGCCGCGACGCCCGGCGGATCGGACGTGATCTGCACCGGCTCGCTCGACCCGCGCGTCATGGTCGCACAGCCGGCGAGCACGAGCGCCGGCAGCGCGCCGGCCACAAGCCGCCTCATGATACGCCCCCTTCCTCCCGATTTTTGCCGAGCCTATCAGCCGCGCCGGCGGCGCACAACCGGAGGGCGCGATGTTGTTGCGCTGATCGCCGCCGGCGCGCGGTCAAGGAGACCAACCGATGAAGCCCGTCAACGACACCTTCGGCGCCGAGATCACACGCAGCTACCCGGCCCAGGCGGGCGCGCTCACGGCGGCGCTGGCGCAGCTCATCGACGCGGTCGAGCGGCTGCGGGCCTACCGCACGAATATACCGTGGCACCATCCGGCGGCGCTGGCGCTCGACGATCGCCTGACATTCGCCAAGCGCCTGCTCGCCCACCTGGAGGCTCACGATCGCGCCGTCATGGCGACGCTCGACCGGCAGACCGACGAGGCCGCCCGATGAGCGCCGCTTTCTCCGTTGGTCGGCACCGTCAGACCGGCGCGCCGGCGTGGTGGGTCAATTGGCAAATGGCCGGCATCGACATGGCCGGCAGCCATGACGACATCCGTCCGGCCACCGCCGAAGAGGCGGCGCTCATGGACAAGGTGGTTTGGGATTCGGATACCGCCGCCGACCGCGATCGCCTCAAGGAGCTTTTGGGCCGGACATGACGCTGTCGCCCCATGCCAAGGACATCATCACGGCGCTGGTCGGCGAGCCGCTGTGGCGGCGCCGCGGCGTCTTTGTCCGCGCCAGCGAATTCCAGGCCGCGACCGCCGGCGCCTTCAG
>JBAWFD010000067.1:0-7146 GCA_049591615.1 Gammaproteobacteria bacterium | reverse complement strand
GAATAGTGCTTGCGTGTGAAACCGTTACCCGCACACAAGTACTACTGGCGGAATGACATCCAACTATCTTTGTAATAAAGTGTTGTATGCACACAGCACTTGCGAGAAAAACTCTAGGTCCAGTTTTCGACTGGGATCATGGTCGACAATATGCACTTGCCTTGATCCCGGCTGCCAGAAGTCCAGATTTCAGAGATGAAGAAATATCGATATTTAGCAAGGTTGATAGAAAATCAACCGTAAGGCACCTGCAGAATCACCGAGCCAGTTAACCCGCGAGATCAAACGTGTACTCACGGCCATTGGTATTGGGGTTTGAATTGTCAGACGCCGTAAATAAAAGCCGCTCCTGCCAGTGCGAATACCTGCCAGTGCCTGGATCCCGTATCCAGCAGTGTAATGAGTGCGCCGGACCCAGCGGCCTGCCATCCTCGAATAACCTGAGTGGTGAACGCCGCCATTGCCCGATATCATCGGCGATGCCGACAATCTCACTGCCTGCGATATCTTTCGACATATTGAATTCCCAACATAATCCATGTTCCGGAACGAATGGCCCGCACAAACGCCAGCTTTTTTGTCCAATAGTCTCCAAACGTGGTGAGGTCACTGATTGCCGGACCACTTCTGGTAGGTCCCATTCATAGCCGAGTTTGGTCATTGTCGGAATCAAGCCTGGGAGGTGTGCGAGCCGTTCGAGGATTTCTTTTGACAGAGGACCCCGCTTGGATCGTGCACCCCACTGCTGTGTGATGGGAAGCAGGCAGTTGTCATGCCAAGCAATACCCAGACGGCCGAGCAATAGTCTGAGCGTCTGGTGTGGAGTCGAGGCGATTTCCTCATATTTTATTTCGTAATATCGCCCCGTGGAGGCGCGCTGTTTGTTCATGTCAATGGCGCCGAGCCAGTGGTTCGCCAGTTCCACGGCGGTTTCCGTCGTCAGGGTTTTTCCTGACAGGCGGGCCGCCGAGTGCAGGTGACGCAAGGGGTGCCGTATGATATGTACCCATTGGGCTTGAGGGAACACGTAGTCGTATATTTTCCAGTCGTGTCTTTCAAAACCCCCGTTCCAGATATCCTTGAATCCCCAGGACGCCGAGGGCAGCGTATCGACACAGAACCAGGCATTGATCGTATTTCGCAACACGGTCCCTGTTCTTGTCTGTTCTTCGAGCATCAGAAGCTTGAGAAATCTGTCATAGTCTTCCGCTGAGGACGTAACGCGAGTTTCGAGTTCCGGATCTATCCTTAAACGCTCACCCATGTTCCGGAGGATCGTATTGGCATCCGCCTGCCAGAATCCGTACCACGCCTTTGGAAGCAAAAAATACGTTTCGCCGAGCATCGTTACGTCGGGATGCGCATCCAGCATCTGCGAGAGCAGGGAGGAGCCCGACCCTCCGGCTCCGATGATAACGATCGGCGCCTCGATGTTGAGCCGGGCACGCTCGGCTGAACGCGATACAGTATTCGGATGATGGCTCTCTACCATAATCGAGTTGCCTCAACTGGGCAATCAGCGGTTGCGTCAGGCGTCACACTATACGGGAGCCGCTATGCGAATCAACGCCTCGTCGCGAACCGAGATTCTGAGTCTTCAGGTGAGCGATGAATGCAATTTTACGCAATCGATACGGCCTGGACCGGGATATTTCCAGTGGCAATATGCCTAAAAGCCTCACGAGGCGAAGTCTCAAGACTCGAAGAGCTGCTGGAGTGCCAGAGCACAGCCAAAAACACCGTTTAGGTTGGTGAATTCAAAGTCTCTAGCGTGTAAAAGTCGCCAGCCCGGGCTGGGCAGGAAGGCAAAAAAAGGCCCTGTGAGCACTAGGCAAGCAACCAGCTCTCCCCATGGATCACATAGGATAGATGGCTGGCTGCTTTGATCAGTAGGATCATGATGCCCATCCCTGTCGGGCTGCACTTAAGCGCAGCGATACATCGCGCCGCTTTGACATCTGATCAAATTGACGTGCTCCAAGGCTACTCATGACCAGATGATTTTCTGGAATTGCACAGCACATGAATAAAACCTACAAGCCGCAAGACGGAATATTGAATACTCTTTACGTGGACGATACCACCGTAGTAAGACTCAAACCCGAATCCACCCAACTTGCATCTTGGGCTCTGACCCAACGCCAGCTATGTGACCTCGAATTGCTGTTGAATGGCGGCTTCACACCGCTGCAAGGGTTCTTGAATCGGGCGGACTACGAACGGGTTGTGTCAGACATGCGCCTCGACTCAGGCGCGTTGTGGCCCATGCCGGTGACATTGGATGTCACCCGCGAATTTGCCGCGAAAGTCAGCCTTGGTCAGAGGATCGCTTTGCGTGATCCGGAAGGGGTGCTGATCGCGAT
The DNA here is from genome assembly GCA_049591615.1 of Gammaproteobacteria bacterium. Lineage (GTDB taxonomy): Bacteria > Pseudomonadota > Gammaproteobacteria > Natronospirales > REEB76 > REEB76. Next base: position 4,783 of record JBAWFD010000067.1, on the reverse strand, counting down.
CATGATGGTGGATGATGCATGGGAACCGGATTTGCGACGCGAGGCTATGGATGTGTTCGGTACCCAGGATGAGTTGCATCCCGGTGTAAGTTATCTGCTGCGCAAATCCAACCCGGTTTATCTGGGCGGGCGTCTTCTGGGCATCGAACCCCCGACACATTACGATTTCCGCCAGCTGAGGCTCACGCCGCAGCAAGTGCGGGATCAGTTCAAGCAACGCAGCTGGACCAAGGTGGTGGCTTTCCAAACCCGCAATCCCATGCACCGGGCGCATCTGGAGCTGACGCACCGTGCGGCCGAACAGGTGGGCGGGAAGCTGCTGCTCAACCCGGTGGTGGGCATGACCAAGCCGGGCGATATCGATCACTACACCCGGGTGCGCTGCTACGAACACCTGATCGATCATTATCCCGAACATTCGGCGCTGCTGGCATTGCTGCCACTGGCCATGCGCATGGGCGGGCCGCGGGAAGCGGTATGGCACGCCATCATCCGCAAGAACCATGGCTGCACGCATTTCATCGTGGGCCGCGATCATGCGGGCCCCGGCAAAGACAGCCGCGGCAAACCCTTCTATGGCCCCTACGATGCACAGGAACTCTTGAAGAAACACCAGGACGAGATCGGGATTGAGATGGTGCCCTTCCAGATGATGGTCTACGTCAAGGAACGCGGCGGCTACGCGCCCGAAGACGAGATCAAGCTCGGCGAGACCATCATGAACATCTCCGGCACCGAGTTGCGGGAGCGGCTGCAGAAAGGCCTGGAGATACCCGAGTGGTTTTCCTATCCGGAAGTGGTGTCGGAACTGCGCAAGACCCACCCGCCGCGCAACCGGCAGGGCTTCACCGTGTTCTTCACCGGACTGTCCGGCTCCGGAAAATCCACCATCGCAAATGCCCTCATGGTTAAGCTGTTGGAGATCGGCGGCCGCCCGGTGACCATGCTGGACGGCGACCTGGTACGTAAACATCTGTCCAGCGAACTGGGGTTTTCGAAAGAGCACCGCGACATCAACATCCGCCGCATCGGCTACGTGGCCAGCGAGATTACCAAGAACGGCGGCATCGCCATCTGCTCGCCCATCGCCCCGTATGCGGCCACTCGCCGCGACGTGCGCAACATGATCGAGCCGCTGGGCGGGTTCTTCGAAGTCTACGTCTCAACACCACTCGAAGTGTGTGAGCAACGTGACCGCAAGGGTCTCTATGCCAAGGCCCGTGCAGGCATCCTCAAGGAATTCACCGGCATCAGCGATCCGTATGAAGCGCCCAACGATCCCGAAATTCTCCTGGATACACGGGCTTTGAGCCCCGAGCAGGCGGCGGATAAGGTTCTGGAAAAATTAGCAGAGTCCGGCTTCATTGCGATACCGATAGAATGAATTTGCCATAAGCAGGGGAAGGCTGAAAATGTGTGGCATAGCCGGTATTTATTCCTTTGGCCAAAAACAGGACGTTGGCGCACTCCGTAATCAAGTCGAGAGCATGGACAGGACACTCCGTCACCGCGGTCCTGATTCCACCGCGATCTGGATAGATGCGGAAGCCGGCATAGGCTTGGGACACACCCGCTTGGCAATCCGCGAGCTGTCTCCACTCGGAAACCAGCCGATGATGTCATCCTGCGGTCGCATGGTAATCGCATATAACGGTGAGGTGTATTCCAACGCGGAACTTGGTGCGGCGCTTGCAGGTACTGGCCGAACTCTTAAAGGGCATTCCGACACGGAGGCGATGTTGGAAGCTTGTGCTGAGTGGGGCGTGGAGAACTCGGTCGAGCGGTTCATCGGCATGTTCGCAATTTCACTGTTCGACAGAAAAGAGCGCGTGTTGTATCTGGCGCGCGATCGACTCGGGAAGAAGCCACTTTACTGGGGCATCCTGGGGGGGCGGCTGCTGTTCGGTTCGGAGTTGAAGGCATTGCGGGCCGTAGATGGCTGGTCACCAAGGCTCAACCGCAATGCGATTGCCTCTTACATGCGCCACGATTACATCCCGGCACCGCACACCATCTATGAGGGTGTGTACAAACTCGAGCCCGGGTGTTTACTGCGCATAGGGCAGGATGCGTTACCGAGAATCACTCGATATTGGGATGCGCGTGCAATCGTCGAATCCGGTCTGCATAACCCCGCAAGGGGCGATGAACAGGAACTGTTCGCCGAATTCGACGCTCTGCTGGGAGATTCGGTAAACCGGCGTATGGCTTCAGACGTACCGCTCGGCAGCCTGTTGTCCGGCGGCGTCGATTCGTCGCTGGTAACCGCCGTCATGGCGGAGCAGAGCAGCGATCCCATCAATACCTTCTCTATAGGTTTTCAGGAAAGCGAATACAACGAAGCGCCCTATGCAAAACAAATCGCCCAGCATCTGGGCACCCGTCATACGGAACTGTACGTTGAACCTTCGCATGCGCTGGAGATAATTCCCAAGTTGTCCTATTGGTACGATGAACCGTTCGCGGACTCTTCCCAGATCCCCACCATATTGGTATGCGAGCTGACCCGCAGGCATGTGACCGTAGTGCTGTCTGGCGACGGAGGTGACGAGGTATTTGCGGGCTATGGACGGTATCAGACAGGATTGAACGTCTGGGGCAAGATGGATGCATCACCGTCACCGGTGCGTCGTGCCGCGGCCAGGGCATTGCTGCGAATCTCGCCGCGGATCCTCAACAAATGCCTGGCGCGGATTCCGGGGCGCAAATATTCGACACAGCGCGGAAATAAGTTGCGGGATGCCGCACGTGCGGTACTCAAGCGGGATGCGGACGACATGTATCGTCAGATGCTGAGCCACTGGTTGGAGCCGGATTCGATTGTACGGGATGCCCGCGAAACCAAGGGTGTCCTCTGGGATAAAAGCGTGCCTTCCGCGATCCCGAATCTGCTGGACCGCATGCAGTTCTACGATTCGGTCACCTATCTCCCCGACGATATCCTGGTCAAAGTAGACCGCGCGAGCATGAGCGTTTCACTGGAGGCGCGATCCCCGCTGCTTGATCACAGGTTGTTTGAACACGCGTGGCGCCTGCCGAGAAACATGAAATACCGGGACGGCGAAAGCAAATGGATCCTGCGCCAGTCCCTTTACAAGCGTGTACCGCGCAAGCTGATCGATCGTCCCAAAATGGGTTTTGGTGTGCCCATCGATCACTGGTTGCGGGGGCCGATACGGGAGTGGGCGGAGAACCTGCTGGACGAGAAACGCCTGGCGGCACAGGGACTCCTGACACCCGCACCCGTCCGTGAACGCTGGAAGGCCCATCTTGAAGGTTCCAATTGGGCCTATCCTTTGTGGAATGTATTAATGTTGCAGACTTGGCTTGACGCCAATCCGGGGGTCTCATGGTAAAGCAGATGACTGGTTTCGTCCGCATGCTATATATAAGACGTGAACTCATCGGCGGGATGGTGCGCCGCCAGCTGCGGGATGAACATATGGGCCAGGCCGTCGGGGCTCTGTGGTCCTTCGGCCAGCCGCTGGTGCTGATGTTCATGTACGCGATCCTGTTTGCCTACGTGTTTCCGGCGCGTTTCGGCAAGCAGGTGTCCATGGCGGATTATTCAGCTTGCGTAATCGGCGGTATCGTGCCTTGGCTGGCGTTCCAGCAACTCCTGTTCCGCGCCCCACAGATCCTGGTGAACCAGGCCAATCTCGTGAAACAGATCGTGTTCCCCACCGAGGTGCTGCCGGTGAAGACCGCGCTCGCCAGCGCCTTGCCATATTGCGTGGCTCTGATTTTTGCTATCGGCTATTCAGCCTGGCACCACGATCTGTCCTGGTGGACCTTGAGCATACCGTGGCTGATCGTCTGCCAGCTGGCTGCCATGAGCGGTGTGGCATTCCTGCTGGCTGCGGTTGGCGTGTTCATGCGCGACCTCAAGGAATTCGTGCAGATATTCACCAGCGTGAACCTGTTCGCCCAGCCGATCCTCTTCAATCCATTCGTGCATATCAAATATCTGCATACGCTGTTCTATTTTAACCCGTTCAGTTATCTAACTTGGTGCTGGCAAGATGCGCTGTTCAGCCCAGGACAATTCCATCACCTGGCATGGATTGTCTTTCCCGTGTGCAGTTTTCTCGTATTGGTATTCGGTGTCTGGGTCTTCGAAAGCATGCGTGCCCAATTCGGTGATGCCTTGTGAGCGATGCTCCCATTGCCATCCTGGCGCGCAACCTGAGCAAGGTGTATCGCATATATCGCAATCCGGTGCATGCACTCACGGAAACCATTACCGGCAAGCAACGCCATACACGGCGCGTAGCGCTGGAGAACGTGAGCCTGGAAGTACGGCGTGGTGAGATCGTCGGCGTGCTGGGGCGTAACGGTGCGGGCAAGAGCACGCTGCTAAAGCTCATCGCCGGCACCTTGGAACGCACCGAGGGCCATCTGGATGTGCGTGGACGGGTCACCGCGATTCTCGAGCTGGGCAGCGGTTTCCACCCGGAATATACCGGGCGCGAGAACATATACATGGGCGGCATGTGCCTCGGGATGAGCAAGTGCGAAGTGGATTCCAAGCTGGATTCAATCATCGACTTCAGCGAGCAACGCGAGGTCATCGACCAGCCCTTCAAGACTTATTCCACCGGCATGCAGGCACGCCTGACCTTCAGCGTGGCCATCAGCGTGGATCCGGACATCCTGATCGTGGACGAGGCCCTGTCCGTGGGGGATGCTCGCTTCCAGCTCAAATGCTTCAGCCGTCTGCAGCAGTTGAGAGAGAAATCCACCACCATATTGCTGGTATCCCACGATACCAATACTATCACCA
>JBAWFD010000066.1:0-1939 GCA_049591615.1 Gammaproteobacteria bacterium | reverse complement strand
GCGCAACACCTGGCAACGACTGGAACACTGTAAATGGTTACGGCTTGGATGCCGCGTACAGGGGCGGGGGGTTTTCAGCAGATGCCGGCTACAATTGGATCAGTGGAAACAGCCGTGACGCAACAGTGACCAGTGGTATCATTCAGAATGGTGAAGGCCATCTGCGTGACTGGGCCGTTAAAGGGGGCTACATGTTGCAAGCCAATCGGCTTGAATTAGTGGCCAGCCTGCAGAATTTGAACTCGGATGCCTGGAGCGTTTCGTGGAAACGTTCGTTGGCCGGTGTCAACTATTTCTTCGACGCCAATAGTCTCAAGGTACAGTTCGCGGTCGAGCACGACACTGATGAGAAGGGTGTAGTCGGCAGCGATGAGAACATAATCTACCTGCAGTTGCAGCAAGCCTTCTGATTCGTGCCATTTCCAGCTAAGTCAGGTATACGCCAGCATATTAGGCTTAACAGTCTTTACTATTAACTGCAACACGCCTAGCTAGGATATGCGTCGTTACAGGTCGTTCGCTGTGTTCACTAAAATCGATAACGTACTTGCAATCGGTTCCACACACCCTTAGATTGGTTCCTGAGGAATAGTTAACATTTTCCGTTATAGAACATTTGAGATAACTGCTGTTTTGTGAATTGATGATGTTATAGTTCCCCTAAAGTTCCCCTGGTTCGTTCGGGGGTTTGTAACTGTTTGATTTAGAACATGGTATTTGTGAGGGTCGCGGACTGAAAATCCGCGTGTCGGTGGTTCGATTCCGCCCCTGGCCACCATCTCATAACGCCACTTACTTCCTGATTGAATCTTTTCCTTTATCATGGCGTGGTAGCCAAGCAAGAGTTTGGGTTAGCTATATGGCCAGCGGCTGGGCAAAAGACGGCGCCGTTCAAGAGCAGATAGATGCTTCCATCAAGGACGCGCTGAAAAATGTACGTGCTCGTCTGCCGGTCGGTGAGAGCCTGAAGCACTGCGAGGAATGCGGCAGTGAAATTCCGCAGGCCCGGCGCGAGGCCGTTCCAGGCGTGCGCCTGTGCATCACTTGCCAGAACGAGGCTGATAAACAGATAAAAATCCACAGCCTCTACAACCGCCGCGGCAGCAAAGACAGCCAGCTCCGCTGAGTCGGCGTGTTGCCCGCAAGCGCCGGGTATTTTGCTGAAGCGAATATTGTCCTAGGAAAGGATTGTCAGAAATCACCGATACGCCGTGCACCGCGGCGAGCAAATCGGGGTAGGCTGTGATCTTGCTCGGTGAGCGTTTGATAGTTTGACGACCAGGTGGTGCCTGCTGCTGCGACGATTTGCGGAATGGTGAAACTGGGTGAGCGCAACCAGGATGCACCAGGAGCGGTCCAGTCAGAATCTGCATTGCAGAGTACCCAAGCGACTGCCGCGGCAAAAGTTCCGACGTATGGTCGTTGGCACGGCCAGTAGTCTTACCATAAGCTTACGTGTTCGCTTGTACAGTTCATTGGCCTGAATGACACTATGAATATGCCGCGTACCAACCGGGGAGCACGATGAGCACTGCCGAAATCACCGTGCCGGAATCCAATGAGAAGCAGGAAATCACCCGGCTTTTGGCGCGGCGGGCGTTCCTGCCGAAATTTTCCGGTCATCTGAAAAGCTTGTTCCTGAAGTCTTATTCTCATCACAACCGCGTGCGCATGCGCGTGACTCTGGCACTTGGGCTGCTGCTGTATCTGCTGGCGGGCATCGCCGATCTGGGTCTGGACCGCGATTTGCGCAACACGTTGTGGCTGATTCGCTACGTAATGGCCGCGCCGGTCATGGCCGCCGCTCTGGCCGTATTGCTGTGGATGAAGCGCGACACTTTGCTGCAGATTATTTATACCATCGCTGTTCTGGCCGCCGGCATAGGCGCGGGCTTGACGATATCGCTGGTTCCTCAATCGGCCGCATACAGTCACGGCA
>JBAWFD010000065.1:0-2027 GCA_049591615.1 Gammaproteobacteria bacterium | reverse complement strand
AGCGGCTTCTGTACCGCTCCTGGCGGCGCGGCGTGCGCGAAATGGACCTGATCATCGGCCGCTTTGCCGACGTCCATATCGACACGTTCGACGATGCCGCGCTGGACGATTTCGAGCGGCTGATCGAAGTCCCCAATGCCGAGCTTTATGCCTGGGTCACCGGTGACGAGCACGCGCCGACCGACTACGACAGCGCGGTCCTGCGCGCGCTGATCACCTTTCATGCCAAGAGCTCTCACACCAAGACCGAGACCGCGGGAGGGGGCGCGTGACCGCAGCATCGCGTCTCGCCCAGTCGCCGGCGCAGCGGCTTACCGCCGGCCAGCCGCTGACGCTCGCCGGCGTTGCCGATGGCGCCGAAGGCATGGTGCTGGCCGACCTTGCGCGCGCCATCGCCGCCAGGGAGAAACCACCGGCGATTTCGCTCGCAGTCGTCTGCCGCGACGCCGCGCGCATGGCGATGCTGCACCGGGCACTGGCTTTTTTCGCGCCCGATATCGAGGTTTTGGAGTTCCCGGCCTGGGATTGCCTGCCTTACGACCGCGTGTCGCCGCATGCAGCGGTGGTCGCCGCGCGCATGATGACACTGGCGCGGCTCGCGCGCGTCCACGGCCGCGAGCATCCCTCGGTTTTGCTCGTCACCGTCAACGCCATATTGCAGCGCGTGCCGGGACGCGAACTCATTGCCAGGCAATCGCTCTCGGCCGCGCCCGGCAATATCCTGCCGATGGCCGGCATCATCCAGTGGCTCGATCTCAACGGCTTCAATCGCGCCTCGACCGTGCGCGAGCCGGGCGACTATGCCGTGCGCGGTGGCATCGTCGATCTTTACGCGCCCGGCATGGCCGCGCCGGTGCGGCTCGATTTCTTCGGCTACACGCTGGAATCGATCAGAAGCTTCGACCCGGAAACGCAGCGTACCGATGCCGAGTTGCGCGCGCTTGATCTGGTGCCGATGGCGGAATTCCAGCTCACCAGCGACACCATCCGCGCCTTCCGCACCGGCTATGTCGCCGCTTTCGGCGCGGCGACGCCCGACGATGTGCTCTATGAAGCGGTGAGCGAAGGCCGCCGCTATGCCGGCATGGAGCATTGGCTGCCGCTGTTTCACAAAAATCTGGAGACGCTGTTCGATTATCTCGGCGGCAGCCCGTTGGCGATCGAACCGCTGGCCGAAGAAGCCGCCCACGAGCGGCTGGAGCAGATTGCCGACTATTATCAGGCGCGCAAGGAGACGCTGGATAACACCGACGGCGGCGCGCCGTATAAGCCGTTGCCGCCCGAGCGGCTTTATCTCGCCGACAAGGAGTGGCAGGCGCTGCTCGAGAAATCGGCGCTCGCCAGGCTGACCCCGTTCGCCGCGCCGGACGGTGCGCCCGACACCATCGCGGCCGGCGCCCATGCCGGGCATAATTTCTCTGCCGAGCGCGCCATGCCGGACGCCAATGTGTTCGAGGCCGTCACCAGACACGTCAACGCGCTGCAGGCGAACGGCAAGCGCGTTCTGATCGCGCTATGGAGTGACGGCTCCAGGGAGCGAATGTCGCACGTGCTGGCCGAACACGGCTTGCACAATCTCACTGCCGTGGCCTCGTGGCCGGCGGCGCAGGCGCTGCCGAAGCCGCAAGTGGCGCTCGCCGTGCTGGGGCTCGACTCTGGCTTCGAGACCGCAGACACAGCGCTCCTCACCGAGCAGGACATTTTGGGCGAGCGGCTCATCCGCGCGCGGCGGCAATCGAAGCGCGCCGACAACTTCATCGCCGAGGTGACGGGTCTCTCGGCCGGCGATCTCGTCGTCCATGTCGATCACGGCATCGGCCGCTTCCACGGTCTGCGCGCCATCGAGGCTGCCGGCGCGCCGCACGACTGCCTGGAAATCCACTACGCCGGCGGCGACAAATTGTTTCTGCCGGTGGAGAATATCGAGCTTCTCTCGCGCTACGGCTCGGAAGGTGCGGGCGTCGAGCTCGACCGGCTGGGCGGGGCGGGTTGGCAGACGCGCAAAGCGCGGATGAAAAACCGCATCC
>JBAWFD010000064.1:0-1559 GCA_049591615.1 Gammaproteobacteria bacterium | reverse complement strand
TGACTACACGACGCATGAGCATGATCTTCTGCCGGTGATGCTGGCGTTTACGATGCAGTTCGATGGGCAGGAGCCGCAGCCTATGGTGCCGGGAGGCATTCTTCGCTGAGTGCGTGTGGAGTATACTCGCCGTATACAGGCTAGAGTTCCATGAGATCACGCTTCGTCACATTCCGAATTTACACGAACGCAGGCCCGTGGTGCAGCTCCAGAAGGCTTCAGATGCCACGCCAGTACCTGCGTGTGCTGCCTGCCTCCACGCGACCTAGTCTCTTCGCCGGCGACTAAGCACACTCCTCTCCAGCCGGCGAAGTCCGCCCTCAGCGTAATCCGTTTCCTCTGCATGAATGCGAGAGGTCGAAGCCTTACATCTTTGGCGCGACCGGAACGGCACCCCCACGAACCGCTGCCAAGAAGGAGATACCGCATGAGCACTCTGACCCAGGAACACAATCGCGTCGCGAGCGACGCTGCCTATTCGAAGTTCGGCCCGAAGGTAAAGACTCAGCTTCCCGGGCCGCTCGCCCAGAAGGTGGTAGCGGATGATGATCGCGTCATCTCGCCCAGTTACACCCGTAGCTATCCCATGGTTGCCAAGTCGGGACGCGGGATTCGCGTTACGGATGTGGATGGCAATGAGTTTCTTGATTTCGCCGCGGGTATTGCGGTTAATTCGACTGGGCATTGTCATCCCGAAGTGGTGAAGGCGATTCAGCAGCAGGCTGGCGAGCTGATCCATATGTCTGGTACTGACTTTTACTACGAGCACATGATCAAGCTGGCGGACCGGCTGAGCGCGATTGCTCCGATGCCGGGGCCGCATCGGTTTTACTACGGGAATTCTGGCGCCGAGGCGGTGGAGTGTGCGATGAAAGTCGCTCGGTATCATACGGGTCGACAGAACATTATCAGCTTCTTTGGCGCGTTCCATGGCCGCACGATGGGAGCGCTGTCGCTGACCGGATCGAAGCCGCAACAGAAGCGGCGCTTTGCTCCGTTTGTTCCGGGGGTTCACCATGTTGCTTATCCTTATGCGTATCGCGGGTGCAATGGTGGAGCGGAGGAGCAGGAGGCGTTTGCGCTGAACTGTGCGCGCTACATCGAAGAGAAGCTGTTCAAGACGATCCTTCCTCCGGAAGAAGTTGCGGCGATTATTCTGGAGCCGATTCAGGGCGAGGGCGGCTATGTGGTTGCGCCGGACAATTTTCTGTGGGAGATTCGGCGGATCTGCGACAAGCATGGCATTCTGCTGATCGTTGACGAGGTGCAGTCTGGCGTAGGCCGCACCGGCAAGTGGTGGGCGATTGAGCACTCTGGCGTGCAGCCGGATATCGTGTGCATCGCCAAGGGCATTGCTTCAGGGATGCCTCTGGGCATCTGCATGACGAAGGCCGATGTGATGAACTGGGTGCCTGGTTCGCACGCGAGCACGTATGGCGGCAACCCTATTTGTATTGCGGCTTCGTTGGCGACGCTGGATATTATCGAGCGTGAAGCGATGAAGAATGCGGCGACGGTGGGCGGGAAGATGCTCGACCGACTGCGGCCCTGGGTTGCGA
>JBAWFD010000063.1:0-2375 GCA_049591615.1 Gammaproteobacteria bacterium | reverse complement strand
GCCCCGAGCCTCGCCTCGCTCCGCGCCCTCTGCGACGGGCTGCCGGCCCTCGCCGACCTGCTCCGCGTGGCCGTGAGCCCGGAATACGCCGAGGCTCGCTGGCACCCTTCGGCCCACACCTCATCTCGCGGCTCGATGTCGTCGGGCCGCTTCAGCGCGTTCTGACCCGTGCGTGCCTCCGCCTTCCTCGACCCCCGGCTCTTGCTGGTGAGCGCGGCTGCTCTGTCCGGCGGCGCGACCGTTCTCGCCTGCTTCACGGCGCCGCCGCCCGATCTGCTTCCACCCGCCGTGCCTCCGCCCGAGATCCTGCATGCCATCGTGCAGCCCCCAGAGGGCCAGATCGCAAGCCTCCCGTTGGAGTTCGTCGTCCCCATCGAACGCTTCGAGGCGAACGAGGACTGTGAGCTCAGCATCCTCCTCGATGGGCAGGCGCAAGCGGGGCTCGATTGCCTCGAGTGCCCTCTCTCGACCTTCGGGTCGAACGTCGCCTCGGAGATCTTCTCGATCAACCAGCCGGACCCGTCGGTCCCACACACGATCGCCCTCGTGGTCGGCAACGAGCTCGATGGGATCGGGTGTACGACGCCCAACAGTGCCGGTGGGGACGTCGTCGAATGGACCCTGCCGGCATCTGCGGCCGACGCAGGCTCATACGGCGACGGCGCCTTCCCCGAGGCCGCGCCCGACGGCCTGCCGGTCATCCCCGAGGGCGGCATCGACGCACACGCGGTGGATCCGTGAGCCGTGCGACCGGCGCGCTGATGGGGGTCGCCGCTATTCTCGCGTGCGGACCGGTGTCCGCGCCCGTCGGTCCTACCCTTCCGGCCAACGCGTGTCCCGATAGCCCGTGCAGCGCGTTTGCCCAGCAGGGCGCGACGCCGACCTGCACGAATGGCGTCTGCGTCGTGGACGCTTCGTATGGCAGCAGCTGGACGCTCGTCGTCTCGCTCGCGCAGGACGCCTTCTACGCGCCCGGACCGACCTATGCGTTCGGCAACGAAGAGGGGGCTCCGGTCTGCCGCTCGTCCGCTTCGCCCGAGGCCGTCGCGGGCGTGCTCCCATACTGCGCCTGCAGCGACACGGCTTGCTCCGTGCTCGGAGATCTCGAGGTCACGCCGCAGGCCGCGACGCTGGCGAAGTGGAACCTCGGTAACGCCCCGGCCGACACGGTCCTTCCGGTGCAGGCTACCTTCTGGCCGCAGTGGCCGGAGGGGGGGGCGCTCGACGCGACATTGGTCGGTCTGCCGCTGCCGCCGATCACCGCACCGCTCTACGCCGAGGTTGGCGCGAACCTGCTGACGGGCCCCGACGGACGGACGCCTCCGCTCGCGTTCTGCGCCGGCCCACAGGAGGAGGGCGCGTGTCCAACGCCGGTCATGCCGCCCGGTACTTATCAGCGCGTCCTCATGCCGGTCGCCCCCTTCGACGCCGCGTACCCGCCGGACATCCAGTCGGTAACCTTCGGGCTCGGCGCGAAGCTTCCGCTGGAGAGCGTGGCCTACGACGGTCATTTTGACGTCGTCATGGGGGCCTCGGGGCCTTCCGCGTTCCCGACATTCGACCTCGTGCGGGCCGACGAGCAGTCGCTCGCGGGATGGACTGCGTACCTGCGGGACCAGACCACGCTGCGGCGCATCTCGAACTTGGCCTCGCTCAGCGGGACGCAAGCGAAAAACGTGCAGCTCCTCACGAGCCACCACCCGACCAAGTTCGGGGCTCTCGAGAACGCAGAGCTCGTGATGGCCCCGCCTCCGGCGAGTGGAGCGCCGATCTGGATCTTCAGTTTCATCCAGAGCCAGCTCCCAGAGGCCGCGCTTCCCTACCCGATCATCCCGAGGACCGTCGTCGACGGTCAGGTGACGGGACCGTCTGGCTTGGGCTTGTCCGCGCAGGTCGTCTTCGAGGCCACGGCGCTCTGCCGCAGCACGAGCATCGACGGCCCCGCGCTCCTCGACGCGTCGCCGACGGACTTCTCGTTCGAGAAGACGGCCGCCACCGCGGCGGACGGTAAGTATCCCGTCGAGCTCCCGCGCGGGCAGTACCAGGTGACGGTGGTGCCGACCGCTCCCGGCGCCGCGCTGCTCGTCAAGACATTGGATACTGACGTAGAGACGAGCACCTCCGACCCGGTCTGCGTCCCGGCTTCGCCCATGCAATCCCAGGACTTCGCGCTGCCGGCACAGGAGACCGTGAAGGGATCCGCCTGCGTTGCCGACGGGCGGCTGCTCGCGGGGGCGACCGTCACGTTTCAGCCTACGGCGTGCGCAAACAACACGAGCGATCCGGCGTGCCTTCCTCGACCCGCCCAGACGACCGTCGGCGACGACGGCACCTTCTCCATCCCGCTCGACCAGGGGGGGTACTGGATGCGCGTC
>JBAWFD010000062.1:0-50093 GCA_049591615.1 Gammaproteobacteria bacterium | reverse complement strand
CGCGCAGTGCGGGTGCTGCTTGCATTTCGAGTTTGAGATCGCATTGGATGATTTCCTTGACGTTCTCCCCGATATAAAGCTTGCCCAACTCCTGCAGATTTGGCAGCCCTTGCAAAAACAAGATACGTTCCACAAGGCTATCGGCATGCTTCATTTCATCCAGTGATTCTTTGTACTCATGTTCGTTGAGATCCTTCAGGCCCCAGTTCTTAAACATGCGGGCGTGCAGGAAATACTGATTGATAGCGGTGAGCTCGTTTTTGAGCACCTGGTTCAAAAACTGGATGACTTTGGTGTCGCCTTGCATAGCCGTTGACTGTTGGTGTTCTAGGAGGGTTGTGACCAGCGTCCTGCCAAAAACATAGCCCTTGCCAGCAACAAAATCAATAACTAATTGATTTCATTTAATAAAAGACGCAATTGCTACGCTGACAGTCTCATTGGGCACATTGTCGGGAAGCGGGCAAATCAACAATCCTGTGGACGGCCGTGATTTCCAATAATCGTTTATGCAGTGTTTCATCAGCCTGCTGCAGACAGCTGCCACAGCTGGCGGCCACCCCCAGCCTGGTTTTTAGCGCGGCTAGAGTCGACACGCCCTCATCCACAGCCTGGCGGATCTGGCTTTCGGTGACCGCATTGCATATGCATATGTACATCTTGGGCTGTTCCGGTTGCCGCTCAATGGCCTCAATTATAAACGCAAATGAGAATCATTGACAATTATAATGGCCACAGCTATATTTATTCACAAATGCGAATAATTCGCATTCGTTCCATTCCGCCACGTTGCTAGAGGCTCAGGGATCGTATGTCGTGTCGTCTTTGCTGCCTGGGTTTTCTGTTGATGCTGAGCGCATCAAAACTGGCCTACGCGAAAACACCCATGGCCGAGCTGCAAATTCAAGACCAGCAGTTCACGGTGCAGGAACTCTCCCTACCCGCTGACACCAAAGTCAAACTGGTGATCCACAACCAGGACAGCCTGCCGGCGGAATTCGAAAGCTACGACCTGTCACGGGAGGTGGTGGTGCCAGGGCATAGCTCGGTAACGGTCTACATCGGTCCGCTCTCTCCCGGCCGTTATAACTTCTTCAACGATTTCTATCATGCGGCCCAGGGCTGGGTGGTGGTGACCGCGCCCGCTTCAAATCCCGGTCACTAAAAATCATGCTCGCCACTGCCATCATCGTGTTTCGCGAAGTGCTGGAAGCGGCGCTGGTGATCGCCATCGTGCTGGGTGCGAGCCGCGGGGTCGCGGGTCGCGGATGGTGGGTTCTGAGCGGCATCCTGCTGGGTACACTCGGCGCCGCGGTAGTCGCGCTGTTCGCCGGTGCCATCGCGGAAGCGTTTTCCGGTACCGGCCAGGCGCTTCTGGATGCAACGATCCTGCTGATTGCCGTGCTGATGCTCGCCTGGCACAACATCTGGATGAGCAGTCACGGGCGCAGGCTGGCCGGTGAAATCAAGGCCGTGGGTGCTGCTGTTCAGACGGGCACCAAGACATTGGCGGCACTGCTGATTGTGTGCTTCGCCGCGGTGATGCGCGAAGGCTCGGAAGTGGTGCTGTTTCTGTGGGCTATCGCCGCCAGCGGCGGAAAAGAATTCGGCATGAGCATCGGCGGCTTCGCAGGCCTGATAGCCGGGATACTGGTAGGTAGTTTGCTGTATCGCAGCTTGCTGTTTATTCCCATCCGCTATTTTTTCACAGTCACCGGTTGGCTCATCTTGCTACTTACCGCCGGACTGGCCGCGCAGGCGGCTGGCTTCCTCAATCAGGCAGGCCTGCTGCCGGCGCTGGGGAATGGTCTGTGGAACAGCTCCCACATTCTCAGCCAGAACAGCATCCTGGGGCAGTTGCTACATATTCTTGTGGGTTACATCGCTCGACCTTCAGGTATCGAACTGATGTTCTATGGGATCACGCTGGTCACGATTTTCGTATTAATGCAAATCGTAAAGCACAAAGATCAGGTTTCAGGTGCCACCCGGCGACAAACATCTGTTCAGGCTGTTCATGAATAACAAGAAACATTCCTGTCATTTCAAAACCACCCGTGAGATCCAAAAACAATTAGCAGCGATGCTGCTGGCAAGCGGGCTGCTACTGTTGGGAATGGCGCCACCAGCCTTCGCGGACACTGATATTGGTGAATACATCAATGACTATATCGTTTATTCCCCATACGTGACACAGGGACAAAGTGAAATAGAAATACGTGCCGCTACCTACCGCGATAGCAGTGTGGTGCTTGATGACTTGAACGGACAGGTCGTATCCGTCGCGCACAGTTTCACGGATTGGTGGAAGACCGAACTGTATCTGGGGCAGTACGTCCAACTTCCACGCCAGCCGAGCAATCTTGTGGCCTATGAACTGGAAAATACCTTCCAGCTGGCGCCGGCTGGTGAATATTGGGCGGACCCGGGCTTCCTGTTCTCCTATGAGTTCGCGACTCACAACGGAGAGGCCAATGCCTTGGAATTCGGACCCTTGCTTGAAAAGCGCAATGGGCGTTTCACACAGCGTCTCAACCTGATTTGGGAAAAGGAGATAGGCACCGGCGCGGAAAGCAACTATGAGTTTCGCAGCGCCTACAGCATCAGCTACCAAATCCGACAGTGGTTCGCACCTGGACTGGAAGCCTATTACCGCCCTGCGGATACTTCCTCGGACAACAAGGCTTACCAGTTAGGCCCGGTGATTTACGGCGAATATGCGTTCGGAGCCGGCAACGAGCTCGAATACAGCGCGGGTGTGGTGTTCGGAATGAATGCGCCAGCGCCTGACATGACATTTCTATTGCGCCTTGAATATGAATTCTTTTGACAGTCATTCACGAATTTTTTCAGAACCAGCTTCATGAATATTGCGCCAAGCACAGGCGTGATCTGCAGCATCCATCGATGGGCGTTAGCGGGCTTGGTGATCACCGGCTTCGGGTTGCTCACCGCCTGCAAGATGACGAACGGTGGTAATCCGGATTCTCCACCCGGCGCCGGCTGCCTCAGCCCGACCCAGTGCAGCTCGGGCGAGGCCTTGAACCCGCCCGATCAGCTGCTGGGTGAGCGCCTGTTCAAGGACACCCGCTTCGGGCATTACTTCGCAGTGCAGTCCGGCGGGGATGTGAATGCATCGCTGGGTGTGGGCGAACCGGTGGTGGAGAACGAGATCACCACCAATCCCACACAGCCACTGCCCGGCCCCATGGCGGGCCAGGCCATCAATTGCCTGCAATGCCACCTGGTGCAACAGGAACTCAATGAGCCCGAGGGGGGCATGCAAGCGTACACGGATTTCGCCAGCCGCTCGCCGCTACCGTCGCGTCCTGCAGATACGGTGCACGGCAACTTCACTGCACGCAAGGCTGAACCCATGGTGGATGAGTTCAATTACGGCAACACCGCCCAGTGCCTGCACTGGGATTGCCAATTCGGCGACATGCCAACCCTGGTGTTGGATACCATGACCGGGCGCAACTTCGGCTGGTTACCGCTGGAATACAACCAGGCGATTCAGCAAGTCGCCAGCGTCATCCGCAATGACAATGGCACAGGAGTATTGGCACAGCAATTCAGTGGCTCCTTGCCGTACTCAACGCTTTTCGATTGCGCTGATCCACAGATACCAGCAGCCTACAAACTGCCCCAGCAATATTGCCTGAACGTGGCGACCGCCAGCGATGCGCAGATCGCCGAGGATGTGGCACAACTCATCTCCTCATACGTAAACAGCCTGGCATTCAGCCGCGATAGCGACAACGAATTCAACGGCTCACCCTATGATCAGTTTCTGATAGATAACAACCTGCCGCGTGCGCCAGCGTCGGGACAGACTCCGCAACAATATGCCGCACAGCTGCTGCTACTGCTGCAGACCGAAAACAATTTCCAATTCGTGAACAATGGCGTGCTCAAGTTTCAACATGACCAGCCCTTCGTTTTCGGTCCACGGGAACTGCATGGCCTGATCATTTTTCTGTCGCGGCCAGTCGGACCTGTGATCACGCCCACGGAAGTAGTGGAGGGCGGCATCGGAAACTGTGCCGCCTGCCATGCACCGCCAGATTTCACCGACCACCTGGCCCACAACACCGGCGTGTCACAAATCGAATACGATGCGGTCCACGGCAGCGGCGCCTTCATGAACCTGCAAATACCCTCTCTGGCACAGCGTGACGCCAACCCGAACGCCTATCTGCCAGTCACGCCGCAACATCCGGATGCCCAGGAAGTGTTCCGGGCAGCCCCGGTAGCCGATGATCCACAGAAAGCCGACCTCGGCGTCTGGAACATCTTCGCCAATCCGGATTTTCCGGGTCGTCAATCCAACCTGCAGGAATTTCTGTGCGCCATCGACACCGGCCAATTGGCCGCCTGCTTAACAACAAACGCACAGTTGCTGGACCGCTCGGTCGCGGTTTTCGCCACCCGTACCTTGCGCGACCTCGGCCAGGAAGGCCCATATATGCACAATGGTCAGTTCAATACACTCGCGGATGTATTGAAGTTTTACCAGCAGGCCAGCGCACTGGCGCGCGCCGGGCAATTACGCAATGCCGATCCGCGTATGCAGAATATTGCGCTGAATACAGCCGATCTCGCCGACTTGACTGCCTTCCTAAACTCATTGAATGAGGACTACAGTAACTGACCACGTCGACTGGTGATACGCTTGCAGTTGAAAAGTTAGCCCTGTGAGACCCCCTATGACTCCCGATCCAGATTCATTTCACATCCGTTCAGCCACGCCCAAAGATGTAGCGACGACTCTCAAGTTGATCCACGAACTGGCTGAATACGAGAAACTTGCGCACGAAGTGGTGGCAACGGAACGGGATATTCAGGCGGCTTTATTTGGCAAGCAGCCGACAGCCGAGTGTCTGATTGCGGAACTGGGCAGCACCGTAGTCGGTTTCGCCTTGTTCTTTCACAACTTCTCCACCTTCCTCGGCAAACCGGGCCTTTACCTTGAAGATCTTTTTATAAAACCTGAATTCCGCGGGCAGGGTTTCGGCAGGAAAATGCTCGCGCATCTTGCCAATCTGGCGGTGCAACGCGGCTGTGGGCGCTTCGAATGGGCGGTGCTGGACTGGAATGCGCCAGCGATTCGCTTTTATGAAAGTCTGGGCGCAAACATTATGCATACATGGAAAATCAACCGTCTGACAGGCAAGGCGCTACGAAAACTGGCGACAGAAGCTCGAGATTAAATTCAGGTCGCCGGTAAAGGTGCGCCGTCGGGGAACAACAGCGGCGCCAGTTCCGCGAGCGCCCGCCGATAGACGCGGCGTTTGAAAAAGATGACTTCCTCCAGTGGCTGCCAGTAATCCACCCAGCGCCAGCTGTCGAATTCCGGCGTGTCACTGATATCCAGGCGCACGGCGGACTCGTCGCCGTTGAAATGCAGCATGAACCAAATCTGTTTCTGGCCGATGCACAGTGGTGCCAGATCATGGCGCTGGTAGCGATGCGGAAGCCGATACCTCAACCAGCGGCGGGTACAACCCAGTATTTCCACATGTTCGGACCCGAGCCCGATTTCCTCTGCAAGCTCCCTGTATAGAGCTTCTTCAGGAGCCTCGTGTTCCTGGATGCCGCCCTGTGGAAACTGCCAAGCGGACTGACCCCTGCGCCGAGCCCAGAACAACCGGCCAACCCCGTCTGCAAGGATGATACCGATATTGGCGCGGAAACCCTGCGCATCGATCAGTCCACCCGCGATTCCAGATGCATGTACGCTCATGTTTCAAGTGTTCCATAGATACGAGGCCACTGGCAAACCCATACGGTTGTAACGGCCACAGGATTTCTTTAACCTGCCTGCCTTGCCAATATTTTCGGATACATACGTGCAACTGGCGCACTTCGACTTGGGCCACACAATGCAGCTGTGCCGTAAACAAGCTATCGCCGCACATTAAGCCATGCGGGAGCGTTTGCATCCCCTGCCTTTGTTAAGCGCCTTGGTAGCGCTCACAGTCATCGCGTTGTGCGTGGCGCTCGCAGTCGGCAGCGTGCCGCTGCCGCTACATGCGGTGATGAGCGCACTCTGCGGTAACGGCGACCCGCTGACACGCACGCTGGTACTGGAGTTACGCCTGCCACGCGCGATCACCGCTTTCGCCACCGGCGGGCTGCTGGCCCTAGCCGGCGCACTCATGCAAGTATTGCTGCGCAACCCTTTAGCAGACCCCTATATACTCGGCGTTTCCGGTGGTGCTGCTGTGGGCGCGCTATTGGCGCTGCTACTGGGAGTGGCGGGATTCTGGGTCAGTGGCAGCGCCTTCCTGGGCGCACTCATCTCCATGCTCATCGTGTTTGTCCTGGCCCACGGACGTGGCGGCTGGACACCCACACGTTTGCTGCTGACCGGTATCGTAGTGGCGTTCGGCTGGGGCGCCGCCATCAGCCTGCTGCTAGTACTATCCGACAATGCCAGCCTACGCGGCATGCTGTTCTGGCTCATGGGTGATCTGTCCTACCGCAGCGGTGGCTGGCTACCGCTGGCGGTGGTCATCGTCGGTCTCTTAGTCTGTCTGCCGTTCGCACGGCAACTGAACGTGCTGGCGCGCGGTGAAACCCTCGCCGAAGCACTCGGCATTTCCGTACGTCCCTTCACCATCGCCATCTATATCGCTGCATCACTGTTCACCGCCGTGGCCGTAACGGAAGCCGGCGCCATCGGTTTCGTGGGACTAGTGGTACCGCATATGCTGCGCCTGATCTCCGGTAGTGATCACCGCACGCTGTTACCGGGCGCCGTGTTGCTAGGCGGCAGTCTGCTGATGCTCGCCGACACCCTGGCGCGCAGCCTGCTGGCGCCGCAGCAATTGCCGGTAGGCGTGGTGACCGCCGCTATCGGTGTACCGTTATTCCTGTATCTCCTGAATCGCGCGCGTGGGCCATTATGAGCGTACCAGCCCTGCTGGAAACCCGCGGCCTTACGGTCAGCATCGCTGGCAAATACGTATGCCGTGACTTCAATCTGGTTTTGAAGCACGGCAATTGCATCGGCGTGCTCGGCAGCAACGGAGTGGGAAAAACCACTTTGCTGCATAGCCTGGCGGGTCTGCGCCCCGTCGACGGTGGAGAAATCTTTCTGAACGGAGCGCCGCTTGGAACATTGCCGCGGCGGCACATCGCCCAACAGCTCGGCTTGCTCATGCAGCAGCAGGAAGACAGTCTGCCTGCGACAGTGCTGGAAACCGCGCTCATCGGCCGGCATCCACATATCGATTTCTGGCGCTGGGAATCCCACAACGATGTCAATCTGGCGCGGCGCGCGCTCAAGCTGGTGGGTCTTGAAGGCCTGGAGCAACGCGCCCAGACCCAGCTCTCCGGCGGCGAGCGCCGTCGGCTGGCGATCGCAACCATCGTCACCCAGGATCCGCAAGTCTTCCTGCTGGATGAGCCCACGCACCAGCTGGATCCACACCACCAACTGGCGCTGCTGGAACATTTCAACAGGCTGGCACACACCCAGGAACGCGCCGTCATCATGAGCCTGCACGATGCTAACCTGGCGGCACGTTTTTGTGACCAGGTATTGATGCTGTTCGGCGATGGTGAACTGTTGCAAGGCAGCCTGGACCAGATCCTGAACTCTGAAAACCTCAGCCGCCTATACCAGACCGGCGTCATCCCGGTACACTGGTCCGGCGGTACTGCTTATCTACCGATATGAATCAGAAATGAATCACTGACGGTCGGCGTGCGATACGCTATCCTAGGGTGGTGGCATCCCCGATGATGTTCCTGGTGCTGCACGTGCTGCTCTTTTCTCGACATTGAGGCGAACACATGTTGAAGCTCGAGCACTTTAAAAAATCGATTTTCACGGGCGCTGTCTGCGTATTGATATTCGCAGGCCTCGCTGCCTGTACCAGTGGACCCAATCCGAATGCCAAGAAAGTGCTCATGGCCTGTTACGCCGTTACCAATGTTCAAGCTGGACAGATCCTCGGAAGGCAGCTGGATGCAATGATGCTTTCGGGCGAGGGATCTCCCATCCACGTCTGCAAATACGACGATACCAACACCGGCGAGACCCCGGCACTACTGCAGATCAGTGCGTCTCAGTCCAAGGACCCCACCGCTGAGCTGGCTGCAGAGGCCGCCCAGCTTAAAGCGCTGTTCAAGAACAACATCAAACCGATTCAGATTCATCCTGCTGAGGGCTTCGGCCCGGGTGCTTTTTACTTGGACAACACCATGTCGCCCACAGCCAGCTCGGTGCAGCTGCATCTCATCGATAATGGTTACAAGATGATGGTGCAGATAATTAACCCCAAGGATTTCGCCAGCGGTGAACAGCAGGCTGCCGCATTAGCGCAACAGGCTTTTAAAAGTATTAAGGATAAAAGCGCTTTCAAAACAATCTAAGCTGTCTGCCGCATACATTGCAGGCAAAAACGC
Source organism: Gammaproteobacteria bacterium (assembly GCA_049591615.1). GTDB lineage: Bacteria > Pseudomonadota > Gammaproteobacteria > Natronospirales > REEB76 > REEB76. The sequence goes on along the minus strand of JBAWFD010000062.1, from coordinate 41,675 downwards.
CAGGTCAGCCCCGCTAATGCGGGGCTTTTTTATCGCGATGACAAGTGTGCGATTTTCATGGTCATTGCAACAACACGGACACAGATAAAAATCCTAAATCTTAGGACAAGCTTGACTTGCCGCAACCGTCTCACTACATTGACGACCGCCTTGAGGCGTCATCTTCGCGGATGACACTCGGGAAGCCGGTGCGTCATAGGACAATGCCGGCGCTGCCCCCGCAACGGTAGGCGAGTACAAGTCTGTCACGAAGCCACTGCGCACGAGCGCGGGAAGGCGATAGGCAGGGGAAACCCGCTCGCGAGCCCGGAGACCGGCCTGAAGGCACGTTCCAGCGTTGCGGCGGGCGATGCGAGCGGGCCTTAGCCCCATCGTTTTCTTACCTCACGCTGGTGTTGTCACCATTGCTTTCACGCATGCGGGCGAGCGGCGTGAGGAGACGAGCGTGTATAAACCTGCTCTGATTGGCAGCGCGCTGGCGCTGTCCATAGTGTTTTCCTGTCCCGTGCGAGCCGACGCTACTGTCGATCTCGGCGCGCCCATCACCGTCACCGCCACCCGCACCGCGCTCACCGCCGATCAGGAAGTGGCGCCAATAATCGTGATCACGGCACAGCAGATCCAGATGAGTGGCGCCCAGACCATCGGTGATCTGCTGCAGCAATATGCCGGGCTCGAGATCGCCAGCAACGGCGGGCCGGGCCAGCCCACATCGCTGTTTCTGCGCGGCACCAACAGTAACCAGACATTAGTGATGATCAACGGTGTCAAGATCAATCCTGCGGATGGCAGCGGTGCCGCACTGCAGAACATTCACTTGAACGATATCGAGCGCATCGAAATCGTGAAAGGTCCGCGCGCGGCGCTCTATGGCTCGGATGCCATCGGCGGCGTCATCAACATCATCACCCGCCAAGCGAGCCAGGGCAGCCGCTACGGCGCCTATGCCGGCACCGGGCGTTACGGCACCTATGACAGTGGTGGGCATTTCGATTACGGCCAGGGCGAGAGCGCCTTCGGTGTATCTGCTGACAATTTCCATACCGATGGTTTCCCGGCAGTCGCCGGCAGCGATATCGACAACGGCAATACCGACCGCACCTGGAATGCCTATGGTCGCACCCAGGTCGGCGGCGTGGATCTGGATATCAAACACTGGCAGAGCACCGGCAATACTCAGTACATGGGTTTCTCAGACAATCCTCCCTATGCTCTCATTCCCTTGGATGAGAATTTCCAGAACCAGGTCACCAGCCTGGATGTGACGGGCACCCCGTTGCCCGCTTGGCGCAGCAATCTGAACCTGAGCCATATGCTGGACCAGACTGACCAGGTGCAGGGTGATCCCTATAATCCATCACAGATTCCGGACTTCGTGCACACCCAGCGCAACGTCATTGATTGGCAGAACGATATCGCTCTGAGCGAGTACCAGTTATTGACCGCCGGATTGTATTCCGAGGAACAACATGCGAGTTCGCAATCCTATGGCCTGGCCTACGATGCGCCCGACCGCATCAATGCTCTGTATCTTGAAGATGATCTCAACGCAGAAAAAAATCGCCTGGTGATTGCAGCACGCGATACCCATGATCAGGAATTCGGCAATCATCTGACCTGGAATGCCGATTATGTATACGACCTGAGCCCCGATACGCGCCTGACTGCCGGCGCCGGCACCGGTTTCCGAGCTCCCAGTGCCACGGAATTATACGGCTTCGGCGGCAACCCAAACTTGCAGCCCGAGACTTCCCAGAATTTGGAGGTGGGGCTGCGCCAGAAACTCAGCGACACACAAAGCCTCACCTTGAGTGCATTCCAGAACCAACTCGACAATCTTATCCAGTTCGTGGTCACACCCAGTAATCTGAACGGCGAGAATGAAAATATCGCTAGCGCCCGCGTGCGGGGCCTGGAAGCCGGATACCAACTAACGCTAAATACCTGGTACTGGCGCAACAATGTGATCTTCCAGCAGCCCGAAAATCTGGATACCGGTACACTATTGTTACGGCGCTCGGAACGCGCGCTCACGACGGTGCTCAACTGGCATGACGACACCACCAGCATCGGCACGCATCTGATCGTCAGTGGTCCGCGCGATGATCTGGACTTCAACACCGGCGCGCCGGTCACCGATGCCGGCTATGTGTTGGCCGGCGTGACGGTGCGCCAGCAACTCAGCCACGGTTTCGCTGTGAGCGGCAGTCTCGAAAACCTGCTGGATACGCACTACCAAACCGCTGCTGGTTACAACACTGCCGGACGCTCCTTGTATATTCGACTGGAATACCAATCTAATTAGTTCTCAATTAAGGAACAGAATCTGACTGACACCGTCTAACCGACAGTCCAAATTACTAACCCAAGGGGTACGGCCATGGACTACAGCGACGCCACTAATCAAATCGCCAAAGTGGAGCAACAGACACAGGATCTGGCGCAGCAGTTGCAGGACTTTGCGCAGAAACTCAGCAACCTGGCACCCAACCCCGCGACCGGCAAGGAGTGGGTCCTGGACCTGAAGCAGATCGCCATCAACGTACAAACCCAAAATCAGACATTGATGATGATCAATCAGATGGCGGAGCACATCCACGACCTGGAACAGCAACTGGACACCCATCCCAGCCCCACCATGCAGGCACGCGGCTGGGGTACCCAGATGGCACCGCGGGGTGGTGGTTTCTGGGGAAACGTCACCAGTGGCATGGGCATGAGTGCGGGTTTCGGCGTGGCCAATGCGCTCATTGGCGGGATTTTCAACGCGATATGAGCTCTCGGGACAATTGTGGCTGCAGTGCGGAGCGTCGTTCCCGCCCTTCACCAATTGGATGTAGATGCGGACCCTCGGGCGCTTTAAATGATATTCGGCTCCGGGTCCAGCTGGATACCAAATCTCTCTTGGACCGAGTTCTGAATGCGTTGTGCCAGCGTCAAAATTTGCGCGCCCTTGGCGTGAGCATAATTCACCAGCACCAGCGCATGTTTTTCCGATACTCCGGCATCGCCTTCCCGAAAGCCCTTCCAGCCGCATTGTTCAATCAGCCAGGCCGCACTGAGTTTTCTGCCATCTGGCGCCTTGAATGCCACTAATCCTGGGTACTGTTTTTGCAGTTGCGCTGCCGAAGTTTCAGAAACCACTGGATTCTTGAAAAAACTGCCGGCGTTGCCAATCACGGCCGGGTCCGGGAGCTTACGCAACCGCAGTCGGCACACGGCTGCGGATACATCGGCTGCCGTGGGCTCTGAAATCTGCATGGTTTCCAGTTCCTCACGCATGCCGGCGTACTCAAGCTTGAGTGGCGCAGAGCGTTGCAGACGCAGTTCGATAGCTGTGACAATCCAGCGTTCCGGATTCCGCTTGAACAGGCTGTCCCGGTAACTGAAACCGCACTGCTCGCCGCTCAACTGCACCTGCTCACGGGATAGGCGGTCATAAGCTGACACGCTGATCAAAGTCTCTGACAGTTCCGCGCCGTACGCGCCGATATTCTGGATGGGGGCCGCACCCACAGTGCCGGGAATCAGCGACAGATTTTCCAATCCGCATAGTCCCTGTGCCAGCGACCAGCGCACCAGACCATGCCAGTGCTCTCCAGCGGCGGCGCGTATGCGAACACCACCGTCGTCGTCATCCAGTAACTCGATGCCGCGATTCGCCATCCGCAATACCAGCCCATCGAAATCGCGGGTGAACAACAGGTTGCTACCCTCGCCCAGTACCAACAGCGGCAAGCCTTTGACCTGCGGAAGTGCCAGAACTTCCGGGATCGCGGTCTGAGTGTGGATCTCGGCCAAATATTTGGCGCACGCCGGCACGCGAAACGTATTGCGAGCTTCCAGTGAGGCGTCAGGAGTGAGCGTGTATCTTGCTGTCATGAGGGTAAAGAACATACACCCCTCACCCCTCGTTCTCCCGCCAGGGGAAAGTAAAAGGTCAGGGAATGCTCTATTTCACCATGGCCGCGCCGATGTCGCGTGGATCAGAGGCCGCCATCACTTTGCCAGATTTGTAATCCCAGGTGATGGCCTGCATATTCCCGTAGGGATTGGCCTGTCTGAGCGTATAACCCATTTTTTCAAGACCCGTGATTTCATCGGGCGTGAATGCGCCGGGTTCATAATCGACAGCATCGGGCAGATACTGCATGTGATAACGCGGAATGCTGACGATGCTTTTGGCATCGCCGCCGTTGAAATAATCCAGTGTCCCCAACAGCACCATGCTGATGATGCGGCTGCCGCCGGGTGTGCCGAGTATCGCGAGGCCATTCTTGGTTTCCAGAAACGTGGGCATCATGCTCGACAGTGGCCGTTTGTGAGGCGCGATGGCGTTGGCGCTATTACCGACCAGGCCAAAGCCATTGGGTACGCCGGGCTTGGAGACAAAGTCGTCCATCTCATCATTCAGAATCACACCGGTTCCCGGTGGCATAAAACCACTGCCAAAACGGAAATTGACTGTGAAGGTGGCGGCCACCCGGTTGCCGTACTTGTCCAGGATGGAGATGTGCGTGGTGTGGTGACTCTCCGGCGCCACAGCCTGCACCGGTGCCAGATTGCTGCTGGGAGTGGCTTTGTCAGACAAAATTGAAGCGCGTAAACCGGCAGCGTAATACGGGCTCAATAATCTCTGCAAAGGCATCTGCACAAACGCCGGATCGCCCAGGTATTCAGCACGGTCGCGGTATGCGTAACGCATGGCCTCGATGATGTAATGCTTTTGCACTACATCACTGAGACGGGTCAGGTCATAACCGGAGAGAATATTCAGGGCTTCCTGCATCACGATGCCGCCGGAGGACGGCGGGGGTGCCGACACGATGCGCATGCCCTGATAGCTACCCACGAGTGGGGTGCGTTCGATCACTTGGTAATCACGCAGGTCTTCTAGCGACCAGATACCGCCATTGGCGCGCACCGCGTCCACCATTTCTCGGGCGAGTTCACCTGTATAAAAGCCTACGTCACCCTGTTTGGCGATTAATTCCAGGGTCCTGGCCAGATCCGGTTGCTTCAACAAGTAGCCAGTGGGCGGCACCTGACCACCGGGCATGAACACGGCCGCGGCTGCCGGCCATTGCTTGAGCTTGTCCACGCGGTTGGCGATCATTGCATGGAATCGACGGTCCAACGGAAACCCATTGCGCGCCAGCTTAATGGCCGGCGCCAGATCCTGGGCCAGGGTCAAGCGCCCATAATGTTTGTTGAGATACACCAAGGCGGCCGGTTCACCCGGGATGGCAGCCGACAAGGGGCCGTTGAGCGATGCGCCCGGAATCACGTTGCCGTTCTTGTCCTGATACATGTTGGCGGTGGCTGCCGCCGGCGCGTATTCACGCCCATCGATGAACGTGTCGTGATCGTCACTGGCCACATGCAGCAGCCAGAATCCGCCGCCGCCAATGCCGGAACTGTAGGGCTCCACCACCGCCAGTGCGGCACTCACGGCAACCGCCGCATCAAAGGCATTACCGCCCTCGGACAATATCTGCATGCCGGCCTGGGTGGCCAGCGGATGGGCGCTGGCGACTGCGTTGTGATCCGGTCTGAGGGTCGCAGCCGGGAGCGTCAGTGGAAATAACAGTAAAGCGAGTAAAAGAACTAGTCTGGATTTCATTTTTGTCCCCGAATTAACGTGCAATCATTGTTGAGATTTGCCTGTCAGGCACCGGTATTTTGTCAGTAACTGTTCATGGGTTTCCGCATGTGCTTCATCCAGCGGGATGCAATCCACCGGACACACCTGCCGGCATTGGGGCACATCGAAATGCCCGACACATTCGGTGCATAGATCCGGGTCGATCTCGTAAATTTCTTCGCCCTGGGAAATGGCGTGGTTCGGGCACTCAGGCTCGCATACGTCACAGTTGATGCAGGCGTCGGTGATCTTGAGCGCCACGTTCAGATCCAGCGGATGATTTTGGATTGATTATTCTAACGCTTCTTGAGTCTGCGCAGTTCCGTCATGACGGCCGGGTGCACGAACTGCGAGACATCACCACCGAGCGCGGCGATCTCGCGCACCAGACTGGATGAGATGAACGTGAATTGTTCCGCCGGTGACATGAAGATAGTCTCCACATCCGGGCTCAGATGACGGTTCATGGCGGCTAATTGGAATTCGAATTCGAAATCCGAGACCGCGCGCAGTCCGCGCAGGATCGCCTGGATACTCTGCTTGTGTGCGAATGCCACGGTGAGTTCCGCGAAACCGCAGACCTCCACATTCTTGATGTCCTTGAGCGCGGCGCGCGCCATTGCCACGCGCGCCTCCAGTGGAAATTCTGGCGTCTTGCCGGGGTTGGCGGCGATCGCCACCACCACCCGATCGAATAAACGCGCCGCGCGCCGCACAATGTCGGTATGCCCATTGGTAATAGGATCGAAGGTGCCTGGGTAGAGAATGCTGACGGCCATGGGTTCTCCTGTCACGCCTGTATAGCGGGCTTTTCAGTCTCGGGCAAGTTTTGCCGGTGCATACCGCGCCAAGCCGAAACCCACGCGTCCCGCATGGCCTTCGCGGAACATTTCCCAGGCTGCTGGCAATTGCGGCGCTGAGCCCAGAGGGTATTCCATATAGACCTGCGCCGCTGGGGCCAGCCAACCGTACTGTTCCAGGTCCCGGGCAGCATCCGCCAAGAGCAGGGATGTGAACGGCGGGTCCAGAAACACAATATCGAACACTTGCTGGGGAGCACGCAGAAAAGCCAAGGCATCGGATTGCAGGACTTCGCCGTTGGCAGCATGCAGACTTTCAAGGTGTGTGCGCAAGCAGTCTACTATCTGACGTTCCTGGTCTATGAACAGCACACTGGTGGCGCCGCGGGATAGGGCTTCCAGGCCCAAGGCGCCGCTGCCGGCGAACAGGTCCAGGCAGCGCGCCCCGGCAATCCGGGGCATCAGCCAGTTGAATAGGGTCTCTCGTACTCGATCCGGTGACGGCCGGATTCCGGGCAGCGGCGGAAACTTGAGTCGCCGCCGGCGCCACCGGCCGGCGATGATGCGGAACTCGTTTTTATAGCCACGGCCGGGATTAAACATAGCGGAAATCCACGTAATACAGCGGGTTGTATTTTCTTGCGCACACGCCCGGGATGCTTGCGTGGGAGCGTATCTCCAGCGTACCCTAAATCGCCGTTTACGGAGGAAAACTAATGAATAAGCGCGCGCTGGTCCTGCTCACGACCCTTGTCTTCATCCTGACCGCCTGCGTCAAGGGTAATAATTCCACGACCGTAACAAACCCAAATAACAACCAGAGTTCCACTTTCCAGGCGAGCTTCACGCCTTTGAGCGCCATCGGGCCTTTCCCGAGCGATCTGTATTTCAACGGCAGCACCACCGGCACGCTGAATATCCCCGTAAACTGCGGCGCCACCAGCAATCCTGCCAATGCCCCTACTTGCGCAATGAACGCTCTTAATGGTTTCGGCACTCAGTCTGTTATCAATTCGTACTTCACCTCTTCGGTTGACGATACCAGTTTGAATGCGGGAGACGTGTTTGTGTTTCAGGTAACCACCGATCCACAAACCAAGGCTATTACAGGTTTTGTAAAACCCTTGGTGCAAGGTACCGATTATAGCGTTGGGGTTTCGGCTGCTTCCGATTCAAACGGCACAGTACTCAACATCACTCCGCTCAAACCACTAGCCGGTGGCAGCAGCTATCTGGTAGTGCTGACCAATGGCATCAAGGATAATGAGGGCGATGCCGCTGCCCCAAGTGCCGATTATTCCGCAATCCTGGCCGCAGATGCTCCCGCGCTGGCCGCCAGCTGTGATCCCACCAAGATCGATGCAACCCAATTGCCCAACCAGGATCTGCTACCGATCGCGCAATTCACCTTGGCGCAATTGTGCGTCGCATACCAAGTCGTGCCCAACCCGACCAGTATCGTACTCACTTTTAGTTTCAGCACCCAGTATACCGGTGTAACACTCGGAACTATGGCAGCCACCGCACAACCAACTGCACAACCTCAAGGCGTAGGCATCGTGGATACTGGCCTGACGGTATTCCAAGCGTTGGTGGCAGGCGGACAATTGTCACCGTCTTCCACGCCACCGCCGGGCAGTACAGTGACCGAGGTATACGCCGGCACCGTAGCACTGCCCTATTACTCAGCTGTACCCAGCACATCGGATCCCACGGCGCCGCTTACCGGTTACTGGCACAACAACGTGGATGGTGGGAATACGACTGCGCTGACGCCGGTGCCAGCGGTTACTGTGGCGCAGAACATCATTCCGATATTGGTCGCTATTCCGCTGCTACCGGGAACATGTGGCACCACTCCGCCTGTCAACGGCTGGCCAACGGTGATCTTTCAGCATGGAATTACCCGTAGTCGCGAAGATATGCTTGCCATGGCGAGTGGATTCGGTGCCAACTGTGTTGCAGTAGTGGCAATTGATTTGCCATTGCATGGCGTAACCAATACTTCCGATCCGCTGTATGAGGGGCCCTACGAGCGCACGTTCAATTTGCCGGAGATTCCACCCTTCTTCAGCACTGCTAGCAGCACCATAGCGCCTTCCGGCAGCTATTTCATCAACCTTGGTAGCCTGCTGACGTCACGCGACAACTTGCGGGAAGCAGCTGCAGACCTCATTAATCTTACCGCTACCTTACCGACTTTGGTGGCCGTTAATTCCGCAACCAACCCTACGGTTTTCAACACATTCAAAAGCACCCCGATATTCTTCGTGGGCCACTCCTTGGGTGCGATTGTGGGTACCACTTTCCTGGGGGTGGATGGTAACAAGATCACCGCCGCGACACTCGCAAATCCAGGTGGCAACATTAGTCAATTGCTGCAGAATTCTGTCGAGTTCGCCCCACAGATCAATGCGGGATTGGAGGCTGAAGGTGTCGTTCCAGGAACCCAATTCTATGACGACTTCTTCCGCAACGCGCAGGCGGCGATTGAGGACGGCGATCCCGCCAACTATGCGGTACAGGCTGCCGCCAACGATCCCATCCACATGATCGAGGTGGTAGGTGGGCTCAATGGCACAACCGATACCTGCAACCTGACCGACCAGGTGGTCCCTAACAGTTCCACCGATCTGCTTGCATCACTAATGGGCCTTACACAAGTGGACACCTCCATGGGCGGTAGCAAGTTTATTGTCCGATTCCTGGCTGGTGACCATGGTTCAATTCTCGATCCGTCTGTGCCTTCTAGCTGCTTAAACAACGCTACGAACCAGTATCTTTATGGTGCCGTAACGACAGAGATGCAAACGGAGATGGTTTCATTCCTGCTGAGCGGAGGTACGGGTATTAGTATCGATAATGCTTATCCATCTTTACCTCCATTTATTCAGGCACCTTGATCTATCACAGTGCAATATTAAGGGCGGCCGTGAAGGCCGCCCTTTTTCTTGCGCCCTGCAACACCCGACGTTAACCTGCTTGCCCCTGTTGGATTTCAGCCTTACCTGTGAAACAGACAAACACAGTACCCGGATTTCTTGCCAGACTGGGTAGCCGCCTCAAGCTGCCTGCGCTATTCACGCGTGGTCGTGTGGACAATACACTTCTGGAAGAACTCGAAAACCAGTTACTGCAGGCTGACGTAGGTGTAGAAGCGACGCGTACAATCATTGAACAGTTGCGAACCCACGCAAGTGAAGACAGATTGAAGGATGTCGATGCACTACGCATCGCACTGGTGGAGATCATCATTGACCTGCTGGCGCCGGTTGCGCGCACGCTCAAACTGGAAAATACAAACAAACCATTCGTGATCCTGGCGGTGGGTGTGAACGGCGTCGGCAAGACCACCACCATCGGCAAACTGGCGCAGCGCTTCAAATCCAGCGGACTGAAACTCATGCTGGCGGCCGGCGATACCTTCCGCGCTGCCGCAGTGGAACAGTTGCAGGCCTGGGGTGCACGCCAGGATGTGCCAGTCATGGCCCAGGCGGCCGGCGCCGATCCCGCTGCCGTAGCCCACGATGCCTGGCTGTCGGCTAAGGCCCGCGGCAGCGATGTGCTGATCGTGGATACCGCCGGACGTCTGCACACCCAGGGCAACCTCATGGAAGAACTGAAAAAGATTCGCCGGGTACTCGCTAAACTCGATCCCTCAGCACCGCACGAATGCCTGCTGGTATTGGACGCCGGCACCGGCCAGAATGCCTTGCGCCAGATTGAGCAATTCCATGCCGCCGTAAGGGTGACAGGCCTGGTGATCGCCAAACTGGACGGCACTGCCAAAGGCGGTATCGTAATCGCCGCGGCCCAGCGATTCGGTATCCCGATACGCTACATCGGTCTGGGCGAACAGGCTGATGATCTGGAAGAATTTGATGCGCAGGCGTTTGCAACAGCCTTGGTCGGCACAGCACCTTGAGGAATCTTAAAAGATCATGATTCAATTTTCAGAAGTCAGTAAGCGTTACGAAGGCGGCAACGAAGCCCTGGCGGGCGTGAGTTTCAGCATCGAACGCGGCGAGATGGTGTTTCTCACCGGACCCTCGGGCGCCGGCAAGAGTACTCTGCTGAAACTGCTGGCGCTGATTGAGCGGCCAAGCCGCGGCCAGATCATCGTCAACGGCCAGAATCTTTCCGGTATCCGCCGCCGTCAGATCCCGTATTACCGCCGCAAGGTGGGCGTCATCTTTCAGGACCACAAGCTGCTGCATGAACGAACGGTGTTCGATAACGTGGCCATGCCGCTCACCATCGCTGGGGTGTTCTACAAGGATATCCCCCGACGCGTGGGTGCGGCCCTGGAGCTGGTGGGACTGTTGCACAAGGAACGCGCGTTGCCGCTGACCCTGTCCACCGGCGAACAGCAGCGCGTTGGCATCGCGCGCGCCGTCATCAGCCGCCCGCCGATCCTGATCGCCGACGAACCTACTGGCAACCTCGATCCGGATCTGTCCTATGAGGTCATGCAATTGTTCCTGCGCTTGAACCAAGTGGGCATCACGGTGCTGGTCGCGAGCCATGATCACAACCTGATTCGCCGCCTCGGCCAGCGCTACTTAAGCCTGCACGCCGGCCGTATGGTGGCGCCCGAACTCCAGGGGGGTTCCCATGCCGAAGGTGCGTGACGACAGTACGCATGGCGCACAGCTCAGCAGGCGGACGCTAAGCCAACGGCTGGGCGCCTATTTTCTACATCATCGGCAGATGTTACTGGCGGGATTCGCGCGCTTGCGTCATCACCCATTAGCCACCTTCATGACCGTGGCGGTCATCGGCATCGCACTGGCGTTGCCCGCCGGCACCTTGCTGCTAGTGAAGAATGCCAAGAAGGTAAGCGGCGACTGGAAAGGGGCCGCCCGCATCTCGTTATTTCTGAAACCGGGGCTTAGCGACGCGGTGGTTCAGCAGTTGGCCTCCAACATCCGCGCTCAAGCCGGCGTGGGGGCGATACAGATTATCACCGCCAGCCAATCACTGGCAGATTTCCAGCAGCGCTCGGGTTTCGGTGATGCCCTGAATCTGCTTGGCAGCAATCCGCTGCCTGCGGTGCTGGTGATCCAGCCGACCGATGAGTACGCCACTCCCGCAGCCACCCAGCAGTTAGGTAAGACTTTAGGCGCGCTGCCGCAGGTGGATCAGGTACGCATGGACATCCAGTGGCTGGAGCGCCTGCAGGCCATGCTGGATATCCTGCGGCGAACGGTGATCATCATCGGTCTGCTGCTAGGGCTCGCGGTGGTATTCATCGTGGGGAATACCATCCGCCTGGAAATCGAGAACCGGCGAACGGAGATCGAGGTCAGCAAACTCCTGGGGGCTACCGACCGCTTTATCCGACGGCCGTTTCTGTACCACGGTGCCTGGTATGGACTGGCAGGCGGAGTGTTGGCCTGGTTGCTGGTGGTCACCGCCTTGTTGCTGATGGCGGATCCTGTGGGCCGGCTGGCGAGTCTGTATGGCGGCCAGTTCAGCCTGAGCGGGCTGGGATTTGAAGGCAGTCTGTGGCTGCTGGTAAGTGGCATCGCCCTGGGCTGGCTGGGCTCCTGGCTGGCCGTGGCTCGGCACTTGCGGGATATCGAACCCGTCTGACAACCACTTGAAAATAAAGGGTTAAATCGCCATTACCGGTTGGAACTCTGGTGCCCATTAGCACTCAAATACCCGGAGTGCTAAAATGCTGCTCGATATTTAAGGAGGTTTTCATGGCGCGTACCACCCTTATGCCCCGCACACAACAGCTGATTCTGGCTGGCCCCACCGGCAGTCTGGATGCCTATATCCAAGCGGTCAACGCTGTGCCGGTTCTGAGCGCACCGGAAGAACGTGCCTTGGCCATACGTTTCCACGAATCCGAGGATCTGGACGCGGCCCGTGAGCTGGTGCTGCACCATCTGCGCTTCGTAGTGCATGTGGCCCGCGGTTATCTCGGCTATGGACTGCCGCTCGGCGACCTCATCCAGGAAGGCAACATCGGACTTATGAAAGCGGTCAAACGCTTCGATCCGGAAGTGGGCGTGCGTCTGGTGTCGTTCGCCGTGCATTGGATCAAGGCCGAGATCCACGAATTTATCCTCAAGAACTGGCGCATCGTCAAAGTGGCCACCACCAAATCGCAGCGCAAGCTGTTCTTCAACCTGCGCAGTTCCAAAAAACGCCTGGGCTGGATGAACCGCAAGGAAGTGGAGACCATCGCGCGGGAACTGAAAGTCTCACCGAAAGATGTGATGGAGATGGAATCCCGGCTCGCGGGCCAGGATGTCACCTTCGATAACACGCCCGAGACTGACGATGAAGACAGTCGCAGCGTGGCGCCGGTATCGTATCTGGCGGCAGATAACGATGCCGACCCCGCACAAGCGCTGGAACGCACGGATTCTGAAACCAAAGGCGAAGCGCAATTGCAGCGCGCGCTGGTAAAACTCGATGACCGCAGCCGCCACATCATGCAGCGGCGCTGGCTGGATGAGAGCAAGGCGACCCTGCAGGAATTGGCGGATCACTACGGCGTATCGGCAGAGCGCATTCGCCAGCTGGAAAACAATGCCATCAAGAAACTCGGCGTGTTCATGGCCTGAAGCGATCGCGCACGCACAAAAAATTAAAACCCGGCAAGCTGCCGGGTTTTTGTTGCCTGCCGAGAAACATCAGGCAAAATAACCATATGCATCAACGAGAGCCATTACGATGACTACTCAGATTAAGCCGGCCAGGCAATGGAGCCGGCCATTGCGCCTGCTGCATATGCTGCTGGCCATCGCCGTCACGGCGCAATTGTTCATCGGCGGCTTCATGCATAGTCCCCACCACGGTCGCCCCGATTCGCTTGGTTTCGAGGCGCATGAAGTCCTTGGATTCACGATCTTGGCTTTGGTATTGCTGCACTGGCTGTGGTCAATGAGCCATCCGAACGAAGGCCTGCGCCACCTGTTTCCATGGACTCGCGCCGGACTGCGATGGGTGGATGCAGAATTCTGGCAGGCAGTGCGTAACCGGCGACTACCGCCGGGTGGACCTGGAAAGGATGGAGGGTTGGCGGGTTTAGTGCATGGCCTCGGATTGTTGGCAGTGACCGCCATGGTGCTCACTGGTCTGACTTTTTATCTATCCCGCCTGGCCGGTGCCAGCCCTGATGCCCTCGAGATTATCGAAGATTTCCATGACACTTTCGCCGTCATCACCTGGACCTACTGGGGCGGCCATCTAGCCGTGACCATGCTCCACAGTCTGTTGCGTCACCCGACTTTCATGCGCATGTTCAGTTTAGATAATTGACAGTTACGTCTGCTTCACGCCCCGACCGCGGTCAACCGTGATCCAATGGGCGCCATCGCGCGATACCTGGATTTCTACATCCACCTCAGTAGGCGAGTTATAGCGGTACGTGATGCGTTCGCTGATCCTCTTGCCATGCTCTTCATCATGGCCATATTCGGTCCAGGTATTGCCGGCGACGGTCATCTTCGAGATGAAAGGCCGCGAACCAGCCTGACCACCGGTAAATAACTCGTAGTGCCAGTAACTGTTGTCCTTAGTGTTGTAGGTGTCCACGACCAGTGAGTTAATCGATTTCCCGGACCATACGTTGGCGAAACTGCACAACAGAAAATTCTGATCGTCGGACCAGCGGCAATCCTCTTTCCAGGTCCAGGTGCCGGGCTTGCCGAAAGTTGTGTCTAATGTCTGACCGTGAAATTCCCAATGGCCTATAAAGATATTCAATTTCTGGAGTTCAGGTGAAAGTGGCTGGATGTCCGCGGCCATAGTTGTGCCAGACATATAAGACGCGACTAGCATTGAGATTATCAGAATGTATTTCATTGGGTCTCCTCTATCTTCGAATATAAAAATGATGCGCTTCAATTCAAATCCGACACCTTAGCTTGCGGACGCCCAGATAAACCGGGTAACTGATGAACAGACATGCGAATGCAATCAGCGTATGCCGCCTATCGCTGGCCGCCACGCCGGCAAGAAACACCAGGCCGATGAGCAGCGACAGTGCCGTCTGCACGGCGCATACCTGGATCCAATACGTATAGCCGACAAAGAAGCCTGCATAATCGCCCAAGGCATAGCGCGCGAATATATAGGGACCGCCAGCGCGGGGGTCATAGCGCCGAGTTCGGAGAATACCGTGGCGCCCAGCAGTGCGTTGACCGCGCCGAACACCTACAGCGCCATGAACAACAACGGCATTGGCACTAACGCAGCAATGTCGCCCGGCGTACGCAGGATGCCACCGCCGATAGTCGTGCCGATGCCAATGGCCAGTCCGAACGCCATGCCGAGTACGCGCAGCAGACGATCTTTGGGCGTATCGGTGAGTGGTTTCAAGGCGCTAGATTGCATATCGATCCCCCTTTAATTCGGAATCGGTCGCAGCTACATCTCAGTCGATACCGTTAGCGACATACGCACTTACCACCCGGAATAAATGGTAGCGCTTCAGGTGAGCTAGGACGACTAAGGGCTCATCAACCATGTAATCCCCAGCCGTTAGAGCGGCGCCTCACTATACGAGATGCTAGTGGAGGGGACAACCAGATGTTCAGGGATTGCAGTTGCCGGACCGCTCTGACACGACGATATCAGCCTGAAACTGTGTGCATAATCAGCGGTATGTAATGATCAACCAATAACAATAAAAAGAGCGCGGTGAGATAGACGATCGAGTAGCGGAAAATGCGCATAGGCAGGCTTGGGTCGCTTCTGTAGCGCAGAGCGAAGGCATACACCAGAAAAATCCCGCCCAGTGTCAGTGCGCCGATGAGATACAAAAAGCCACTCATGCCGATGAGATACGGCAATATGCTCACCGCCACCAGTAAGAACGTGTAAAGAATGATCTGCACCACTGTATAGGGCACGCCATGGGTGACCGGCAGCATGGGGATGCCGGCCTTGGCGTAATCCTCACGCCGGTGGATGGCCAGCGCCCAGAAATGTGGTGGGGTCCACACGAAGATGATCAGACACAAGAGTAGCGCTCCCGGCGCCACGTGATTGGTGACCGCAGCCCAGCCCAGTACCGGAGGCGCGGCGCCGGCGAGTCCGCCGATCACGATATTCTGCGGTGAGGCTCGTTTTAGAAAGCCAGTATAGATAATGGCGTAACCGATGAGCGATGCGAATGTGAGCACCGCGGTGAGCCAGTTCACGAACACCAGCAGCACCAGCATGGACAGCGTGCCGAGGATCGATGCATAGATCATTACCTGGCGTTCGGTCACATGGCCCTGGGGTAACGGCCGGTGGCGGGTGCGGAACATGGCGGCATCGGCGCGCCGATCCAGCAGATGATTGATGGCGGAAGCACAGGATGCAGCCAAGCCGATACCGATGGTGCCAAAAATGAATTGCCGGAGCGGCAGCATGCCGGGAACCGCCAGGAACATGCCGACGATGGCGGTAAACACGATGAGCAGCACGATGCGCGGTTTGCCGAGTTCGTAGAAATCCCACCAGCTGGTATGGCCAGACTGCGTGAGTAACGTTTCTTGTAAGCGTGTGTTCATAACAGAGATTCCGGTCGAGCCCATACCGCCCAATTCAAGCAAGCGATGGTTGCCAACAACACAGCAGCCGCGCCCGTATGTGCGACCGTGAGCGCCAGCGGCAGTGCCAGGTGTACCATACCGATGCCGATGCCCATCTGGCAAATCACCAACGCGCCTGCGAGCGCGCCTAGCCATTTGATACCGGAATTGCGACCCTTGAACAGACATAGCAGTGCGGTCGCAAGCACAGTGATCACCGTCACTAGCGCCCCCAGGCGATGTGTCATATGGATGGCGGCCCGGGCTGGTTCGCCCAGTATGCCGCCTTGGTAATCGGGACCGAGTCCGTGCCAGGAGAAGGCATCGCGAAAATCCATCGGCGGCCACCACTGTCCCTGGCAGGTTGGGAAATCCGGACAGGCGATGCCGGCATAGTTGCTGCTGGTCCAGCCACCGAGTGCAATTTGGAACACTAATACCAAAAGTGCTACAGCCGTCAACCAGCGCAACATGTTGCTAGCCACATCACCGTTACGCAGATACCCGCCGGTCTGTAACACCAACAATATTAAAATTGCGAACGTGGCATAACCGCCCAGCAGATGGCCCATGACCACCGGCGGGAATAGCAAAAGTGTCACCGTCCACATGCCCAGCAGGGCCTGGAAGATGACGACCAACAGAGCCAATGACGGTAGCAGCACCGGCTGAGCAGCATGGCGTCGCCGCCACCAGGCGATCACGGCCAGGATCAGTACCAGCACCGCAAGGCTACCGGCGAAGTAGCGGTGGATCATTTCCTTCCAGGCGCGCTCAGTTTGCAACGGGCGGCCGGTGAAACTCGCATCCGCCGCGGCAATGGCCTGATGGGTATCGGGCACACTGATGTGGCCGTAGCAACCCGGCCAGTCGGGACAGCCGAGCCCCGCCTGAGAGAGCCGCACGTAGGCACCCAGTACGATCACCACCAGTGCCAGAAACGCGGCCAGCATCGCTAGATATAAATACCCGTCACGCTTCACCGCTTACATGCCTCCGCTCTCCCCCAGAAGATGCTGCAGATCCTTGAGCAGGCCCTCGGGATTTCCGGAAATGGAATAACGCATGATGTAAAAACCACGCGGATCCACCAGATAGATGTACTTGCCGATATCTGGCAAGGATTTACCGTCAACGCTGAACTGCTGGATGAATTTCCCGCCCATCGGATCAGAGATATCGGCCACGGTAACGTCAGCCTGTTCGCGCACAAGTTTGGCTGGATCCAGGGGCGCGCCCTCCACCAGATACAGGCGCTGCACCGATTCGATTTTCTGACCCATGGCGTAGCGCACCTGGCGCGTGAGATATAAGGCCTCTTCGCAGTCAGCATTGCAGGCTGCCGTACTCATATAAACCAGGGTGTAACGGTTCTTGAAAAAATCCGGTGCCAGGCTCCTGCCGGTCAATGGTAGTGGCAATGGTGCAGTAACCAGTGCACGCGCCGGCGTGATGAACTCACCATGTTGGTTGGTGCCGAAATTGAAATGATTGATATTTAGATATAGGACCCAAGCAATGATAATAGGGACAACAAAAACTGCGGCGAGAATCGCGAATATAACCCAGATTCTTTTGCGGCGCGCCGGTGGCGGCGCCTGTTCAGCGATGTCATTCATGTTCAATCCGTTTGCTATTCACCACGAGCCAAATTATGAAAAGCGCCAGCGCCAGTGAGAACCATTGCAGCGCATAGGCATCGTGGCGCACCGGCGGGAACCCGATGTTCGGCTGCCAGTCGCGCACGAAGCCATCGGGTTGTGCGGCATCCAGCAACAGCACCGGTTCGAGCAGTTTGCTGCCATACAGTTCCGCGAGCGTCTGATAACGCGGATACAACATGAGTTTGGGCCAGCCAGCCGGCACTGTGGTCTTGCCCAGACGGATGCCCGGTACTGGCAGTATGCCCAACACACCGCTCACGCTACGGCTACCAGCATCCACGTGCACCTGCGGCAATGTTTTTATGCCGGGTTTACGAGCCACAAAACCACGGTTGACCAGCAGAATCTCGTGCCCCGGTTCCAGCACCATGGGTGTGAGTACCTCATAGCCGACCTGCTCACCTTCCTGCATATCATCCAGGAACACCTGATGGGCGCCATCATAGCGGCCTTGCGCTTGCACATGTCGGTAACGCCCGAGGGTATGGAATCTACTCGCGTCCAGTGCCTGGTTGAGTGACACCGGTGGGAGCACACTGGCTAGGTGATATTCTGCCAGCAGGGCACGCTTGTATTCCGCGCGCCGCAACTGCCATAGGCCGAGCAGCACCAGTATCACCAGCAGCACCAGTGTCGCCAGCGTCGGCCACAGACCCGGATTGAAATGCCATTTGCCTACGCGCATGACGGCGTGCTAATTTGCCGCGAATCGCTTCAAAAACACGGTCGTGGCGCGCTGCATGTTCTCCGAAATCGTCATTCTCGTCATATTATCCGCTATCATCATCAGCCTGTTCTCGGGCATGTATTTCTTGCTGCGCGATCGTGGCCAGTCGACGCGCATGGTCAAGGCGCTGACCGTGCGCATTGTCCTGTCGCTTATCCTGTTCGCACTGCTCATGATCGGTTATTGGGCAGGCTGGTTACATCCCCACGGTCTGTTGCCGCCGCGGCATTGACACACTGATAATCTTCGGCGGAAAACAAGAAACGCTGCCGCGGCAGCGCTTCGTGTTTAGGAAGCTTCCTGGCCTCTCATCAGAGCCAGTACACGAAGATGAACAGACCCAACCACACCACATCCACGAAATGCCAGTACCAGGAGACCGCCTCGAAAGCGAAGTGGTGTTGCGGCGTGAAATGTCCCTTGAGGGAACGCAACAAGATCACAGTCAGCATGATCGCACCGATGGTCACATGCAGGCCGTGGAATCCGGTGAGCATGAAGAACGTGGAACCATAGATGCCGCTGCCAAGCGTAAGGTTCTGCTTGGTATAGGCTTCGATATACTCGTGGGCCTGCAGCCCCACGAACGAGAAGCCCAGGATGATGGTGAATAAAAGGAACCAGCAGAGTTTCTTGCGATTGCCTTCCTTCAGGCCCCAGTGGGCGATGGTCACCGTCAGGCCGCTGGACAGCAGGATCAGGGTGTTGACCGCGGCGATACCGGCGGCCGACATGCCCTCGAAGCTGCCGCCCACATTACCGGGGCCGTTGCTGGGCCAAGTGGGCTCATAGCCTTTCCATAACAGCAAATTGGTAAACAGATTATTGCTGCCGCCCGCCAGCCAGTTCTCCACGAACACCCGCGCAAAAAACAGCGCGCCGAAGAACGCGCCGAAGAACATGACTTCGGAGAAGATGAAAAACGTCATGCCCCAGCGGAACGAGCGATCCACCTGGTCGTTATAGGTGCCGCTCAAGCTTTCTCGGATGACCGTTCCAAACCAGCCGAACATCATCAGGAAAATGATGATGATGCCCAAGAGGCACAGGTAACCGCCGAAGTTCATGCCCTCAAGCCACAGGGCCCCGCCGACCGCCGTGGTAAACAGGCCCACCGAACCCATGATGGGCCAGTGCGTGCCATTCGGAATGTAGTAGTGGTTCGCGGCATGCGCCTGTGCTGACATATTTTTCTCCAGTTATCTCAAAAACAGCGCCGCAGTCATAACGGCGCGTCGTTTTATATCAATCGTCCTAACAAGCACGCATACAAGTTCAAAGCCATCTTGGCTGTGTGCGTCTATAACTCGGTACTCAGGCAGTGTACGGGGAGATAGAGATTTTACAGCTCTCATCACGGCCGATGTGCCCAATGCGTAAACAGAATAAAGCCCACGTAGAATGCGACTGCGACAAACGCCGCCACGATAGCGGTTCTAACGGCGCGTCGCCGGGACAGTCTCAAACGATCCCGCTCATCTCCGCTCATAGCCGCTAAGTGCACCTGTGATTTTCCTCAATCACTCTGGTAGGGATGCGACCAGATGAGCTTGGGCGCCGGTGGTTCCGTGAAACTGTGATACGGCGGCGGCGAGGGCAGCGTCCATTCAAGGCCGTGGGCGCCTTCCCAGGCCCTGGCCTCGGCTTTCTTGCCACCACGCACGCATTGAAATATGACATACACGAACAACAGTTGGGAAAGTCCGAAAATAAATCCGCCGATGGAAACAATCTGGTTCAGGTCAGTGAACTGCAATGGATAATCCGGGATGCGCCGCGGCATACCGGCGAGACCCAGGAAATGCATGGGGAAATACAACACGTTGGCGGAGATAGCCGTCAGCCAGAAATGCCACTTGCCCAGCGTCTCGTTGTACATATGACCGGTCCATTTGGGCAACCAGTAATACACCGCGCCCATGATGGCGAAAGCTGCGCCCGTGACCAGCACATAATGGAAGTGCGCCACCACGAAATAAGTCTGGTGGTACTGCCAGTCGGCAGGCACCAGCGCCAGCATCACGCCGGAGAACCCGCCGATGGTGAACAGGAATACGAAGGCGATGGCAAACAACATGGGCGTCTCGAACGAGAGTGAGCCGCGCCACATGGTCGCTACCCAGTTGAACACCTTCACGCCCGTGGGCACCGCAATCAGCATGGTGGAGAACATAAAGAACAGATCCGCCGCCAACGGCATGCCCACCGTGAACATGTGATGCGCCCATACGATGAACGACAGGAAGGCGATGGAAGCAACGGCATACACCATGGAGGTGTAGCCGAACAGCGGCTTGCGGGAAAATGTCGGAATGATTTCCGAGATAATTCCGAACGCCGGCAAAATCATGACGTATACCTCGGGATGCCCGAAGAACCAGAATACATGCTGGTAGAGAACCGGGTCGCCACCACCGGCGGCATTAAAAAAGCTTGTGCCGAAATATTTATCCATGAGTTCCATGGTCACGGCGCCCGCCAACACCGGCATCACCGCTATCAGCAGATAGGCGGTAATCAGCCAGCTCCATACAAACAGCGGCATCTTCAGGAGCGACATGCCGGGCGCGCGCAGGTTCAGGATGGTGGCAATGATGTTGATTGCGCCCATCACCGAGGAAATGCCCAGGAGGTGAACAGCGAAAATCGTGAACGGGAAAGCCAGACCGGTCTGCAGCATCAGTGGCGCATACATGGTCCAGCCAGCCGCCGGCCCACCTCCCGGCATAAACATGGTGGCCAATAACAACGTAAAGGCGAATGGCAGGATCCAGAAACTCCAGTTGTTCATGCGCGGCAGCGCCATGTCAGGCGCGCCGATCATCATCGGAATCATCCAGTTAGCCAGCCCCACGAACGCCGGCATGATGGCGCCGAAGATCATCACCAAGCCGTGCAACGTGGTCATCTCGTTGAAGAACGCCGGATCCATGAGCTGCATGCCTGGATTGAACAGCTCGGCACGGATCAGCATAGCGAAGGCACCGCCCACGAAGAACATCAGCAGGCTAAAACACAGATACAGCGTGCCAATATCCTTGTGATTGGTGGTGGTGATCCAGCGCCAGATACCGCTCGGGTGCTCCGCGTGGTGCTCGTGTGCGACTGCGGTGTTATACATGCTTAGTTCCTCTTCAACAGCTCAGCGTGCAGCCTTGATCTGGGCGGGCTGCACCACGTCACCCTTATGGTTACCGAAGGCATTGCGTTCATAAGTGATCACGGCGGCGAGTTCAGCATCGTTCAGTATATTGCCCCAGGCCGGCATGATGCCTTTGCCATGCAGCACCAGACTGATATGCGCGGCCACCGGGCCATTGGGGATCGGGCCGCCGGCGATAGCCGGTACGCCCATTTCCTGGTTACCCTTGCCGTCCGTCATGTGGCAGGCGGCGCAATTGGTGTCGAATACCTGTTTGCCACGGGTCATGGCAGATGCCATGGTGAAGGTTTGTACTGTGCTACCTGCCTTCTGGGCAACTGGTTTAGCAGTCCCCGGGGCACTCTGCGCTTGAGTGGCTGGCGCCGCTGCAGGAAGAACCGATGAAGTTGGTTGCAGCTGGGCGGATGTGGGCGCATTGATATTGAGTACTGCCGGCGCGTACACCACCGGACTGCCGGTGTGTTCGGGTTGCAGGGTCGCCGGGTCGATATAAGCGCCGTTGCTGGCCTTCATAGCCGCCACCCACTTCTGATAAGCGTCCCAGCTCTCCGCCACCACCACGACGGGCATGAAAGCGTGGCCACGGCCGCATAGCTCTGTGCAACCGCCACGATAGGTTCCCGGCTTGTCGACCTCGATCCAGCCCTCGTTTACGAAACCAGGGATGGCATCAACTTTGACGGCAAAATCCGGTACATACCAGGAATGGATCACATCGTTCGCGGTTATCAGCAAACGGATCTTCCTGCCGGTGGGCACCACCATGGGATGATCCACGTCGCGTAAGTAATTTGGGACGCTCTCCGGGTTGATCCCGGAATCCAGCTGTCGTGCAGCGTTGCTGTCGGCCGCCAGTACGCTGAAATAACTAAAACCATCTTGCAGATAATCATACTGCCATTTCCATTGGTAGCCATCGATCCTGATGCTCATGTCCGCATCGCTGGTGTTGGTCATCTTCACCAGCACCTTGGCAGCGGGTATGGCCAAGGCGATAAGAATGATGAATGGGATGACGGTCCAGACTACTTCCAATACGGTGCTTTCATGAAATTGTGCCGCTTGGTGGCCGGCAGCTTTGCGATGCCAGATGATCGAGATGATCATCAGACCGAACACCACGATGCCAATACCGACACAAACCCAGAAGGCATACATGTGCAGGCCGTAAACATCATGGCTGATGGGCGTGACGCCCACGGGCATATTCAGATCCACGGCCATAGCCGTTCCTGAAATGAGGGCCATCACCGCGGCAATCACCACGCGCAAGGCATTGTAGAGATTCTTTAGAAGCATGCGTTTGTAACTCCAGCTGGAATCCAGATGACCCATGGCAACTTCAGCTTGATCCAGTTTTCCCCAATGGCCCGATTAGTTGCGCGAGCCTAAGTTCAAGTGTCTCACGCTCTGCTTCAGTTAGGCATCGGCCGACCTCACAATCCCTGCCATGAGAGCGGATATACAACCGTCGCGGATGCAGTCGCGTATCAGGCTCGCTTAGCACCAATTGCGCCCAATAGCGGCTGAACTCCCGGTGTACCATGTGGTGGCCATGGCGCTTGTCTATGAACACATGCTCGCCGCTCACGGTAATAACCTCGCCATAATGTCCTTGCTGCCAGCATAGAAACAGACATAGGCCCAACAGCAGCATTTCGACGATGGCATAGACCAGCACCGGCCAGAACCCATTCAACGCAAACCACATACCCAGAATCACAGTCACGAGCGCTAAGCTGGCATAGGAAAACCACATGCCCGTAATGCTGAGTGAACGGTTGGGTACGATCACTATACGATGCATAGCGGCATCGGGGTTGACTGCCAGCATGCTCGCGTCCACCTCGCATCTGCCAGCTGCACAAACATGATGCAAATCAGACCGCTGGCGTTTGAAGCTGAGACACGCGGCCCGTCAGTTTGACGCAGCGGAAAACTGGCGAAGTATGCTACTGCAAGCCCCTATAGCACGCAACGGAGTCCATGGATTTTGCGGGTAATTATTCGGGATTGCATGCATGGCGATACGTGGTAGCAACGATAGTTCACCTGTGAGGAACCCAAAATACATCCTGCGGGTTCGCGACCTTGATTTAGGTCCAGCATTCTGCTTAGACGCCGCTCAGGAGCTTGATGATGCTCGCCGTATCCAGTCCATCGCCGGCACCCTCAGCGGTGATCCCCGGTCGCCAGGGGATTTCTCCCAACAGTGGCACGTGCATAGCATCCTTGAGGGTGGCGAGATTTTCTGCGCGGCGCTCGAAATCAGGTTCAATCGCATTGGCAACCCAGCCGGCAAGTATCAGGCCGTCTGCAAGGATGGCACGGGCGCTGAGCAGCGCGTGATTCAGGCAACCCAGGCGCAAACCCACCACCAGAATCACTGGCAAGCCCAAGCTCCGAGCCAGATCGGGTAGCTGCAGGCCATTCGCCAGGGGCACCTGCCACCCGCCCACCCCTTCCACCACTACCACATCGGCGCCAATAGAAAGCCGCCGAAAAGCCGCAAGTATCCGTGGCAATTCAATAGTCACACCGGCTTCAGCGGCAGCCAAATGCGGCGCGATGACCGGGGCAAACACGTAAGGATTCACTTCTTCATAAGGCCGCAATGAGGTTGCCGCGGCTTGCAATGCCAAAGCATCCTCATTGCGCAGACCCTCAACGGTTTGCGCTGCGCCACTGGCCACCGGCTTCATGCCAACAACGTGCAATCCGGCAACGGCGAAGTTGCGCACCAGCCCCGTAGCCACCAGCGTCTTGCCCACACCAGTGTCGGTGCCGGTAATGAAGAAACCACGCATTTAGATATCACCAGCCGTTTGCTGCCAGCCGCCCAAGGCGGTGTTTATTTCACCCGGCGTCAACATCTCAGTCGGTATAAAGGCGGGTGCCCAGGCCGTGCCATACACCACTTCATAGGTGGCCGGCACACGTCCATCGCGGCGGAATCGTTCGTAAGCCAGCGTCAGCTGTTGCATGCGTTGGCGTCCATACAATCCGCGGGCACGACCGTGGGTGACGTTATGGGCGCCGATGCTTTTCAGATCATGCATCAATGCACGCACGTCCGCATAGGTGAGCGTCAGTTGCTCCACATCCATCACCGGTTCCACAAAGCCGGCACGCATCAGCGCGTCACCGATGTCGTGCATATCAATGAAGCGATTCACATGATTGAAGCCATCCACCGCCCGCCAGGCACTGCGTAATTCCTTGAGAGTGTCAGGACCGAAGGTGCTGAACAGCAACAACCCATGCGGATGCAGCACGCGCCGCAGTTCCCTGAGCACCGGTTCCAAGTCATCGCACCACTGCAGCATCAGGTTGCTGTAAACCAGATCAAAACAGGTGGCCGCGAACGGCAGGTGTGATACATCGGCACACACCAGCGGCTTGCGGCGGAACCAGCCCTGAGCACGGCGCCCGGCGATGAGCATATTCATAGCCAGATCCGCGCCCAATACCTGTGCCGCTGGATAGCGTTTCGATAACGCCATGAGCTGGCTGCCGGGGCCACAGCCGATATCCAGAACGCGCACTGGCTTGAGCGTGGTTAATTCCAGTCGCTCCCGCAGGCGTGTGCCGATTTCACGTTGCAGGATTGCGGCAGCAGCATAGCCGCGGGCAGCACGCTCGAAGGCCGTGCGTAACTGATGGCGATCCAGCGAGAATTCATCGTGCTGGTCGGTATTGTTCATGATTGACGTGCATCGTGTGCAGATACATAGGGATGATCGCTGTTCTGCGTTGGTGTGATTGCCGGAAGTGTCTGCAGAAACTTAAGTAACGCTGCCATGAATTTAGCCGGGCTGGATAAAAATGGTGCATGCGCGGCTTTGGGAATAACTATATATTGCGCACCATGGACAGCGGTCGCCATGAACTGGCCCGCCGGTGGTGGTGTCAACCGATCGTATTCACCCATCATGATCAACACCGGTAAGTGTATTTGTATCAGTTCCGCGCGCACATCGCTGTCGCGCAGCATCACCAGGCCCTTCTGCAGACTTGCAACCGATGGCTCACCAGATGCAAACAGTTCTTTGCGCAGTTGCCGCAGCGCCGTGCGCGCAGCGCAATCGCCACGCACTTGCAAAGCCAGGAATCTTTGCACGGTTTTGCGGTAATCGTGCTGCAGCTCAGTAAGCATTTCCTGCAAGCGTTCCAACGGCATGGCATGCGGCCAATCGATAGCGGTTATGAAGCGCGGCGTGCTGCTCACCAGTACCAGGGCGCGCACCCGTCCTGGATAGTCCATGGCTGCGCGCATACATGCCAGGCCACCCAGAGACCATCCCAGCCACACAGCGTTTTGCGGTGCGCCTTCGAGGAGCAGCTGCGCAAGCTCCGGCAGTGTGGCAGGCATTGAC
Source organism: Gammaproteobacteria bacterium (assembly GCA_049591615.1). GTDB lineage: Bacteria > Pseudomonadota > Gammaproteobacteria > Natronospirales > REEB76 > REEB76. The sequence continues at coordinate 15,759 of JBAWFD010000062.1, read as the reverse complement.
ACTTCGCGGCTGCGACCATGACCCGGTAAATCGACACGGGTCACGCGATAGCGCTGTGTCAGTTCCGGCAGGATGCTATCCCATATGCCGCTGTGCAAGCACCAGCCATGCATCAGATATATGTCCGGGCCGCGGCCGGTGGAGTGAGTGTGCAGTTTCAAAGACATAAACCCTGGAGCTGTGAGTTAAAAAGTTTAATGGTTCGCCTGCTGCACAACGTTCGTTAACGCCTCCAGCAAACGGTCGATCTGATCCTCGCTGTGGGCGGCAGAGAGCGTGATGCGCAGACGTGCACTGCCGTTGGGAACCGTGGGTGGTCTGATAGCCACCACCAGCAAGCCGCGATCGGCCAGTTGTTCCGAAACCTTCATTGTCAGTTCGGTCTTACCCAGCAGCAGCGGCTGGATGGCGGTAACAGAATCCAGTATCGGCAAATCCAGTTGGCTGGCGCCGGCACGAAACCGCTGGATCAAGCTACTGAGATGCTCGCGCCGCCAGCTCTCGGTTTGCACCAGCCTGAGCGCGGCGCGGCTGGCTTCAGCCACGCATGCGGGTATCGCGGTTGTGTATATATAGGTGCGCGCGTGCTGGATGAGGGTTTCTACCAGCGTTTCGCTGCCGGCCACAAAAGCACCGAAGACACCCAGGGCTTTACCGAGCGTGCCCATGACAATCGGTACTTCGTGCAACCCCAAGCTGAAGTGCTCAAGACTGCCGCCACCGTGCTTGCCGAGTACGCCGAACCCATGGGCGTCATCGACCATGAGAAACGCGTGCGCCGCATCACACGCCCGTACCAGTTCCGGCAACGGTGCGATATCGCCGTCCATACTGAACACGCCATCGGTCATGACCAGTGTGCGTCCTGTCGGATGTACCCGTTGCCATTGAGCCCCGCCCGTCTGCGCGTGCGGATAACGGCTGAAGCGTGCGCCGCACAGTAGGCCTGCGTCCAGCAAAGAAGCATGGTTCAGGCGGTCTGCCAGCACCCGATCGCCACGGCCAAGCAGTGCTCCGGCCACGCCCAGGTTCGCCATGTATCCGGTAGAGAATAACAACGCCCGTGGGCGTTGGGTGAACTCGGCGAGTTCGGCTTCCAGTGCTGCGTGCGCGTGCGTATGGCCGGTGATCAGATGGGATGCACCGCTGCCAGTGCCATAGTCATCAAGTGCACCACGCACAGCCCTGCGCAAGTCCGGATGCCCGGCAAGACCCAGATAATCATTGCTGGAGAAATTCAGGTATTGCCGGCCATCGATGTGGATCTCTGCCCCTTGGGGTCCGTCCACCAGTCGCCGCAAACGGTACAGTGATCGGGCCTTGAGAGCCTCCAGATCAGTGCCGAGCAAGCTATCAAGTCGTTGTGCAGCGTTGCTCATGCTGTTGCACAGCGCCAGCTCCTCGCTCGCGGTCGGCATCATCGGTATACGCTTCCGCGTGGATGCCGAGACGCGCGAATAACCGCCGGTCGGCATCCTGTTCCGGGTTTGCAGTGGTCAGCAGCTTTTCGCCATAGAAGATGGAGTTGGCGCCGGCGAAAAATGCCAGCGCCTGCATCTCATCGTGCATCTGCGCGCGGCCCGCGGACAGACGCACATGTGCCTTGGGCATAAGGATGCGGGCCACGGCGATGACACGGATGAAATCGAAGGGATCCACAGCTTCGCGCCCATGCAGCGGTGTGCCTTCCACCTGCACCAGCTGATTGATGGGCACGCTCTCCGGATGCTCCGGGAGGCTCGCCAGCGTATGCAACATGGCGGCGTGATCGTTGCGACTCTCACCCATTCCGATGATGCCGCCACAGCATACGTGCATGCCGGCGTCGCGTACGTGCTGCAGCGTGTCGAGCCGATCCTGGAAGCAGCGGGTGGTGATGATCTCGCGGTAATAGTCTTCCGAGGTGTCGATGTTGTGGTTGTAGTAGTCGAGCCCGGCATCCGCCAGCCGCTGAGCTTGCTTTGCCGTGAGCATGCCGAGCGTGGCGCAAGTTTCCATGCCCAGCTCACGCACCGCGTGAATCATATCGATGATCTTGTCCAGATCCTTGTCCTTGGGGCTGCGATAAGCCGCCCCCATGCAGAAGCGCGTGGCGCCGTTATCCCGGGCGAGTGTCGCCTGGGTGACTACATCCTCCACATCCATGAGCTTTTCGGATTTGAGACTGGTGTGGTAACGGGCGCTCTGCGGGCAGTATTTGCAGTCTTCCGGACAGGCGCCGGTCTTGATGGACAACAGTGTGGAAACCTGTACGGCGTTGGGGTCGAAATAGTGGCGGTGCAGGCCATGGGCTTGATACAACAGATCATTGAAGGGCAGTGCCAGGAGCGCCTGCACCTCAGGCAGAGTCCAGTCATGGCGTATGCCGGAATTGGTGTTGATGATCACAGAATGCATGGTGAGCTCCGGTTAAGCATGGCATCATGCTTCGCGAGTAACCCCGTCAGCTTGGATGCAGTGTAACGGGATAAAGATAGCTGTCAACCTGGGGTACAGGGAATGGTTTACGGTTGGCTGAACCGGCTGCAGAGTCTTCTATACACGCCCTTCTGCGTCCTGTGTGGCCGACATAGTCATTCACATCGGGAATTGTGTGCTGCGTGTGCCCGGGACTTAAGCTGGAACTGGCACTTCTCTAGTGTGTGTGCCGCACCCATGCTGCCCGAAAGCCGGATACGACGCTGCGGTCAGTGTCTGAGATCACTTCCTCCCTGGGAGCTTGCCGTCAGTCCCTTACTGTATGCCTGGCCACTGGACCAGTTGCTGCAACGCTTCAAATTCAACGGCGATTTGGCCATCGGCCGGCTGTTCGGGGAACCACTGGCTGACTATTTGGCAGCTGGGTGCATCATGAAGCCGGATCTGCTCATACCCATACCCTTGCACAATGCGCGTCTGCGCCAACGTGGCTTCAATCAGGCCTTGGAGCTCGCGCGGCCAGTTGCCCGGCGCTTGCGGCTGCGCATCGCCCATCACAATCTATGTGTGCGCAGCAAAGACACCGCCGTGCAATCTGAGCTCGATGCGGTCGAGCGTCGCTGCAATCTGCATGCAGCGTTCGCCATCCAACAGTCTCTGACCGGTGCGCATGTCGCCGTTCTTGATGATGTCCCGACCACCGGCGCTACCGCCTCCGCACTGACCCTGGCACTCAGGCAGGCAGGCGCCGCCTCGGTACAGGTCTGGCGCGTGCCGCACGCGTCTCCTGACGATCGATAAAGGCCTGCGGCGTAATGATTGTCAAAGCCTTGGGCGCCGTACCATACTGACTCATTCCACAAACCATCAATGTCGTAACCGGGTCGAGTTTGCAATGCTTCGCTCGGCCTTTAGCGGCGGAATATTTAACGGAAGATCACAGTGGATCCACAAAAACAAATAAAAGTGAATACAGCCGATCTCGAGATTGGCATGTATGTCGCGCGTCTCGACCGTCCCTGGACTGAAACCCCGTTCCTGTTCCAGGGTTTCTTTATTCGCAATCAGGAAGACATCGAAGAACTAAAACATCATTGCCGATACGTATACGTCGATTTTGAGCAGAGCCACAAGGAAAACACTCGCACCAAAACCGGCATCAAGCGTGAAAATCGCACCATCACCCAGATCACCAGCCTGCATTATGCCAAGCCGCATACTCCGGCCGCTAATCGCAATCGCACCGTATATGCCACAACCCAGCCGGTGGAAAAAGAGTTACCGGTTGCCAAGACGATATATACCGAGGCCAACAAAGCCGTCGAAGATCTGATAACTAAACTCCAGACCGACGGCCGGCTGGACATGCAGATAGCCAAGGAGACTGTCGAGCCTATGGTGGAAAGCGTGCTGCGCAATCCGGATGCCATGATCTGGCTAGCGCGTATGAAGAAATATGACTCCTACATGTACCATCACTCGGTGAGTGCCTCCATCTGGGGAATTACCTTCGGACGCCACCTGGGGCTCGACAAGGCAGGGCTGCATGAGATCGGTCTGGGCTGCATGCTGTTTGATGTGGGCAAGACCAAACTGCCGCATGCATTGCTCATCAAAGCGGAAAAACTCACGGAGGTCGAATGGCATGTGATGCGTAATCATGTGGATTACAGCGTCAACCTGCTTGAGGGCGCGGGTGGTATCACCGAACGCATCATCTCCATGGTGCACAGCCATCACGAACGCCACGACGGCAGCGGCTACCCCGACAAGCTCAAGGAGAACCAGATCCCGACTTTTGCCAAGATTGCCGGTATGGTGGATTGTTACGACGCCATCACCAGCCCGCGTCCGTATAGCAAACTGCGCTCACCTTACGAAGCAGTACGGGAAATCTACAGTTGGCGCGGCACCTTGTTTCAAGCTGAAGTGGTGGAGCAGTTCATGCAGGTGGTGGGCGTGTTCCCCACCGGCTCACTGGTGGAACTGAATAGCGGCGCGGTGGCGATCGTGATCGCACAGAACGATTCACGCCGGCTCAAGCCGCGTGTCATGCTCATCCTGGATGAGCACAAAAAACGCCTTCCACAGTTCAATACCGTGGACTTGCTGTTCGACACGCATTTGAAGGGTGCCGATGATCTCTGGATCGAAAAATGCCTGGAACCTGGCGCCTATGGTGTTGACCCCCAGGAATTGTATATCTGATGATTGCAACGGCCGCTTTTTGATGTCAGACAAAATCCTTTCGCTGCGTTCCAACCGGCCCTCGCTGATGCGGCATCTGGACAGCTATATCCGGCGCGTACAAACCAGCGGCAAGCAGCTGGCGTTGCTGGTGGTACAGGTTAAACGCGGTCAGGAATTCGGCGCATTGTTCGGCGATCGCAGCATCGAACAGTTGATGGAACAGATGGCCGCGCGTCTAGCTGAGGTCTGCCGTGACCACGACCGCATCATGCGCATTGGCGACCACGAGTATGCGCTGATCATGCCGGAGGTCATGAACGAGGGGCACACTATCCTGGCTGCCAACAAGATACTGCGCGCCCTGTCTATACCTTTTGACGTGGATACCCATGTGGTTTCCATGGGTGCCAACATGGGCATTGCGCTGTTCCGAGAACAGACCGGTCAGCCCGATACGCTGCTGCAGCATGCGGAACTGGCGCTCTCGGATGCGGTCCGCAGCGGCGTGCCTTACCTCATATACACGGACAACACGCGCGAGAAACTCGCCGGCAGCTGGAATCTTGAGAGCGAGCTGGATACGGCTCTGGATAATGGTGAGCTGGAAATCTTTTATCAGCCGAAGATCAATCTTCGCGGCGGGCTGCTGGCAGGAGCAGAAGCGCTGCTGCGCTGGCGCAGCCCCACACGCGGGATCGTGCCGCCAAACATATTCATACCTATCGCCACCCGCACCGGCCAGATCAAGGAGCTGACTTGGTCAGCCATCAATATGGCGTTGCAACACGCTGCCACCTGGCCCACACGCTTCGGGCCACTCTCACTCGCTATCAACATCGCGCCCTCGCTGCTGGAGGATGACACATTGGTGCGCCGGGTAGCGGATGCCATGGGCCTCTGGAGCGCTAAACCCAACCGTCTGATCCTAGAAATCACTGAATCGGCGATGATGGACAACCCCGACATGAGTTTCGAAACCGTCCGTGAGCTGAGAAATAAGGGCGTGATGGTATCGATAGATGATTTCGGGACCGGCTACTCGTCACTCGCGAATTTCAAGAACATCCCTGCTTCGGAACTCAAGATCGACAAGAGTTTCGTGATGAACATGCTCACCAGCAAAGCCGATGCCAATATCGTACGCGCGATCATAAGCCTGGCGCAGTCCTTCGAGTTGCAGGTGGCGGCGGAAGGTGTGGAAAGCATGGAGATTCTGCGCACCCTGACAGCGCTGCAATGCAATTATGCCCAGGGTTATTACATCAGCCAGCCGGTGCCCGCCAACGCATTTGTACAATTTGTGAATGAATACGTACCGCCGGTGTTATGAAACAGTCAGGCGTGTATCGCAAAAGTGTAGTGCAACAGGATACCGGCAAACACCGCGGCACCGAACCAGTTATTATTCATAAATGCCTGGAAACACTGCTGTGGGTTGCGGCGGCGGATGAGGATCTGCTGGTAGACTGCGAACAGCAATGCAAACCCTATCCCCAGATAATAGGCGGCGCTCATACCGGTCTGATGGCCGACCAGCAACAGATCCGCTAACAGCAATACCTGCAGGATACCGATGACCAACCGGTCCAGATCGCCGAACAGGATAGCGGTGGATTTAATCCCGATCCTGATGTCGTCGCGTCGGTCCACCATGGCGTACATGGTGTCGTAAACCGTTGCCCAGATGATGTTGGCAATGAATATCAGCCAGGCTACGGTGGGCACGCCGCCGGTGACTGCGGCATACGCCATGGGAATTCCCCAGCCGAACGCCAGCCCCAGATACGGCTGCGGCAGATAAGTGTAGCGCTTCATGAACGGATAGGAGATCACCAGCACTGCGCCGATGACCGCCAGTTCCAATGTCAGCCGATTCAGCAACAACACCAATCCCAGCGCTATCAGGCACAGGACTGCGAATAGGGCCAGTGCTTCCCAGATGCTCACTTCGCGGGTGGCGAGCGGCCGCGTGCGGGTACGCTGCACATGCGGATCGAAATTACGGTCCGCGAAATCATTGATGATGCAGCCGGCGGAGCGCATCACGAACACGCCGATCACGAAGATGGCGAAGAGTTTCGGCGACGGGTGGCCATGAGCAGCCAGCCACAGCGCCCAGAGTGTCGGCCACAGCAGCAGGAAACTGCCGATGGGCCGGTGCAAGCGCATCAAGCGCAGATAGGCCCAGGCACGCCGCCCGATGAACGGCAACCAGCGTCGCAGCACGCGATTGTACCGCAGCTTCCGCCACACCGGCCGCAAGCGCGGATCCATTAGGCGTTCATCCCAGGTAAAAAACACTCGTAGATCAGCAAACGCTGATTATCCACTAGCAGTACCGAGCGCCGGGCCCATATCATGGGTGGAATCGTTTCCAGGCCCCGCAATGCAGCCAGGTAAAGCGCCTGCTGCGGATAAAGCTGTGCCACTTCGATAACGCTGCGCTGTACTGCCGTATTTGCGAATACCCGATCCCCCAATGGGTCAGTACCCAAACCGTCCAGCCACTGTCCGCTTTCGGTCAGCGCCAGGGTACGTGCGTAGACCCAAGGGCTGTCAGCACACAGAAACACCCGGCGTTCAAGCACAACCGTGCCCGCGTGTGTTTGTAGCAGGCGCGCGCTTTCTGCGTCCAGCGATATCCGCCCCTCATGCAGGACCTGCACATGGAAAGCTGGACCTGCTATAGCGCGCAGTTTTTTGGTCAACGAGCCTCTATCTTGCAGCCATGTCCACAAGGCAGGGCGCTGTTCCGCTGGCCATGCCTCCAATGGCCGCCAAAGACCGTTATTGTTCAAGGATTTTCTGGACTGCACCACCGGCGTTTCCTGTGCGACCTGCACCATTGTAATCAGACCTGACCGAAGCGGCTGTTTTCGCCCAGCCAGCGGCGCACCAGCAAAGGCACCTGGGTAGGATAGCGCTCCAGCAACAGGCTCGCGGCCTGCTGAACTTTAGGAATCAAGGCCGCATCCCGGCTTAAGTCCGCGATGCGCAAGTTCAGTTCACCCGCCTGACGGGTACCCAGCATCTCGCCGGGGCCGCGCAGTTCCAGATCGCGTCGTGCGATCTCAAAGCCGTCATTGGTAGTACGTATGACTTCCAGCCGCGTGCGTGCAGCTTGCGACAGCGGCGCATGGTAGAGCATCACGCAACTGGACTCCATGGCGCCGCGTCCGACTCGGCCGCGCAACTGATGCAGTTGCGCGAGCCCTAGACGCTCTGCGTTTTCTATAATCATGAGAGTGGCGTTGGGCACATCGACGCCCACTTCGATCACAGTGGTGGCCACCAGCAGGTGCAGTTCACCGGATTTAAAGTGCGACATCACCGCTTCTTTCTGCACCGCTCGCAGGCGTCCATGTACCAGTCCGACTTTTAACTCGGGCAGCGCGGCGGCCAGACGTGTGGCCGTGTCCTCGGCCGCTTGGCACTGCAATGCCTCCGATTCATCGATTAGCGGACATACCCAGTACACCTGTTTACCCGTTCGGCACGCGGCACGTACGCGCGCCACCACCTCGGCACGCCGCGTATCGGCGACCGCTACGGTATTCACCGGCGTGCGTCCCGGCGGCAACTCGTCGATGGCAGACACATCCAGGTCCGCGTAAGCGGTCATCGCCAGGGTGCGAGGGATGGGCGTGGCAGTCATGATGAGCTGGTGTGGACGCATGCCTTGCGCCGCTCCTTTCTCGCGAAGTGCCAAGCGCTGATGTACACCGAAACGGTGCTGCTCATCGATGATCACCAGTGCCAGCTTGGCGAACTTCACATCTTGCTGGAACAATGCATGCGTACCGATGATAAGCCGCGCATAGCCGCCATGGATCATGGCAAGTGTCTGCCGGCGTGACGCGGCCGGCATGCGGCCGGTGAGAGAAACCGGTTGCTGATCTAAGGGCGCGAACCAGTCTTTGAAATTATGCAGATGCTGTTCTGCCAGTAATTCCGTGGGTGCCATGAACGCCACCTGGAAACCCGCAGTCGTGCAGCTCAAGGCCGCCAGTGCCGCCACCAGCGTCTTGCCGCAACCCACGTCACCCTGCACCAGACGCATCATGGGATGACTCATTTCCAGATCGTGGAAGATCTCCGCCGCCACCCGCAGTTGGGCGCCGGTTAATCGGAACGGTAACGCCGCACAGAATTTTTCCTCCATGGGGCTTGCGCGGGCGATCACCCAGGCGCGGCTCAGGTCCGCATTCTGGCGCACAAGCCGCAGACTCAGGTGATGGGCCAGCAGTTCCTCGAAAGCCAGGCGCTGCTGCGCCGGATGGCTGCCATCCATGAGCGCGGCTACCGGAGCGTCTGCGGGTGGACGATGCACATAGCGCACCGCCTCGGTAAGCGCTGGCATGCCGGAATGCTCCAACAATTCTGCAGGCAGCAATTCCGGCAACAATCCAGCTGCGCTGTCCAGCGACTGCAGGGCTTGCGCAGTCAAGGCGCGCAACTTCAACTGTCCAATCCCCTCGGTTGCTGGATACACCGGCGTCAGTGTGGCCTCGTCCGGTGGTGACTGGCCGGTCTGCAACAGCTTGTATTCCGGATGCACCATTTCCAGCGTGGTCACGCCGCGCACCACTTCACCGTAACAACGCAAGCGCGTACCGCGCGCCAAGGCCTGTGCCTGTGATTGATTGAAATGGAAAAATCGCAGCGTCAATGCACCGCTGCCATCGCTGACACGGCACAGCAGCATGCGCCGGCGATGGATGACAGCTTCAGTGAGTTCCACCTGGCATTCCACGGCCGTACGCATACCTACCTGCAAAGCGCCCAGCGGCGTGATATGGGTACGATCCTCGTAACGCAGCGGTAGATGAAACAGCAGGTCGGCTATGTTGTAGATACCGAGATGCGCCAGTTTCTCCGCCAAATGCGGCCCCACGCCGTGCAGATAACGCACTGCAGTATCGGCACGCACGAGCGGAGAAGTGCTGGGCGATCTCGAAGGCTTCACACCACCATCACCGCGTCCACTTCGACGCGCGCATTGCGCGGCAGCGCCGCGACCCCGACGGTGGCGCGCGCCGGATAGGGTGCCTGGAAATATCCCGCCATGATCTCGTTGAGCTTGGCAAAGTCAGCCAGATCCACTAGGTAGACTGTCAAGCGCACCACCTGCGGCAGTCCCTGCCCGGCGGTTTCAGCCACCGCCTTCAGATTCTCAAACACGCGCCGGGCTTCGGCCTCGATTCCGCCCTTAACCAGCTCGCCGGTGGCGGGCTCCAGACCGATCTGGCCGGACAAGTACACCGTGTTGCCGGTACGTACCGCCTGGGAATAGGGGCCGATGGCCTTGGGAGCCAGATCCGTATGGACAGCAGTACGACTCATAGTCATTCTCCGTGCAGCAATGCTCTGCAGATGCCTATAGTAGCTGGTTAATCCTTGTTAATCAGGGTCTGGCACAAGCTCGACTTCTGGTTTGCTTGGACTATCCTTAATAATCGAAAGGTCAAAATGCTTTCAGCGCCGCTTAAATTTGATGTGTCTTCAACCGGGGCGCCAGTCATACAGGAGAAAGCCGTCATGAAAACCTGTCATTGCATCAAAGCTTTCGTCTTCACTATTCTCATCGCTGCTTTAGGCCTGCCGCTGACAGTTGTTGCCAACAGCGATCCGGCACCCGGCGGTGCCACGCCCCAGACCGCACAGGATGATAACGCGGTCATGTACCTGGGTAAGATCCAGGTACGTGGTGAGAAGAATATCGTGAAAACCCTGCAGGCCATAAAGGTTGGGTTGGAGATGCCGTATTCTAATGATCCGAAGCTGGCAAATGTGGTGGTGTGTCGTCTTGAGGATCAGGCTGGCAGCCATGTCAAGCAATGGCTGATTTGTGGGACCAACCGTACTTTGGCTCAACAGCGCGAAGCTTTTCATATTGCAATGGATGCATCAGTATCTGCAGGAAGCTAATTTGGAAGCACATGTACACGCTCGGGTTGTTACGAACAAGTATTCGCCGTGCTGAACGAAACGCTGAACAACCTGCCGGGGAACTATCTGCATACCAGTGTCAATGGAACAGCATTGCATGGTTTACTGGAAAAAATTCCCTACCCGCAGGGCTATGCGCCGGCGCCCACATCCACGACAGCGCCAGCTCCCGCCACACATCAGTGAACGATTTCACAACCCCGGATAACGGAGGATATCGATATGAATACGTGCAAAAAATTGATTCGCACGCTGAGTTTGCTGCTTGCCGGTTTGTCCTGGTTCTTGATTACACCTATCTCGGCCCAAAATATCGTGACGGGAGAGGGTACACATCAAGTCCTGCAACTTGGCAGCATTCAGGTGACCGGAGAACCGATGGTTCTTAAGACCCTGCAGATCATCAAGCAAGGCTTGCGGGAACCCTATTCCAATGATCCGAAACTGGCGAATGTGGTGGTCTGTCGCCTCAATTACGAAGCTGGCAGCCATTTAACCTCAACATTGCTCTGTGCCACCAACCGGATTTTTTCGGAAGGTCGTGATGCCATGCATGTGGCCGGAGCTAATGCAGTGGGAAACGAGAGTAACGCTACATGCAATGGTTCAGGATGTACGACTGTGCAAGATGAACAGATATTTGCCACTCTGAATGAAACAATAAACTCGCTGCCGGGACATTACCTGCATGCTTCCGTAAATGCTGCGGCATTGCACGAGCTGCTGGAGAAAATCCCCAACCCCGCGCCAGTCCGGCCCGCCACTCCCGCACCAGCAGCCGGCACCCAAACCTGAGTATCCGTTCCTATAATCAGCTAATTCCAATAGCAGATTAAGACGAAGTGGCGGCGTTGACGATATCTCCAGGCCTGGAATATTTTTGACGCCACCTGCCTATCACCCGAAAGGAGGAGCTTGGCATAGTTATAGTACCTTGAACTCGTGGCACTGATGGCCTTGCACGAATTGCCCAAGGAATTGCCCGCGCCCGGAAAAGGCGATGTCGTGGTGGTGGATAAAAATGGCAAGGCGCTAATGGCCATAAAAGCGGGTGACGGATCTTCTGGCCCTGACAAGAATTAGGCACGGATGCGCTGGATGCGCATCACTTGCGGCAGGCTGCGAAGTTTCCTCAAGGTGCGCGCCAGATGCTGGCGGTCTTTGACGCCGAACACGAAGGTGATCACCGAAGTCAATTCGTCGCGTTCCTGTTGGTTCACGTGCTCGATATTGGAGCCGGTCTCGGCGATGGCCGCCGCCACGGTCGCCAGCACGCCGCGCTGGTTGGCCACGTCGGCGCGGATCTCCACCGGGAAATCGCGTTTGATACGCTTCTCCCATTGAACCTCGATCAATTTGTCCGGCTGGTTACGATACTCATTGAGGTTGCCGCAATCGTCGCGATGGATGACGATGCCCTTGCCGCTGGTGAGTACCCCGATGATGCTGTCGCCCGGGATCGGGTGACAGCAGCGCGCGAAACTCACCACCATACCCTCGGTGCCGGTGATAGCCAGCGGTGCACTGGGCTTGGCTGGTTTCTTCTCGCCCGCATTCACAGGCAATAGACGACGCGCCACCAGCGGAGCCAGATGCTGTCCCAAACCGATGGCTTCGAACAGCTCATCCAGGTTTTGTAGTTTGAATTCCCGCAGAGTGGCCTGCAGATGGTCCGCGGATATGCGGCTCAATTTCATGGATAGGGATGCCAGCGCGCCTTCCAGCATGCGCCGGCCCAGTTCGATGGCGTCTTCATGGCGCAGATTTTTGAGGAAATGCCGGACGTTGGCGCGCGCCTTGGCGGTCACCACAAAATTCAGCCACACGGGATTGGGCCGGCCATTGGTGGCGGTGATGATCTCCACGGTCTGGCCGTTCTCCAGCGGTGTGCGCAGCGGCACCAGCCGCCGGTTGATCTTGGCCGCCACGCATGCATTGCCCACATCGGTATGCACCGCATAGGCAAAATCCACGGCGGTAGCGCCACGCGGCAGCCGATGGATGTCGCCCTGGGGTGTGAATACGTAGACTTCATCGGGGAACAGGTCCACGCGCACGTTATCCAAAAATTCCTGCGGGCTGCCGACACTCTGCTGCATCTCCACTACGTCCTTGAGCCATTCGCGCGCTCGCAGCGTGGGTGTGGCGCCATTGTCGCCGGTCTTATATAACCAATGCGCAGCGATACCGGAGCCCGCCACCTTGTCCATATCGGCGGTGCGGATCTGGACTTCCAGCGGCGCCCCCTGAGGGCCGATGAGCACAGTGTGCAAAGACTGATAACCATTGGTCTTGGGTATAGCGATGTAGTCCTTGAACTTACCCGGTACCGGTTTGTAGAGGTTATGCACGATACCCAGCACCCGATAACAGGCGTCGGTCTTGTCCACGATGATGCGGAATCCATACACATCCAGGACTTCATTGAGTGACAAACCTTTGGATTGCATCTTGCGGTAGATGCTGTAGAGATGTTTCTCACGGCCTGCGACCGTGCCTTCGATATGATCGCGCTGCAGCGCCCCGCCAAGACTCTCGCTGATTTTTTTCACCATTTCTTTCTGGTGGCCACGGGAACGTTTGAGGTGCTTGGTCAAGACCTTATAGCGCAGCGGATGCAGGGCTTCGAAACCCAGGTCCTCGAGTTCCAGGCGCACCGCGTTCATGCCCAGGCGATGGGCGATAGGCGCATAGATCTCCAGGGTCTCGCTGGCGATGCGCCGGCGTTTCGGCGGCGGCATCACGCCCAGGGTACGCATGTTGTGCAGACGATCCGCGAGCTTCACCAGGATGATGCGGATGTCATCCACCATGGCCAGCATCATCTTGCGGAAATTTTCCGCCTGGGCCTGCTCGCGGCTGATGAATTTGATCTGGGTGAGCTTGGATACGCCATCCACTAACTGCGCCACTTCCGGGCCGAAGCGTGTGGCCAGTTCTTCTTTTAAGGTGGGCGTGTCCTCGATGACATCGTGCAGCAGCGCCGCTTCGATGGTGTGATGGTCCATGTGCAGATCGGCGAGGATGGAAGCGACTGCGACCGGATGGGAGATATACGGTTCGCCGGACACCCGCCGCTGACCCTCATGGGCGCGGGCGCCAAACTCGTATGCCTGGCGTACGTCATCGACCTGGACCTGCGTCAGGTAGCTACGCAGCTTAGTGAGTAGGACCTCGACACCCGCCGTGCGCTTCCCTAAAACACGATCAAAGATGGAAGCGGGCTGGTTCATGTGAGTGAACGCGGTTTAGAGCGGATCCTCCGCGTCCATGATCACCACCGGTTGTTGTTCCACCGGTTCTTCGACCACTGGCGGCTCCACCTGGTTGAGGATTGCGGGGCCGATGTTGCCGGCCGCGACCTCGCGCAGGGCCAGTACGGTGGGCTTGTCGTTCTCCCAGGGCAGCGTTGGTTCCACGCCACGGGCCAGCTGCCGGGAGCGTTTGGTCGCCACCAAAACCAGCTGGAACAGGTTATCAACATTCTCGAGACAGTCTTCCACAGTGACGCGTGCCATTAGGTACTCCAGTATTAAAAAACTCAAAAGAATCAGTGCCTTTCAGTTTACCTGAGGGCGCCGGTTTACGCCAAGAGCGCGGCCACCAGCGGGTACAGCTGCTCGCGGCTGGCGCGACTGGCGTCACCCTGACCGGTGAGTACATCCCCGAGCGCGGTCAGAGTGCATTCGAAATCATCATTTACCACCACGTAATCGAATTCCTGCCAATGGGAAATATCGCTTACCGCTTCGCGAAAGCGTCGCTCGGTCTCGGTAGCCGCATGTTCGGGTCCCATAAGCCGGCGGCGTTCTTCTTCGGCGCGTTTTTGCAGGCGGCGTCTGAGTTCATCCAGTGATGGTGGCAGTATGAATACACTCACAGCCATCGGCATGGCACGGCGTACCTGTTGTGCGCCCTGCCAATCGATCTCCAGCAGCAAGTCATGCCCCCGGCTTAGTTCCGCTTCCACACTTCTACGTGCGGTGCCGTAGAAATTATCGAATACGCGCGCATGCTCTAGGAATTCGCCGGCTTTGACCATGCGATCGAATTCCGGCTGGCTCACGAAATGATAATCGTGACCATCAGTCTCATTCGGGCGCCGCGGCCGGGTGGTGTATGAAATCGAAAAGCGTACATCCGGATGCCGTTCCAGCAGGGCCCGTACCAAACTGGTCTTGCCAGCCCCGGATGGCGCAGCTATCAAGAACAGCCGGCCACGCCGGACCGCGGGCGCGCTATTCAAGGTTCTGCACCTGAACGTTGAATAGGCCTTGCAGCCCTTGTGTGGCGCTGGGTTTCATTTTCGGCTTGCTCCTAGCTACACGCCTGGCTACACGCCACAGGGGCGCTGGGGGAGGCATTTTAAGCGCCCTCCCAGCCCTTCACCAGTTAGTCGGTGGCGGCTCAGGGTTAGAATCACCTCTCAAAGGGTTATGGGGGTGAATTATGAGACCACAGATGGTTTGCACTACATGCCACACAATCGGTTATTCAAAAACCCAAGTTAAGGGGTCATTTTTCATAGAAGTGGTGCTTTGGATTTGTTTCCTTGTGCCCGGCCTTATTTATTCGATTTGGAGACTTACAACGAAGCAAAAGGTATGCGCCGCCTGCGGTGGCGCAGCACTCGTACCGGCTGACAGTCCCGTTGGCAAAAAAATTGTCGCGGAATTAAACAACGAGAAAGCGGCAACTTAAAGCGTATCGGCAAGCAATAGGTCGGTTTTTATTACCTATAGGTGCAGCAGTAAATTATGTGATACATGAGCGATCAGGACATTTCAATATGGGTTTACGTCATCAGCTAAGCCACTATTGGCGCACTCATTTCAGCGAGAATCTCACTAGGCATCGGCCTGGCAGCTCCTCACCAACCCGCCACAGGGTTAGAACTGCGACACAAGGCCTGGACGGGACTGGGCTATAAAGTAAGCAACTACTCGTCTGAAATTGATATCAGACAACAGCACTGACTAGAATTTCCAGACCCATTCCCAGTTAGGGTGCAAAATGGGTTACTTGAATCTAGCAGTGGAGGGTTCATGGCACTAATTACCTGCCCCGACTGTAAGTCCGAATGCTCCGACAAAGCCCCTGCGTGCCCGAAGTGCGGTAGACCACTCGAGGGCCAAAAATCCGTAGCAACAAAAGACCTTGGCTTTGGCGGCTTCATTTACGCCCTAATGATTATTGTGGGCC
>JBAWFD010000061.1:0-1537 GCA_049591615.1 Gammaproteobacteria bacterium | reverse complement strand
TATCAGTACTGAATGCTTGCAGATTCTTTAGGGCCAGTGTGGCTGCCTGCGCGCAACGACCCGCATGCTGATCCAAAGCACCGCAGCATGTCTGTCCTGCGGGGATGCGTACGTTGTAGCCGAGCGCATTCAGCAACCGGATACTCGCGTGCGTCACCTGCGGCTGGGTGATGCGCGCGATACAGCCCAGAAACAATTCCACTTCCTGCCCGCCCCCGTGCGAATTTCCAGATACAGGTTGCCAGCGGTGAGGTCTGGTTAATGGCGGCAGCATCCCGGCGAGGCGCCGCAATCGTCGCGACATAAACGCAAGTTTCTGCAGACCGAGCTGTTGTATGAACCACAATTTGAATTCCACGAGGTGCAACAGTAGCGGATGGCGCATGCACAAAGCGAACAGCCTCACCAGCCTGGATTCCCGGTGTCCATGCCGGATCAGTTGCGCGCGCGCGGCATCGATGAGTTTCCCATACGGCACTTCAGCAGGGCACACTGCCTCACAGGCGCGGCACGCGAGACAGCGATCCAGATGGCCGGTGAGCGCAGGCGTGATCTCAAGCGCGCCCGTGGCAAAACCCTGCATCAGAGCGATGCGGCCGCGGGGTGATTCACCCTCATCCAGCGATTCGCGGTAGGTCGGGCAATGCGGCAAGCACAGAGCACATTTCACGCATTTGTCGGCATCCGCAAGCGGGAAAGCTGTGGTTCGCTGCAGCATGTGATGTACTGACCTGAACTTGGAAAACCCTGTGGCTATGATAACAAGTCACATCCCGGGCCGTCGGCAGTGGTTTCAGTATGTCTCATGGACCTTTAAGTCCGAGCTTTCGCCGGGCTGCTATGCTGGGTCGCGAAAATACCGATCGCATCACGCCCATTTGACTGGATTGCACATTCTGATGGTTGCCACAGGCGTAAAATGAACAGCGATAACTTCAGGCAGCACCGCTTCAGTCTATGTACTACCGCCGGCATATCTTTTTTTGCTGCAACCAGCGCGAGGATGGCTCACCGTGCTGCCAGAACCATGCTGCTGACAGCCTGCGTATCCATGCCAAGCAGAAGGTTAAAGAACTCGGGATAGCCGGACCCGGCGGCGTGCGCGTCAACAAAGCTGGATGCATGGATCGTTGCAGCGAAGGACCCATCGCAGTGGTTTATCCGGAAGGCGTCTGGTACAGCTATTCCGATACGGACGACATCGATGAGATCATCGAGGAACATCTGTTGAACGGACGCGTGGTGGAGCGCCTTAAAATCTAGTAACAGACTGATTCGAGTGGATATTTCCCGGCGCGACCAGTGCGCCTAAGGCACTGGTCCCAAGGCCGGCACAGGTGGCCAAGTGCTTGAAAAAACAGGCATTGTCGCGTAGCATGGCGCCCCTTTCAGCGCCCCCGGAGTTCAGGTTCATGAAGACTTTCTCGGCCAAAGCCGAAACCGTCAAGCGCGACTGGTATCTAGTGGATGCCAGCGGCAAGACCCTCGGCCGGCTGGCCACGGAACTTGCGCGCCGCCTGCGCGGCAAGCACAAGCC
>JBAWFD010000060.1:0-8855 GCA_049591615.1 Gammaproteobacteria bacterium | reverse complement strand
CACGGTCATGCCCTTAGCCGCATAGCGGCGATTGAAGATCATGGCGAGGTGCCGGCATCCCAGATCCGGCCCTTGGGCCTTCAGTTTGATGATCTCCTGTCGAACCCATTCCGGCTTGGCAGGCATGTGTAGGTGGCTTGGCATCGCCACCGGCCTGCGCCGCCCATAGCAGGGAATGTGGTGACAGTAGAAACGGCATGCGAGAAGAGCAGCGGCACCCATCAGTAACAGGGGTAAGATAATCATCAACGCCAGCACCGACTGGAAGGGCGTGGAGTTCTCTATATATACGGTATTGAATATCCCTGATCATGCCCTTGAATCCCTCTGTCCGCGAGCTGAGAGGTGCAGAAGGTGAGGGTATTAAAAAATCCAACCAGTTAAACAGAGTCCAGGACTATTGGTGGCAGATAGTCTGAAAAATGAATGAAGGATTAGCCAGAGGATGCATAACAATTCGAAATAACCGGGTATGAATCCTGAGGACGACCATCGCGGACATGCGGACAGGACAACACATAGAGCACCTCGCCGGACGGCTTAAATGCAAGGTTCACATATACGACGCGAGGACGGTGAATATATGGAGAAATGGTTAATTTTTAAGAACATCTTGCAATGGTAATCTCGCTAATGTCTTCATAAGAGCAAGATTCCCTTCTTACATAACATCAATATATGCGCATAATCAATCTAAGATTGTATTGCTGCTAACGCCACGAGCGGTCTTTCATGGTTCTATAATTTTGTGGGATTTTCGCTTTGGCTAATACTTACAAGTAAGAACAAAGCGTTGATTACCGCTCGAATTCTGCGGCGTAACCTGTCATCAACGCGATCCGGAATCAGGAGCGCAAATCCTGGAGAATTCAATGAACTATGGACCGCAGTTTCTGCTCGTGACCGCAGTCATTGGCGTCGGTGTATTCCACACCATGGTTCCGGATCACTGGGTGCCAATTGCATTGATTGCCAGGGAAAGGGGCTGGTCACGATTTGAGACGGCGCGTGCTGCCCTTCAGGCAGGAATTGGACACGCGCTCTCCACGTTGCTTATCGCCGTAATCGTTTGGCTCGCTGGTGTTGCTCTTGCAGACCGTTTCGGCCGTATTGTCGATACCGGATCCAGTCTCGCACTCGTAATATTCGGTAGTTGGATCGCTATCTCGTCGTGGCGCGATCTTCAAAAACGGGGCATGCATGGCCATGGTGATCACAATCGTACCCTCAAGGAGGGGTATGACCTCGAAGGAGAAGTGCCACCTGAGAATGATGCGCTTTATGTACCCCTTCGAGATGAAATGTCGGTGCTTGTTCGACATGTTCACACACACCGCCACAAACACGGGTCAGTACATAGCCATTGGCATGATCACACGTCGGCTTCGAACCATACTATGACCGCTGATATGGCGATCTCACCGCCTTTACACGATCATCGTCACAAGACCACGGGACGTACGGCCTTACTACTGATACTCGGCTCGTCGCCAATGGTGGAAGGCATCCCCGCCTTCTTCGCCGCCAGTAAATATGGTGTCGGACTGATTATCTTGATGGGTGTTTTATTCACCGTCAGTACCATCGCGACTTACGTACTTTTGTGTGTTTACTCAACAGCTGGATTACAGCGCCTGCATTTAGGCGCTTTCGAGCAGTATGGGGAGGTGTTAAGCGGTGTGTTTATAGCCCTCATAGGTATCGCGTTTTGGATTTGGATAGTCGCTTGATGACCAGCTGAATTTAGAATGTAAATAACTGATAGCGAAGCGTATACATTGTCTCAACGTACATCGTGAATGACGGCTTTGGGAAGCCCTTCAGGAAAGGTCTTTCTGTCTACCTTCAATCACTTTTTACATATCACCACTTACGTGCAGAAAAATTTCGTCCTGTTTGGATAGTGTTAGTGTTGACGAGACGGGTCTATTGTGGATTGCTTTTCAGTTATAGAACCACATTGTGGCTTATGTCACACGCAGGCTTGACAAATGTGATACGCTTTAAGACATAGGGATATATAGCAGAAGCAACCCGCACATTACTACGAAACGACCCTATAACAATGTATTGATTGGGTCACGATGAATATGCATTGTAAAATACAATCGATGGTTGTGCCCTGGCGACACTTGCTGGGGGTCTTGACCCTTGTTTGTCTTAGTCATCGTCATATTAATGACGCCAATGCAGCGCACTGCCCAGTCTGCCGTGTTACGGCGCAAATTGCGCGTCGGTTTTTTGCACCGGATCTCGCCCGCGTTTTACGTCGACTCGATTGGTATCTCCGTGCTTTGCCTTTCACCGATGCAGATGTCCCACAACGTCTATTTACCCTCAAACCCCAAACCCGGGCCCCGCCTACTCTCGCTTCATCACACGTCTGAAATCACTCCCGGCTGACTGCCGGTGATCGTGCCGCAACGGCAAATGCCGGTGTTTATGTGATCGCCGATGCACTTGCCACGCGGCGTTTAGACTGAGGAGCGAGATCATGTATAAGCTTATTTCCTTCCTGCCAATGTCGGCAGCAATATTGCTGTTCTGGTTAATCACCCAGACTGCGCAAGCCGCAACAAATGCACCAACTGCGGTAACCACCGCACCAGCATCGTCGCCAGGGAAACCAGTGGCTGCAGCCTCGGTGTCCGAGAGCACCCGTTCTACTACCCCCAGCGCCACTAAGCCGGTGCAGCTGGGCAGTATCAAGGTGGAGGGCGAACGTTTGAACCGTGCACGAGAAACTCTCAATGTGGAAACGGGTACAAGCAGTTACCACTTTGATACCCAGGCGATCGCCGCCCTGCCTCAGGGCTATAACACGTCGCTGCAGGACCTGATCTTGCAAGCCCCAGGTGTCGCCCAAGATTCCTTCGGCCAATTGCATGTGCGCGGTGATCACGCCGATATACAGTACCGCATCAACGGCATCATCATTCCAGAATTTATCAGTGGTTTTGGTGACGCCTTGGGCACGCGCTTTATCAGCAAGGTCGATTTCCTCACGGGTGCGTTACCGGCTCAGTATGGCTACCGTACCGCCGGCGTCATCAACATCACCACCAACGATGGTTTGAACGCCAACGGCGGTACGGTGGATCTGTATGGCGGCAGCCATGGCACCATTTCTCCCAGTGTTGAATACGGCGGTTCTGATGGCAGAATGGATTATTACGTTACCGGCACCTATCTGCAGAGCGATGCCGGTATTGAGTCGCCCACACCCGGCACACCCATCCATGACGACACGGAACAGAACCGTGCGTTCAGCTACATGTCGTATCTATTGAATGACAATATGCGTTTGGGCGCCATCATCGGCCACTCGCTGGGTAACTTTCAGATACCCAATAATCCCGGGCAGACCCCTCAATATCAGTTGCAGGGCGTCACCAACTATCCGTCGGCCGATCTCAACGAGACCCAGAAGGAATTGAACGACTATGGCATCCTCTCTCTGCAGGGCATCAAGGATCAATTAAATTATTCGGTAGCGTTGTTCAGCCGCTATTCGAGTACCGATTACTCACCTGACCCCATCGGCGACCTGATCTACAACGGCGTAGCAGCGCAGGTGTTCCAGCGCAACATCGCCACCGGTATCCAGGCGGATGCGAGCTACGCGCTGAACAGTGCACATACCCTGCGCTGGGGTTTCTTCGTGGATCAGGAGCGTACCACCAGCAATAACACCTCGGCGGTGTTCCTCGCGGACGCCAATGGCAACCAGAACAGCGATGTGCCGTTCGACATCGTGGACAACAGCGGTAAGACCGGTGAGCTTTACGGTGCCTATCTCCAGGATGAATGGCTGGTGACCCAGGCGCTTACGGTAAATTACGGCGCGCGCTATGACATCTCGAACGGCTATGTGCGACAGGAACAGCTGAGTCCGCGCTTGAATTTTGTGTATGCTCTGAACACCACCACCAACCTTCATGGAGGCTACTCCCGTTATTTCACACCGCCCGAACTCGAACTGATTTCACCCACGGACATCGCCTTGTTCCAGGGTACGACCAATCAGCTGCCGTCCAATTCCAACACCAATGTGTTGGCGGAACGCGATAATTACTATGACTTGGGAATAAACCATTACATGACAACGAGCTGGCAAGTGGGGCTAGACGGTTATTACAAGGATGCCACTAACTTGCTGGATGAAGGGCAGTTCGGACAGGCACTGGTATTCTCGCCATTTAATTATGCACGGGGACGTGTATGGGGTATTGAGTTCACCAGCGATTACCAGGTGCAGGATTTTTCCTCCTATTTCAACATGGCGTACTCGCGGGCCTTGGGTAATGATGTGGTCTCCGGGCAGTACAACTTCTCACCGGAGGAGCTGGCCTACATCTCTGATCATTTCGTGCATCTGGACCATGACCAGACCTGGACGGGATCCGGCGGCATTGCCTATAACTGGCAGGGCACGCGCTTCAGCCTGGACGGCATCTTCGGCAGCGGCCTGCGGGCAGGATTCGCCAATACCCAGAGTCTGCCGTCCTATGCCCAGTTTGATGCGGGCGCCTCGCGGGCCATTGACGTCCCAGGCATCGGCGATGTTGGCGTGCGCATCGCCATCGTCAACCTGTTCGACCGGATCTATGAGATCCGCAATGGCACCGGCATCGGCGTGGGCGCGCCGCAATACGGACCAAGTAGGGGATTTTTCATGGGCTTTACGAAGTCATTTTAAGGCGCAATTATGACGTACGTGCTGACCGTACATTCAGCGCTTTTGGAGAACCGAGACCTCTTCTTTAGTGGAATAACTTCCTGTTGTAGCTGTGATTTAGTGTGATGGTAACAAATATGAATTAATAGCCAATGAGTGTGAAGCGGGGGCAATGACCGCTCCATATTTTTGAATTCCGTTACTCACTGAATGAACAATTGTTTTAGGTGGCAGTCGTTTATAAGAACGACCAACTGGCAATCTTTAACAGTATTTCACATATGCTCACTTATGCGACATCTAGTCAGATTCGTGGCAGATAGTCTGACAAATGAATTAAGGATTAGCCAAAGAATGCCTAACAAATCAAAAAAGTCAGTCAATAATATTGAGGACACCTACCGCAGACACGCGAACAGGACATCATACATGTTTGATTATCAGTGTAAGCTAAGGCTGTCGAGTCATAAGTACACAGTATTCGAATGCAGCTGTTGTCGCTGACGCAAAGCTGGAAACCACCACATCCACAGAACCACCACGATTAACGTTCCGATGCCGCCTATCAAGACAGCTGGCACAGTGCCAAACCAGGCCGCCGTTACACCGGATTCAAACCCACCCAACTGATTGGACGTGCTGACAAAAACGGTATTAACGGCATTCACACGCCCAAGCATTTGGTTGGGAGTCGTCAATTGTACGAGCGCCATCCGCACGACAACACTGATCATGTCGCAAGCACCCAAAATGACCAGGACTATGAGAGAAAGCACGAAGGAGTGTGAGAGTGCGAATATGAGGGTCGCGATTCCGAAACCTGTAACGGCTGCGAACATGATATGACCGACACGCCGTGTGAGCGGATAATGTGCCAGCCATACACTCATAGTGAGTGCGCCCACGGCAGGTGCAGCACGCAGTAATCCGAGTCCCCAGGGACCTGTATGCAATATATCGCGAGCAAATATGGGTAACAGCGTAGTGGCACCACCGAGCAGTACCGCAAACAGATCGAGGGAGATGGCACCCAGCACTACCGGTTGATGTCGGATAAAGGTAATACCGGCGAACACAGATTGCAGGGTTGGCGGTTCGCGGTGTATCGGTGGACGCTCAGTTCTAAGTCGCCACATCGAAAAAGCTGCCGCAAAGCACAATAATCCGGAGACCCCATACACCACGTCTGGCCCAGCGATGTACAGGAAGCCGCCAATAGCAGGGCCGACGATCATGGCTGATTGGCCAGCGGATGCACTCGCCGCTACGGCCCGTGGTAAGAGCGCGGGTGGTATAAGGCTTGGAAGCAAAGTTTGGAGGGTTGGATGGGCAAACGCGCGCGCGGCTGCAATCAAGAATAACATGATGAGGATTGTGCTGAACTGAAACCAGTGCAGAAATGTGCCCACCGCTAACAAACAAATCGCAAACCCTTCTATGATCTGACAAACAAGGATGAGACGACGGCGCTCGTAGCGATCAGCCAGATGTCCTGCCGGTAATGCCAGCAGTATTGCGGATATGAACTGGACCAATCCGATCATGCCGAGATCGAAGGCGCTGTGGGTGATGTCGTATACTTGCCAACCGATCGCCACGGCCAGCATCTGAAAAGCCAATACCGATGCCACGCGTGCGAACCAGAACCACAGAAAGCCCTGGTGCTGTAAGAGTGAACGGTCAGCGTGTTTTAGATCAGGGATAAGAATGACATGCACCAATGTGCGTGCCTGAGAAAGACTAGTGTACTATCTAATAGCATCTAATTGAGAAGCGAATGAAAAATTGGTTAAAGAATTCAAAAGGACTAGAATAATTCGATCCTCAAATTTATAGGTTCCATGCCAAACTTACCTATTTTAGCCCCGAGTATTATTTGAGGCGATATGCGGTAGATAATCAGCATATGCGCCTCCGCTATCTTTTTGCTCAAACCTATATTTAGTAGGAATACTATCCTCGATGTCTGATTGGTCATTAAAATTGTGACTCTGGAGCCCGTGTCTAAGATAGCGTTGCGCGTGCCAGAACGCCTTGGCGACTTCGAGATACGTCCTCGCATGTTGTTAATCTGTGGGCTGGCATTCGCCGTCGGCGCGGTGGCTGCCGTTGTCGCGGACGCTCTACTCAAGCTAATCGGACTTATTACCAATGCTGTTTTTTACCAGCGCTTGGCGACCAGTTTAGTGGCACCGGGTGCCGGTCACCATGCATGGTGGATCGTACTGGTGGCACCAATCGCTGGTGGTCTTATCGTTGGCGTAATGGCGCGCTACGGTTCCGATGCCATTCGCGGGCATGGTATGCCGGAGGCGATTGAGTCCATCCTGCGCGGCGGCAGCAAGATTAAACCGCGGGTGGCGCTGCTGAAACCGGTTTCAGCCGCCATAACCATTGGAACCGGCGGGCCCTTTGGTGCAGAAGGGCCGATCATCATGACCGGCGGCGCCTTTGGTTCTCTCATGGCTCAGACCCTGAAGCTCACGGCGGACGAACGTAAAACCTTGCTTGTTGCCGGAGCCGCAGCGGGCATGGCGGCGACCTTTAATGCGCCGCTCGCATCAATTCTGTTAGCTATTGAACTGCTGTTGTTTGAGTTCCGGCCGCGCTCTATCGTACCGGTCTCAATTGCAGTCGTGGTGGCCACGGCTTTGCGTTGGATGTTGCTCGGGTTCCAGCCATTATTTTTAACCTCGCATGCGCTTCCACCGCTGGGATTACCTATCCTTCTATTGTGCGCAGCGGCCGGTGTGGTTGGTGGCGCAGTAGCGTGGGTGGCTACTTCGCTGGTCTATTTATCGGAAGACACCTTTCGCAAACTCCCGATCCATTGGATGTGGTGGCCTGCCATCGGTGGCTTGATAATCGGTGTGGGCGGGCTTTTCGAACCACATGCACTCGGCGTTGGTTACGACGTGATCGGCACACTGCTGTCGGGCAAGGCGACCTTGACGCTCATTGTTGGCATTTTGATCGTAAAAACGCTGATCTGGAGCTTATCGCTGGGTTCCGGCACGTCCGGCGGGGTGCTGGCCCCGGTTTTCATGATCGGCGCCGCCCTTGGCTCGCTTCTCGCCTACATTTTCCCGCCAGTGGCACCAGGATTCTGGGCCCTCATGAGTCTTGCCGCGGTGGTTGGCGGTGTCATGCGCAGTCCGCTCACGGGCGTGGTTTTTGCCATGGAGCTAACCCATCAGTGGGATGCGGTCATGCCGCTGATCGTCGCATCAACTGTGGCATATCTGTTGTCAGTGCTGGTGCTGAAACGCTCGATACTCACTGAGAAAGTGGTGCGCCGCGGCACCCATCTGACCCGTGAATATTCCGTAGATCCACTCGAGGTGTTTCTTGTCGGCGAGATCATGCCCCGGAATTTCATGAGTTTTCGCGTAGGTACGGACCTCCGAGACGCCGCCAAAACAGTCGCAAGCGGACCCGTTAATTCCGGGATGCGACGCTTAGAACGTGCCCAACGTCTATATCCAGTTCTGGATGAGGGCAACAATCTTGTTGGAATTGTTACACAGTATCAAATGCTCGGTGCGGCGCTGCAACTAGGCTCTACTCCTAAGACAATGATTGATCAGATCATGGTCCGCAACATCATCGTTGGTTACCCCGATATGACGCTGCGTGAAATTGCGAACCTCATGGCGGCATCAGAAGTATCCAGTCTGCCCATTGTGGATCGCAAAAAGCAGGCGCAGGTCTTGAGCGTGATCGCCATGGACCACATCCTGGAAGCCCGCCTTCGCGATGTCAATGAGGAGCGCGAGGCAGAGCGTATCCTGAAACTCCCTGAGATTCTGACACTCGGGGCCGGGCGTCTATGGATGCGCCGCCGAGGAAATGGCGCATCAGCATCCAAAAGCAACAGGCATAATCCTTGATTATGATCGCACTGTTGTCCTGTCCGGCTATCCCTCATAAGGCGACTGCTGGCATCGGAGTCAAGTTTCAAATCATTCATAACAGGGAATTCAAATTCCCTGTTATGGCCTTTAAATTCCCTGTTCCGTCGTGCAGGGAATTCGCTCGTAACCAGCTGTTGCCACAGTGTTTTTGAACACGGGTTTAGTCCATTGGGGGCTAGAAATCGAAATATTCCCTGTTAATTCCCTGTTTAACAGGGAATTCGAGCAGAGAGGGGTTAGCAGTAGACTGCATCCACCGCCAT
>JBAWFD010000059.1:0-9411 GCA_049591615.1 Gammaproteobacteria bacterium | reverse complement strand
AGATCTATCACCGCCACACCGGTTACATCGGCAACATGAAACAGACGACCTTGGGCAAGCTTTTGCAAGAACATCCGGAGCGCGCCATCGAAATCGCCGTCAAGGGCATGTTACCCAGGAATCCACTGGGGCGCAGCATGTTCAAGAAACTGAAAGTTTATGCAGGTACCGAGCACAAGCACGAAGCGCAGCAACCCCAAAAGCTCGATATTTAACCACCCGAATTTCTCAAGAGAAACAACCAATGGCAGTAAGCACCAGTTACGGCACCGGCCGCCGCAAGACCTCCAAAGCACGGGTATTCCTGAAACCCGGCAAGGGCCGCATTCTCATCAACGGCCGTCCGCTGGACGAATACTTCGGACGCGTGACCTCGCGCATGATCGTGCGTCAGCCACTGGAAGTCGTGAACCAGCTGGACAGCCTGGATGTCAGCGTGACCGTCAACGGTGGCGGCAATACCGGCCAGGCGGGTGCTATCCGTCACGGCCTGGCACGCGCGCTGATCGTGTACGATGAAATCAACCGTTCGCCCTTGCGCAAGGCAGGGTTTGTAACCCGCGATGCACGTGCCGTGGAACGCAAGAAAGTCGGATTGCACAAGGCCCGTCGCGGAACGCAATACTCCAAGCGCTAATCGCGATCTACGTCGTTCTGCTGGCTGCCGATTTGACACAGCGTGTTGGGGGATCGTCTAGCGGTAGGACTGCGGACTCTGACTCCGCCAACCTAGGTTCGAATCCTAGTCCCCCAGCCAAACATAAAGGCCCATCCAACGGATGGGCCTTTTTCATTTATGCGGTAACCTATATGTATTCACGCAACCCCATAGGCCCGAGATGGAATCTAATGCCGGTAATTCTCGTCAAATTCGGATATGGCGCTGGTCACTGAGCTTACCGCTGTTCTTGGTCTGTGCAGGATGTGGTTTGCTTCCCGCCAATGGTTTCGGGAGCTTCAATCCCCAGACTCCAGAAGCAAATCCGCTAGATTGCAAGCTACTAAAGGCCTCCGCGTATGCCTATAACGTGAACAGCACCGGTGCCATCCAGCCGGATACCGATCTGGCGAACCTTCTGGGTGAAACCGGTGATGCCTTTGGTGTAAGTAACAGCGGCAGCGGACAGACCAACAGTGATCGGGATGCGGCCTTGATGTGGCGTTCAGACAGTGATGTGATCATCGCATTCCGCGGTACGCTGCCGTTCAAGACTGACAGTCAACAGGATGCAGCCAACCAGCAATTAATAATCGAAGATTGGCTTAACGATGCGGATTTCACTCCGCAACCTGACCCCGAACTGGGTCTGGTGCACGCAGGATTCAAGGATTCCTTTGATAACCTCTGGCCTGGTATCGCGCAGCAGATTAAGGCGTGGCAGGCGGCCGGCAAACTGGGCCCGCAAGTCAAGGTCTATATCACCGGGCATAGCAAGGGCGGCGCCCTCGCAATGCTGGCAGCGCTGAAGCTGCGGGTGGAGAACATTTTGCCGGTGACCGAGGTGGTGACCTTTGCGGCGCCACGGGTTGGCGGTGCGGATTTCGCTGCCAAATACGCCGCCCAGGGCATCGTAGGCTACCGTTATGAGAACCAGGACGACCTAGTGCCGCACGTACCGTTGGACAAGCAGGAACTGCTGATCCTGCCTTTATTGGAGAAGACTTTCGGATTTAAGGGCATCCAAACCGGTGATTACGTCTCCGTAGGACAGCTCAGGTATATCACCACCAACATTTCAATCATCGTTCCGGCTAATGTGGCTGCTGAAGCAGACCTTGATCAGACGCGGATGGCGGAGTTCGGCGTGCTGCTGTTGGGAAACTACCAGGGTGCGGTTAATACCATCATCAACGCGCATTCAATCGGCGATATGAGCAAGGCCGATAACAGCCGTTATTACCAGGCAGTCTGCGGGCCGCATACCGGCAATTAGGCGATTCCTAAGCGTCTAAACGAGCTGTTCCACTCCATCCGCATGGCCCACCAGCAGCACATCTGCCGGCCGGCGGGCAAAGATACCCACGCTGACGACACCGGTAATCTGGTTGATTTCCGCCTCCAGGGCGGGGGGATCCAGGATGCGCAGGCCGTATACATCCAGTATCACGTTGCCATTGTCGGTCGTGAACCCGCTGCGCCAATCCGGCCGGCCCCCGAGCTTCACCAGCTCGCGCGCCACGTAACTGCGGGCCATGGGGATCACCTCGACCGGCAGCGGAAAACTGCCGAGCACCTGCACCAGCTTGCTGTCATCCACGATGCACACGAAGCGCGTGCTCACCGCCGCCACGATCTTCTCGCGGGTGAGTGCGCCGCCACCCCCCTTGATGAGCTGCAGATGCCGGTTGGCTTCATCGGCGCCATCTACGTAGACCGGCAGTTCACCCGCGGCATTCAAGTCCAGCACCGGTAGACCCAGCGCTTTGAGGCGCAAGGTGGAAGCTTCGGAACTGGAAACTGCGCCGTCCAGCCGCCCTTTGATGGGTTTGAGTGCTTCGATGAAATGATTGACGGTGGAACCGGTGCCGACGCCGACGATGCGGCTGTCACCCAGAAACTCGAGGGCCGCAAGTGCGGCCCGTTTTTTGTTGTCTTCCGCGCCCATGGCGCCAATTCTCCCCGCTGTTTGTATAAAAAAATAGGCCCGCCGGAGCGGGCCTATTAGGCAAAGCCTTAAGGCTTTACATCGCCGCGCTAGATTTCCTACGGCGCCGGCGTGCTTTCTTCTTGCCAGCCTTCTTTTTCTTGCCGGCTGCCTTCTTCCGACGACGACGCGGAGCCTTCTTCACAGCAGCCTTTTTCTTTCTCTTAGCTGCAACCTTGGTCTTCTTACCTTTCGCTTTACGACGCTTCATATCAAAGATCCTCCCGGTTAGATCACACGCACTTGAGTATATACAAGAAAATGCAAAATTCCAGTTTTACAATCATATTTCGCTGATTTGGAGTGCAATTTTAGTGTTTGCATGTGTTTTGAAGTTAAATTTGCAATTGCAAATGGCGTTTTGCGAGTATTTTTTGCCGTAACACGATGTCAATCAGTTCGTGGCAGCCAATTTCAGGATGCGATGCCAGTGTTTTGCACTCACTGGAGTGATGGAGAGACGATTGCCACGGCGCAGGATGAGCATGTCATGGAGGGCGGCGTGCCGGCGCAATTCGGTGAGTGTGATCGGTTGCTTGAAGCGCTCGACCAAGGTCATATCCACGCTGTACCAGAGCGGCTTTGCAGTCGTGCTGCGCGAGTCAAAATGCGGATTTTCCGGAGCAAATGCGCTGCCATCCGGATAAGCCGTGCGGCTTACCTGCATGATGCCTGCGATACCGGGGACAGCGCAGCCCGAGTGATAGAAGAACGCCAAATCACCCTGATGTAGCTGGTCCCGGAGCATGTTACGTACCTGGTAATTGCGGATTCCATCCCAAGAAGTCGTCTTGCGCGCAGCCTTAGCAAGATCATCGATTCCGAAAGTACCCGGTTCGGATTTCATCAGCCAGTAATTCACGCCTTCTTTCCCGCATGGCCCGTAAAGAAGTAGACATGGCGCTCGCTGACCACGCCGGCTAGCGGCACATCCCAGGAAGTCTCTTTGAGGCGATCCAGGTGCTGGAATTCATAGGCCAGGCCCAGCATCAGCGGCTTGTCACTACCGGACTTCAGGAACGCAAAGGTGCGGTCATAGAAACCTGCACCCATGCCCAAACGGTTACCACTGTCATCGAAAGCCACCAGCGGGGTTAGCACCAGATCCAGTGATTGTGGCGCAATACCATTAGCAGTGGATAGAGCCGGTTCCGGTATCTGGAAGCGGTTTTGTTGCATTGCACTATCTGGCGCCCAGCGATGAAAGCGGAGCTCGGCTGAATGCTCAGCAGGCACTACCGGCAGATAGATGTGTTTGCCTTCACGATGCGCTTGCTGAAGCAGCAGGTTGGTATCGACTTCCCCGTCCACCGCCGCGTAGCCGGCTATATGCTGTGCCGAGCGGTAACAGGGTAACGCGGTGAGTAATGCCGCCAACGCTTCGGCTGCACGGGCGCGGGTTGCGCTATCCAGCACACGCCGCCGGCTGCGCATTTCCTGGCGGATGGATTTACGGGTAGTCACGGGAGGAATTCAAAGAGGCGTCTCCCATCGGTGCCGTTACCGGCTATCGCCCTTGAACCAAAAGTTCAGGTGGAACCGGCCGTGATGCTTTAGGCTTTCCGCTGCATGGCGGACCTGCACACCGTCATCATCGGGCCGATTCCGTGGGTTTGATTTAGGCTCAAAGAGTAACCCAGCCCATATCGCACACCACAGGAGACGCCATGCTCTTAAAAAACTCTGCATCCTGCATGCTACGGACGCGCGCGTTAATTTACCAGTGATGGACCATCACCCGCAGTACTCGCCAGCTGATCATTGAGTGTGCGCAACCGTCCAAGCAAGTCACGATCTGCATCGTTGGCCATCGTCTGGTTTTGCAATATTTCATGGGAGAGGTTGAGGGCGGCCACCACTGCAATCCGATCCAAGCCCACGACCTTGCCGCTTTCGCGGATCTCGCGCATTTTGCGGTTCAGCAGCTCGGCGGATTCCAACAGCGCCTCGCGCTCGTCGTCCGGGCAGGCCACCTGGTATTCCTTGTCGAGGATGCGCACCGTGACACGCGCGAGTTCTTCGTTCATGCACTCTCCTCCAAGGACTTAAGACGCGTGATCATGGCTTCCACCCGGCCACGTACCTGCTCGTTCTTGGCCAGCAGGCCGGCACGTTCCGTGTTAAGGGATTCCAGCCGCTCGCGCAGGGAATGATTGTCGCTGCGCAACCTGACACAGGCCGCAACCAGTTGCTCGACCCGGCCTTCCAGCCGCTTGAGTTCCTGTTCCAGAAGTTCACGGGTTTTTTCGGTATGCATGCAATCACTATAGAGCGGTGCCGGTGAAGTGGTCAACGTAGGCGCGCACCCTGGGCGCACGATGCTAGGATAATACCCGAGCTGGCGTTCCTCCAGCTGACGTATGACGGCATTCAGGTTACCTTAGGTTCTACATGAGGTTGTGAAATCCCAGATGCAAACACAGGAATTCGCCCGCCGCCGCTATGAGCTCATGCGCATGATGGGGCATGGCAGCATCGCCATCGTACCCGCGGCACATGAACGGATCCGCAACCGTGACAGCCATTATCCGTTCCGCCAGGACAGCGATTTTCACTACCTAAGCGGCTTCCCGGAGCCGGATGCGGTGCTGGTGCTAGTGCCAGGCCGGCGTCAGGCGGAATACATCCTGTTCTGCAGGGAACGTGATCCTCTCATGGAGATCTGGAACGGTCGCCGTGCCGGCCCCGAAGGCGCTACCCGGGAATATGGCGCCGATGATGCATTCCCCATCAGCGATATAGACGACATCCTTCCCGGCCTGCTGGAGAACCGCGAACGGGTGTTCTATACCATGGGGAACTATTCAGACTTCGACAAGCGGGTGATCGGCTGGGTTAATGGCCTGCGCACACAGGCCAAGAGCGGCATGCACACGCCTGAGGAATTCGTGTCGCTGGATCATTTCCTGCACGACATGCGTCTTTACAAGAGCAAGTCGGAACTCGCGCTCATGCGCCAGGCAGCAGCCATCTCGGTGCGCGCGCATGAGCGCGCTATGCGTGCCTGCCACCCCGGTATGAACGAAGCCGAGCTGGAAGCAGAGTTCCTATACGAATTCCGTCGCCATGGCGGTGTGCCCGCCTACAACTCCATCGTGGGCGGTGGTGCCAACGGTTGCATCCTGCACTATGTGGAAAACAACCAGCCTCTGCGGGACGGCGAACTGGTATTAATCGACGCGGCCTGCGAATACCAGAGTTATGCTACCGATGTGACCCGAACTTTTCCGGTGAACGGTTGCTACACAGCGGAGCAGCGCGCCATCTACGAATTGGTGCTCAAAGCGCAGCTCGCAGCCATCGACAAGATGCGTGCCGGCAACCACTGGAACGTACCGCATGCGGAAGCGGTGAAAGTATTGACCACGGGTTTGGTGAAACTCGGACTGCTCAAAGGTCCGGTGAACAAACTGATCAAGGATGAAACCTACAAGCGGTTCTATATGCATCGCACCGGCCATTGGCTGGGGCTCGACGTACATGACGTGGGCGATTACAAGGTAGGCGACGAATGGCGCGAACTGGAGCCCGGTATGGTGATGACCGCGGAGCCGGGTATTTATATCGCCGACGGTACCCGTGGTGTAAACAAGCGCTGGTGGAATATCGGCGTGCGCATCGAGGACGATGTGCTGGTAACCCGTGGCCAGCCCGAAGTGCTGACCGGTGCGCTCATCAAGCAAGCGGATGAAATTGAAGCCTTCATGCAACGCCAGGCCGCGTGACCATGAAACGCGATACCAAGGCAAAGCATTCACGTAAACACCCAAGTCAGGCAATGGCACAGGGCAATGACCACCCTTCTGTCGATTTCGATATCCTGATTGCCGGTGGCGGTATGGTGGGTGCGAGCCTGGCGGCCGCGCTGGCGCCGCTGGCGCTCAAAATCGCAGTGGTGGAAGCCGTACGGTTTGGCAGTCATGGCCAGCCGAGTTATGACGACCGCATCACGGCGGTCTCCTGGGGCAGCCGCCGCATCTTCGAGGGCATCGGCGTGTGGCCGCAGATCGCGCCGCAAGCCACGGCCATCGAACACATCCATATATCCGATCGCGGTCATATGGGCGTAACGCGTCTGCACGCAGCGGAGATGGGCGTGGAAGCGCTCGGTTATGTGGTGCCCAACCGTGTCATCGGAGACGCCCTGAGCGAATTTCTGCAGCGACATCCACACATCGCACTGCTGGCACCCGCAAGACTTGAAAGCGTGCAAATGCAAGTCCACGCGGTGTGTGCATCTTTGGAATGCGATGCGACTGCAAGCGCTAAAACCCGGTTGTTGGTGGCGGCAGATGGCGCGCATTCGCAAATCCGCGAGCAACTCGGCATCCATGCTCAGGTCTGGAATTACGGGCAGAGTGCCGTGATCTGCAATGTGAGCATCGAACGACCGCAGGCGCATATGGCATTCGAGCGTTTCACCCGCGCTGGCCCGTTGGCGCTGCTACCCATGGGCGAAGACCGCTATGCACTCATTTGGACTGTGGCCAATGAACGCGTGGCCGGAATTTTGGCTATGGCCGATGCAGAATTTCTAACCGCGGCAGCTACCGGATTCAACGGCCGGCTGGGACATTTCATTAAAGCCGGCAAGCGCCAGGCCTATCCATTGAGTCTGGTACGTGCGCAGACACAGATGCAAGGTCGTGCGGTGGTTGTGGGTAATGCTGCCCACAGCCTGCACCCGATCGCCGGCCAGGGCTTCAATCTGTCGTTACGTGACATCGCGGCGCTCGCGGATGTCTTGGCGGATATCACTGCTGCTGGTGGTGATCTGGGTGACCAGCGACGACTCGGTGCCTATATACAGTCACGCCGTCGTGACCAGACGGGCACCATGTTGTTCACGGATACACTCACACGCGTATTCACCAATCCATTGGCGTCAGTCGGCTGGGCACGCAATCTCGGTCTCCTGGGATTGGAGTTATTTCCCACGGCGCGCCACCGCCTTGCACGTCTCAACATGGGCATCACCGGCCGCTTGCCGCGTCTCGCTCGCGGACTGGGGATAAATACCGGCACTGATTGCCGTGCCGGCAAGAACGATATACCACCCTCAATTTCAGAAAAAGTTCAGGGGATGGTATGACTGCACGTCAGGCAGCGTCACAGTTCGATGTGGTCATCGTGGGAGCCGGTGCAGTTGGAACCGCATTGGCTTGTGCATTACGCAACAGTGGTTTGCAAATCGCCCTTCTGGATGCCCGCGAACCCAAAGCTTTCACAGCCGCAGCGGAGTTTGACCCGCGGGTGTTCGCGCTGTCACCGGCTACCCGAGGTATCCTGGAATCTTTAGGCGCCTGGCAGTTCATCCAGTCACAACGGGTTTGCGCGTATACCGAGATGCATGTGTGGGATGCCACCGGCAGCGGTCGCATCCATTTCGACTGCGCCGATGTGGGTGAGCCGGCGCTGGGCTACATCGTCGAGAATCGATTGATCCAGCATGCATTGCGGATACAACTGCAGACTGCTGACAACATCACGGAGATTCACCCGGCCACTCCGGAAGCCGTGACCATCGATGTAGACAGAGTTAGCCTCACACTGCAGGCTGGACGGCGATTACATGCACGTCTGCTGGTGGCGGCGGACGGTGTGGACTCGGCCACCCGCAAGCTGGTGGGTATCGAAACCCGCTCGGCAGCCTATGAACAAACAGCCATCGTCGCCCACGTGACCACTCAGAAGCCGCATTGCCACACCGCCTGGCAGCGTTTCCTCCCCAGCGGCCCCGTCGCGCTGCTGCCGCTGCTGGATGGTCGTTCTTCAGTCGTATGGTCGCTGGATAACGCGCGCGCGCAAGAAGTCCAGCAGTTGGATGATGCAGGCTTTTGTGCCGCTGTGACCACGGCCAGCGACGCCATGCTCGGCCAGATCACCGCTAGCACAGCACGCGCCGGTTTTCCGTTGCAGCGCATGCACGCCAGCGAGTATGTGCGTGCACGTTTTGCGCTCATCGGCGATGCCGCCCATGCGATGCATCCACTGGCGGGGCAGGGTGTGAATATGGGATTTAAGGATTCGGCAGCACTCTGCGAGATCATTCTGGATGCCCAGCAGCAGCACCACGATGTGGGTGATTTAGGTGTGTTGCGTCGTTACCAACGTGCACGTAAGGGGGATAACTTAGCGATGATTACCGCGCTAGACGGGTTTAAACGTCTTTTCAGCAATGATATTGCGCCATTGATGTGGCTACGCAACTCTGGATTGCGCGCTGTAGACCGTTTTACGCCGCTCAAGAGTGCATTAATGCGGCGTGCAATGGGTTTAGGCGCAGAATTGCCCTAAAAGCACCATAAACCGACGCGTTGTATGAGTTAATTTCAAGCTGAATTGAAAAATCCAAGTCCGCAGGCGACGAGTTTCTTACTTTGAAACGGGTAAACAGTCAGAGTCAGCTAATCAACTTAATATGGCCAGATTAGATTGCCTGCGGGCCTAGTACATGTCTCGGCGATGAAGATAACCGAGACGGGTTTTTGGGTCTTGGGGTGACAAGGTTCGCGTATTTCGAGCAGTCGCAACCCATTTCCTATGAATAACGTAATCCAGCTTTGCAGGGTTCTGAAGTACCAGGGCGCGGGATCGGTGAAATCGCCACTGAATCCGCACCAAGAACCCTCTCGCCAGCCATCCCGATAAGGTAAATCACCGCACGCCGTGAGCGGGTGTAGGGTCTGAACGATGAATGATCCACGGGGCTTTCATAAGTGCTGGCACAGCGCCCAACAATCCTTCGACCGATTCCTTTCCCAGC
>JBAWFD010000058.1:0-5323 GCA_049591615.1 Gammaproteobacteria bacterium | reverse complement strand
CTCTATCAACATGAATCTCCAAAGCAAGTAGATTAAATCAAGCGGCATCCACAGCTTTCATGCTAAGCCGAATGCGACCCTGTTTGTCAACTTCCAATACCTTGACTTTGATGAGGTCACCTTCTGCGAGTTTATCACTGACCTTTTCGACGCGTTCCTCTGAAATCTGCGAGATATGCACCAAGCCATCACGACCTGGCAATATAGTCACGAAGGCGCCGAAATCCATAAGCTTAGCCACCTTGCCCTGGTAAATACGCCCGACTTCTACATCGGCGGTAATATCCTCAATGCGCTTGCGCGCGGCCTCGCCGGCCGCCTTGTCCACGGACGCGATCTTGACTGTGCCATCGTCTTCAATATCGATTGTCGTGCCGGTTTCTTCGGTAAGCGCGCGTATCACAGCGCCACCCTTACCGATCACGTCCCGGATCTTATCCGGGTGTATCTTCATGGTGATGATGCGTGGTGCGAACTCTGAAAGATCAGCACGGGGCTTATCGATGACGGCATTCATCTTGCCAAGTATGTGCAGCCGGCCTTCATGGGCCTGAGCCAATGCCGCCTGCATGATTTCCCGAGTGATGCCGTCAATTTTGATGTCCATCTGCAGCGCAGTCACACCTGTGGCGGAACCAGCGACTTTGAAATCCATGTCGCCCAAGTGATCTTCGTCACCCAGAATATCAGTCAATACCGCGAACTTACCACCATCCTTAATGAGGCCCATAGCCACTCCTGCCACCGGTGCCTTCAAGGGCACACCGGCATCCATGAGCGACAGACTGGTACCGCATACGCTGGCCATGGAGCTGGAACCATTGGATTCGGTGATCTCCGAGACCACGCGTATCACATAGGGATAGCTGGCCATATCCGGCATGACGGCCTGGATACCACGCTTGGCGAGACGTCCATGGCCGATCTCACGGCGCTTGGGCGAGCCCATCATGCCCACTTCACCGACTGAATAGGGCGGGAAGTTATAGTGCAGCATGAAGGGTTCCTTGCGTTCACCCTCGATAGCGTCGATGATCTGAGCATCGCGCCCGGTACCAAGCGTGGTCACAACCAAGGCCTGTGTTTCGCCGCGGGTGAACAGTGCCGAGCCGTGGGTGCGCGGCAGCACGCCTACTTTGATGGTGATGGGACGTACGCTGCGGGTGTCGCGACCGTCGATGCGCGGCTGGCCCTCAAGAATCCTGCCACGGACAATTTTCTTTTCCAGATCGCCGAAAGCGTTGGCCACAGTGTTTTCGGACCACTCGGGCTTATCACCGGCAGAAAATTTTGTCACCACGGTTTGGCGAATTTCCTCGATGCGGGTGAAGCGCGCCTGTTTCTCGGCAATCTGATACGCCTCACGCAAGGCTTTCTCAGCTTCAGCAGACATAGCTTCTGCCAGGCCCTTGTCCTTCCCTGCTGGTTTCCAGTCCCAGGCGGGCTTTCCAGCTTCTTGCGCCAGTTCCCGGACAACCTTGATGGCAGCCTGCAGCTGTTCATGGCCGAACATCACGGCGCCCAGCATCACCTCTTCTGATAGACAATCCGCTTCGGATTCCACCATCAGCACGGCTTTATCGGTACCTGCCACCACCAGGTCCAGATCAGAGGTAAGCAACTGGGTCTTGGATGGGTTCAAGATGTATTGACCATTCTCATAACCAACCCGTGCAGCGCCGATGGGGCCCATGAAC
Organism: Gammaproteobacteria bacterium; assembly: GCA_049591615.1. Taxonomy (GTDB): domain Bacteria; phylum Pseudomonadota; class Gammaproteobacteria; order Natronospirales; family REEB76; genus REEB76. The sequence goes on along the minus strand of JBAWFD010000058.1, from coordinate 3,626 downwards.
GGCATACCCGAGATGGCCAGAGCAGCAGAGGCACCGATAAGAGCTGGTACATCCGGATCCACATCTGGATTTACCGATATAACTGTAGCTACGACCTGTACTTCGTTATAGAAACTTTTGGGAAATAATGGACGGAGGGGGCGGTCAATAAGGCGGGAGGTCAGGGTTTCTTTTTCACTGGGACGCCCTTCCCGTTTGAAAAAGCCGCCGGGAATTTTGCCGGCGGCATAGGTTTTTTCCTGGTAATTGACCGTAAGCGGGAAAAAATCCCGCCCTTCAATCGCCGATTTGGAGCCCACCGCAGTGACCAGCACCACGGTATCCGCCATGGTCACCAGTACTGCACCATCAGCCTGGCGGGCAATCTCGCCAGTCTCCAGGGAAATTTTATGCTCACCGTATTGAAAGCTTTTTTTGAATACTGTCACTTTAAACCCTTCATGGTTCGGAATAATTGAAAACGCAGAGAAGTGGAGATATGAATCAGCGGCGCAAACCAAGACGTTCGATGAGCGTCTCATAGCGCGCCTGATCGGAGTTCTTGAGATAATCCAGCAACTTGCGGCGCTGGTTTACCATTTTAAGCAGCCCACGGCGTGAGTGGTGATCTTTCTTATGTTGATCAAAGTGTCCGCCGAGGCCATCGATGCGGGCGGATAGTAACGCAACTTGTACTTCCGGTGACCCGGTATCCTGGGGATCGCGCCGGTAGGCGGCGATGATTTCCTGTTTCTTATCAACGGTGAAAGACATATACACTCAGCTCCAATTAATTTTCAGACGTTAAAATCAGCCGTATATTCTAAACGCGGCATAGGCGCCGAACAAGTAAAAAGACAATAAAATCAGTCTATAACCTAGATATTAGTCCATATTCATCAGCCGGCGTGGTGTCACCCGCCCATCTGGGAGCACTTCGGCCAGACCAAGAAATCGTCCGCTTCCATAGACACGTAACCACCCGGCTGTCGGTGCGCCAGGGACCATCACTGCCTGTCCCTTAAGAAAATACCAGACTGCATCGTCACCCAGGTTCACTTGCGGCCAGTGCGCCAAAGCGCCATCTAACGGCAATAACAGGCTATCCAGTGCTTCATTATCAGCCTGTTGTAATTCCTCCAAACGATGCATGTCGGTATATGGACCAAGCATGGTTCTTCGTAAAGCAGTTACATAACCGTAGCTGCCGAATGCGTGTGCCAAATCCTCCACTAGTGTGCGCACATAGGTACCCTTGGAACAGCGGACCTTGAATTCAAGGCTATCCTTTGAATACGCCGTCAATTCCAGTGCATGGATGGTGACCGAACGGGGTTTGCGCGGCACCTCGATTCCCTCGCGGGCCAAATCGTAAAGCCGTTGACCCTGGTGCTTAAGGGCTGAATACATGGGGGGTATCTGCGCAATTACACCGCAGAATTGCTCAAAAACCTGTTCAATCCGCATGCGCGTAAGTGTTGGCAACATGCACGTTTCCAGTACTTCACCTTCAGCATCCGCCGTGGTAGTGCGTATACCGAGTTTGCATTGCACCGTATATGCCTTGTCCGCATCCAACAAGTATGCCGATATCTTTGTGGCCTCACCAAAACACAGGGGCAACAACCCGCTGGCCAGCGGATCCAGACTGCCGGTATGGCCGGCTTTGCGTGCCTGGAATAACCGTTTCGCGGCCTGCAGGGCTTGATTAGATGTCATACCTATGGGCTTGTCCAACAGCAATACGCCATGTACGGTGCGCCGTGGCTGCGTAATACCGCGGTATTCACCTGTGCTGTGGACTATTTTTTCGCAACCTGTGGCAGGTATCACGGGGATTCTTTCTCGCCATCGTCGACTGGAGCGTTCGCACGTTTAATGAGCGCATCCAGGTGCGCAGCCCGATCCAAGGTATCGTCATAATGGAAATGCAGCTGGGGAATACTGCGCAGTTTCAGGGTACGCCCGAGGATGTGCCGCAGAAATCCGGCGGCATGATTGAGGGCATTCACCACCTCCGGTTGTGGACCTTCAGCGCCCAATACCGAAATCAGCACTTTTGCGTTTGCAAGGTCGGGCGAGACATCCACTTCGGTAATCGTCACCAGATGAATCCGAGGATCTTTTACCTGGCGGCGAATAAGCTCCGAAAGTTCGCGTTGCAGTTGCTCTGCTATGCGGCTGGAGCGTTCATATTCCCTGGGCATAAATAAGCTATCCAATCGCTCGATATCAAAGTGTACGCGCGATTTCAACGCGTTCGAAACACTCAATCTGGTCGCCGGGCTGGACGTCGTTATAATCCTTCACACCGACACCACATTCGGTACCGGCCCGTACTTCGTTGACATCATCCTTGAAGCGTCGCAGAGATTCCAGCGCGCCTTCGAAAATCACCACATTGCTGCGCAATACCCGTATGGGCAAGTTACGCTTTACATAGCCATCCACAACCAGACAACCAGCGATCGCGCCCAACTTGGAAGAACGGAAGACTTCACGTACCTCGGCAAGACCGACAATCTGTTCGCGTTGTTCTGGCTTGAGCATGCCGCTAATAGCCTGTTTCACATCGTCTATCGCTTCATAGATGATGCTGTAATAGCGCACATCCAGACCAGATTCGCTGATCATGCGTCGCGCGCTGTTATCGGCACGCACATTGAAACCAATAATCACTGCCTTGGAAGCCAAGGCCAGGTTGACATCCGACTCGGTGATGCCGCCAACGCCACTGGCGATGACCCTGACCTTTACTTCATCGGTGGACAGGTCACTGAGTGCGTTACTCAGGGCTTCAGCACTGCCCTGCACATCGGATTTGATAAATACGTTCAGGGTCTTCTGCGCGCCTTCCTGCATCTGCTGGAAGGCGTCATCCAGTTTGGTCGTCTGGCGCGCGAGTTTCACATCGCGGTATTTGCCCTGACGGTATAGCGCAACTTCCCGGGCTTTACGCTCATCCGGCACTACCACCGCTTCATCACCCGCATTGGGTGTGCTCGATAATCCAAGTACCAAGGCCGGTGTTGCCGGACCCACTTCCTGAAGGCTCTTGCCATCCTCATCGAACATGGCGCGCACCCTGCCGAACTCCTGGCCGGTGAGCAAGATATCTCCGAGTTTAAGCTTGCCACGTTGCACCAATACCGTGGCCACAGGTCCCCGGCCCTTTTCAAGGCTCGATTCCAGCACGAAACCGGACGCCGGCCCGGTAGCGACCGCTTTAAGTTCAAGTACCTCGGCCTGCACCAGGATTGAATCCAACAGTGCGTCAATACCTTCCCCTGTCTTGGAAGACACTTTGACGAAGATATTTTCGCCGCCCCACTCCTCGGAAATTATTTCATGCTTGGACAGGTCGCTGCGTACGCGCTCCAAGTCTGCTTCTTGCTTGTCGATCTTAGTAATAGCCACTACGATAGGTACTTCGGCCGCGCGCGCATGCTGGATCGCTTCAATCGTCTGCGGCATAACGCCGTCATCTGCGGCCACAACTAGTACCACTATATCCGCCACATTGGCACCACGCGCGCGCATAGCTGTAAACGCCGCATGACCGGGTGTATCCAGAAAGGTGATGACACCTTTCTTGGTCTCTACACGATAAGCGCCAATATGCTGAGTAATGCCGCCTGCCTCACGCG
>JBAWFD010000057.1:0-4801 GCA_049591615.1 Gammaproteobacteria bacterium | reverse complement strand
CGTGCGCCGGTCAAGACCGTGAGGTTTGGCCGGGATAGATTCGGTTCCAGATAGGCGCGCGCAGCAGTCCAGCGCTCGCCATTCTGCTGGGTCACCTGATAGACACCGACCCCCTCCTGCTGCGCGCCATTGAAATCTAGTGAGACAGGACAGCCGGCCTGCTGTGCCGCATCCATGAACACTTTATGCATGGGATTATCGGTGCATGAATCACTGACCGGTTGCGGCCCACCCGTGCCGTGGTAGGCATCGTGATAATGCGCATTGTTTTCTGAGCGTTTAAAATAAGGCAGCACTTCTGTCCATGACCAGCCGGTATTGCCGGCCGCCGCCCAAGCGTCATAGTCACTGGGATGACCGCGGGTGTAGATCATGGCGTTGAGGGCACTGGAGCCACCGAGCACTCGCCCCCGGGGTTGATACAACCGTCGTCCGTTCAGTTGAGTCTGTGGTATGGTTTTAAAACCCCAGTTGATGAACGGCAGGGGTACTGTCATTACCATGCTGAAAGGCACACACACCAGCCGGCTACGACCCGGGCCACCGGCTTCCAACAGGCAGACACTGGTATGCGGATCTTCCGACAGCCGGCTAGCCAGTACACAGCCCGCCGAGCCGCCGCCAACGATCACATAGTCAAAGATTCGCATGCCGTTTACTTCAGGACAGCAAGTCCTAGGTGTTTTTCTCACAATTCGGCTAGTTCCCCGGGCTTGGCATACCGCAAGCGGTAAGCAGCTTACATACTCAACTGACTACAGAAAGCATATCCATGGAGACCAACTGCTCAATCATATCCCTTTGTTTATCTGACACACCTGCGGATGATACTTCCATGGGCTCCCGATAGGATTCAAGAAGATTACTGATGTTGTCTGGTAAGGTTAATAATTTGTAGGTGGATTTATCCAGCAACACCTGCTGATCATCCTGCATGATAAATCCATACCGGTCATGGTTGAACACCAATTTACTACCGGCGTATTCATCTACTGCTGTAACCGTTGCACTCTGCTCATCTGCGATATGATTTGCAGAAAGCGCATCCATATCGAGATATTTCTGCAGAAACATCCAGCCCTCCCACTGTGAAGGTGTCTTTTTAAGATATTCACCCAGCACAGAATACAGCTTTTCGGTCGCCATCCGGCAATACGCTTCCCGCGCTTCCCTGTTATCGTATGGCTCGATCTTGTCGTGGAATGTCATTCGGCGTTCCATCGAGCCGATCATCTCGCAGATTACTGGGACAATCGGCAGTTTCAGAAAATGGGACAGGAATGCGATACCTTTTCTTGCATAAATCGGCTTGCCAAGCAGTGAGATCCTGAGCAGTTTGGCATCGCGCCGGGACGCTCCCTGGACTCCGGTATTACCATCGATGTAAGCCAGCAGCGACCATCCGGCCCGCGTCTTGCGCGCCATCGTCAAAGCCGCAGTGGGTTCCTCGGCATTCACCACCAGAAGTTGTGAAGCCGACTTAAAATAGGCTTTGATGGTCTCAAAATTATCCTCATAGCGTTGCTTGTGGGTCGCGTAGATATCGCTAGATACCGGCAATAGGTAATTCAGACCATGGCTGGCCAGTACCTGGTTGACTAGGCGATAGGAACCATAATGAAAGGTGCAGAAGATGACGGGCTTATCTCTTGCGTACGGTAGTATCGATGCCGGATCAGATATCTCGGTTGTCTCCGACAAAAAACAGCTGTCCTCATCCAATGCGGCGCATGCCTGTGTGAGGAGGATCTCGTTGATTATTCCTGCATGGTGCTTGACCGGAACCACCGGCAGCAGATGTCTCAGGTTTGCGGATGCGAACTCAATGCAATTCAACTCATTCTGGTCGACAGTTTCTCGATCTGAACCGCCTGCGGTGATTCGCTCTGCGTATTCTTTCTTTAAGCTTTGTATTTTTTCAAGGTAATCGCGCGGCTCAAGCATGTGCGTCTCATAAAATCACGACAGATTATCATGTAAAAAAATGGGCCTGCTTCGGACTGGCTTTCAGTACCTCGCAGGCCCGTTGAACTTTCTCCTAACGTCGTGGCGCTAACACCATTCGACATTATTCACTAAACAAATCTTCAGGCCGGGTTAAACACGACAACACGGCAGGCCATACTCGACGTACCAAAGAACTTCATCTTGTTGGCGTCTTTGACTTCCATGATGCCTAGGTCCTGTTTCCGTACAGGTTCTTTTGTCCTGAAGACAACTTCACTTTTCTTGAACACGACATTATTGCTATTCATTGGGGTAGCCCTCCAGCTTCCAACAAACGATTAAATCTGTGATGGGCGGTAAGCACTCCTAAATTTATATAAGCTTAGGAAACCTAAGCCCAAAACAGGCCTGTTGAGACATTACATTCAACATCGCACGTAGTTATAGCATAACTGGTTGATATTACAAACGATTACGTCAACGAAAAGAGCAAATCAGATTAAGATTCAGTGACAGCCTGTCGATCAGAAAGCATCCATGCCATCGGCTGCCTCAAGCTGGGTGTAAGTGCGTGTGCAGACAGGCAGAGGACTTTTGCCTCAACCCCAGCTCAACGGAATTAAACGGCCCCTAATACCTGATTTTCAGCCGCCCAGCGCTGTTTTTGCGCTCTGCTGAGCTTCTTGAGCCCTGCTTCCAGCTTGAGTGCCACGGATCGGTTGAGGACTTGTCGGGCTGCAAGCAGTCTTACTGGTGGGTTGGCGCGAGTAAAATGGGCACCTCTATGTCCTGTGTTATGTTCAGTCAATCGTCGTGCAATATCCGTCGTGATGCCGGTATATAAACGGCCATCACGGCACTCCAACATGTAAACATAATATGGTTTAGCGTCCAACCAGATGACCCTTGAGTTAGAGCTAAAAACACTCAGGAGCTTAAACGGAAATCCATTCACGCTGCTGTGGTAATAAGCGCACGCGCACGATTGCGGGCATCTTTACCAGTGAGATTGCCGCTGGCGATGGCCTCTATGAACTGATCCGACTCCCGTGCACGCACCGCTTGCAATGCAGCGACCACTTGATTGGCAAGACGCACCAGCAATTCGCGCTCATCCGGCGCGAAGCGTTGACCGGGACGGCTGGCACAAACCAGCGCACCATATACCACGCCACGCATTGTCAGTGGAAATACATACGCATCTTTACCCAGCACACTCTCGATCCTCGTCAGATCGATATCGTGATCTCCAGCCTGCGCAGCCAGGAACGCACCATCATCTTGATCCACGCGCACTGGGAATCCACGCGTGCCCCGCTCCCGGGTGCGTACATAGTTCGACCCCTGCACTTCATAGAGTGCCACCGCATGGGTGTCGATATGCTTTTCAAGCACCAAGACCAGCGCATCGCGCAGGCGCACCGGGTCGTGCATGAAGGCGCATTCCCGTCCGAAACGCTTGAGCGCCTCAGTGGTCTTGAGTTTCTTGCGGAAGAACAACCATTCCACCGCCCGGTCCACGCTCTTGCGGATGCGGCCGATGAGGATGCCGAGCGACAGCGGCACCAATAACTGCAAAAGCAGACTGGTCCCTGTGCCCAAGGCCACGTGTTGTATCAAACCGTTGGCTGCCGCCAATGCGCCCACCACCACGCTGGTGGTGACACCGTACACAAGAGTCTTGTCGATCACCACGCGTACATCCACCACCCGGTGTCGCAAGATGGCGTACAGGATTCCGGAAAGACCTAGGCTCAATCCCGCTCCATTGACCACCAGGGTGCCAGCGAATCCCAGTACATTGATGTCACGCGCCAGGATACCGATGATGTATGGCAACAAACTCCATAGCATCCACTGCAAGCGAACCCTGAGCGCGCCACTGGCATGACGGAGCGCTATCAACAATGCCATCACCGGCAACAGATAAGGCGCAGCCAATAGCCATGTAAGTGCTGGATTCAACCCACCTGCCCAGCCGTGATAGATGAATAGCCAGGCACCGCCCGCGGCTAGTATGTACCCCGCTGCCAGGATCAAGGCCAGACCAATACGCAGGACAACACGCGCACGCACTGAGAGCGTATCACCCGCAAGACTTTCGGCTACTCCGTATAAAGCCCAGCGACCTACGAAGAATAACAACCAGGAAAACGCGGCGTTCATGAACACCGCATCACCAAGCGGTGGACCATTGATCATGCTGTTTGCGATTACATAGCTGATTCCCCAGATGAGCAGATAGAACGCCGCCCGATCGCGACCCTTCCACAGCGCCAGAAGTGCCACAAGTGCAAAAATTAATTGGATGTAAAAGCTTGCCCAACTGATGAACCTGCGTTGAACGGGCGCACGTAACAGATCAACGGTGGTTACCGGCACTGTAAACTCCTGCAGACCGCGCTGCACGGTAAATACATAGGTCACATCTATTGCCGTTCCAAATATGTTATTGGCGCTATACAGGGCAGCGCGCGCCGATGGATCAAGCTTGCTGATATCGAGGTGATCTCCGGCCTGTAATCTCTGTGGCATCGGAATCCCTGCGATGGGTTCGATCTGCACAGTATGCGTATCCACGATATGCGCTGTGAACGGCAGCCCGGCCGGAGTGAGCGCGATATATGCCGAATAGGCCAGAAGTGCGGCAACCACTCCGCAGGCCATTATCAATAGCAGCGATCGTCGATTCATAACCACATCCCCATAGCCATTGCGAACCGTTGGGCTCACATGCCCGTGTTTTATTTCTGGAAATAATGGCTGCAAATCATACGCCGTGGATATCCTGACGGATGTCACTCTATCCCCGGCGCCCCAAATAAACTGGGCACACATTGTCAGTATTTTCATA
>JBAWFD010000056.1:0-1657 GCA_049591615.1 Gammaproteobacteria bacterium | reverse complement strand
CTTCTGAAGGGACCCTCGGGAGGAGCTGAACTGATGGTTAATGGCCCGTAGGTACGGGGGTTGTGAGTATCGCCGGGCGTGTGGTTGGCGCGCTTGCGGGCGGCGATGCCGCTGATTGCGGCGGTTTGGGGGGCGCTCGGGCTGTCTGGACTTACCTGGGTTCGACGGAGAGTCGTTGGTAGTTGAGTAGTTAATTATATCAGTCAGTGTGATTCCTCCGATCCACCCAGCGGAGAGGCCACGGTCCTGACGTCTCGTAGATCAGTAACGGTTGGGGCGGCCTGAGCCGGAAGCGGTTGGAGCCCGAGCGCGACCCGCGCCCAGTACTCGCGTTCGTGCTCGACGGGCGGTCGGTTCCCGATCGAGGAGTGCAGCCGGCGGTGGTTGAACCAGCCGACGTAGGTGACGACGCCGAGCTCGAGCTGCGCGTTCGTTCGCCACACGCGGTCGGCGATCAGCTCGGTCTTGAGCGAGTCCACGAACGATTCGGCGAGCGCGTTGTCATAGCAGTCGCCGACACTGCCGACCGACGCGAGCACGCGGTGGTCGTCGAGCACCTGCGTGTACTCCTCGGCGGTGTATTGCGATCCCTGATCGGTATGTGTCACGAGCTGCACGTCAGCGCCGGGCTGCCGGGTCCCCAGCGCCATGCGCAGCGCGTCGAGCACGAGGTCAGTCCGCATCTGCGTCGCGATCTGCCAGCCGACGATCATGCGGGAGAACACGTCGATCAGGAACGCGAGGTACATCCGTCCCTCCCAGGTGCGCAGGTAGGTCAGATCGCCAACCCACAGCTCGTCGGGCCGATCGGCGGTGAAGTCCCGGTTGACGAGGTCTGGGCGCTTGTGCGCCTTGGGATCGCGGGTCGTGGTCCGCCACGGCTTCCCGCGCCGCTTGGCGCCCTGGATGCCCGCCTCGCGCATCAGACGAGCGACATGGTCGCGGCCGACCTCCTCGCCCTGGCGGCGCAGCTCGTGCCACACCCGCGGGTAGCCGTAGCACTCGAAGTTCTCCGAGTGCACCTCCCGGATCCGGGCGATGAGGCGCTCGTCCTCGATCGCCCTCGCCGAGCGCTCGCCGGTGCGACGTTGGTAGTACGCGGACGCCGACACGTCGAGGGTCTGGCAGATCGGCTCGACGCCGAAGCGCTCGCGATGCTCGTCGATGAACGCGCTCACTTCGGTCGGTCTGCGTCGAGCTCGGTCGCGAAAAACACCGAGGCGGCCTTCAGGATCTCGTTCGCACGGCGCAGCTCGAACACCTCCTTACCGAGCTTGCGGATCTCCTCGCGCTCCTCCGAGCTCGGCAGATCAGGCCGCAACCCGCCGTCCGCCTCCGCCTGTCTGACGCGCTTACGCAGCGCCTCGTGCCCGATCCCGAGATCGCGGGCGACCTGCGCCACCGGCCGCCCCGACTCCAGCGCGATCCGGACACCGCGGTCCATCAACTCCTGCGGATACTTCGATCGTCTTGCCATGAGACCGAACTTCCCTTCCCCGAGGTTGGAATCCTCGTAATTCGGTCTCCGTCAACTCCAGGCAAGCTCAACTTCGGCCGGGTCGAAACCCGTGACTCGAAGGATGAAACGTCGGCTCCCACAGCGGCTCGAGTACCTGCCGCACGGCCTCTTGGACCACCCTGTCGATCACGTCCGGAA
>JBAWFD010000055.1:0-7690 GCA_049591615.1 Gammaproteobacteria bacterium | reverse complement strand
GGCAGGCTTCATCGAAGCGCAAGTGACTCTCGGGCATGTGCATGCGCAGGTCCACCTGTTGCCGAACGCCTTCCAGGAAGCCGCCCGCTGGTACCAGCGGGCAGCTGAGCAGGGTCATCCCATGGCCCAGGACCGGCTCGCGGATCTTTACATGCTCGGACGGGGTGTACTCCAAAGCGATGCGCAGGCATTTGAATGGTATGCACGCACCGCCACCCAGGGCTATGCCATGGCGCAGTGCAACCTCGCCTATATGCATTCACACGGTTTGGGTACGCCAACGGACCAGGACGCTGCCACCTCTTTGTATTTAAAAGCCGCCGCCCAGGGCGAAGCCCGTGCGTATTTCAATCTGGGCCTGCGGTACGCGACAGGATTGGGTGCGCCGTTAAACCCGGTGCATGCCAGTGCCTGGATGACCAATGCCGCAAGATTGGATTATCCCACTGCTAAAACAGAGTTGGAGTCAATGCTTGCCCAGCGCGCCGCAACACAGCGCGTCCAGGTGCGTGAACTCGGCATGGTCATTGAAGCAAATTTCACTGCCTTGCAACAGACGCTTGGACGCACACCCGGCGCTATGTCATCAATAGAGACCTACCGACAGATTGTGGAGGATAATTTCGCTGCACTGGGGGTAGCGGAATTTGCCATCGATGCAGCAAAACGCCTACAACATGCCCAAACTGGACAGGTATCCACCTCCGGCGTACAGCATCCTGATCCGCCATCGATCATCAGCCCACAGCCGCGAATCTTCACCATAGCGGAATTTATCGCCAAGGATGAGGCCGCGCACTTCATCGCGTTGGCGCTCCTTAACATGCAACCTGCACATGAAAGCACTCGCGATCAATTGTCCCAGGAACAGACTGCTTTCACGGGCCATGCGGCTAATTTTCATGAAATGTTTTGTGATGCATTGATCCGCAATCTGGAACGGCGCATCGCCGCAGCTTTCTCACTCCCAGCCGAGCACGTCGAGCCTTTATCGGTATTGCGTTACCAGCGTTCGGACCGCTATGCACCGCACGTGGATTATTTTGACCCTGCACGGCTTGAATATAACCAGCGCATCGGTGACAGGTCCGGACAGCGCATCGCATCCTTCCTGGTGTACCTGCATGCTCCGGAAACCGGTGGCGAGACCCATTATCTAAAACTCAACTTGAAGGTCGTGGGACGTGCGCGCATGGCCCTGTGCCATTTCAACATGACGCCTGCAGGTGAAACCGACCCGCTGACTTTGCATACCGGCGAACCTGTGGTCGAGGGGGAAAAGTGGCTGGCGCGTACCACTTTGAGGGAAAAGCCGCTTTTTTGATTGGTAATGCTTATGAAAGCGGACCCGTTAGTTCCGTTTGTATTTCACTCGTGCTTTAAATGTACGCGCGCGAATTTGCGCTTACCGACCTGCAGCACATAGGTATTCCCAGTTTTCAGTTTGATGCCGCGATCCGAAACTTTGTCACCATCAACACGCACCCCACCCTGATCCAGCATGCGCTGGGCTTCAGATGCACTGCTGGTGAGACGGCACTGCCTGAGTAGCTGTACCAACGGCATGCCGTCTGCACCACATTGGATGTCGTGTTCGGGTATGACTTCCGGCAGGGCGCCCTTCTGAAAGCGCGCGATGAACTCCTCATGAGCCGATTTGGCTGCTGCATTGCCATGAAAGCGCGTCACGATCTCTTGAGCCAGCCGGAATTTGATGTCACGCGGATTGGCGCCTGCTGCTATCTCTAGCTTGAATTTCCTGATCTCGTTGATTGAACGGAAACTCAGCAGTTCGAAATATCGCCACATCAGTTCGTCGGAGATCGACATCAACTTGCCGAACATCTCAGCCGGTGCTTCGTTGATGCCGATGTAGTTGCCAAGCGATTTGGACATCTTCTGCGCGCCATCCAAACCCTCGAGGATCGGCATGGTCATGACGACCTGAGGTTTCTGACCGTAGTGCTCCTGTAACTGTCGGCCTACCAGCAGGTTGAACTTCTGATCGGTGCCGCCGAGTTCCACATCCGCTTCGAGTGCCACGGAGTCGTAACCTTGCACCAATGGATAAAGGAACTCGTGGATGGCGATGGGCTGGCCGCTGGCATAACGCTTGCTGAAATCATCCCGCTCCAGCATGCGCGCCACGGTGTGTTGGGCGGCCAACTTGACCAGGCCGGCAGCGCCGAGTTTCTCCATCCAGCGGGAATTGAATTCGAGGCGCGTAACCGCCGGGTCGAGAATCTTGTAGATCTGTTCTTTATAGGTTTGCGCGTTACTGGCAATTTCTTCCGGAGTCAGCGGTTTGCGGGTGACATTCTTGCCGCTGGGGTCACCAATCATGCCGGTGAAATCACCGATCAGGAAGATCGTCTGGTGGCCGAATTCCTGGAACTGGCGCAACTTGTTGATGAGCACCGTGTGGCCCAGGTGTAGATCTGGTGCCGTGGGATCAAAGCCCGCCTTGACCCGTAACGGCCGGCCGCCCTTGAGGCGCTCAGCCAGCTCGGTTTCCAGCAGGATTTCGTCGGCGCCCCGGCGGAGTTCCGCCAGTGCTTCAGCAGGCGTCGGCATGCCCAAGACTCCTGAAAATGGCCGCGCAAAGCTTAGGCCCTAGGGAGATTTTTCGCTTATCCCCATGATTTAGCATGGGTTTAGGGTTGACCATCAAGGTCCATCAAGCTAGTGTTACCCGCTATTCAGGACACCGGATGGGGACCGTGACCAGAGCCAAGGATCAACTCAGGACTGATTATAAGCCAAGCGGCAATGCCGACGCTGACAACACGCCCCGTCGGCCACGCGTGCGCCGCGGTTTCTGGCTGCTGCTGGTGCTGGCTGTAGCCGGCGGCGGTATCGTCCAGCTGGTCATCAGCGGACCCGTGAGCGCAGGCCATAATAACCATGCTGTACTTGTCACCGCCAGCCCACTGCCAACATCCTCACCTGTTGCATCGGTGGGTAACGCGCGTACCACCCCGACATCGGCCCCCACCTCCCCAGACAAACCGCTGGCAACACTGGGTGCTGAAACTACGGCATTGACGGTAGGCCGTGGCGACACCCTGGGAAAGATGTTTGCGAAGGCGCATCTGAGCGCAGACGATATGCGCGCCATTCTGGCTGTGGGTGGCGAGACCGCACGTCTCAAACGCATCCACCCCGGTCAGGTAATCGCCGTCAGCCACGATGACAGCGGTCGGATCCTGAACCTCAGCATGAAACTGGACGATGACCACAAGCTTGTGGTTGCAAAGACCGCCAACGGCTACCAGGCCAGCGTCGTCAATATCCCCACGCAGACCACCGTCGCCTATGCGCACGGCGTGATCGAAAACTCCCTGTTTGACGCCGCCACCCGCGCGGGCTTGTCCGACCCGGTGATCATGCAACTCATACACCTGTTCGGCTGGGACATAGACTTCAGCCACGATATCCGCAGCGGTGACTCGTTCACGGTGCTGTATCAGAAGATCCACCGCCAGGATGAACCGGTCACCGATGGCCCGATCCTAGCAGCCGAATTCGTGACGCCGGACAAGACCTACCGCATCGCGCGCTTCACCGATCCATCCGGCAATACGGATTACTACACACCTGATGGCCGCAGTGTACGCAAGGAGCTATTACGTGCCCCAGTGGCCTACACACGCATCAGCTCAGGTTTCAGCCTGCACCGTATGAATCCTGTGCTGCACATTGTGCGTCCGCACTATGGTGTTGATTATGCGGCACCCACCGGCACGCCCATCGTGGCAGCAGGAGATGGCTACATCGTATTCCGCGGACAAAAGGAAGGCTTTGGCCGTTGCATCATCATCAGACATGGCGGTGGTTACAGCACCTTGTATGCCCATATGTCGCGTTTTCGCAGTGGCCTGCATATCGGCAGTCGTGTAAAACAGGAGCAGGTGATTGGTTATGTGGGTGAGAGCGGCGAAGCCACCGGCCCGCACCTTCACTACCAGATCATGGTTGACGGGGTGCCGCGCAATCCGCGCACTGTGAAACTGCCGAGCGCCGAACCGCTGCTGGCGAAATACCGGCCCGACTTCACCCGTACTCTTACCACACTGCTGGCTGAAATGAGCAATGGCGGCGTAACCCGCGTTGCCAGCACCAACAGCAGCAGTACTGTCAAGGCCAACACTGCTCACTGAGCGCGGATCGAGCCGATCTAAACGTGCGTGACTTCTTCATCGGCCTGATGTCGGGCACCAGCAGCGATGGCGTGGATGCTGCACTGGTGGAATTCACACCGGCGCCACGCCTGCACTCCAGCCATTTTTTGCCGTACGCACCGGCCCTGCGAACCCAGATCCTCGAATTCGCCGCTGCCCATTACCACGGCGATGCCGTAGACGGGCTCGGTAGGCTGGATACCGAATTGGGCGAACTCTTCGCCGGTACCGCGCTGGCACTCATCAACAAGGCCGGATTCACAGCGAGTGATGTGCGTGCCATCGGCAGCCATGGTCAAACCATACGTCATCAGCCGGGCGGCCCATATCCCTTCACGTTGCAGATCGCCGACCCTAACGTCATTGCGGCGCGCACCGGCATCGTCACGGTTGCGGACTTCCGCCGTCGTGATGTAGCGCTGGGGGGCCAGGGCGCGCCTCTGGTACCGGCCTTCCACTACGCGGTATTCGCAGACCATACGGAAGCACGTGCGGTGGTGAATATCGGCGGTATCGCCAATATCACCCTGCTGCCTGCGGACAAAGGAACAGTCACTGGTTTCGATACCGGACCCGGCAATGTGCTCATGGACTTATGCAGCCGCAAATACCTGCACAAACCCCATGATGCGGACGGTGAATTCGCGGCATCGGGACGCGTCGATACCGGACTGCTTCAAGCACTGCTGGCGGACGACTACTTCGCTCGTGCGGTCCCCAAAAGCACCGGCCAAGAACATTTCAACCAGGCGTGGCTGGCGGAAAGACTGGCAACCAAGAAGTTCCCGGCAGCGGATGTGATGGCCACGCTCTGTGAACTCACGGCGCGCTCCATCAGCGATGCCATCAAGCAACATGCTCAGGGCGCAAAGCGGGTGCTGTTGTGCGGCGGTGGGGTCCACAACACACATCTGCGCAATCGGATCATCGAACATCTGCGGGGTTGCATAGTGGAAAGCACCGAGGTGCTCGGTATTCCACCTGACTGGGTGGAAGCTGTAGCGTTTGCGTGGTTGGCACGAGAGACCCTGGCTGGTCGTACCGGCAACTTACCTGCGGTTACTGGGGCCAAAAAGGCCGCGGTGCTGGGCGCCGTGTATCACGCATGAATGACGACGGGCGCCGCAGTGCCCGCTTTTGAACGTAATCGGGGTGACTTAAACGCTAAACGACGAACCGCAACCGCAAGTGGTGCTGGCGTTGGGATTACGGATCACAAACTGTGCGCCTTCCAGGCCTTCTGAGTAATCGATTTCTGCGCCCGCCAGGTACTGGAAGCTCATGGGGTCCACCAGCAGTATCACGCCTTCGTTCTGCACTTGGGTGTCACCTTCTTCTACATTTTCATCGAAGGTGAATCCGTATTGGAAGCCGGAGCAACCGCCGCCGCTGACGAACACACGCAGCTTGAGTGCGCTGTTGCCCTCTTCTTCAATCAGTTGCTTAACCTTGTGCGCGGCGGCATTGGTAAAAACAAGCGATGGATTTTGCAACGGGGCTTCCATAAATTTGTTCAGCTTTCAAATCAATTCGTAGAATTATACTCCAATCATGTACCGGCATTGCGTGGACTGACGGGCGTGCTGTCCTGAGCTGATTTCTGATGGCTGATCGCCAACATTGGGCCAGCAGGTTTATGCACCATCTTGCCGTCCACGGTAGCGCCCACGGTCATCTCAATAAGGTTGTAATGCACATCGCCAGTGACGCGGGCCTCGGCACCTAACTCCAACCGCTGTTCCGCATATACATCGCCCTCCACAGTGCCGTTGATAGTCACATGCGGGACGCGGATCTCGCCTTTGATGACGCCATGCTGGCTCAGGCTGAGCATGGATTCAGGGCCGTTGCTGGCGCTTATGTTGCCGCGCACTGTGCCATCCACGTGCAGACCACCGCTGAAACTCAGATCACCGCTGATCTCGGTATTTCGCCCCACCAATGTGTCGATACGCACGGCGGGACGCTGATTTTTGCCACTGAACATTGCCTACCTCCTAACCAATGATGCTTTGCCAAGTAAAATTTTGTTGAACGGTTGCATGCCCGTTTTCCATGACCGTCACTTCCACCCTGCCTGGTGTGAATCCGTCAGGGAAAATCGCATCACCTTCCAGGTTTTCGAAATACTGGAAAGCGAAATTAAGCGGCGCCTCATTCTTGGGGGCGATACTGCGCGCATCCAGAATCACCGGCTTGCCCTGCGCAGCACCGTATATCTTCATCTCAACGCTGCCGGTTACCTTGAATTCCTTGGTGCGCACCTGTATCAGTACCAACCGATAATGATATAACCGCGGCGCCCCGCCACTTGTGAACTTGAGGCTTTGTACGCGGATACCTTCCTCACCGGTAACCGGTGAAACGATACCTTTATAAAAGGCCAGTTCTTCCTGCAGGTTGAGTAGTTTTGTCTGCTGCGCCTCCAGACTCTGCTGCACCTGCGTGTATGCCGCTTGATCCACGTCGCGCTCACGCTGTAACGCTACGATCTGTTCCTGCAAGTCTGCATTCTTTTGTGTCAGCGTTTCGATGCTGTCCTGCAGTCTTGCTGCCGCCATCCGATCATAACCGGCACGCGATTCACCGTATAAATACGCCAACAGAATGAGAACGATGATGGCCGCAACTGTGAACCCTGCGCTCAGCCACAGCTTGATTGGCTGGTGATGTTTGACCACAAGTTTTTTGGCCATCTAGATTCGGAATCCGGGCTTGGTAAAGGGATCAGCTATGTTACCTGTTGACCGGATTTTAGACTACAGGGGTAGGCAATGACGATCACTACTTGCTGATACGATTTGACGATAATTGATTTACGAGCACGAGGAAACAAGCCTCAAGACTATTCAAATGAGGCTGCTTCAAGTACATTTGAACCGATTTGCCTGTAGCCACGTTTATTACGTAGATCATAAAGAATGGAGTGCGTTTATGTTCTGGGTTCTGGCTCTGCATATTATTTTCATGGTCACCTGGTTCGCGGGACTGTTCTACCTGCCAAGACTGTTTGTCTACCATGCCGAAGCCAACGATGAGATTAGCCTGCGGCGCTTTGAGATCATGGAAAAGCGCCTGTTCATCATCATGAATATCGGCGCCACCGGCACCATTATCTTCGGTCTGTGCTTACTGTTGGGCTGGTGGTCACCCATGCCCGCTTGGTTGCAGCTAAAGCTAATGTTTGTGGTTCTGCTTATTCTTTATCATATTATCTGCGGAAAATTGCTGCGCGACTTCCGCACCGGGAGAAACCATTCAAGCGCGCTCTTCTATCGCTGGTTCAATGAAATCCCCGCTTTGCTGCTGATCATTATTGTAATTCTGGCTGTGGTCAAGCCGCTGTAAGCATCTGCCAGCTGTGCTGACGCATATCAGATTTTTTCCTGCGTATAGTTCTCAAGACCCACACGCTCAATCAAATCCAACTGGGTTTCCAACCAATCGATGTGATCTTCTTCCCCTTCCAGAATCTCTGTAAATAATTCCCGTGAAATGTAATCGCTCTT
>JBAWFD010000054.1:0-3842 GCA_049591615.1 Gammaproteobacteria bacterium | reverse complement strand
AGCGGAGGGGTTGGTGGCTCCGTTCCGATTGCGTGTGGGCGAAGCGAAACCCGATCCCGGAGTCGGTTCTGGACCGCCCGACCCGCTCCCACGAGTACGTCTTCCTCCTCACGAAATCGAAGCGGTATTTCTACGACGGCGAGGCCGTCCGCGAGCCGGTCTCTGGCGGGGCCCATCCCAGGGGAGGTCGGGTCGCCCGAAAGTTAGCGACTCCGGGGTCGGGCACGCGATCCAACTCGAGCTTCGCCCATGCTGTCGCCACGGACCTCCCGCCCGAGCGCGGTCGGAACCTCCGGTCCGTTTGGTGGATTGCGACCCGGGGATACTCCGGTGCTCACTTCGCCACGTTCCCGGAGGCACTTCCCGACCTCTGCATTCGAGCGGGAACCTCCGAACGCGGCTCCTGCGCTGCGTGCGGTCGACCATGGGCCCGGGAGGTGCGAACGGAAGGCGGGTCGATCGGCCACGATTGGTACCCGGACAAGTCGCTCGCACGCGGTCGGGTGCAGGGGATCGCCGCTCCGGGTCACCTAGACGGGAGCTACCGGAGAATCGACCTCGGTTTCCGTAAGCGGTGCGCTTGCCGAACTGACCGGATTGTGCCGTGTCTCGTCCTCGATCCGTTCGCCGGCAGCGGAACGGTCTTGGCAGCGGCTCGACGGCTTGGGCGGAGGTCGATCGGTATCGACCTGAACCCTGAATACGTCGAGATGGCTCGCCATCGGAGCTCCGCCGTCGCCCCTGCCACGCCCCGTCCTACGGCGGAGGCATCGGCGTGATCCCGGCTGAACCGACCCCGGCCATCCTCGAGGGCGACGTCCTGGACATGCTGCACTGCCTTCCGGATGACTCGGTCCATTGCATCGTCACGTCCCCTCCGTACTGGGGACTCCGAGATTATGGGCTCCGACCGGTCAGATGGGGCGGGCACGTGGGTTGTGAGCACGAATGGGAGCTGACCCAACCGCTGCACCCTCGCGAAGCGGACGGCGCAAACGGCGGGGCCGGCCGAGTAAATGCGGCTGGCCTATTCGACGCCTCGCAGGGTGGTTCAACCTGCCGGAAGTGCGAAGGGTGGCTCGGCCAGCTCGGCCTGGAGCCCACCCCCGAACGATTCGTGGAGCATCTCGCCGGCGTCTTCGACGAAGTCCGTCGGGTCTTGCGGCCGGATGGGACGCTCTGGCTGAACCTCGGTGACACCTATGCTACCCACCCATCCGGGCTCACCGGGGAGAAGCGATGGAAGGCCTCGACTCTCTCCAGCCGGTATCACACGGGGGCCGAACAGGCTGGTCGGGTCGACAAGCGGGCGCCAGGCCTCAAGCCGAAGGATCTCGTGGGGATTCCTTGGCGAGTCGCCTTCGAGCTGCAACGCCGGGGCTGGTGGCTCAGGTCCGACTGCGTCTGGGCGAAGCCGAATCCAATGCCGGAGGCGGTTAGGGATCGGCCGACACGGGCCCACGACTCGGTCTTCCTCCTCACGAAGTCGAGCCGCTACTTCTACGACGCCCATGCGGTCCGCGAGCCCCTGCAGGAGAGCACGCTCCAAAGACTGCGACATCATCTACCGAACCCGACCGACAACCACGCCTCCCGCTCGAAGCATCCCGAAGGGGACTTCCGGCGATTCCCGATGCTTCGAAATACGAGCCCCTCAGGTCGTAATCTCCGGACAGTCTGGTGGATCCCGACCCAGCCCTATCGGGGGGCCCACTTCGCGACATTCCCGGAAAAGCTCCCCGAGCTCTGCATCACGGCGGGAACGTCCGAGCGCGGGGCGTGCGCGGAGTGTGGGACGCCCTGGACTAGAGAGGTCCGGGCGGTTGGAGGTGCCATTGGCCACGCGCAGAAACTCGAGGCACCGCTCGTGTCGGGTCGCGCCCCCGTCGCCGACGCTCCCGGATGGCACGATGGGAGCTACCGACGGGTTGACCTGGGGTTCCGCAAGCGCTGCTCCTGCGCGACCACCGATACCGTCCCTTGTCTCGTACTCGACCCGTTCGCTGGGAGCGGCACCGTCCTCGCGGTGGCCCGGCGTCTGGGCCGGAGGTCCATCGGCATCGAACTCAATCCCGAGTATGTGACTCTCGCGCGCCGCCGCTCGGAGGGAGAGGTTCGAGGTGTTGTCGGGCCGGGGGTGGCCTCAGCATGACTCGGGTCGCCCTCTACGCCCGGGTCTCTACGAAGGAGCAGTCGACGGAGGCTCAGGTTGGTCAGCTCACGGCCTACTGTCAGGCGAGAGGGTGGGCCGAGGTCGCTGTCTTTCGGGATGACGGCATCTCGGGTGTCCGGGACAACCGACCGGAGCTCGATCGACTTCGGGAGCGGCTCGCCTCGGGCGATTTCGACACGATCGTAGTCTCGAAGATGGACCGGCTCGGCCGCTCCTTGGGCATGATCCTACGGTTCTGGGACGACGCGGAGGCTGCGGGGGCCCGCGTGATCGTCATCGACCAGGGAATCGACACCTCGACCCCCAGCGGCCGCTTGCAGCGGAACATGCTGGCGGCCCTGGCGGAGTTCGAGCGCGAGCTGATCCTCGAACGCACGCAAGCGGGCATCGCGCGGGCCCGCGCTCTGGGTAAGAAGTTCGGGGCACCCCGAAGGATTCCCGAGTCGGCTGCCCGCGAGATTGTCGTCCGCCGTGCGCAAGGTGAGAGCCTCCGCCTGATCTCGCAACGAATGAATGTGAAGCTTGGGGCAGTCCGATCAGTTCTTCGCCGGAGTCCGAGTCCACCCCTTAACACCGAAAGCCCGGCGTCGGCCGCACCTATTCAGGCATGAACGTGGCGCTCGAGTACGCGCCGTTGGGCTCCTCTGCATGCCCCCGCTCCTCGGTCGGATGCCTGAATAGGCGGAAGGTCCCTCCGGAACTCCCGGATGCGGATTCTGCTCGATACGAATTTGCTCATCGGGAGGGAGGATCCCAACGTGCTCTCCCCGACGCTGGGCCGCCTTCTCCAATTGCTCAACGAGAACGCAGTCACCGCTCTGATTCACCCGGCCTCGTTGACAGAACTCGACGGAGACGGGGATCCCCAGCGCAGAAGTGTCATTCTATCCAAGGTCCGTTCGTATCCGGTTCTGGACACCCCTCCGGCTCCGACATCCGAGTTCCTCCAGCAATTCGGGAGCACGTCGGCTCACGACCAAGTGGACGCGCGATTGGCATACGCGGTCTTCCGGAACGCGGTTTCGTTCCTCATCACAGAAGATCAGGGTCTCATCCACCGGTCGAACCGCGTCGGGCTAGAGAAGAGGGTTCTGTCTACCGATGCGGCCCTACGGTACTTTCAGGCCTATTTCGGGAGGGCACCCCCACCTCTCCCCGCGCACCTCAGGGATGTTCCGGTACACGACCTCGATATCGACGACCCCATCTTCAGCTCGCTGAAGGCGGACTACCCGGGATTCGAGGCTTGGTTTCAGAAGGCGTGCCAAGAGGGGCGGCGATGCGTCCGGGTTCGCCTCCCGGAAGGTGGGCTTGCTGGCATCCTGCTCTACAAGGAGGAGAGCGAAGAGCCACTCCTGCATCTCCCGGCAAATCGACGGCTAAAGATCGCCACCTTCAAAGTCTCGGATCAACTGTCGCGCCAAGGCGTGGGGGAGCTCCTTCTCTCCTTTGCTCTATCCTACTGTCGGAGGAACGATTTCGAGGAGTGTTACGTGACGGTGTTTCCGCACCACCCTGAGGTTATCGATTTCCTGAGCCCGTTCGGTTTCAAGGACATCGGTCCAAAGCCCAACTCCGAGCGGGTGCTTCACAAGCGCATCGCGCCGATCAACGACAGCGAGGAGCTCTCTCCCCTCGACTTCTTTCGTCAGTACTACCCCCGATATCG
>JBAWFD010000053.1:0-1567 GCA_049591615.1 Gammaproteobacteria bacterium | reverse complement strand
GGTTTCGGGTGTCGAGTTCGAAAGCACACGGTGGCGTCGGTACCACCACCTCCACCGTCCGTGTCGTTGACGTTTCGGTTCGATCCGGTTGCTCAGTGGGCCAAGTGACGCCGTCGAGGTCCACCTTGATGGGTCGGGGAAAGGAGGCGGAGATGGTCACTCGAGAAGAGAACGGGCTGATGACCCGAGTCGAGGGTGATGCTCCTATGGGTAAGCTCATCCGCGAGAACAGCTGGATTCCTTACGCCCTCTCAGACAACCTGGTGGCAGGAGAGGCGCCGAGCCCTGTTCGACTTCTGGGCGAGAACTTCGTCTCCTGGAGAGCACCCGATGGCCGCGTTGGCTTTCTTGCCGAAGCGTGCCCCCATCGTCAGGCGTCGCTGCTCTTGGCGCGCGTGGAAGGTGATGGGCTTCGTTGCATTTATCACGGATGGAAGACCGACGTGTCGGGCGCCGTGGTCGAGGCACCGACACAGGTGAGCCGCCACGATCGATTCTGTGCGAGCGTCCAGGTAACCCACTTCCCTGTCCACGAGGCGGGGAACATTGCGTGGGTGTGGCTGGGCAGTCCTGAGGCGCCTGCGTTCCCCGATCTGCCATTCACCGCCGAACACGGCAACAAGACAGCAGTGACCATCTCGAACCTTCCTGTGAACTGGCTTCAAGCGCTCGAGGGTGGTCTCGATTCCGTGCACGCTGGGATCCTCCATCAGAGCTGGACCCGTAAGGTCATTGACGAGAAGGGCGATTCGATGGACGAGGGCAAGGCGACCGTCGCCTTCACCAAGATTCCAACCTACGAAGTGGGGGAGGCATCATTCGGAATGCGAGCTGCTTCGCTGCGCAAACAAGACGATGGAAAGACCTATGCGAGGGTCTCTAACTTCTTCTTTCCGCTCGTGATCGTGGCTGCGACTGGCTTCGTTGACAGATACCACGTGTTCGCCTTCGCCCCGGTTGATAATACGAATCATCTGTTGTTCTTCGGGAGCTACGGAACCTCACCTGAGTCCCAGAAGGACTTCGGTGCAGTTCGGGTGGATTTCGACCCCGATCCCCGTAACTTCTCGACGGTGAGCGGTGACCGATCCAACCGTTGGGGGCAGAACCGGGCCTTGATGGATGCGGGACACCACACAGGATTTGATCGAAGTGTGGTCGACGAGGACTCAGTAGTCCAAGTAAGCATGGGCCCGATCGTCGACCGGTCGAAGGACAACCTCTCGGCCAGTGACGGTGCCGTCGCCAATGCTCGCGTCCTTCTCCTCGAAGTACTCGCCGCCTACGAAAAGGGAGAGCTACCTCCCGGCAGTGCTCGGGGCACGAGCCCCATCTGCATCCCGGATCCCTTTGACGCTGTGCTCGGTCCTGACGAGTCGTGGCGTGATCTCCAAGCCGGTGCCTGCCCGTGAAGACCCTGAACGTCACGAAGACACGCAGACGATCGCCGGGGCATCTGTTCTCGATCAGATGAACTGATGACGACGACCCAGATCCAATAGGCGCAATCAAACGGGCGAGGTATGCAAGCAACTACGTCCGAAGGCGACCAGACAGAGGAGAGGCA
>JBAWFD010000052.1:0-4610 GCA_049591615.1 Gammaproteobacteria bacterium | reverse complement strand
TGTCCTCATGACACCCATGCCTGGTGAGCCTCGCTGTGCCCCGGCTCAGCGAAAGGTGAGTTCCCGTGCATTTTCCGCCATGATCCGGCGCTGATCAGCCGGGGAAAAAGACGCGACCTTCTCGAGGAAATCTCGCGGTTCCGCCATGCCCTCAGCGTGTGGCCAGTCGGAGCCGAAGAGGATCCGATTCACTGGGAGGTGCCTCGCAAGGTCCTCCACGCTGTCCTCGACGAACGGAGCCACCCAACAATGTTCAATGAACTGTTCGGCGGGCGATGTCGTGAACAGGTGCGGATTTTGACCTCCGTACACCTCCAGCTTGTGCAGAAGATCCGGTACCCAGGTTGCCCCGTTCTCGATGTAGGCCACCCGTAGTCCCGGAACCCGCTGGAAGAGCCCGTGGGCGACAAGGGCGATGGCGAAATCCTCAACGATCCGGTGCTTCTGGAGCATTTCCACGAAGGGCTCGTGGACGTTCAGCGCGTCGGTGTCACCGTCGTGGCGTGCTTCGCCGTAACCCCAGGCCCGCGCGACTGCCTGGTCGACCTCCCTGTAGCCGTCATCGAATCCCGCGTGCGGAGCCACCACCAGCTGAGCCTCGGCGACTCGGGACCAGAACGGATCGAACCGGGGGTCCGCGGGAGATCTGTATCCATCGGCGGTGAAGACCGGGCCGTTGCGAATGGTCACGATCCGGGCGCCACGACTGATCGTCCATTCCAGCTCTGCAATGGCGCGCTCAAGGTCTGAGAGGGAAAGAAACGGCACTCCGAAGATGCGGTCTTGATACGCGAACCCCCAATCCTCATCGAGCCATCGATTGAATGCTCTGAATATCTCAAGTGAGGCTTCGATGTCGGGCTGCATCGGACCCTCGACACAGACGGCATGTGAGGGGAAAATCCAAGTGGCCTCCACACCTTGCGCGTCCATCCGACGAATCCGGGCATCGCGCTCGAACCATTCAGGATGGTCCGCCGGATCCTCTGCCGTCAATGCGTTCGCCAGCGAACTCTTGTCGGTCCTTCCCGCGAAGTAGTCGTAGAGAGCCCCAGGCCGGGGCCGGGGATGTGCGTCTCCTGGACCCGGGATAATCGGGTGCTGCTTGCCGTCGACGAAGTAGTGCGGCTTGCCATCCACGTCCACAAGACGCACCCCACGGTCCGAGAATGCCGGATCGCGGTGGCGGGTGAAGGCATCGCTGGGTTCCCAGTAGTGGTTATCGGCGTCGAAGATCGTTTCACTCTCAGTTGCAGCCACGTGGTCCATCCCTTTCAATCCGTGCCGTGGAGCAAGAGTCTGCCGGGCGTGGCGCCTGTGCATTCGCCGTTGATGAAGGTGGTCCTGCCATTGACGATAATTCGCTCGTAGCCGACGGCCTTTTGAATGAGCCTCCACTCGCCCGCCGGATAGTCGAAGACGCGCTCCTGCGGCAGGCTGTCAACCGTGTGGGGGTCGTAGACGACGACGTCGGCGGGCGCGCCCTCGGCGAGGAGGCCACGTCCCTTGAGGCCTGCCGCCATGGCGGGGTAATACGACAGGCGCCAATGCGCCTCCTCGAGCGTCATAATCTCGTGCTCTCGCACCCAATAGCCCAACAGCTCGGTGGCGTAGCGCGCCGTGGTGACGAACTTGGTATGAGCCCCGCCGTCACTGACGCCCGGGAGAGCGACCGGGGACGTCGCAATCTCCTTCATTGACTGAGGCGGGGTCATCAGCATCGGCGTGGCGAAGCCGACCCTGAGTTGCCCGGCCACCGCGACGTCGAGAAAGGCATCAATCTCGTGCTTCCCCTCCCGACTCGCGATCTCTCCCACGGTGAAGCCTTCGTATGTGTCCTTCAACGTGGCAGCATTGGGTACGTCACTCGAGATCCAGTGCACCTTGATCTCCGTCAGGTCGTAACCGGCGCCAAAGAGCCCTCCGCGTTCCTCGTGGATCTCCTTCATCGCCTGTCGGCGAACCGGATCGGCGAACTTGACCCTCTTTTCCTCGACGGTACCAAGGCACGCCTCGCGCCAGCACGGGATGGCGTCGGCCAGGTTGTACTCCTCGAGGGTGAATTCGGAAGCGAAATTGGTGGTCAGGGCCTGGGCGAAGACTCGCAGTCCCTCCTCCTCATTCATGTACGCAAGCCTCTTCAGCGCGTCCTTATGGGAGAGCTGCTGGCCGCCGTGCTGGTTGAGGGCGCCGTCGGCGAGGAGTGCGTTCCAGATGATCGGGCGTCCACTCTCGCGGGCCATCAACTCGGCCCAGTCCAAGGACCCTGTGAGCTGGGCAACGCCCCGTCCCAGCTTCCCGAGGGCGCGACTGAAGGCAATAACCTCACGCTCGGTCATCATGTCGGTGACCATCGGAGTGCCGTCGAAGTCGAGCTGGACGTTCCCGACATCACCTGAAATCTGAGCGCTGAGGCCGCATCCCCCGACCGCCATGGCATCGACCAGCATTTGGCACATCAGCTCGAGCTCGTCGTCGGTACAGCGTCGGCTCTTGGCCTCTTCGATGCCCACGACATACCCGTATAGGGGAGCGAGAGGGACGAACGACATGACGTTGACGCCCTTGGGAGTCCGCTGGACACTGGAGAGGAATTCCTCGAAGGTCACCCAGTCCCAGGGCATGCCCGCCTGCATGGTCTTGAGCGGAACAGCTTCGTTTCGGGCGAGGCTCAGCATGGCCCGCTCGCGGTCTTCCGGCTTGCAGGGCGCGAACCCGAAGCCGCAGTTGCCGATGACGACACTCGTCACTCCATGCCAGCCAGACATCGTGCACCACGGGTCCCAGAAGAGCTGGCTGTCGTAGTGGGTGTGGAGATCCACAAAGCCAGGCGCCACCACCTTGCCGGACGCGTCGACAACCTCCTGACCGTCAGCGGCGTTCACACGCCCGATCTGCTCGACCCTGCCGTCTTTGATCGCTACGTCCGCTTTGTACCGGGGGGTCTGCAACCCGTCGATGACGGTTCCCCCTTTGATGACCAGGTCGTACGTCGGCATTGCGGCACCGCTCCCTTCATGCCGAATGCGCGAACCGGCCCCCCGGCGCTTTCATCGGCAAGTGGGACAATCATACCAATGTGTCCGGGGATCGGACAATATGGCAAAAGTGTCTGATGGGAGCTCTAGGTGGCGCCGGGGGGTACCAGCGCTCGCACGAGGTAGTGAGTCAGAAAGAGCCGTTTGGCGGCCCGTGGCCTGGTGCGCCACGGCGGGGACAACAAAATGAGGGCGACAGCGTTCATCCACCGGACAGTCTCACGAACGTCGAGGTCGGCGTGGAGCTGCCCCGTGAGTCGCCAGCGGTCGAGCAAGGGTCCGAGGTGGCGCAACGAGGCGTCGAGGAGCTGCTCGGAGCTGAGTTCGAGAAACGTGATGAACGCAGAGCTGCGCTCGGAGAAGAGAGCTTCGTTCAGCGGACTGCCTTCAACGAGCCCAATTGGCTTGAGGATCAGGTCGGGCAGGCACTTGGCGGCGTCGTCCGGGTCCCGCAGTGATCGCACCACTGTCTCGAGTGCAGCGTCCACTCGACTGAGCAGAAGACCGAGAACGAGATCATCCCGGGTACGGAAGTAGCGGTACACCGTCGAGCGTGCCACGCCGGCCTCGTCAGCGACCTCGGTCATTCTGATCTGAGCGCTACCTCGACGAATGATGCAGCGACCTGTTGCGTCGAGCAGCCGCCGGCGTGCTTCGTCGTCGTCCAGGAGGGCGCGATCGTCGCCCCATCGACGCGGTGCCGGTTCACCAGCGTCTACAGGTGGCATGCCCGCGGATACTACGAGGTCACCCGGATTTTAGTGAGCTGCACGTCGGACTCGTTGTCGATCCGATCACGGTGGGGGAGCTGCGAGCTGATTTTCGTGGACGGGTCGACTGTTCGATGTCTCACGCGCAGGACCCCATCGGGCCGTCGCGCTCCCAGCTGCCGCGATTGCGCCCGCTGGGTTCCGGTGACATGATTTCGACATCGCTATCA
Organism: Gammaproteobacteria bacterium; assembly: GCA_049591615.1. Classification (GTDB taxonomy): domain Bacteria; phylum Pseudomonadota; class Gammaproteobacteria; order Natronospirales; family REEB76; genus REEB76. The sequence continues at coordinate 632 of JBAWFD010000052.1, read as the reverse complement.
ACCTGAAGTCCGCCATGCTGGACCCTTCTGACCAGGATCAATTGCTGCGACAGAGGCCCGAGAGCGACGTCCTCGCACCAACGAAGGGGGAGTAGACGTGGACCAAGTGCCGATAGCTGAAGACCTCTTCTCGTGGCCGTCGGCCGAGCCGCGCCTCGTGGGTTCCCGCTGTGTGGAGTGCGGCGCCTATGCCTTCCCGTTGCAGGGCTGGTGCCCCCGGTGCGGCAGCGAGATGGACCGCGTGGAGCTTTCTCCGACGGGGACTGTCTGGACCTGGACGAGCCAGGAGTTTCTGCCACCCGCCCCGCCGTATGCCGGACCGGAGACAACCGAGAACTTCGAGCGCTACTACGTCGGATATGTCGAGCTCGAGGACGAGCTCCGCGTCGAAACGAGGCTCATCGGATTCGGCGAGGAGCATCCACACATCGGCCAAAGAGTGCAGGCGGTCGTGCTGCCGTTCCGGACCGACGAAGAGGGGCGCGAGGTCATGACCTACGCGTTTGCACCGGCAAAGGAGTCCTGAGATGACAGACGTCGCAATCATCGGTGTGGGAATGCATCCATTCGGCCGTTTTCCTGGCAAGTCGGCTATCGAGATGGTAGCGGAAGCGACGCGGTCCGCGCTGGGG
>JBAWFD010000051.1:0-42572 GCA_049591615.1 Gammaproteobacteria bacterium | reverse complement strand
GCGTTCCAATTCCGGCAAATCCAGCGCCTTGAATGCCATCTCAGTGGTCAAGGGGCTCGCACGGGTGAGCAAGACGCCCGGGCGCACCCAGTTGATCAATTATTTCTCGGTGTCCGAAGCACGCTATCTGGTGGACCTGCCGGGTTATGGCTATGCGCGCGTACCTCTGACAGTGCAACGTCGCTGGGGAATGTTGATGGAGGATTATTTCATGTGCCGCAAGACCCTCGCGGGTCTGGTGTTGGTCATGGATGTGCGTCGTCCGCTCACGGAATTCGATATCCGCCTGCTTGCTTGGACAACGCCTATGCAGCTGCCAGTGCTAGCCTTGCTCAGCAAGGCCGACAAGCTATCCGGCGGCGCAGCCTTGGCCGTGCAACGCCAGGTGGCCCAAAGGCTTAAACATCAGACACAGGTCGAGGTTTTCTCAGCACTTTCCAAAACCGGGGTTGAAATCGCACGGCAATTGATCGGCAAGTGGTTAGCAAGTGTCTGAGCTGCAAGCTAAAAAGAAACCCCGGCGTAAAGGGGGAAACGCCGGGGTTAATTGCTCAACTTGGCTTGGGGGAGACCAAGTCGCATTTCCCGCTCAGGGAGGTGAGCGGGGTAAGCGCTATTGCGGCGCTCATAAGGTTTGAGAGGCGCGTGCCTGGAAAAGTTCCACACCGCAATAATTAATTAGCAGTCACGTGCTAGTTTCCATTGTGAATTGTTACAAAACGTTACAAATACCCATCCAGCCATGCCACGTTAATTTTGGCCAATTATCAATTTAATGTGCCTGGTCCCAGTTGTCGCCTAACCCCACATCTACCACCAGCGGTACTTTAAGTTGCGCGGCATCCGCCATCAGCCTGGTCACTTGTTGGTTTAGCGTCTCCAACGCAGGTTCCTGCACTTCAAACACCAGCTCATCATGTACTTGCATGATCATACGTGCGGCTGTACCGCTCTCCTTAAGCCAGTGATGCACGCTGATCATGGCGCGCTTGATGATATCAGCAGCGGTGCCCTGCATGGGTGCATTGATGGCGGTACGCTCGGCGTACTGGCGTAGCTGCGCATCGCGAGCACGGATATCGGGCAGGTACAGGCGCCGGCCGAACACGGTCTCCACATAGCCCTGTTCACGGGCACTTTCCCGCGTTCGGTCCATAAAAGTTTTAACTCCGGGATAACGGGCAAAGTATAGATCCACATAAGCCTGGGCAGCGGTGCGTTCGATGCCCAGTTGCTTTGCCAGACCGAAGGCTGACATGCCGTAGATCAATCCGAAATTGATGGCTTTTGCCGAGCGCCGTTGTTCATCACTGACTTTGTCGGCGGGCACGCCGAACACCTCGGCGGCGGTGGCCCGATGGATATCCATGCCTTTCTCGAAAGCGTTGAGTAGTCCGCTGTCGCCAGACAAGTGCGCCATGATGCGCAACTCGATCTGCGAATAATCCGCCGCCAGGATCTTGTAACCCTTGGAAGCAATAAAAGCCTGACGGATGCGGCGGCCCTCGGCGGTACGCACCGGGATGTTTTGCAGATTGGGATCGGCGGATGACAGGCGCCCGGTGGCGGCCACCGCCTGATGATAGGAGGTATGTACACGTCCGGTCTTAGGATTTACCTGTTCCGGCAGTTTATCGGTGTAAGTGGATTTGAGTTTGTTCAGGCTACGGTATTCCAGGATCACCCTGGGTAATTCGAAATCTGTCGCCAATTCCTCCAGTACATCTTCAGCCGTGGACGGCTGGCCTCCCGGAGTCTTGCGCACCACCGGCAATTGCATCTTTTCGAACAACACCGTTTGCAGCTGTTTGGGCGAATCCAGATTGAAGGGGTTACCCGCGAGTGCGTGGGCGCGCAGTTCCAGCTGGCGCAGGGACTGGGTGATTTCGGTGCTTTGCTGCTTGAGCATGTCGGTATCGATGAGCACACCATCGTGTTCCATCTCCAGCAGCACCGGCACCAGCGGCATCTCGATTTGCTCGAACACCTTGCGCAGCGTGGGGGTGGCGGCGAGTCGTGGCCACAGACATTGGTGCAGACGCAGGGTGATGTCGGCGTCCTCGGCCGAATAGCGTGTGGCATCCTCGATGCGCACCTGCTCGAAGCCGATCTGCTTGGCGCCTTTACCAGCCACATCCTCATAATGGATGGTCTTGTAATCCAGGTATTTGTCCGCCAGCGAATCCATGTCGTGGCGGCTGGCGGTGCTGTCGAGCACATAGGATTCGAGCATCGAATCGTAACGCATGCCTTGCAGCATCACGCCATGGTTGCGGAGCACGTGCGCGTCGTACTTGAGATGATGACCGAGCTTTGCATGCGCAGTACTCTCGAGTAGCGGTTTGACGCGTTTCAACACCATCTCCCGGTCCAGTTGCACCGGTACGTCTGCGTATTTATGCGCCAGCGGCAGGTAAGCAGCCTCGCCGGCTTTGATCGCAAACGACAGGCCGACGATCTCAGCTTGCATGTAATCTAGGCTGGTGGTCTCGGTGTCGAAGGCGAACAGTTCAGCAGCTTCCAGTCGTGCGATCCATTGAGCCAGGCTTTTTTCATCGAATATGGTTTCATATTTGGCAACCGGTGCTGCATGCGAGGTGCCGGATGCAGGAAAAATAGCCGCTGAATTCGTGTCGACTGTTTTTTCCTGCACATCGCCGTCGAGTTGCCGCAGCCAGGTTTTGAATTCAAGCCGCGTATAAAGTTCGCGCAGCGTCTGTGTGTCCGGCGCGCGCATCGTCAAATCTTCCGGTTTTACAGGCAGCGGCACGTCGCAGCGGATGACCGCAAGCTGGCGCGAAAGCATAGCTTGTTTACGCTGTGTGCGGAATTTCTCCGCCAGGGTTTTGGCGCCACGGATAGCCAACTGGGGTATCTCATCGAGCCGCTGGTACATGGCTTCAAGCGTCCCGAAATGGGCCAGCAAGGGCGCCGCGGTCTTGGGGCCGATGCCGGACACCCCGGGGATGTTGTCGGAGCTGTCGCCCACCAGCGCCAGATAATCGATGATCTGTTCCGGCCACACACCGAACTTCTGCTGCACACCGTCACGGTCCAGCACTGTGTCGGTCATGGTATTCACCAGGGTCACGTGCTGATTGACGAGTTGACTCATGTCCTTGTCGCCGGTGGAGATCAGCACCGCTTGGCCGGCCTCCGCCGCCTGTTTCGCCAGCGTGCCGATGACATCATCGGCTTCCACGCCTGAGATCTGCAGCACCGGAAATCCCAGCGCCTTCACTAGCGCATGCAACGGTTCGATCTGCAGGCGCATGTCGTCCGGCATGGGCGGACGGTTGGCCTTGTATTCTTTGAAGAGCTCGTCGCGGAATGTCTTGCCGCTGGCATCGAATACCACGGCGATATGTTCGGGCGCGTAGTCCGCCAGCAACTTCTTGAGCATGGCGGCCACCCCGCGTATCGCACCGGTGGGTTCACCCTGTGCATTTGAGAGGTTTGCCTGAGATAGCGCGTAAAAAGCCCGGTACAGATACGAAGAGCCATCTACCAGCACCAGAGGCTTGCGTTTTACGGTGCCGGTCTGTTTTCGTTTGGTATTGTTTGGCATGGCATAAGTCTAATTTACTTTCAGCAGGCGATTGTCATGCATGCGGGCATCACCTTGGCAGTTCTTCATGTGTCATGAGTTCATTCAGCGTTTCACGGTGGCGGATCAGCGTTGCATGCTCGCCGTCCACCAACACCTCTGCCACGCGTGGTCGGGTGTTGTAGTTCGAGCTCATGGAAAATCCGTAGGCACCAGCATCCATGACCGCCAGCAAGTCGCCCGCTTGAACCGCGAGCTGCCGGTCGCGGCCCAAGGTATCGGCCGATTCACACACGGGTCCCACGACATCGTAGGTTTCGGACGGTATGCCAGGACGCTGCATCACCACACGGATCTCATGCCAGGCGTCATATAAGGGCGGACGGATGAGCTCGGTCATACCCGCATCCACGATTACGAATCGGCCCTGATCGGTGGTCTTGAGGTATTCCACCCGGGTCAGTAGCACACCGGCTTTAGCCGCCAGTACACGTCCGGGTTCCAGGATCAACTTCAATCCGCGCTTCTCCACCAGCTGACGCAGTTCAATAATTAGGGCGGTGACATCCAGTCGAGATTCCTCGCGATAGCGCACACCAAAGCCGCCGCCCATATCCACGTGCTGTAATGCGATGCCACTCTCAAGCAGGCGGTCAACCAGCGCCATGACACGCCGTGCCGCATCCAGAAACGGCGCTGACTGGGTGATTTGCGAGCCGATATGGCAGGCGATGCCGATGATGCGGATGCCGGGAAGGCCAGCGGCCTGGCGGTAGAGGGTTTCGGCACGCTGGATGTCGATGCCGAATTTGGCATCACGATGGCCGGTGGCGATATGTGGGTGGGTGCCGGCCTCCACCTGTGGATTGATGCGTAACGCGACGAATGCGGCCTTGCCCTGGCGGCCGGCAAGTGCCGACAAGCGCAGTAGTTCAGCTTCTGATTCCACGTTGAAACACTGGATGTCGACCTTAAGCGCGCGCTGCATTTCGTCTTCGCGCTTGCCCACACCGGAGAACACGATGCATGCCGGATCGCCACCCGCGCGCAGCACCCGTTCGAGTTCACCCACCGACACGATATCGAAACCGGCGCCAAGGTTCGCCAGCAATTTCAGTATCGTCAGGTTGCTGTTGGCCTTGACGGCGTAGCAGATGCGGTGAGCCGTGCCGGTGAGCGCTTGGGCAAATCGCCCCCAGGATTCGGTGATGGCGCGTTTTGAATACACATACAGTGGCGTGCCGAAACGCTGTGCCAGCAGTTCCAGGTTCAGGGACTCGATGTGCAATACGCCGCCGTGGTAATCGAAATCGGGAGCGCGCACGGCCGTGCGCCCAGTGGAGTTCATGCTTTAGATTTCGTGGTGGCAGGCGGATTGTGGGTTTGTGCCTGGGCTGGATGGGTAGCGGTCGGTGGCGGTTTTACCGTAGTCGCTGCCGGCGGCATGCCAGGAATGGTGCGTGGTGGTGTAACCGGCAAGTACAAGGGGCCTTTCTGGCCGCAGCCGGACAGCAGTGTTGTCAGTGCAACAACGATGAAACCAGACACGAGCAGGTTACGCATGCCGCAAGTATAAACATTACTGCCGCCGGCGCCTATGCGCAGACATCGCCGTTGCCCATGCTAGAGTGAACCCTTAGTTTCCCAACTGGAGTCGGTGATGGACAGCTCGAGTATCACTCTATCTATCGGCGCAGCGCTTCTGGTGATCATAGCCATCGTTGGCGCGGTGTGGTTTTTCAGTGGCTTAGCCCGGCTGGTGCATGGCCGTGTTTTCAACGGCTCTGGCCGTAGCCTTGCGGGTTTGGTATTGCTGCTGCTAGTGGCATGCATCACTCTGTTGGCGATGGATCTGCACACCTATTTTGCCCTGACCCATGAACAGTTGGTGGCGACCGTGCGTTTCAATGCCATCGGTCCGCAGTATTTCCATGCGCGCCTCACGGATGCCGGCGGACACGTGATCCAAACGGATCTGCATGGTGACGAATGGCAACTGGATGCGCGCGTCATCAAATGGAGCGGGTTTGCCACACTCTTGGGACTCCAGACCCGCTATCGCCTGGAGCGTCTCAGCGGACGCTACCGCGATGTGGCCCAGGAGCGCAGTGCGATCCACAGCGCCATCTCGCTTGCCCCCACCAGCTGGCTGGATAGTTGGTCGCTGATGCAGCGTTATGCACACTGGCTGCCATGGGTAGATGCCGGTTACGGCAATGCTACCTATCTGCCGATGGTGGATGGCGGGGAATTTCAAGTGACGCTCAGCGCCACCGGTCTGATCGCTCGGCCGGAAAATGCTGTGGCACAGCAGGCCACAGCGCGTTGGTGATGCACATAGCGGGTTTGTATGGGCGTACCTAATTAGCTTTATGTTAAAATGTTAATCATCCTGAATAGCACATATGAAACGCGCGGGCGTTAACACGCCGTGAACAATGGCCAATGGTGGTGTGCCATGGAAGCCATTAACGAGTTGGTTGAAATAGAGAACGACGATGGCTTTCTGGAGCAAAAAAAAACTACGGTCCCACGGACCGGCGCGCCTGCCGAGTTATGTACGCAACGTGAATTCGGCGAACTGCCTGTTCTGCCCCTATGGGACAGACCTGAAAGTGGGTGATCGGGTCATCGCCTGGGACGAAAAGACCGTATTTGGACGCGAACAGCGCGAACGCCTGGTGGAGATCACCGCGGTGAAGATTTTCCGCACCAACGGACGGGTGATCACCCTGGACTTCGTGGTGGCTTCTGAGGAGGACGTGGCGCGCATCGCTGCCGATAGCGAGATTGCGGCGCACATGCTATTGACACACCGCATCGGCAAAACTACCTACGACACCCAAAATCCACCCATGGTGCTGTATTTCCGTCCTGTCGAGCAAAGAGACAGCGTACTGGGACTGGTACCGGACCTGGATATCACGGTTGCCCGCGGCAGCACATTGAGACCGGACCGGCGTGAAAACCAAACCGGTGGTCTCTGGAGATGGTTGCTGGGGTGGGCGCGGAAAAAACCGGCGACCTCGAAATACGACAGATACAGGTAAGACTACAGCCCTAGCGTCGTTAGGATTTTATGGATTTAGCCCTGGAAGCTGGATCTGTCCAGGACTGCCATGGTGATCCGGGATACGCATACCAGTTTTTCCTCATCGTTGGTGATCCTGATTTCCCATACCTGGGTGCTGCCGCCGATGTGCAGCGGCCGGGCGGTGCCGATGACCTGGCCAGAGCGCATGGCACGCACATGATTGGCGTTGATTTCCAGACCCACGCAGAGTTTCTGCTTGCGGTCCACGACCAGGTTCGCGCCAGTACTGCCAAGAGTTTCCGCCAGCGCCAGCGAAGCACCGCCGTGCAGTATTCCGGCCGGCTGCTTGGTGCGTGCATCCACAGGCATGACACCCTTGAGATAATCTTCGCCGACTTCCGTATAGCAGATGCCGAGATTGGTAACCAGCGTCTGCTCCTGGAATTTATTCAGATCATCAACTGTGAACGACTGGTGCCAGATGCTCATAGTGTTCCTCCATTGGAAGCAAATCGCAGAATTGAAATCGTTGGTCGCGCAGTATGCATTCTCCGCGTTGTAATGGGATGGCCCGGTGAAATCCCGGGCCGGCATAGACGAAGGTATGGAATTCGCCATTTTCGCCGCACGGATCCACACCAGTAGGTAATTCTCGCAGTAACGTCTCATCGTACTCCCGGCCGGCGAAGTGCACATCCAGTGCCTGGCCGTCCACGCAACACAGCAGCGCCTTGAAGCCCAGCGCGATAAATTCCCGCGCCAATTTATCCGTGGGCCGGTGCCAGAGCGGGAATACGCAGTTCATATTCAACTGTGCCATATTCTTTTCGCGATAGCGCCGAATATCTTCCAGAAACAAATCACCAAAAGCCACATGTCGTACACCACGTGTTTTGAAGCTCTCCAGTTCAACGCGCAACTTGTCTTCGTATTCCTCGTTTGAGGGATGTTCCGAAAGCTGTATTTTGAATAGTGGCAGACCGAGGGCTTCAGCTTGGGTGTCCAGCAGTGTTTCCCGCACACCATGCATACTGATACGCCGATAATGTTGATTGACGCTGGTGAGCAAACCCCGCACTTCATAGCAAGCATCCTGACGTAAGGCGTGCAAGGCCAGCGCGCTGTCTTTACCGCCGCTCCAGGAAAGAATCACGGAGATAGCGTGCAGCATATCCTAGCTCCGCAGGTACGACGCGCCGTTCACATCCAGGATGCAGCCGGTAGCGGACAGCATGCCATCGGCGGCCAGCCGCACTACCGCTTCAGCGATTTCCTCTGGCGTAGCCACGCGGCCAAGCGGACTTTGATTGCGGATGACCTCGCCCCGCGGACCGTCCAACAGTGCCGCAGCCATGTCGGTGCGCACGAAGCCCGGCGCCACCACGCCTACGAAAATGTTATAGGGCGCCAGCGCCCAGGCCAAAGATTGTGACAGTTGGTTGAGCCCGGCCTTGGCGGCTCCGTAGGCGGGCGCATCCGGTTCGCCGCGGAATGCGCCACGGGAGGAGATGTTGATGATATGCCCGCGCTTCTGCCGCATCATGACTTTAGCGGCCAGGAAACACAGGTTCGCAGGTCCGATGAGGTCGGCGTCGAGGGTGCGTTTCCAGGTGGCCTGCCATTCGCGATACTCAAGTTTCTCGAGTGGTTTTAATTCGTAGATCCCGGCGTTGTTCACCAACACGTCCAGCCGCCCATAGTGTTCCATGACTTCCGTCATAAGTCGCTCACAGTCATCAGGGCTGGTTAAATCCGCCTTGAATGTAGTGTGCTCGCCCTCCGGCAGGGATTTCGCCAGCGTCTGTGCCTGCTTCTGGCTGGAGTGGTAATGCAGCGCCACATTACCGTCGAGGCGCGCGAAGGCCTCGGCGACTGCGCGACCGATGCCGCGAGCCGCGCCAGTGACCAAAATAACCTGTTTGGAAAAATCCAAGTGATGCTCCTGCGTCAATATGGTTCACCTGGGGACAGGCGACAAGGAAACAAATCAGGCGCTCCGTTACAATCGCACGCCGCGGATATGGGAGCAAGTGATGGCTGACCTGCTTGAATGCGTGGAGCTCGAGACCGGTGCGCGACCGACCGCGAGTATCATCTGGTTGCACGGTCTGGGCGCCGATGGACATGATTTCGAGCCCATCGTTCCGGAACTGAAGCTGCCGAGCGCTTTGCCAGTACGCTTCGTGTTCCCGCATGCACCGGTGCGCTCGGTGACCCTCAACGGCGGCATGCCCATGCGTGCCTGGTTCGACATCGTCAAGATCGGCATGCAACAGCCGCGCGACAAGGCCGGCATGCAGGCTTCCTGCAGGATGCTGGAAGCGCTCATCGCACGCGAAAATTCTCTCGGCGTCCCGGCGGCACGCATCGTCCTGGCGGGCTTTTCCCAGGGCGGGGCGGTGGCGCTCTACACCGGTTTGCAGTACCGGGAGAAACTCGCGGGCATCATGGCGCTGTCCACCTACCTGCCGCTGGACGGGTTCGAGGTACGTACCGATACGGCCAACAAGCGCACCTCGATCTTCTACGCACACGGCACCCAGGATCCAGTGGTGCCCTTGCCCTTAGCCGAGCAGACCCACGATGCGCTCGTGGCGCGCGGTTATCCGGTGATCTGGCACACCTATCCCATGCCGCATGCGGTGCATCCGCAAGAGATCATGGATATCCGTGCCTGGCTGGTCAGCGTATTGTCGCCGGCGTGAATCCGAAGGTGCGCGCATAGAAATCGAGCTCGGCTTCCAGTGCACGCTCGATGCTGTCACTGCGGCGGAAACCGTGACCCTCTTCGGCGAAGGTTACATAGCTCACCGGCAGGTTTTTATCGCGCAGCGCCAGCACCATGCGCTGCGTCTGATCGGGTGGCACCACCCGGTCCTTGAGTCCCTGAAAAAATATCACCGGGCAGTTGATGTGCTCGGCTGCGTATAACGGCGAACGCACACGGTACAGATCACAGGCGTCGGGCCACGGACCCAAGAGGCTGTCACCGTAATGCGCCTCGAATTTATGGGTGTCGGTCATGGCGCTGGCCAGTTCACTGATGCCGTAATACACTGCGCCCGCCTTGAAAAAATCATGGAACGCCAGCGCGCACAGTACGGTATATCCGCCGGCGCTGCTGCCGCTGATCATGGTACGTCGCCCATCCGCTTGTCCGGTGTTGACCAGATGACGCGCCGCGTGGATGCAATCCTCCACATCCCTGATGCCCCATTGGCCATGGAGACTGCGGCGGTAAGCGCGCCCGAAACCACTGCTGCCCCGATAGTTCACATCCACCACGGCAAAGCCACGGCTGGTCCAAAATTGGATGCGCGAGTCCAGGGCATTGCCGTTCATGGCCGTGGGTCCGCCGTGGCATTTGACCAGCAATGGCGGTTTCTCGCCCTCTGGCACGCAGTATTCCGGATTGTGCGGCGGGTAATACCAGGCGTGGGCGGTTTTGCCATCGGTGGTGGGATAACTGATCGGCCCAGCCGTGCTGATAACTTCCGCTGGAAGACTTTCTTCTGTTGCATTCAGCGGCGTGAATGTTTCATCTTCAAACAGGATCACGGCCGGTGCATGGATCGGATTGCCAGCCAGCAACACCAGGCGCTCACCATCCACATGCAGATGTTCGATCTGGGAATAATCACTGTGCAGGCGCTGTACTTTTCCGCCTGCGTCGACTTCTACAAGTTCGGAACAGCCCTGGTGCAGGCGTGTGGCGACCAATCCGCCGTTGGCCTTGAAGCCGTAACTGGACATGCCGAACTGCCATTGGGCGAATCCATAATCCATGTGATCGTGGGTAACGGCATGCGTCTTGCCATCCGCATACTTATATATGTTCCAGTGACCATCGCGGTCCGAGATGAAATGCAGGCAGCCGTCCGGGGCGAACTGCGGCTGGAAGATAGATTCATCGATGCCGCCGGCGATGCGACGTGGATGTTGTAATGCACCGGCCTCATCCAGTTCCGCGAGCCACAGTTCGCAGGCGTCCCAGGGCATGTGTGGATGGTTCCATCCCAGCCAGGCCAGTTGCCCGCCATCGGGGCGCATGGCCGGCGAACTGTAGAAATCCATGCCGCTGGCAAGCGTTGTGATCGAGCCATCCTGAGTATCCACCGAGACCACTGAATTAAGCGGTTCGGAGGATTTTGCTGTGTGATCCTCACATATGCATACCAGCTGTTGCCGGCGTTCATCCGGCAACAGATCCGCAAAGCGGCAGTTTGTGGCCACGGTCAGTTGTGCAACTGTGCCGCCCGCGACTGGCACGCAATAAATCTGCTGGTCGATATCATTGACGAAGAACACAGAATCGTTGCTGAGGGTGAAAGCGCCACCGCCGTACTCATGTACATGGCTTCTGACGCTGTGGGGTGCGGGCGTCAGATCCTGGAGACTTGCGCCCGGTCGCCTGCGCACCAGTATGCAGCGGCCGTTTTCCGCCGGACGGCTTTCAACCCAGTACACATCCGCACCGGTGATGTGCGGCTGCAGCAAGCGCACGCCGACGCGGGCGATACGCGCGGCGCTCAGGGGTGACGGCCAGCTTCCACAGGGAGCCGGGCGTATCACGATTTGCAGGCGCTCAGGTGGAAGGACCGGGTCTCTAGCACCTGCCCGGCCGCATCGAAGCGCCGTTCGGCAAAACGCGCCTGGCCATCGGCATGCAGAAAAATCACACTGGAACAGCGCGTGCCATATACCGGATTAACCACGAACACCGGCGACACCTGGCGTTCGCGTTTCCGGCCGATGCCGGTGTCCGGAAGTTGCGCATCTGCCGCCGGCGTGCGCTCCGCTAGCAGAAAAAATAACGTGTCATTCGTGAGCGTTTGGGTTTTCACCAGCGTTTGCATGTGCGCGATGCTGCGCGTGACTTTCGGCCAGGGTGTATCCAGAAGATGATTGCTGAGGCCATGAACGCCGGGCGATACCATCCGTGGTTCGGGTTCGCCGCGGTTGGAAAAATACCAGAGCGCGTTGTGGTCACCGACGATGAGACTAAAGGCGCCGTAATCATGTGCGCGTTCCGTGACCGCGTGTATATAGGTATCCCCCGGGATCTCACTGTGCAGGAAATCTGCGGTCAGTTCGCCGCGGCTGCGCGGAGCCTTTTGCGGATTGAGTCCTGTGCGGTAATTGGTGACCACCGCAAAACGGCCGCCACTGGTGATGCCGAGCCAGGTACCGCCAGCCTGCAGGTCGCGGCCGCCCACGACCCGGTTTGAGTGTTCCCAGAAACCGGCTGGCGCCGCCGGACGCGCGTGCAATTCGTCGCGGTTGCCGGCGAATACAAGCGCATACTCGGGATGAGATTTCCAGGCGAACACCAACAGACACATGCAGGCATTATAGTCCGCTGTCTCATGCATCACTGATACGGCGTCTGCGCATGGCCATTGCCAATAGTGCCAACGCAGTAAACACCAGCAGCATCCCGGCAGCCTCCATGGGTGCCGGTTGTTCACCCAGTTGCAGCCATGCGGCCAGCACCCCGACTATCGGGATGGCGAGCGAGTTCAGACTGCTGAGGCTCACCGGCAGGTGCGTGACGATGAACAACCACAGGAACCAGGCAAGGGCATTACCGGGTCCGATGTTATAGACCAGCGCGGCGATGAACTGCCAGGTCCAGTGGATCGGATGTGCGGGCACGAGCAGTGCGATTACGATCAGCGCCATCGAGCCCATGAACATTTGCCAGCCTGTGAGCGACAGAATTTCCCATGTGCTCTTCAAAGGTATCTTCTTGGCCACCAACACCGACAGTGCCCAGAACAATCCGGCCCCTAGGGCTAGTAGACTGCTCACCAGATCGGGAGCCTTCTCCCAAGGCGAGAGGATCAGCATCAGTCCGGCGATGGCCAAGGCGATCACCGGCCAATGGGTGTGCTGCGAGCGCTCGCGCAACACCAGCGGTGCCAGTATCGCCACCCAGAAAGGCATACTGTACACCAGCACCGAGCTCTTGCCGGCGTCACCGCGCACCAGTGCCAGGTTGACCAGGCCCACGAAACACACGGTCTGCAGCAATCCCAACAGCACTGTGGCACGCGGATAACGCGGCCAAAACTGGCGCGGCCGCATCACCAGCAGTGTCAGCAGCAGGCACAGCGATGCACCCAGGGTGCGCAGCGCCGCAAAATCGAAGGGCGCGGCATAGCGCAGTGCGATCTTCATGACCACCCAGTTATAGCCCCACACCAGCACTAATACCGCCATGGCGAGCAGCGCCGTGCCATCCAGGTGTTGGCTGGTGCTGGTGTGTGCGCTCAATGATGCGCCGCTACTGTGGTATTGGTCAGCAGCGCATCCAGTGACGAAGTCCCATCGGCATCGAACCAGTCACGCACCAGCGCGTAAGCGATTGATTGTCTCGCGGAGAGTTGCAAGTCTGCGGAGGCCAGACCGTCAGCGATGTCGGCGCGCGAGAACCAGCGTGCTTCCGCCAGCTCGCCATCGTTGCAGCGGATGTCGGTATTCTCGGCGAGCGCGTGGAATCCGAGCATCAGCGAAGCCGGATAGGGCCAGGGTTGGGACGCGTAGTAACGCATGCTGGCGACGCGGATATTGGTTTCCTCCTGAACCTCGCGATACACACTGGCTTCCAGGCTCTCTCCCGGCTCCACGAACCCCGCGAGTGTCGAAAAGCGGTTGGCGGATGATTTGCGGCCCAGCAGGCAGCGATCCCCATGGGTCACCAGTACGATGATGGCGGGATTGACGCGCGGATAGAGGATGTTGCCGCAGTGGTCGCAATGCAATTCATGTCCTGCATGGCGGCTGTGCGTTGGCGCTCCGCATTTTCCGCAATAGTGATTCTGCAGATGCCAATGCACCATGGCGCGGGCATAACCCAGTAGCGCCAGAGTGCCATGATCGAGCACCCCGAATTGCGGTCGCAGGCTGGTGAGCATGACTTTATCACCCAGCAGCTTGCTGTCCTCCGTCAAGCCGAGTGCCACGTGCAGCTGATTCTGAAAATATCCAAGCAACACCGTACACTGAGCATCTGCCAGCAGAGGCTGCGCGCTGGTGATATCCAGCAGCAATGGGGTTGCACCATCCGCAAGTAGCACGTTGCTCTCGCCACATACTGGCACGAAGCGGGCCGTGGGATCCGAGAGTCGTGCTGGGTCATGCATCGGGCGATGCGAAGCTGCCCGGTCGAGATCCGGTCCGGAAAATACAAAAGGCAATTCGCCGAAATTGAGCATGCGAGGGTGAGGATCCGGATAATGCGGGAGGCATTATCCCATACACGGGAATGGGCCTAGCCTGGGCGCAGGATTTTCTGCAGTTTGCTCAAAAGCAGGTTTTTAAGTTTGTACAGCTCAGCGCTGTAATAGGGTTTCGGCGGCAGCTTTCCCCATACAGGCGTCGGCCAGGCGGAATCATGGGTGTAGCGCACGATGTGATGCACATGCAATTGCGGCACCTGGTTGCCGAGCGCTGCGATGTTGAGTTTATCGGGCTTGAAAAGCTCGGTCAGTGTTCGTGACAGCAGCGCCGATTCATTCCATAACTGTTGGCGGCCGTCGTCATCGAGTTCATGGAGCTCGCGGATATTTTCCCGTTCCGGCACCAGTATGAACCACGGATACTGGCTATCGTTCATGAGCAGTAACTGGCACAGAGTGAACCGCCCAAGCGCGTGGGTATCCTTGACGAGCTGCGGATGCAGTTCGAACATCAGCTATTCAGCGCGGTGCCACGTAGCCACCGGGCACGCCGTGTGGTGAGAACACGATCTGCCACAATTGGTTTTTGCGGGCCCGGAAGGCAGCCATGCTGATACTCAGATAATAACGCCACATGCGGTGGAAGGTTTCGTTGTACTGGGTTTTCAGAACTTCCCACTTGTTCTCGAAATTACGCCGCCAGGCCTGTAGGGTCTTGTCATAATCCACACTGAGGTTATGCCAATCTTCCGTCACGAACAGGCCTTCAGAGGCTGCAGCGATCTGTTTGATGGACGGCAGCATGCCATTCGGGAAAATGTACTTGGCGATCCAGGGATCGGTAGCGTGCACCGACATGTTGCCGCCGATGGTATGCAGCAAGAACAGGCCATCGTTCTTTAGGCATCTGCGCACTACTCGCATATAGGCGGGGTAATTCTTTACACCCACATGCTCGAACATGCCGATGGAAAAAATCCGGTCGAATTGTTCGCCCAGCGAGCGGTAATCCTGTAGGCGTATTTCTATAGGCAGCCCTTTGCAGATGTGGCGCGCGTACTCAGCCTGCTGCTCCGATACGGTGATGCCGACGCCGGTGATGGCGTAACGTTGGGCCGCAAGTTTTAGGGCTTCGCCCCAGCCGCAGCCGATGTCGAGGATGCGCATGCCGGGTTTGAGTCCGAGCTTGCGGAACACCAGTTCCAGTTTGGCTTCCTGGGCGGCATCCAGATCCTTGGCTGTTTGCCAATAGCCGCAGCTGTAAACCAGGCGCTTGCCGAGCATGTGTGTGTACAGCTCATTGCCCATGTCGTAGTGGCGACGGCCCACATCGAAGGCACGTGTGGGTTTCTGCAGATTGAAGAAGCGCGCATGCAGGAATGCCAGCACGTTATCCACGCTCACAGCCGTTTCTTCCAGGTTCGCCATGAGTATGCGGTAGACGAGACCGTCGAGATCATCCGCATCCCACCAGCCTTGCATGTAAGACTCACCCAGTCCCAGGGAGCCGTGGGCGATGACGCGGCGGTAAAAATGTTGGTTGTGTTCCTGGAGATCCCATGGATTTGGGCCATTGATCTGGATGCCGGTGCCTTGCAGTAGATGCATGACCCTATGTTTGAATGTAGGAAGTGCCATGAGTTTTTATTGTGATTGCAGTCTCAGTCGAGATACGCCCGGCTGATGCGCCAACCGATATAAACCCCGATGAGTGAACCGGCGCTAGAAAACAGCCATGCCATGCCCAAGCCGAGGTGAGCACCCAGCGTCCAGCCGACACCGCCCAAGATGACGACCGCCAACAGGATAATAATCCTTTTCATGATTCAGGCATCCATGCAGGCCCAGTGCCACGGTTCGTAGGCGATGCCATGTGGGTTGTCGCGCGGATAGGATAGCCGAAATCCGAAATGCTGCGCGTGCTGCATCAGCCAGGCGTAGGCTTCAGTAATCTCAAAATTGGTCTCCAGCGACATCTGGCTGCTGGTGGTGAGATCCAGTGCGCAGCCGGTGTGATGTTCACTGTAACCCGGCGCAGCGTTTACCTTCAGGATCTCCTCCAGCGACTTGCCGGCCGCGAGCTTGCGGGCGATCACACCGCGTTGATAGTCCACGCTACGGAATGCCGAGATCACCAGCAGCAGTACATTATCTCTTTGTGCCTGTGAGCGCATGGCCTGCCAGTTGTGTGCCACACGCGACATCAGTTGCTGGGGGCGTCCATAGATATCCGCACCGATGGATGTCAGCGCCGCTGCCTCAATGCGCAACGGCAGCTGGCAACGCTGTGCGTAATCTGCTGGGATCCCGAGTTCGCGATGAATGGCCTCAATCCGTTTGCGATAGTCCAGCGGCAGGTTTTCAGCGCGGGCGCTCAAGCGTCTGACCCGCCCATCATTTTGGATGCTGGTAAGTGCCGATGAACTGTGTCTCGGCGAGTATATGTCCGCGCATGGCCGCCTCAAGCTTTGCTTTGCTTGGCGTTTGTAGATCTGGCAGTACTACGTCGAGCGCGTACAATTTATGGAAGTAACGATGCCGGCCGATGGGTGGGCAGGGTCCGCCGTAGCCAGTGCGTTTCCAGTCATTCAGGCCTTCACGAGTTCCAGCGGGCAGCTGTTTAGATCCACCTTCCGGTAGGGATTGCACACTGGTTGGTATGTCGTACAACACCCAATGTACCCAGGTCATCCGGGGTGCCGCCGGATCTGGTGCATCCGGATCATCGAGGATGAGCGCAAAACTTCGGGTGCCAGCCGGCGCTCCGGACCAGGTGAGCGGCGGTGAGATGTCGTCGCCGTCACAGGTGAAACGTGCAGGTATGCTGCCGTTGTCCTTATAGCTGGATGAGCTGAGCGTGAATTGTGGTGTCATGGGTATGGCCTCCGACATTATCGGCAACATGGCCACCAGCAGGCTTGGCAGGACAATGTTGAGGATCAAATAGGGCGTTAAAATTTTCATGACCAGGGTTCCGCGGCCTTAAGCCGGCTGCACAGCTCGGCGATACTCAGAGCCTCAATCTCATCTTCAGCCGCCAGCCGGTTGTTGCTGTCCAGTCCGCTTTTGAAAACCTCGAAGCTGCCCAGCCGCGAGAAGATGATGACCATGCTGCCGTGGGATTCATGTCCGAGAGCCGCCTGCCAGACGTGCCCATGGCTATCACTGAAGCTGCGCATACATGGCAGTATAAACCTGCGCACCCGGGATTGAACCAGTAGGCCTATTCCTGGATTTCCTGGAGAGAATCTCGAGCAAGTAAGCCAGTTAAAAAATGCCATCACCGTGACAGGCATCCACCCTACAGGTTCCAGCCACAGCAGCCCCAGGACTATGTATATATACTCGCGTCGTTTATTTTGGCCGGCCGTATCGTCCAGTCATCCGGGCCTTGGCGATGGTGTTGAAATGCAGGTAATACCCGACCATGGCACCAGAGGCGCTGGAATCCAGCGGCAGTTTGTCGATTTTCAACGCATACACCGTGACTTGATAATGATGCGGCTTGTCACCCACCGGAGGGCAGGGACCGCCATAATTGGAAACGCCGAAATCCGTGCGCCCCTGAATTGCGCCTGCCGGCAACACGCCCGAATCTGCTGCACCTGCATTCAACGGCAGGCCGGTGACCGTGGCCGGGATGTTGAACACGGTCCAGTGCCACCAGCCGCTGCCGGTGGGCGCATCCGGATCGTAGATGGTCACTGCAAAACTCTTGGTCCCGGCCGGCGCGCTAGACCAGTGCAAGGCTGGCGATTGATTGCCGCCGGTGCAGCCGAAGCTGTTGAATACCTGCGCCATGGGTATAGTGCCGCCGTTTTTGAAATCGGTGCTGGTTATTTTGAAATGAGTACCAGAACCGGCCAGGGTGACTGCCGGCAGCGCCAGCAGCGCTGTGATGCATAGAGAATTTATGAGAGCGCGCATGGTTTCACTCCTTAAACTAGCAACAAAGATAATTCGATTAAGTTCGAAGCAAGAGTCCCTGAGGCACACTCAAACTGTGTGCGGTCCACGCAACAGGCGCGCCGGCAGGAACAGTATGGCCTTGAGCAAAGCAAACACCGCGTCCAAGGTGATACCCACCAGCCGGAACGGCAGCAATATAAGCCATATAAACGGATACAGGATCAAGGCCACTAACGCCAGCGGCCAGCACAGTATCAGCAGGATCAGCCACAGTATGAAACCCGGAAATACATTCATGGTCATCACTCATCAGGAAACCCAGGAAAGAAGATTATCACTTTCTATGCCCATGTAAGCTGTCGGGTTATCACTCGATCTCCGGACTTTCGTGCAACTGCCTTTGTATTCGATGAGGGTAGGTTTATGATGAGGCCGATACAAAGCAGGAGGTGATCTGTGAGCAGCAAACAGGCGGCGCGCGAGCGGCTCGGCCAGGCGCGCGCATCACTGACGGCTCTGAGCCATCGAATCCATGCCCATCCGGAGCTGGGCTTCGAGGAACAACAGGCCTGCGGCTGGCTGGCGGAGATGTTGGATGACGCCGGTTTCGAGGTTAATACCGGGATTTGCGAGCTGCCCACTGCGTTCATCGCCAAGGCCGGCAGCGGCCCGCTGAATATCGGCATCATGGCGGAATACGACAGCCTGCCGGGCGTCGGTCATGCCTGCGGCCACAACCTGATCGCGGCCATGTCGGCTGGCGCAGCCATGGCGCTCGCCAAAGTGGCGGACGATGCCGGCATCACCGTGACTGTTATCGGCACGCCCGCGGAAGAGGTGGGCAACGCCGGCGGCAAGGTTCTGCTGCTGGAACGCGGCGCGTTTGCCGGCTTGCACGCCGCCATGATGGTGCATCCAGCACCCATGGATTTCGTGCAGCCGAAAATCATCGCGGCGTCCATGTTCGATGTGCACTACACCGGCAAAGAGGCACATGCCTCGGCCTATCCGGAACTTGGCATCAATGCCGCCGATGCGCTGACTGTGGCACAGACATCTATCGGATTGCTGCGCCAGCATATACGTCAGGGCGATCGCATCCATGGCATCTGCACTCATGGCGGCGACGCGCCTAACATCGTGCCGGCGCATACCTCGGCGCGCTACATCATCCGCGGCGAAACCATGAAGGACATGGAAGAGTTGCGTGTCAAAGTGCAACGCTGCTTTGAAGCCGGCGCGCTGGCTACTGGCTCGAAATTGGAAATCCGCGGCGGCGACAAGCCCTATAAGGAGATGCTGCACGATACCGACATGGCGGAACTCTATCGCCGCAATGCCGTGGCCCTGGGCCGTGGATTGTCCGCGCCCGAATCGGTCGCGCGCTTCAGTGCGTCCACTGACATGGGCAATGTCTCCCAGGCGCTGCCATCTATCCATCCTATGATCGGCATCGATTGCCTGCCAGCGGTGAACCACCAGCCTGAATTCACCGCCCATTGCGTGAGCGCGGCGGCCGATCAAGCCCTATGGGACGGCGCCCTGGGCATGGCCTGGACCGCCATCGATATGGCGGCCGACAAGAACTTGAGTAAAAGGCTGTTGGCCCGGAAATAATCCTGCGAATATCGCGAACCGTTGCGGTGGACCGTGGTCCACCGGTAGTCACCTTTTTCGCGGGAACGCGGTATGCCCGGTTCCCACTATAAAATGCCTGCTTGGTGTGCAGCATCAATTTTATCCAGACGGAGGTTATAACGTGAAGAAATATCTGACTCCTGTATTGATTCTATTGTTGATGGCTTACGGTGTTTCGGCTATAGCCGCCGACAAACCCGAAGCCAAGAGCACCAGTTCCAGTACCAGCGCGCCACCCAAGGAACAGAAATCCGTTACCCAAGGCAGCGTGACGGTGGAAGGCAAGCGCATCGATTACGATGCCACCGCCGGCACCATCATCCTCAAGAACGACAAGGGCGAGCCCACCGGCAGCATGTTTTATGTCGCCTACACCAAGCGTGGAGTGAAGAACCCGCAGCAACGTCCGGTGACGTTCTTCTACAACGGCGGCCCGGGGTCTTCAACCGTATGGTTGCACATGGGGGCCTTTGGCCCGCATCGGGTGGTGACTGCTGACCATACCCACACCCCGGCGGCGCCGTATCAATTGGTGAACAATGATTACAGCCTGCTGGATGTCACCGACGAAGTGTTCATCGATGCCATGGGCACGGGCTATAGCCGTATCATCAGCAAGGATCAGGGCGGTGTGGGTGAAGACAAGGACTTCTATGGCATCGATGCGGATACCGCATCTTTCGCCCAGTTCATCAGCCGCTATCTGAGCGCCAACGGCCGCTGGAATTCTCCCAAATACCTGTTTGGCGAAAGCTACGGCACCACGCGTTCCGCCGCCTTGGTCAATTACCTGCAAGAGCATGACGACATGGATATGAATGGCGTCATTCTGTTGTCGTCGATTCTGGATTTCAGGACCGCCAGCTTCAACGCCGGCAATGACCTGCCGTTTGAGACCTTCCTGCCGAGCTACGCGGCAGTCGCCTGGTATCACAAGAAGCTGCCCAATCCACCGGCCGAGCTGCAGCCGTTCCTGCACGAGGTGCAGAAGTTCGCCATGACGGAATATGCTGATGCCTTGGCACAGGGCAACGGCTTGAGCCAGGGCGAATTCGAGTCGGTGGCTAACAAGCTGCATGAGTACACTGGCCTGAGTACGGCCTATATCGAGAAGGCCAACCTGCGCGTCACTGCCAGCCAGTTCGAGCATGAACTTCTAAACGATCAGGACCTGACCACGGGGCGGTTGGATGCGCGCTTTACCGGCCCCAGCATGGATCCCCTGGGCGAGACCGCGGATTACGATCCACAGTCCGCGGCCATCAGTTCAGCATATGTATCTGCACTTAATGAGTACATGCGTAACACGCTGAAGTTCGAAACTGACAAACCGTACTTCCCCGAAAAATTTCATAAATGGGATTGGCAGCACAAGAATCCCACCAATGGCCAGGCTTGGCCGGGGCTGCCGAACGTGGCCGTGGATCTGGCAGAAGCCATGAAGTACAACCCAGACTTGCAGGTCTTGGTGAACAATGGGTATTTCGATCTGGCTACGCCGTATTACGCGACCATCTATACCATGGATCATCTACCGATCCAGAAGGATCTCCAGGATCACGTACATCTGGCGTATTACGATTCCGGCCACATGGTGTACGCGCATGTGCCGGCTTTGAAACAGCTGCATGACAATGCTGCGCAGTTCATCAAGAGCACAGACAATCAATAAAGTTTGAAATCACGATGATTTTGATGAAAGCGGGGTGCATTAGCGCCCCGTTTTTTTGCGTTCTAGTTTCGGCTGGTCCAATAGCCGAAGCTGATGGCAGCAATACCAATACTTATCACCAATAGCGAACCCCATACAGGTGCTGTGTGCAAGGTTAGCAACAGTGTGCCACTGACGATGAGTGCACCTCCAGCTATAGCGTGATATAGGTGACGCATACGCAGATGCTGCGCTTCGCGCAAGCGCCTCAGCTCCTCGTTTTGTACGCCCACTTGCAGCTTGTCTTCCGCCATCTGCTGCAGGATGCGGTTGAGTCGGGCCGGTGCTTCCAGCAGCAACTCGCGCAGCGCCGGCAGGCCAGCGACCACGCGCCGCAAAGTGGCCTTGAGCCCCATCTGCTCACGTGTCCAGTCTTCCAGGAATGGTTTGGCTGTGGTCCATAGATCCAGATCTGGATACAGCTCGCGCCCCAAGCCCTCGATGTTCAGCAGGGTCTTCTGCAGCAGCACTAGCTGTGGCTGCACTTCCATATTAAAGCGCCGCGCCGTCTGGAACAGGCGCAACAATAGCTGGCCGAAGGAGATGTCCCGCAGCGGGCGATTAAAGATCGGTTCGCACACTGTGCGCACAGCGCTCTCGAATTCATTTACGCGTGTGCCTACCGGTACCCAACCGGAATCCACATGCAATTCCGCCACTCGTCGGTAATCACGGTTGAAGAATGCCAGGAAGTTCTCCGCCAGATACTGCTGGTCGCGCGGATTGAGGGTACCGATGATGCCGAAATCCACGGCCACGTAGCGTGGGTTTTTGGGGTCGGCTATGTCTACGAAGATGTTGCCGGGATGCATGTCGGCGTGGAAGAAGTTGTGCTTGAACACCTGGGTGAAGAAGATCTGCACGCCATTCTCGGCGAGCTTCTGCATATCCGTGCCGCGCGCCTTTAGGGTCTCCACGTCGCTGACCGGCACGCCATGGATGCGCTCCATGACCATGACGTTGCGGCGCGTGAGCGGCCAGTGGATCTCCGGCACGTAGAGTAAATGCGAGCCCTGAAAGTTGCGCCCCAGTTGTGAGGCGTTGGCGGCTTCGCGGATCAGGTCCAGCTCATCGAGGATGGTCTTCTCGTATTCATCCACGATTTCCCGGGGCCGCAGCCGCCGGCCGTCAGACCAGTAGCGTTCCGCGAGTCCCGCGATCAGGTACAACAGGTCCAGGTCGCCGCGGATGATGTGTTCGACACCGGGGCGCAGGACTTTAACCACCACTTCGCGACCGTCTGGCAGGCATGCGGCATGTACCTGGGCGATGGAAGCCGAGGCCAGGGGCATCTCATTGAATTCCTGAAACAATTCGGTGACTGGGTTACCGAGCACCTGCTCGATGATGAGGCGGGCCTCGCGGCCGGGGAACGGTGGCACGCGGTCCTGGAGTTTCGCGAGTTCATCGGCGATGTCGTGGGGCAGCAGGTCGCGGCGCGTGGATAGCATCTGGCCAAACTTCACAAAGATCGGGCCAAGATCCTCCAGGGCGCGGCGGATGCGTTCGCCACGCGGTGCGTCGCGGCGGCGCAGCCAGTAGAAAGGCGAGAGATAGGTCAGGAAGCGGATGGGGCGGAAGATGTGCGCGGTAAGGATGATCTCATCCAGGCCATGACGCGCCAGCACGAAGTTGATGCGCATCAGGCGCAGTGTCTGGCGCGGCGTGATCATGTGTCCCACCCTGGCTTACCAAAGAAAACCACCCTCTCCCAAGGCGGGAGAGGGCAGGGTGAGGAGGTGTAAGCATCCGGGGAATAGCGATTAATCATGCGTGTTTTGTTTTCCAATCCAGGCGCTGCAGGCGCGCAGTCAACCTGTCCACATCGTTCTTCAGCTTGTCCACCTCGTCGAGAAAAGTATCGACGGCATGGCGTGGAGGCAGCAGGGCGCTCTCGTAGACCAAGTACTCGGCCATATCCTGACCGAGACGGCCGGCCGCATCCTTGCCCCTGCGTATGAAACTGCGCGCCAGCGAACCGATCTGATGCGCGGCCACGTCACCCACGTAGCGGGACAACAGCTCTTCCCAATCTAGATCCGCCCGTTTCAGCAGCCGCGAAAACGTCTGTGCAGTTTCCGCGTCGCCGTTGATTTCGATGCCGCGCGGCGGCGCCTCACCACGCTTCCACGCTGTCTCCAGCAGTGCGAAACTTGCGGCGCGGATTGTCATATCCAGCGGGCCATGATGATCGCCGCGCACCTTAAGCTTGCCGTCCTGTGGCAGAAAGTAAAGTTTGAGGGGCAGTTCCTTGAGTTCCAGCGCGATAACCTTGCCGTCCAGTTGTTTGAGGTCATGTTGCGCTGCGCTGGAACCGGACAACGCACTATCCAGCGCCAGCTCCACCGCCGCGGCAAAAAATGTATTGATCGAGGGCGATTTCAAAGCCGGTAACCCCGGTGGAGCGCGACGATGCCGCCGCTCAGGTTGAAGTAGCTACAGCGTTCGAAACCGGCCGCCTGCATCATGCTCTTGAGGGTTTCCTGGTCGGGATGCACGCGGATGGATTCGGCCAGATAGCGGTAGCTGGCTTCGTCCCGAGCCACCAGCTTGCCGATCTGCGGCAGTACCTTGAAGGAATAAAAATTGTAAACCGGTTTCAATCCAGGTGCCGTGGGTTTGGAAAACTCCAGGGTTAGCAACCTGCCGCCGGGTTTCAGCACCCGGTACATGCTGGTGAGGGCCGCATCCTTGCGGGTCACGTTGCGCAAGCCGAAAGCGATCGTTACACAATCGAAAGCCTTATCGGGAAACGGCAGATGCTCGGCATCTGCCTGTATGTAGTCCATATTGCCGGCGACACCCGCGTCCACCAGCCGGCGCCGGCCGTTCTCCAGCATGGCTGCGTTGATATCCACCAGTAGCACGCGGCCGTTTTCACCCACCTGCTTCGCCAGGCCGCGGGTGATATCACCGGTGCCGCCGGCCACATCCAATGCCGATTGGCCGGCTTTCAAGGCGGTCTGGGAGAGGGTGAAGCGCTTCCACAGGCGATGCACGCCGAACGACATCAGGTCATTCATCAGGTCGTAGCGGTCCGCGACGGAACTGAATACCTGGCCCACGCGCCGGGCCTTCTCGGCAATCGGAACTTCCTGGAAGCCGAAGTGGGTCGTGTGTTTGCTGTTGCCGGTCATGGCAGGGACTCGTCGAGCGGGAGCAGCATTCTAGCAGTCGCCCCGCTAGCCCGGTTGCTTTCAGGAACCCTTGCGCTGGTAGCCTGCGTCCTTGAGGCGCTTGAGATAGCGCGACCAGTTTTCTTGCTGGTTACTGCCTAGATCGTAGAGCACCGACCAGGAATATAGGCCGGTGTCGTGGCCGTCGTCGAATTTGAGACACACGGCGTAGTTGCCCACCGGCTCCACCCCGATGACCTTCACATTTTCCTTACCGGTCTGCAGGATCTCAGTGCCGTGGCCGCGCACTTCCGCCGACGGCGAGAACACCCGCAGATATTCGAACGGCAGCTCGAAGTTTTCGCCGCTGTCGAAGGCGACACTTAAGACACCAGCAGATTTTCGCAAGTGCAGTTCAGTCGGGCGCGGTCGCGTAGCGATCATAAGATGTATCTACTGAGATCTTCGTCCTTGACCAGTTTACCAACCTGCTGATCCACATAAGCAGCGTCGATGACTATCCGCTTGCCGTTCTTGTCGGCGGCTTCGAAGGAAATGCTCTCGAACAGCCGCTCCATGACCGTATGCAGGCGGCGCGCGCCGATGTTTTCGGTGCGCTCATTCACCTCGAAGGCCACTTCCGCGATGCGGCGCACGCCGTCCGTACTGAACTCAAGCCGCACGCCTTCCGTTAACATGAGTGCGGTGTACTGCACTGTGAGCGCGGCGTCCGGTTCCGTGAGGATGCGCACGAAGTCCTCGGTGGTCAGCGCCGCCAGTTCCACGCGGATCGGCAGCCGACCCTGCAGTTCTGGGATCAGGTCCGAGGGTTTCGACATCTGGAAAGCGCCGGAGGCGATGAACAGCACGTGGTCGGTCTTCACCGTGCCATACTTGGTGGTTACCGTGGTGCCTTCCACCAGCGGCAACAGATCGCGCTGCACCCCTTCGCGGGACACGTCTGCGCCATGCACTTCACCGCGGCGCGTGACCTTGTCCAATTCATCAAGAAACACAATGCCGTTCTGTTCCACATTGGTGAGCGCGGCCAGCTTGACGTCATCCTCGTTCACCATCTTGGCCGCTTCTTCGTCTTCCAGAAATTTGCGGGCTTCCTTGATCTTGAGTCTGCGTGTACGAGTGCGCTGATTACCCATGTTCTGAAACAATCCTTGTAACTGCTGGGTCATCTCCTCCATGCCGGGTGGCGCCATGATCTCCACACCGATGTTGGTCATGGCCAGTTCCACTTCGATCTCCCGGTCCTCGAGTTCACCCTCGCGCAGCATCTTGCGGAATTTCTGGCGCGTGTCCGAGTTATCCTGCGACTGCGGCTCATTGACGAAGCCGACATTGTGTTTGCGTGGCAGCAGGGCATCCAGAATGCGCTCTTCAGCGGCTTCCTCGGCGCGTGTCTGCACCCGGTGTTTGGCGTGCTCGCGCTCCATCTTGACGGCGGCGTCCACGAGGTCGCGGATGATGGCGTCCACGTCCTTGCCCACGTAACCCACTTCGGTGAACTTGGTGGCTTCCACTTTAATGAACGGTGCGTTGGCGAGGCGCGCCAGCCGCCGCGCAATCTCGGTCTTGCCGACGCCCGTGGGCCCGATCATGAGGATATTCTTGGGGGTAATTTCGTTGCGTAGTTTCTCGGGCACCTGCATGCGCCGCCAGCGATTGCGCAAGGCGATGGCCACGGCACGCTTGGCATCGTTCTGGCCAACGATGTGCTTGTCCAGTTCCTGGACGATTTCTCTGGGCGTCATCTCGGACATGTTTTGGTGTTCACTTCTTCAAAGATATTGTTGCGCGGTTCCGCCGCATATTTATCAAGAGAGCGGGTTCCGCCCCGCGGTCAGGTTACTTTTCTTTGGCGCAAAGAAAAGTAACCAAAAGAAACATTCAGGAGCGTTTCCGGGCGTTCTTTGCTGGGTTAAATGCTCCACGCTGCATTGGTTATCTCACGATATCGGTTTCTTTAGTTTTGCCATTCAAACAACTTACAGAAGCATTAGTCATGCTGCTCCGCTTCACGCCGGTCTGCAAGAACGCAGACAGTAAAATGAGTTTGCTGTGTAGGCGCTGTACAGGGATGTACGAGTGTCGCGGAAGGCAGGAAGCCGATAGCAACCACGGAGGCACACTATAAACTACTTCAGTTCTTCGATCGTAAGATTACGATTCGTGTAGATGCAGATATCCGCCGCGATGTTCAACGCGCGCTCGGTGATAGCCCGCGCATCCAGTTCGGTGTTCTCCAGCAAGGCACGCGCTGCGGCCTGTGCATACATGCCGCCGGAGCCGATGGCCATGAGGCCGTGCTCCGGCTCGATGACGTCGCCGTTGCCAGAGACGATCAGCGAGGTGTTCTTGTCGGCCACGCACAGCAGCGCTTCCAGGCGCCGCAGCATGCGGTCGCTGCGCCAGTCTTTGGCTAGTTCCACCGCTGCGCGCGTCAGGTTGCCGCTGTGCTTGGTGAGCTTTTCTTCGAAACGCTCGGAGAGCGTGAAAGCATCGGCTGTGCCACCGGCAAATCCCGCCAGCACCTGGTCGTTGTATAGACGCCGCACCTTGCGGGCGTTGGGCTTCATCACCGTATTGCCGATGGTCACTTGGCCGTCACCGCCCATGGCTACGACTTTGCCGCGCCGTACCGATAGGATCGTCGTGCCGTGGAATTGTTCCATGTGTTTCAATCCTTCGAATGGGCTAGCGGAGTGAGTCTTTCATTCTAAACCAACAGCAGTGCGGTGCCAGATGCCGAGTAGTCCGTATCACCGCGTATTAAGCTATTTCTTCTTGTGCGCGCGCGGATGCGCCTGATCGTATATGCGGGCCAGGTGCTGGAAATCAAGGTGGGTGTAGATCTGGGTGGTGCTGATGTTGGCATGGCCCAGCAGCTCCTGTACGGCGCGCAGGTCGCCACTGGATTCCAGCAGATGGCTGGCGAAGGAATGCCTGAACAGGTGCGGATGCACGCTTTGCTGCACACCCTGAGCGATGCCCCAACGCTTGAGCCTCGTCTGCAGGGTGCGCGGACTGAGGCGCCCACCCTGCGGACCGGTAAACAAAGCAGTATCTTCCAATTTGGCGAGTTGCACGCGTACCTTGAGCCAATCGGCAAGCGCCGCAAGCGCCTTCTTGCCGACCGGCACGATGCGGGTCTTGGAGCCCTTGCCAGTGGCGCGTACCGTCGCATCTTGCAGGTCCACGTCGTGCAGTTCCAATGAGATCAATTCTGCAAGCCGCAAGCCGGATGAGTACAATAATTCCATGATGGCGCGGTCGCGCGCAGCCTGTGGTGAATCGCCGCGGATCTCCAGTAGGTGGGCCATCTGATCCGCATCCAATGTCTCGGGTAGATGCCGTGGTACTTTGGGTGCGCTGATACCATTGGCAGGATTGTTGCGGCACGCGCCTTCGCGCAATAGGTAATTATAAAAACTGCGGATCGCGGCCAGCAGACGTTGCAGACTGCGGGGCGCAAGTCCGGCACGGTGGCGTGCGCTCACGAAGGCACGCACATGATGGATATCAACCGTGTTCCAGTCAGAGATGTGCTGCTGTTCGCAGTATTGCCGGAAACTTTCCAGGTCGTGCTGGTAACCGGCGGCCGTATGCGGCGAGAGCCGGCGTTCGTGGGCCAGATGTCCGAGGAAGTTTTTGATCCAGTCGGCGAAAGCCTTGGTCATCCCGGCAACAGCGGTTGGATGGCGGCCGCCACCAGGTCGCCGATGCGCGCCAGGAAGGCAGTACCGAGTGTCGGACCGAAACGATCGGCTTCATGGCTGCCCACTGCCAGGACACCGAGTTTGCCGTGGTCGCCCAGTGGCACCAAGGCAATGGAGGCGGTACGGTCTGCCTGCTCACCGAACAGGAATTCTAGCTGCGGGGCGCGCAAGCGCCCGACGTACGCCTTACCGGCTTTCAGGAATTCACGGAATTGTTCCAGCCCTGGATCATCGCGCTTCAGCCAGCGTGCCGGACCAGCATCCAAATCTTTGGCCTGGTCGTTGATCAGAAACAGACTGACTTCGTCGGCGCCGAAGCGGTTGCGTAATTCCTCCTGCGCGGAATACAGGCGCTCCGCCAGCGTGCCACCTTCCAGCAACACCAACGCCAGTCGATGAATGCGTTCGATCAGCGCATCGTTGGCGCGTGCCACTTCGATCATATCCACCAGCTTGCGTTCCATCTGGCGATATTGCTGGCGCAGCACTTCCACCTGGCGCTCAATGAGCGATACCGCCTGGCCGCTGGCGTGCGGTACCTTGAGTTTGGTGAGTACCTCGGTGTGATTTTCGAAGAAATCCGGATGGGTGATGAGGTAATCCGTAACCGTCTGCTCCAGGTCACCCATATCACGTAAGCCGGTTTTATGCTCGATACTCATAAGTTGATGGTCCCATCATAGACCCGGTTGGCTGGACCGCTCATCCACATGGATTCGCCCTCTCCCTGCCAGCTTATCATGAGACGGCCACCGCGCAGGGACACTTCCACGTTCGCATCCAGCCAACCGGCAAGCCGACCCCAGACCATGGTGGCGCAGGCGCCGGTGCCGCAGGCCAGCGTTTCGCCGGTACCGCGTTCGAACACGCGCAGGCGTACGTGGGTACGGTCCAGCCACTGGGCGAAATTCACATTGGTGCGTTTGGGAAAGCGCGGATGGTTTTCTATCTTGGGGCCGAGCTCGGCCACCGGTGCGATATCCACGTCCGGCATATCGAGGATGGCGTGCGGGTTGCCGACGGACACGGCGCCGATCTCATAGGTGCGTCCGTCCACTTCCAGCGCATAGGTAAGGGCGCGCTCGCGGGCCTCGAACGGGATACGCGCCGGCTCGAACCTGGGCACCCCCATGTTCACGCGCACGTTGGCGATATCGCGCACGTCTGCCTGCAGGTCGCCGCCCAGTGTCTCGAGCGTGAAACTGTTTTTCGTCACCCGCCTGGCTTCCACTAGGAAGCGGCTCACACAGCGCGCGCCGTTGCCGCACTGCTCCACCTCACCGCCGTCGGCGTTATAGATACGGAAAGCCGCGGCGTGTGAGGCATTTTTGGGTTTACCGATGACTAGCAGCTGGTCGAAGCCGATACCGGTGCGCCGATCCGCGAGCTTCTGGACGGTGGCAGCGTCGAATGGCAACGGCTGCTGCATGGCGTCGATTACCATGAAGTCGTTGCCGAGGCCTTCCATTTTGCTGAATGCGACTTTCATGTTTTGCCCGAGTTTGTGATTCCGTAAATCATCGTCAGGTATGACTAGGCTTTTGACAATTGCCCCTTATAGCCTGCGATCTGTACCCAATAGATGATCCAGCACACCAACGCCGCTGGCGCAGCCAACAGATTTATCAGGGGAATGATGCATACGATATACAGGACGCACATGGCGAGTCCCACGCCATACCCGAATCCCTGGCCTGACAGATCACGTGCGGAAAACTCCGCCTGCAACGAATCACGTATCTTGGTCACCACGATGAAATTCCACACCAGGTTGAACAGCGGTATAAGTAGCAGGAACACCAGTCCCGGTGTCAACCTGCGGTTCGGTGGCGATATGGCATTGAGCGTGTTCATTAGGGTTATCAGGTAAAGGATGAAAACGACGAGGGCGATGATCCAGACGGCCAAGTGCCATCCGGCAAATAACATTATTGGCGAGTGCATGTAATTCATGGTGATATCCCCTGATTTGTTTGTTAATGAAAATTGTCCGTATACATATCAGCTGGCACGATAGTCTAAGTATTGACTGAAGAATACCGGTTTGCCAGAGCCCGATAGACTCATGGTCCGACATATCATATATATAGCGTACTTCCCGAGCCTTGGTCGACCCCATGAAATACCATGATCTGCGCGATTTCCTGTCGCAGCTGCAAAAACAGGGTGAGCTGAAGCGTGTGCGCGCGAGCGTGGATCCGTATCTGGAGATGACCGAGATTTGCGACCGTACCCTCAAGAATGGGGGTCCAGCGCTGCTGTTCGAGAAACCCAAAGGCCATTCGATCCCAGTACTCGGCAATCTGTTTGGCACGCCGCGGCGCGTGGCTTTGGGTATGGGTCAGGAATCGGTCACCGCCTTGCGCGAAGTCGGGCAACTGCTGGCCATGCTGCGTGAGCCGGAACCACCCAAGGGCTTGAAGGATGCCTGGGAAAAACTCGGCGTATTCAAGCAGGTCTTCAAGATGCCACCCAAGGAGGTACGCAAGGCGGTCTGCCAGGAGAACCGGTTCGCTGACAGCGATGTAGATTTGGGTACTTTTCCGATTCAGACTTGCTGGCCCGGCGATGCTGGCCCGCTCATCACTTGGGGATTGACGGTCACCAAAGGCCCGCGCAAGGAGCGCCAGAATCTCGGCATCTACCGCCAGCAACTGATCGGCAGGAACAAACTCATCATGCGCTGGCTGACGCATCGGGGTGGTGCGTTGGATTTCCGCGATTGGCAGCAGGCGCATCCGGGCGAGGCATTTCCAGTGGCGGTCGCGCTGGGAGCTGATCCCGCCACCATCCTGGGCGCGGTCACGCCGGTTCCGGATAACCTGTCTGAGTACGCATTCGCCGGTCTGCTGCGCGGCGCGCGCACCGAGGTGGTGAAGTGCCTGAGCTGCGACCTGATGGTGCCCGCCAGCGCTGAGATCGTGCTGGAAGGTCACATCAAGCCCAGCGAGATGGCGGACGAAGGCCCGTTCGGTGACCACACGGGCTATTACAACGATGTGGAAAGATTTCCGGTGTTTACCGTCACCCACATCAGCCATCGGGATAATCCGATCTACCACAGCACCTACACCGGCCGGCCGCCGGACGAACCGGCGGTGCTGGGGCTGGCACTGAACGAAGTGTTCGTGCCGATCCTGAAGAAGCAGTTCCCGGAAATCACGGATTTCTATCTGCCACCGGAAGGTTGTTCCTATCGTGTCGCCTGCGTGAGCATGAAGAAACAGTATCCCGGTCACGCCAAGCGCGTGATGTTCGGCATCTGGAGTTTCTTGCGCCAGTTCATGTACACCAAGTTCATCATTGTCACCGATGAGGACGTGAACGTGCGCGACTGGAAGGAGGTGATCTGGGCCGTGAGCACGCGCATGGACCCGGCCCGCGATTGCACCATCGTCGAGAACACCCCCATTGATTATCTGGACTTCGCCTCGCCGGTCTCAGGACTGGGCTCCAAGATCGGCTTGGATGCCACCAACAAGTGGCCCGGCGAGACCAGCCGCCCATGGGGCCGGCCCATCGCCATGAGCGCTGAGGTCAAGCAGCGAGTGGACGCCATGTGGAAAAACCTGGGGATTGGCTGAATCCAGAAATTGACGCTGGGAGCTTATCGAAGACCCGTCAAGGTCTGAGGGAGCCTAATCCACCGCTGCCGCCTCCATGACCATCGAGTCTGCCAGGTTGGACGTCAAAATTAGCCCCTATTTCTCCCTGCCGCCTTATACTGGATATGAATAATAAGGGCGGCAAAAGCATAAACACATCGGGAAAATAGTCAGGAGGTCGCATGCGTACCATCATGGTGATCAATGCCAAGGGCGGTGTCGGCAAGAGCACACTGGCCACCAGCATCGCGGGTTATTTCGCCAGCAACTGGGACGCGGTGGTGAGTCTTGCGGACTATGATCCGCAGGCCTCGAGCCTGGACTGGCTCGCCCGGCGCCCACCGGAACGCGACAAGATCCACGGCGTGGATGCCCATAAGCACGGTCTCACACATCTGGATCGCCACACGGATTTTCTGATTTCGGATGCGCCCGCCCGTGCCCATGGCAGCGAACTCACCCAGTTCATTCGTCATGCCGAAACACTCATCGTGCCGGTGCTGCCGTCACCCATTGATATCAACGCGGCGGCGAAATTCATCAAGGAACTACTGGATGTGGGTAAGGTGGAACGCAAGGAAGTGAAAGTCGCAGTGGTGGCTAACCGGGTACGCGAGAATCTGCTGATCTACGACGAACTGGAAAAATTCCTCGATACCCTCAAAGTGCCGGTGATCGCGCGCCTGCGTGACACCCAGAACTACATCCGTGCGTATTCGCGCGGCTTAGGCATCCACGAACTGCCGGAATATCTCTCCTGGCCGGATCAGGAGCAATGGGAACCGTTGGTGAAGTGGATGGAGTCCAAACGCAGCCAGCCGTGAATAATTTCATCAAGTGAATTGATGATTCATTATTCTTAAAAATGCGGAAATGATTCCCATCACCGACTTAGTTGCAACTAATGTTGATTGAGAATCAGGGGAGTTTCTTCTCATATCCCTGTGCCATCGGATACCAGCGGACCTTATCCATCGAGTATTCTTCGCGATGCTCGATGGTATCAATCGCTGTGAATGCATCGATGACATGGAAATAGATGGTCTTGCCTTTTTCTTTCGTTTCCCATGGGAAAGTCCAGACGTTGCCGTGGATGATGAGCTTGTCTGGCTGGACGTTAGCATCGCCGGCGACGATGGGATAGACGGTATAAGTATCGTGTTTGGCGTCATAGGTATATATCAGTAAGACTTTGGATTTCCCATTGAGGTACTGATTGCAGGCGTAATAATCGCCGCTGCGCCAGCAGTCGTTTTTGATGGTCGCGGAATCTTTGCCGGCCTTGCTGAAGGGCGTATCGAAATGCCCAGTTTCGGTTTTCCAGGTACCTGCGTACACAGCAAGCTTGTCGAGCCCTGTGGGAAGCGGTGCGGCCCAGAACGCGGCGGGGAAAATAAGTAGGCAAATGATCAGAGTGAGAATGAATGGTTTGTTCATGATATGCCCCGTCTCGGGTGATGGAATCGCTGCAGCATTCGGACACTCTCCGGCGAATCGCGCGTATTGGCTATCTTAGTTGGTTTAATTTTCGAGGGCCATTTTGACCTCATCGGCATGGCGGAGCATTATAAGGCGGTGATTCTCCGGCGACATAAAAACCTAAGGGCAGCGTTTGCTCCCGGAATAAATACCGTGCCTACAAATTCAACATGCTGAGACGCTGGTATAGCGAGGACGGCGCTATCCGGGTAGCGGTGCTTGCGGTCATCGTCGGGGTAGCCGCGGGATTCGGTGCGGTGGTATTCCGCGATTTCATTGCTCTGGTTCACAACCTGGCATTCCTCGGCCGCCTCTCCTTTGTTTACGACGCCACCAAGCACACGCTCGCAAGCCCACTGGGTGTGTGGATCATTCTGGTGCCCGTGGCCGGTGCGCTGGTGGTGGCCTTCCTGGTTTCCAAGTTTGCTCCGGAAGCCAAGGGTCACGGCGTCCCCGAGGTCATGGACGCCATGTATTACAAGCGCGGCATCATCCGGCCGCTGGTAGGCGCAATCAAAGCGATAGCGTCATCCATCTCCATCGGCACCGGTGGGGCAGTGGGACGCGAGGGACCCATCATCCAGATCGGCGCTTCCTTCGGTTCCAGTCTTTCGCAATGGCTGGGATTGAAACAATGGCAGCGCATGACGCTGATCAGCTGCGGCGCGGCTGGCGGTATCGCCGCCACCTTCAACACACCCATCGGCGGGGTGTTGTTCGCCGTCGAACTCATCATGCCGGAAATCAGTGTGCGTACCCTGATACCGGTGGCGCTGGCGACCGGCACGGCAACCGCCATCGGCCGGGTGTTCTTCGGTGATCATCCGTCGTTTCTGATTCCGCAGTTGCCGGTGATCTCGTCATCGGTGTTGTCGCCTTGGAGCATAGCGGCCTATCTGGTTTTCGGCCTGGCACTTGGGTGCGTATCCGCTTTGTTCATCCGCTCCATCTATGCGATGGAAGACCTGTTCAACAAACTGCCGGGCAACTATTACCTCCGGCATGCGACAGGGATGCTCGCTGTCGGCATCATGATCTATCTGTTAGTGCATTTTACCGGCCATTATTACGTCGAAGGTGTCAGTTACGCCACGGTGCAGGACATCCTGGAGAAGACACTGACGAATCCATGGCTGCTGCTGTTATTGCTAGCGGCAAAACTGCTGGCTACATCACTGACGCTGGGCTCCGGCGGTTCTGGCGGTATATTTTCACCGGCGCTTTTTTTGGGTGCTACTCTCGGAGGCTGCTACGCGGCTTTGCTCGGCTGGCTGGTGCCTGGTATGCATGCGGATGCCGCAAGTCTCGCGGTGGTGGGGATGGCCGGCATCATCGGCGGCTCGACGGGTGCGGTGGTGACCGCTGTGGTGATCGTCTATGAGATGACGCGCGATTACAACGTCATATTGCCGTTGCTGATATCCGTCTCAGTGGCCTACGGTGTGCGCCGCTGGTTCGTGCGCGGCAGCATCTACGACCTCAAACTTGCACGGCGGGGCCACTACATACCCGAATCCCTGCAAACCAACATGTATCTTCTCGACCGGGTCAGGGATTTTCTGCGCCGTGCAGTGGTGCGCGTACCCGTGGATGGTGACTGGAGTCGGTTGGAGCGCTATCTCACGCGTCTGCAGCGGCTCCCACATGTAATCATCGTGGATGGCGAAAAAGTCCTGGGGATTATCGCGGCGGATCGGGTTTTGCAGGTGGATCGGCGCCGTTCGGTGAGAGAGGCTCTGGAGCGACAGGCGGATCGCAAGTTCATCGTGGTGTGCGCTGATGACCTGTTGTTCGACGTCATGGCCCAGCTGCGTAATTCGCCGGCGTCGATAGTAATCGTCACCGCCAATGGCGATCTTAAGACACCGCGGCAGATCAAGGGCGTGCTGACCTGGAGTGATATTGCCAGCAGCAGTAATTTGCCGGAGCCGTTATTGGGCGCGCGTACCGGTCGGGGAATGAATACCAAGGATGTCTGAACATGGGTGTGTTGGAACACCGATATGATGCCGAAGCGTTTGGCAATGACGGCAAAGTGCCGTGTATACCTTTATAATAAGCCGCTTTTAACCAAGCAATAATCTCTCCGATGCATTGGCTACTGCGTCTCGACAAGACCCCGCGTCTGGTGCTCTTGAGCATCGTCCTGGGTCTGGTGGGTGGATTCGGCGCCCAGCTGTTCCTGTGGCTGTTGCACTTGGGTGAGACACTGATTTTCACCCCCATCACCCACGACCACTTTCTGACTGTGGCTGCTGCTGCAGGCATGCAGCAGCCACCGGCTTTCCATCTGAACTGGTGGATTCCACTCGCAACCACCGGCGGCGGTTTGTTGGCTGGCTTTTTGGTGTATACGTTTGCGCCTGAATCAGAAGGCCATGGCACTGATGCTGCCGTGAAAGCCTTTCATCAGACCAAAGGGCTGATCCGTGCGCGCGTGCCGGTGGTGAAAGCCCTGGCAAGCGCCATCACCATCGGTTCGGGCGGTTCGGCCGGCCGTGAAGGCCCCACGGCGCAGATCGCCGCCGGTGTCGGTTCGATTCTGGGAAGATTATTGCGCTTGCCTGAGGACGAGCGGCGCTACATGGTGCTCATCGGAATGGCGGCAGGTCTGTCGGCGATTTTCAAGAGCCCGCTGGGCACCGCGATATTTTCCGTCGAGATCCTGTATTCAGGCATGGCCTTCGAGGGCGCAGCACTGCTTTATTGTGTGATCGCCGCCGCGGTCGCGTACGCCGTCACTGGCGCGATCGAAGGCTGGTCGCCGCTGTTTATCCTGCCATCGGAAAGTTTCGGCTCAGGCCGCGATCTCGTCTGGTATGGTGTGCTAGGCATCATCGCCGGTTTGATAGCCACGCTATTGCCAGCGGTTTTCTATCGCGTACGCGACCAATTTCACAAGCTGAATATCCCGAATCACTTCAAACCCGCGATCGGTGGTTTGCTGGTGGGCATCATCGGTATCTTTATTCCAGGAATACTCGCCGGCGGTTATGGCTATATGCAACTCGCGCTCCAGGGCGGCACCGGTATAGCTTTGTGGTTGCTGCTGTTGCTGGCGTTATTCAAGATCGTAACGCTCTCGCTCACCATCGGTTCGGGCGGATCCGGCGGCGTTTTCGCGCCCAGCCTGTATATCGGTGCCATGCTGGGCGCGGCTCTGGCTGTGCTGCTGCATCTTTTTGGCGTCACCAGCATCAGTTCGACCGGTATGGCCGTGGTCGGCATGGCTGCGGTGTTCGCGGGTGCTGCACGTGTACCCATCGCCACCTTGGTGATGGTCGCCGAGATGACCGGCGGCTATCATCTGATTATGCCGACGATGCTGGCAGTGGCACTGAGCTATCTGGTGCAGTTCAGCCTGACGCGCCACGCAAAATATCCCACGCTCTATGAAGCCCAGGTGGTGGCGCCGACCGACAGCCCGGTGCATCGTGAACTCTATTACAAGGTTGCCACTGACCTGTTGCGCCGGCGCAAGGTGCATCTGGATCAGGATATTCTGGCGTCCGAACTCGCAGATCAGAGCAACTCCGCCAAGGGAATTCCGCTCGGCGATACATCCAAGAATCTGTTCCGCATGCGGCTGGTGGCCGGATCACCGCTCGCAGGCGCGGAGATACGCAGCATCGGGATTCCCGACCTGCTTATCCTGACCATCTTGCGCAGCGATCACCAGATCGCACCCAGCGCCAGTACCGTAATGCAGGTGGGTGACGAGCTGGTGATTGCCTCAATGCCTGAAGCCATGGAAATATTCCGCAAACATGCCGCGCCGCCGGTTACCACCAAGAAGGATACTGCGTAATGGAGAACTCCTGATCCTTCTCCTTAGCGGGTAAGATCGGTCCGTGGGGCTTAACTACAGACCGCTAATGCATATGAGCTTGATTGGAGATTTTTGCTCACTTTAGCCGCGTCTGTTACCATCGGCTATCGGAAGCAGATACCCTGTCATCGAATCAACGGCTTATTTCTCTTGTACGGCATGGATTGCCATGCATCCATGCCGCTCGTCCATGGACTCAGGTTAATCGCCAGCGCTGCAATTATTTTGTCTTGAGACAATGCAATCAATTATCACATGGCTCGCGCCTTGGGAGTTCTCACCCACCATCTTAGTCGCGAGCTTGCTGTTTTGCGGTCTTTATCTGGCAGGCATGTTGGCGCTACGGCATGCGGGCTCACCCGCCGGTTTTTGGCGAAATAGCTCATTCTTTACCGGCATGATACTGGCATACGCTGTTTTGCAGACACACTTCGATTACTACGCCCAGCACATGTTCTGGATACACCGTCTCCAGCATCTGGTACTGCATCACTTGGCGCCCTTCCTGATCATGCTGACAGTGCCACAAATGGTGATGGCGAGCGGTATCCCGCAGCGTCTGAGACGGCCGCTGATTTCGCTGTGGCGCAACCACGCTGTGCAGGCGATTTACCGCATAATTCAACAGCCGTTTTTGGCGACCTTGGTGTTCGTCGGGCTGATCTATTACTGGCTGATGCCATCCGTGCATTACAAAGCCATGCTTGATATCTCGCTGTATAACGCCATGAACTGGAGCATGCTGCTGGATGGACTGCTGTTCTGGTGGCTGATACTTGATCCGCGTTCACCTGAAGAGGGTGCGCGCACCGGCTTCGGCATGCGGCTGCTGCTGCTATGGGCTATCATGATTCCGCAGCTGATCCTGGGCTCCTATATCGCCCTCAGTCATAGCAATCTGTACACGGTATATGCGATCTGCGGACGCATCTGGCCCATAAGCCCGATCACCGACCAACACATCGGCGGCCTGATTACCTGGATACCATCCTGCATGATGAGCGTGGTCGCGGCACTCATCATATTCCGCCGCTGGA
This sequence comes from Gammaproteobacteria bacterium, assembly GCA_049591615.1. Lineage (GTDB taxonomy): Bacteria > Pseudomonadota > Gammaproteobacteria > Natronospirales > REEB76 > REEB76. The sequence goes on along the minus strand of JBAWFD010000051.1, from coordinate 4,755 downwards.
TTCGACGCGGGTCACGATACCGCGGCGTCGTTCAAAATCCTGCGGCCTTGATCTGAACGGAGACGTAATATGCGAAGCAAGTATCTTGTATTACTGCTGACAGTCTGTTGTCTGCCGGTGTTCGCCGGCTCACTCTCGGTGACCGGCGCCTGGCTGCGGCTGTTGCCAGGTGATCTGCCACTAGCCGCGTACGCACATGTCACTAACACCAGTGAACATACGCTGAAGCTGATTGCCGCAAGCAGTCCGGAGTTTTCCGATGTGCAATTGCATCGCAGCGTGGTACACGATGGCATGGATGAAATGCTGCATCTCGACGCGATTACGATCGAGGCAGGGAAGACTCTGGATTTTGCTCCTGGCGGATATCACCTGATGCTGTTCGGTCGCAAACACCCATTACAAACTGGTCAGCGTATACCCGTGACCCTGAGATTCAGTGATGGCTCCGAATACACAGCTGAATTCGTTGTTAAAGGAGCGGCCGGGCAATGAATAAAACTTCATCATTTCTTTCCCGTACCTGTGAATCGGTTTTGGTGTGTGCCGGAGTGCTGGCGTTACTGAGCATGGCTGGCTGCGGCCGCAGCCCAGCTTCACAACCCTGGAATCTGCTGAACATCACCGGCCACATGCCGCCGCTGCAGTTCACCCTGATGCGCGACGATGGTCAGACCGTCACCCAGAAGGATTACCTCGGCAAGCCGGTGATCCTGTATTTCGGCTACACTCATTGCCCCGATGTGTGTCCGACGACCCTGGCGGACTTGGCAACGGCACTCAGGCAGCTAGGACCTGTGGCGGACCAAGTCCGGGTCCTGTTCGTTTCCGTGGACCCCGCTCGCGATACACCGGCAGTGCTCAAAAGCTATACCAACGCATTCGGTCCGTGGTTCGTTGGACTCACTGGCAGCCAGCAGGAACTGACTGCCATCACCAAGCGCTATCGGGTGGCCTACCGGCTTGGCAAGCCAGATGCCAAGGGAAACTATGCGGTCTATCACAGCAGCGCGGTATTCATTTTCGACCGTCAGGGCAACGCCAGGCTGTTGACCAGCCTGAGCGACAAACCGGACTTAATCGCTACCGATCTGAAACGCCTGCTTTCGAAATAAACGCACAGATTATTTGGATGCTGAATATCGACAGTTGAGCATCAGACTTTATCGTCAGCAGCTCTGAGTTAAATATGCAGACTGAAATACAAGAACAAAAACCCACAACGATATCCGAGGATGACTATCGCTTGCTGACTGCCTGGCGAGACACTCTGCGGGGTTTCATGACCGCCAGTAAACGTATCCTCAAGCAGGCGGATGTGACCACCAGCGAATATCAGGCGCTCCTGGTTATACGCCTGCGCACCCAGCAGCAACAGTTATCCATGGGTGAGCTGGCGCGACATCTGCATATCCGCAACAATTCTGCAGTCAGCTTGGTGAATCGCTTGGCGAGGCAAGGTCTGGCCCGGCGTGTGCCTTCGGATCAGGACTCTCGCATAGTGCATCTGCGCCTGACCATCAAGGGTGAGAGTGCACTGCGCAAGCTCGTCGGTGCACACCGCCGTGAGCTGGAGCGCATCTCTCCGTCACTCAGGAATATTCTCAGCTGAGTGCAGCGACATATATTTATTTCGGGCGCTGGTGATCACCAGCGCGAGTTGTTGATGTTCCCCAGTTATTGTGTAGACATTTCCTTCCCGGGTTGCTTTCACATGCGCTAACGCCCATACTTTTCAGACACGGCAAAGCGCGGCCGTGATACATTTATATAACCTGCGAATTTAGCCATGTCGCGCTCCGCCAAACAAAATCCGCCAAAACCGCGTGCCGATCTCGCGTTCTTTCTGGATGTGGATGGTACGTTGCTGCCGTTTGCGGAAACGCCTGCGGAAGTATCTCCATCGGCTGCGGTATGCGCACTACTCGCCAAGCTAGCGGCCGCCAGCAGCGGTGCCGTGGCGCTTATAAGCGGCCGCTCACTGGCGGAACTCGACCGGCTGTTTTGCAAACAGCATTTTGCAGCCGCGGGTCAGCACGGCGGCGAACGGCGGGATGCTGGGGGCAGGATTATGCGTCACCAGCCGCATGTCGCGACATTGAATTCACTGCGTAACTTATTGCGCGATCTGGCGGATAGTGATGAACACCTGCTGCTGGAAGACAAGGGCCTGTCGCTGGCATTGCACTACCGCCGTGCGCCGGAGTGTGGACCGGCGTTGATGGCCAAGCTGCGACATGCGCTCAGCATCTATCCGGAGTTCAGCTTGCAACCCGGGAAAATGGTGCTGGAAGTACGCCCGGCCGGGGTCAGCAAGGCACATGCGCTGCAGGCATTTATGTCTGAACCGCCCTTTCTGCAGCATGTTCCGGTTTTTATCGGCGACGATATAACCGATGAAGACGGATTTGCGATGGTGAACCAGCTCGGCGGTATCAGCATCAAGGTGGGTAGCGGAAGCAGCATCGCACGCTATCGGCTTGCAGATACCGACTCGGTTCTGAAATGGCTGAGGTCCTGTTGCGTATCATCATCAGAGCAAAAGAGCATCTCCAATGCGTGATCTGGAACTGGGTTTGATTGGCAACTGTGCTTTCTGCGCATTGGTGGATACGCGCGCGGAAATGGTCTGGGCCTGTCTGCCGCGCTTCGATGGGGATCCAGTATTCTGCTCACTACTGCGATCTGAAGACAGCTGTGACAAAGGATATTTCAGCATCGACATGGTTGAGTTTACTTCATCACAGCAACGCTATGAACGCAATACCGCGATCCTGGTGACCACGCTGCATGATAAACACGGCGCGGAACTCGAGATCACGGATTTTGCTCCGCGCTTCAAATCCCTGGGGCGCATGTTCCGGCCCACAACCCTGATACGCCGAATCCGGCCGGTGCGCGGCCTGCCACGCATTACCCTGCGTCTGCGTCCCAGCGGCGATTATGGCGCGCGCAGCCCTGATACCACCTCTGGAAGCAACCACATACGTTATCTGTTGCCCGGACAGGTGCTGCGCCTGACCACCAATGCCTCCACCACCGCGTTGCTGGATGAGACCGGGTTCCTGGTGGATCGCGAGATCGTACTGGTTCTGGGTCCGGATGAGAGCCTGCCGCGCCCGGTCGAGGAAGTGGCGCGTGAATTTCAGGCCGAAACCAGCAGTTATTGGCGTGAATGGGTGCGCTATCTATCGCTGCCACTGGAATGGCAGGAAGCGGTGATCCGTTCCGCCATCACCCTCAAGCTCAGCACCTTTGAGGATACCGGTGCGGTCATTGCCGCCGCCACCACCTCGATTCCCGAGAGCGCCAGTTCGCAGCGCAACTGGGATTACCGCTTTTGCTGGTTGCGTGACAGTTATTTCGTGGTGAATGCGCTCAACCGTTTGGGTGCGACACGCACCATGGAAGATTACATCCACTTTGTCGTCAATATCGGCTCCGTCTCAGCAGACAATCATCTGTGTCCGGTATATCGAATCAACGGGCGGCTCGACCTTGATGAACGTACGGTCACTACATTGGCCGGCTACCGAGGCATCGGTCCGGTGCGCGTTGGCAACGATGCCCATCGCCAAAAGCAGCACGATGTCTATGGGGCGGTGATACTGGCGGCGGCCCAGGCGTTCTTCGACGAACGACTTGAACGCCCCGGTGACATGGACTTATACGCCCGTCTGGAGATCCTCGGCGAGCTCGCCGCCAAACTGTTCGATCAGCCGGACGCTGGGCTGTGGGAACTGCGCGGTAGCAGCCATGTGCATACCTTTTCCAGCGTCATGTGCTGGGCAGCCTGTGATCGGCTGGCGCGCATCGGCCTGCGGCTCGGGCTCACACAACGCGTCGCTCACTGGTCCCAGCAAGCCGAACGGCTGCGCGACACCATTCTGGCTAGAGCCTGGAACAAAAAGCGCGGCAGTTTCACTGCGACCTTCGATGGCGATTCTCTGGACGCGAGTTTGTTGTTGCTCGCGGAACTTGGCATCGTGCCTGCCGATGATCCGCGCTTCGCGGGCACCGTGCAGGCCGTGGAAAAAGAACTGAAACGCGGGGATTATATATTCCGCTATGTGCAGTCTGATGATTTCGGTGAGCCGCAGAATGCCTTCAGCTTATGCACCTTCTGGTACATCAACGCGCTGGTGCTGCTGGGTCGCCGCCAGGAAGCCCGCACCATCTTCGAACACATGCTGGCACGCCGCACGCGCCTGGGTTTGCTGTCGGAACACATTGACCCGGCCAGCGGCGAGTTATGGGGCAACTTTCCGCAGACCTATAGCATGGTGGGCATCATTCATTCCGCCATGCTGCTCAGCAAGCCCTGGGAGCAGGCGTTTTGAACCGGCTGGTCGCGATCTCCAACCGTGTGGCATTGCCCGGTAAACGCGGTAGCGCCCAAGGCGGTCTGGCGACCGGCTTGCTGGCCGCCATGCGTCAAGAGGGCGGCTTATGGTTCGGCTGGAATGGGCGCGTCGCGGACCGGGCCAGGGATCAAGCGGACACTATCACCGAGGACGCTATCAGCTATGCGACCACACCCCTGACCCGGCGTGAATTCGAGGATTACTACCTGGGTTTTTCCAACAGCATGTTGTGGCCGTTGTGCCACTCCCGTCTCAACCTGCTGCGTTATAGCCAGCCGCAATACCAGGCTTATCTGGGAGTCAACCAGCGGTTCGTGCGGTTGTTGCAGCCGTTGCTCAAGCACGATGATCTGATATGGGTACACGATTATCATTTCATGCCATTCGGTTC
>JBAWFD010000050.1:0-4740 GCA_049591615.1 Gammaproteobacteria bacterium | reverse complement strand
GTTCGTCGCCGCCCACGGCCGCCAACCAACAACGGCGCAGGTGCTCGAGCTGCGGCGCCGGGCCACGCTTGAGACCCGCCCGGCCAAAGAGCATCACAGCCTCGCCGCGATGACAGGGGGCTGGCGCGAGCGGGCCGAGCCGTACGTCGGCGACGAGCCGATCTCGTGGGTCGCTGGGCTCGCCGAACGTAACGACCTTCCGCTTCTGCACGCCGATGACCTGGCCGAGGGGATCCTGTTCGACGCAGCAGGTGTGGCCGTCGAGCAGGTGGCCGAACGTCGGGCCACGTTCAGTCGGGCCAACGTCTTGGCCGAGGTGCACCGCCAACTCCACGGCGTCCGCTTCGCCTCCCCCGAAGAACGGATCGCAGTTGCCGAGCGCACCGCGGAGCTGGCCTTGGGTCGGTCGCTGCTCATCTCGGCACCCGAACTGCACCACACTCCCGAAGCGTTGCGGCGGCCCGATGGGACGAGTCGGTTCCGGGCCAAAGGGCACGAGGTCTACACCACCACCACGCTCTTGGAGGCCGAGGGACGCCTGCTCAACGCCGGACGTCAGTTCGGCGCTCCCGCGGTCACTGCGCGCACAGTGGCCGCCGTCACGGAGGCCAACTTGCCGCGCCGGGAACACACCTTGTCCGCTGACCAGATCCTGGCCATCGAACAAATCGCCACGTCGGGGCGCCGACTCGACGTCTTGATCGGGCCGGCCGGGACGGGCAAGTCCACCACGATGGCCGGCCTGCGTGCGGCATGGGAGACCGAACACGGCGTGGGTTCGGTACTTGGCCTCGCCCCCTCCGCCGCTGCGGCCGAGGTGCTGGCGGGCGAACTCGGCATCGACACCGAGAACACCGCCAAATGGCTCTTCGAGCACCGCCGAGAAGCCGAACGGGTTGGCAAGATCAGGGAACTCCGCACCGCACTCGGATTCGTTCCCAATGTCTCGGATACCCGGGCCCCACTGCGCCAACGCATCAGCACCACCGAGGACGAGCTGGCCCGTTGGCGCCTCCGAGCAGACCAGTTGGTCATCGTCGACGAGGCATCCCTCGCCGGGACCTTCGCTCTCGACGAGCTCGTGGGCGCCGCCGCGAGAGCGGGGGCAAAGGTCGTCTTGGTGGGCGACCAGGGCCAGCTCAGCGCGGTCGAGGCCGGAGGCGCCTTCGCCGCCCTGGTGCGCGATCGTGAAGGTCTCGCCCCCGAACTGACCGACGTGCGCCGCTTCCATCACCTCTGGGAGAAGAGGGCCAGCGTCGAGCTCCGGATGGGTTCACCCGACGCCATCGATGCCTACTCGACCAACGACCGGATCGCCGATGGCGACCGCGACCAGATGCTCGACGCCCTGTACTTGGCCTGGAAAGACGATACGGAATCGGGTCAGACAAGCCTGATGATCGCCGGCGACCTTCGTACCGTGAGCGAACTCAACGACCGGGCCCGGGCCGACCGAGTCGCCGCCCGTGCGGTGAGTGAGCACGGGTTGGCGGTGGCGGGGGGAGGAACAGCGGGGGTTGGCGACCTGGTGATCAGTCGCCAGAACGACCGACGCCTTTCCACGGGACAACACTGGGTCCGCAACGGTGATCGATGGGTTGTCACAGCGACGCATCACGATGGGACGATGACGGTGCAACGGGCGAACGGTGGCGGCGTGGTAGTCCTCCCGGCCGCCTACGTCTCCGAACATCTCGAGCTGGCCTACGCATCGAGCGCGCATCGGGCGCAAGGCCGCACGGTCGACACCGCCCACGCTCTGGTCTCAACGACGACCACCCGCGAAGTGCTCTACGTCATGGCCACGAGAGGTCGGGCATCCAACTGCCTGTACGTCGACACCCACTACGACCCTGACCCACAGACCTCCCACGACCAAGCATTCGAACCGATAACTGTCAAGGAGGTTCTGGTCGGGGTCTTGCGCAACCAGGGGGCCGACGTGGCCGCCCACGACATGATCCAGCGCCAATCGGCGGAGGCCGAGGGTATGGAAAGGCTGTCGGCCGAATACCTGACGTTGGCCACGATGGCCCAGCAAGAACGCTGGGATAGCCTCCTCGCCCGATCAGGACTGAGTGGCGCAGAACTCGAGACAGTTCGGGCCAGCGCAGCGTACGGCCCGCTTCAGGCCGCCTTCCGCGACGCCGAAGCCCGTGGCCTCGACATAGAGGCCGCTCTTCCTCGCCTGGTAGCCGGCCGATCCTTGGCCGATGCTGTCGACGTTGCCGCTGTACTGCACGGCCGGGTGGATCGCTGGACCCAGGCGGCCGGTGGTCGGAACCGGCAAGCCGACAACCTGATCGCCGGCCTCATCCCCCGGATCCAGCGCGTGAGCGACCCCGAGCTAGCGCACGCGCTAATCGAGCGTGACCAGGCCATGGAAGGGCGAGCCCGTTCACTAGCCGACCAAGCCGTGGAGTCCGGCGAGAGTTGGATACAACGTCTCGGGACCCCGCCAGCTTCCCCGGCCCGGCGCGAACGCTGGATAAGGGAAGTCTCGACCATCGCCGCCTACCGGGACCGCTGGCACCTCAGCGGACAGAGCCCAGTTGGGAAGCTGGGCAACACGATCAGTATCGAACAGACGAGTCAACGCCAGCGGGCACTGGCTGCGGCCGACCGTGCCACCGCTCTCAGTCGTGTCGAGAGCAACCAATCTCGAACCATTGGTAGCGCTGAGATACAAGCGCACGTTGACGCGGGAAGAGGCGTCGAGCTGTGAGCAAGCACACGAATGCGAAGGCGATGGCCCAATGGGATGACGAAACGAGGCGATGGCCACGACCTCGGGGGACGGGCTCTCGCTTTCGACGTGTACCATCGCCGCGAGACCGCCATACAGCCCTACAACGTGGCACTCGTTCTGGAGTAGACCCGCTTCGGCACACAAGGGTTTGTGGGTTTCAGGCGCGCTCTAGGGGCTTATGCCCCATAGGCCGAGCCTCGACTGCCGACGAAGTCACGGTGACTGGGGACCAAGCGCCGCGATGGCTTCGTCGAGCAGCGGAAGAGTTCGATCTGGAAGCGGGTCTTCGGGAAAGAACTCCTCATACAGCTGCAATGCCTCGGCAACGCTGGTGATGCCACATCTTTTGACGAGGAAGTTGATGTCGAGGCGGTCCCGCGACCCACGGCCGGCACGCATTTTCATGGCCATCATCGATCGCTCATCGGCGGCGACGATCTCAACGTTCCCCGACTTGAGAATCGGTTGCCAGTTGGGCTCCTTGAATATCGGTATGAACTGTTGAGCCGAGTTGTTGAGCCATTCTGCACCGAGACCTCGTCGTTCACCGATTTCAGCGGCGACGGCGAGAACGTCATCTGTGGGATGCATCGATCCATCAATGTCTCCCGTGCTGAAACGAGCATCGAAGGCAAGCACCATGACCGCTCCGCCAACCAGGCAGATCTTGGCCTTGACGTTGAGAGCGTTGAGTTGGTTTGCAAGCTCGGCGAGTGCCGACTCCATTTCGTCCCGGTTGAGATCAGACACTCTCAAGTTCATCTTCCGCAGCAAACACGCCATGACGGATGAGCGCTCCAGGAGAGTTGGCGATCTCCCAGGTGTGGAATCTCGGGTTCTTGGACAGATACCAAAAGGGTCGATTGAACCTATTCGGGTCATTGGTCCAGCGAGGTGGAGAGATCGCCTTCCTGGCCGCCTCATCTTCAACTATCGCAGCGAGGAAAGCATCCCAACGCGTGTCCCCGACGAGGCCTGGGGCCTGGCAGGTAAGGGTATCGAATTCCTCATGACTTGAGCGCCGGAGGGCGTCTTTCAGATCGATGACAGCGCGAAGCGCACCATCCTCACGAATATCGAGCGACCGCCCTTGGCCCGCATCCCCATACAGCCGATCTTTGATCGTGTTGGCGGTGGCAACCGCACTGTGCCGCGGCAAAGGGACCAGCCCTATGGCGATCGACTGGCCGGCGGACTCGGCGATCCTGCTCAGCAGGGTGAGTGACGGCTCTCTTTGTCCAACTTCGACTTCTGCGATCGTCGATTGGGGGACACCAGCCTTCGCGGCCAAGTCGCGCTGAGTCAGGCCATTGTCTCGCCGCAACTGGCGAAGGATTGCGCTCGCTTCGGCTTTTCCATCCACGGTGTTATGATACCAGATGACAGATCAGACTAGACCGGCGGAGTGGGACCGGATCCGTCACAACCCCCGGGCCTGCCACGGAGAACCTCCCCCACTATCCAACCCACTATTTGGGTGGTACTGGGTGGAAATCAACCGAATCCCTGGATCGACACCGGATATACTCGCAGGTCACAGACTTGGGCTGACTCCACGGACTCCCCTGCCTCGGACTCTTAATCCGCAGGTTTCGGGTTCGAATCCCGAGGGGCGCACTCGAAAGCCCAGGTAGACGGCAACTTCTTCGTTCTCAATAAGGGTATCGGGTTGTCGGATGCAGGATTCAACTCAGATAGCGGGAGCACCGACCTACTTCACGGCGATGACATCAACCATTCGGATGTCGGGCTCTGCGGCAAGCAGCTCCGGCGCAACCTTCGCAAGTGCACGCGGGATTTCGCCCTGGAGATGATCCTGACGGGCGTCCTCAGTCTCGAAGGTGTCGAAGATGCCGTAGCTGGTGTCGCTGATCTTGAAGGCGTACCAGGTGACGGTTCCCGCCTCCGCGGCAGCGAGGACACGGCCGCTCTCAAGAAAGGCGCTGAGTTCACTGCCCTTGCCTTCTTTGGCCTCCAAGATCGCGAGCACT
>JBAWFD010000049.1:0-2455 GCA_049591615.1 Gammaproteobacteria bacterium | reverse complement strand
TCGAGAGGGGGGGAACCGCCTGAGCGATCCCTCTCCCTTGCTGCGAATCCCGAGTGCGGCTCGGGGCGAACTCTTGGAGCGCCTGCGTCGGCACGAAGGAAAGTGGGAGGCCCGTGAAATCTACTTCGTAACTGTTCAGTCGATTGAGCGTCCTCTAAGAAGTCCGTAGCGAGAGTATGGGGCTCCCCGAGCCACGGCCCTTCACCAGCGACGGGGGTGCCGGACAGACTGCCTCGCATTCTGTGCAGTCCAGTACGACATCCCCGCCGCCGAGAGAGTATCCGGGGAAGTGGGCGTTGAGAGGATGGCTGCAGTGCTCGCACGGAGTACGGGGGAGGTCGATGGCGAGCCCGCACTCCGGGCAGGGATCATCCCCGTGGAGGTGGGCAGTGGGATCTTCCTCGTCAGTCCTTGAGGCTGGGGTCGTCCACCGCCGTCGTTTCGCCACGATACCTGGATCGTCCCGCCGTACATCTTGGTTCGCACGGGCCGAGATCGCTCACCGGGTAGCTGCGCTCCTCACTCTCGGAGTGGAAAGAGCGCGGGTCAACGCGGTGACGAGAGTCCGCAGGAAGTTCTGCCCCTTCCGCTTGGCCGTCTCGTGCACGCTCTTCAGCCGGGCGTAGGTCCCAGCGCCCACCGCGCTCCGCATACCCCCACTCATCTTCCGCTTCACGCAAATCGAGCGGATCGCCCTCTCCCCCGCGTTGTTGTGCCATGGGATTCGCGCGTCCCGGACGAACTCGAAGAGGTGCGGCATTCGCTTCCGCAGGTTCCGCGAGATCCGCGCCACATCCTCGTCCTTCGAGTTCGGGTCACTCAGCCGACGAACCCGTCGTTCGTAGGCGTGCGCCCTCCGCTCCCGCGCCCACATTGCCGAGGCGGGAGTCTTCTCTGACCACTCCACCGCCTCGCGCACCAGTGCACGCAACCGATGAGCGAACCGGAGGAACGTGGCGGGCGGATGGCCCGCCCGCGTGAAGACCGGTGGCGACAGGTCCCTCGGTCCCCGAGGCTCGATCCCATGCGCCACCTCTACCGCTTGGAGGTGTCGGTTGATATGGATCCAGCAGACCCCCCGTTTGCCGTTCAAGCAGTTGTAGGCGCACCAGTCGTCGGAGACCACCGTCCCCGCGAAGTCCCGACCCAGCACGCGCTCCACCACATCCTGTCCCCGGCTCGGGTCGAGCTCATAGTAGGCGGCGAGCTCCGAGGCGAACGACCAGGCCCACCAGTTGGCACCACCGACCCGCATCGATGTCTCGTCCGGCTGCACGAGGTGCGCCGAGCGCACCTCTTCACGGATCGCGGCGTACTCGGGTCCCAGCTGCTCCGCCGTGAACTCCAGCAGCCCTTGGAGCTCCCCGACACTCACCGAGAGGCTCGCCATCGCCAGGAACACCTCTTGGATGCGGCGGACCGGAAGTCCCATCATCGAGAGGAGGACCACCATGCTCGCGAGGCGCGGGCCGAGCTGGCGCCCCGGGAGCGCTTGGTCGGTGCTCCCCTGGACGTACCGGTGGCACCGCCGGCACCAGTATCGATGCACGAGAATCCTCAGGACGAACAGGTAGGCCGGCACGAGTTCGGTGACCAACCGCTCGTAGCTGTCGGAGGACCCGCCCAGCTTCTCCCGACAGTCGGGGCAACGGTCGAGGGTCAGGTCGAGCGTCTCGTCGACATGGTCGGGTCGAGGGCGGACGTGGGGAGCGTGTCCGGGCTGGCCGCCCGGATGCCGGCCTTTCGTTCGAGGTTCCGCGGGAGCGGGCATCGAGGGCCGGTCGACCTGCTTGGAGGGGGGCGTGGCCACCTCCAGAGCGGCGGTGTGATGCTTGAGTCGGTCCAGCTCCCGCTCGCGCTCTTCGAGCTTCTTGCGGAGCTCACGGTTCTCCGCTTCGAGTTTGTCCAGTCGCCGAAGGATCTCGAGGCGCTGCTCTCGGGAGAGGGTGACCGGACCTTCGTCGTCCGTGGAGAGCAGAAGTCGTGAATCCCGAGCGGACAAAGAGCCCTCGGGTGATGGGTGAACGGCTCGCTAGATTTAGTACTATCGGTGAAACCGAACGCGCGCGCGTGCGCGTTCAGTCCCCTCAACTCACTGAACAGCTACGCTTGACGAATACTACTCTCGCGCGCTGAAGAGCCTTCTCATGGAAATGGTCCAACCTCCCGCTGCGAGCCTCGTCCTCTTCGAGACGTCCCGGACGTCATTCGCCATAAACGCCATTCTCCAGCAGCAGGGAAAGTAGCCATCCGCGCGGGACGTTTCCTCAGGCAGACGTGTGTAAAGAGCCGTGATTAAAGTCTCGTAGGGACCCACTCCTGGCGGATTGAGTGGGCTTCGTAATCTCGCACGTCGTCGATTTCCCAGCGCGCCGTCAAGAGGAGGAACTCGCAGCCATTCGCCCGCTGCTGACCAAGGCGCTGGCTGATCGTTTCGACCAACTCGCTAGTGGAC